>NZ_JAIULG010000002.1 GCF_020169415.1 Tsukamurella sp. M9C
CAAGGGCACACCAGTCCGACCCATCCCCGCACCCTCCACCAACCCCAATACCGTCCCCAACCCTGACCAACCCGGCGAGAGCATCCGAATCCCCGGACACAACAACCCCCTCGAAACCGGATCCACACCACCCAGCGAAACCACCAACCCCACCGAACCCCAGCCCAGCGAAACCTACAAACCCTTCACCACCACACCCGGCAAACCCGGCCTCGACATCACCGCCAGCACCGGAGACGGCGGGGACGGCACCCCAGGAGACAGTGGCGGCGGCAACGCAGACGTTGACGTCGCGGGAGACGGTGACGGAGAGGATGATCGGTCTGGCGCACCCGGACCTTTGAACGGCTACCCCCTGCCGAAAACTCTCGTCGGAGATCCGAAATACCCGAACGTTGTGAGTGACATCGTTGACGCACACGGAAACCGAACAGTCACCTGGGCCGACGGCGGGTACGTCACGTACAAGGCCCTCAACGGACGAGCTGCGACCGGCATCGAGGCGCTCGTAACCAAGGATATGGTGAAACAAGGGACCGCGGCGAAGCGTACGGTACTTCCCCCTGGTTGGGACCCAGCCAAAGCATGGACCAAGGGCGAACTGCAGCGAGGCCACGCACACGCGGCGCAACTTGGAGGTATGGGTGACGACGGACGTAACATATTCACGATCACCGAAACAGCGAACAAGAGGATGCGGCAGCACGAGGACGATGTCCGTGAGATAGTTGATTTTGAGATTCCAGTAAAGTATTCAGTTACCCCGATCTATGGCAATGGCGAGGACTCGGCGCCAACCAGCATCGAAGTTACAGCCCGCGGCGGTGGTCTTGACATCGATGACCCGATCGAGAACATCCCCTAGGAGAATCAATGGATATCACTCAACTGACACGGCTAGTCCCTCCCCCGATTGAGCCGGCTGAGATTGTCCGCTGGGACGAGGTCGAAGCTCGAATCGGAAAGCTCCCAGACGACTACAAGGAATTGATTAGCACCTACGGGCCCGGAACATTCTGGGGTGACCTGACAGTCAACGGACCTGAGTGGATTGAAGAGTCTGGGGCGCAGCATGATCTGGTGGAAATCCTCCATCGGATTGCAAATCGCGGACCTGAATCGGTAAATCTCTCAGGCGCTCCCGATGGACGTGCTGCCGTCGGCACGGAATCCGACCAGTATCTGGCCTGGGGTGGCGCGAGCGGTACTCAAACAGGGTTTTGGCGGGTGACCGACGCCGACCCGAACAAGTGGCCGGTGGTGTTCACGGAATTGTCTGCGATCGACTATGAACCCGCGGGGTTGGTGGCATACCTCGTGTCACTCTTCGGCGGCGCCTTCGATTCGGTTGCTCTACCCGAAGACTGGCTTGAAGACTCAAGAGATCTGGGTGCGCCGCCGTTCGAGCGGGGGTGAATGCAGCGAGATCGTGTCTGTCGACGACGGCTGAATACTGGGTAGCGGACTCATAAGTGCACTACGCACCCTCCCGAATGAGTTCGCAACCACTCAGATTATCCCTTGATGATGCAGGCCAAGTATCGACGCGAGCTCTTGCGAACTCTGGACGGTTTGCAAGAATAGTCTCAGGTGTGTCTCGTCGCGAGTACACACGGCTGAGCGCTAGTCCTACGACGGGCTTCACGCCCTGTATTCCGAGGGGCTTCCGGGCCGCTGAACGACTCTCCGGCCCCTCGGCGGCCCGCGCTGATGGCGATGAGGATCAGAGGGTCATTCCGTTCGTAGCTAACCTCAAAGCGAGCGTTAACGAGATGCACGTCGGACAGCCAATGCCACCTAGAGCGAACAAGAGCCAGCGCCCACAGTGCTGGCGTTACGAGGATAATGAGGTCGGTTCGGCATGAAGCGGTGTGGGTCGGTTCTTCGTGACGCGGTAGTAGCTGTTGCGGCTGTGTCGGTGCCTGTCTGGTGCCGGGGTGTGCCGAGGTAGGTCACGCTGCGGGGACGGAGGTGGTGTCGTCGTCTGCAGTTGCGGATCCGGGGTATCCGGATCCGCCGGTGTCCGCGTGCAGCGACACAAGTACCTGTCTGGACTTGGGGGCTGTGGACGTGGACGGTGATCGCCGTCCTGATCCGGTAGGTTGGGTCCGCGGAACTTCTATGCAGGAGTTGGTGATACGACTGGCGACCGGCCGGCAGATCCGCGTCGCCGCGGATTACAACCGCTCCTCCCCGCTCATCGCGGCGATGACGGCGTGGTTCATCGAACTCAACGGTAGGCCCGGCGCTGAGATCGTCGTCCCAGTCGACGCAAACGCGGGCCTGAAATGGTTCGATGTCTTCACCTGGAGTGGCGGCAACCTGTCAATACCTGACCATCGGGTTGCCGGGGAGAACGCCGCAAATATGCAGTTAGACCGCCTACTCGCCCTGGTCGGGTCGATGTGCCCGCGACCTGTACTGTACGTTTCGATCCCAGCTAGGACCACCGAGAAACCGCCTGGTGACAGGCGGTTTTTTCGTTTTCGGGCGGAGCGTGACCCGCTTGTGACCCCACCGACGAGAGTTGTGTGCCTAATCCCGTCGTGAAGTCGTGGTCGAATTCCTTGCCCGCACGGGGCGGTAGTGCCGGGTCGTCGCGCCGGTGATCACTCCGGACTGCACGTGTCCATCCGCGAACCCGGGCCGTGCGAGCTCCTTCTTCAACGTCGAGCTGCAGGGCGCCCGGATGGATGTGGACGGCTACGACGGCGACGAGCCCGGGCAGCCGTGGGGCCGGATCACTCGGGAGCTACTTCCGCCCAGAGCCCGGCCTTCTCGAGCATCGCGATCACGTGGTCGGCGCTGTCCACGAGGTGCGCCTCCATGACCTTGCGCGCGCTCTTGGCATCCCGTGCCTCTAAAGCGTCGAGTAGTTCAAGGTGTTGCGCACGAGCAGCCTCGACGTGCGCCTCGATGGAGGCGTAGAACTGGTTGGGCAGGTGATTGACCACCCCGGCGAGGACTCGTGCGAGCCGGTCGGAGTCCGCTGCCACGTTGATCTCCCGGTGGAAGGAGTGGCCCAGATCGGCCACCCGCTCAGTGTCACCGGCGGCCGCGGCTTCCATTGTCGCGGCGTTGATCTCCCTGAGTCTGTCCACGAGCTCGGGGGTCGCCTTCTTCGCGGTGCGGGCGGCGAGTTCTCCCGCCAGGCGGCTCTGTGCCCAGAACAGGTCCCGAACGTCCTGCCGGGTGAACTTCGCCACCTGGAAGCCTCGGCGCGGAACCAGGGTGACGAATCCCTCGCTGCGCAGTGTCAGCAACCCCTCGCGCACCGGCGTGATGGAGACCCCGACGGCCTCCGCGATCGGTTCCATCCGGAGGAAGTCGCCAGGGCGCATGATGCCGGACATTATCTGCTCGCGTACGTAGCTGGCCACCTCGTCGGGCAGCTGGCGCCGCTTAGGACGCCCACGCGTGGGGATGTTGTTCATCGGGGCCACACCCGCCTCCTACTGTCGCCATTGGCCGTGAAACTTTAAAGAGAATATATCGTGACCCCGGGCCATGGTGGCTGGAGCGGACGGGCTTCGGGGCGATATTGCTGCCGCACCGCCCCGGGATTGATCATTGCCGGGAGCAATGATGTCGTACCGTCGTGAGACGGTGACCGCATGACATTCGACCGACAGGGCATTCTCTGGGACGCGATCAACGGAAAGACCCCGCCGTCACCGGCGGCGGCGCTCATGGGGTGGACGTTCCGGGCGGTCGATCCGGACGAGGGGACATTGGAGATCGGGTTCGCGCTCGACGAGCGCTTCACCAACCCGGTGGGGTCGATCCAGGGAGGCTTCGTCGCCGCGATGCTCGACGACACCCTGGGGCCGGCCCTGGTCGCGACGCTGGAGCCGGATCAGTTCGCGCCGACGGTGTCCCTGACGGTGCAGTACCTGGCGCCGGCACTGCCCGGCACGTTCGTCGGCCACGGGCGGGTCGTGAAGAGGGGACGGGAGATCGCTTTCCTCGAAGGACATCTCGTCGACGCCAAGGGAACGACGGTGGCGACGGCCACCGCGACGAGCGTCATCCGCACCCTGCGGTGAACCGCACTACGAGGTGAAGCGGATCCGCTCGGCGGGGACGACGACGATCGAGCGGCCGGGGTAGTCGAGACGGGCGAAGGTCGCGTTGTAGTGCGCGATCACATCCGGTGCCTCTACCGGATCCATTCCACGGTCGATCGTCGTCGTGTGGCAGTCCGATACGAGGACAACGTCGAGGCCCCTGGACAGCGCGCTCCTCGTAGTCGAGTCGACGCACGCCTCTGTCGCGAACCCGGCGATCACGACGCACGTGATGTCCGCAGCCGCAAGAATCTCGGGCAGGCCCGTCCCGCCGAAGGCGTCCGGCGAATCCTTGGTGATGACCACCTCGCCGTCGGTGGGGGCGACTGCCGGGACGATGTCCGGGATGCGGTCGCCGAACCGCTGGCGCGTGAAGACGACGTGTGCACCGCCCGCGCGGGCCCTCGCGAGTACGGAAGCAAGGCGAGTGAGGACGCCGTCCGCGGCGTAGGCGATCCGAGGGAAAGCGCCCTGGACGTCGACGATGACGAGCGCAGTCCGCGACCCGCTGAGTCGGTGCTCGACATCCATCCTGGTGAGCTTGCCATGTCACCTGCGGTGGGCGCCGACGATCGATAGCCTCGGAACCATGGCCATCAAACTCGAGAACGTCGCGATCGCGGTGCGCGACTTGGAAGCGACGATCGCGTTCTTCACCGATCTGGGACTCACGGTGATCGGCAGGCAGACGGTCAGCGGAGAGTGGACGGACACCGCCGTAGGCCTCGACGGGAACCACGCCAAGATCGCGATGCTGCAGACCCCGGACGGCCAGGGGCGGATCGAGCTGTTCGAGTACATCCACCCCGACGCGATCGAGACGGAGCCGACGCTGCCCAACGAGATCGGCATGCACCGTGTCGCGTTCTCCGTCGACGATCTGGAAGAGGCCCTGGCGATCGCGGCCAAGCACGGCTGTCACCCGCTGCGCGGCGTCGGCGTCTACGAAGACATCTACAAGCTCACGTACGTCCGCGGACCGAGCGGCATCATTGTCATGCTCGCCGAGGAGATCCAGAAGTCGTAGCGGCGCACCGGCCCGCGGGTCAGGGTCGGTTCAGCGCCGCCGCGCGGGTGACGAGGTCGCGGAAGGCTGTCTCGTCGAGCACGTCGGACTCCGTGATGTCGATGGCTCGGCGGGTGCCGGCCGTGAGGCTCGCGTTGAACAGCCGGTCGGGATCGTCGATCGAGGCGCCCTTGGCGAAGGTCACCTTGACCTTGTCCTTGTAGGTCTCCGCCGTGCAGAGCAGGCCGCCGAGCGAGAACGTCGGCACGCCATCGGGATTGGACGGCTTGCGCCACTTCACTTCCTCGACGGCGTCCGGCTCGGCCTCCAGGATCAGGCCGCGGATCTGCTCGACGGTGCGCTCTCGCCAGTCGGTGCTCATGGTCGAAAGGTACGCCGACGGCGGCCGGGGCGTGAACGCCCCGGCCGCCGCGCGGTCGTCATGCCGGTATCAGTGCACGTCCACCGAGGGGGTGTCGGTGACGCTGACGCCGCTGGAGCTGGCGGTAGCCGAGCCGGTGTCGGCCTCGACGCCGTGGGTGCCCGCGGCCGTGGTCGTCTCGACACCGCCCGACGGGCCGGTCACCGAAGCCGACCCGGTGCTCGGGCTCACCGACGCGCTGCCGGTCTCGACGTGGCCGCTCGCGCTGCCGACCGGCGTGGTGACCTCGGCCTCGGCCTTCGGGCCGGTCACCGTGGTGTTGCCGTTGGGCGCAACGGTTGCCGACCCCGTCGAGACCGAGGCCTCGCCGCTGGCGACGGGGGTCGTGACCGAGCCGCTCGCGGCGGGGCCGGTCACCGAGACGCCGTTCGCGCCTGCGGAGGCGCTGCCCGTACTGGCCGTGACGGTGCCGCCGCCGACCGGCGTCGAGACGGTGCCGGTTCCCGACGGACCGGTCACCGAGACGCCGGCCGGGGTGATGCTGCCGCCGCCACCGTTGACGTTGAGCCCTGCCGTGACGACATTGCCGACGTTCACGCCGGCCGTCACGTCCGGAGCGTCGACGGTGAGGCCGCCGGTTCCGACGGTGATCGTGCCGGGCGTCACGCCGACGGTGCCGCCGCCGAGCGGCGTGGTGATCGCGCCCGAGAGGCTCGGGGTCACGAGAACGAGCTGGCCGTTCTGGAAACCGATGCTGCCGAGGTTCAGGACGAGGTTGCCGCCGCCCAGAGGGGTGGTCAGGCCGAGGTTGATCGCCGGGAGGCCCACGATGAACGTGTTGGCACCGTAGGTCACCTTCACCGGCACGATCGTCGCGCTCGCCGCACCGAGGCCCAGGGGCGCGGTGGCGTTGAGCCCGAGCGACGGGGTCCACGTGGTGAGACCGCCCGCGGTGATCGCGCTGAGCGAGGTGTTCAGGCCCAGCGAGCTGCCCAGCGGGCCGTTGATGTTGGTGATGTTGCCGCCGACGCTGCCGACTCCGAGCCCGGGGCCGAGACCGACGAGGCCGTAGGTGGTGCTGGACAGGCCTCCGAGGCCCAGCGGAGCACCGACGGTGAAGGTGTCCTGCTGGCCGAGGCCGACCCAACCGGCCGGCGCGCCCGGCACCTGAGCGGTCGAGACGATCGGGCCCGACGTGTTGCTCACCGGAATCAGGCCGCTGAGAACGGGGATCTGGTTCCAGGCGGCGACGCCCTGGTTGATCTGCGGCGCGACGATCGGGATCGTCACCAGCGGAATGCCGCCGGGGAGGAGGGGGGCGGCGCCGAGGATCGCGTCGACCTGCGGGATGCCGGTCGGTGCCGCGTTCGCAGTCGCCGGGGTGGCGACGGTCAGTGTTGCGGCGGCCGCGACGGCGGTGGCGGCAACGGCGCTGCGGCGCACCGTCTTCCGGGCGTGCTTGGGTGAGGTAGGGGACATGGGAGGACCTCCGGTTCATGAAGGTTCGGCACGCTCGATCGAGCGCGCCGGTCGGTAGGGATGTGGACCCAGCAGAAAATAGAGGCGTCTGCGCTCGGTGCGAGTGCCTGAAGCGGCGCCTGTGCATCTCCTGGGAGTTCTGAAGTTATCAGTATTTCCACGGTTTCCCAATAGCTTTCGAAGCTATTCGTTCAAAGCGATTCTGGCTACTACGCAGTAGCGAAATCCAATGAGTTCTAACAGAACCCGTTCCACTCCTTTGCGATCAAAGGCCGCTGCTCAATCGATGTATTCGTAACCGATTGGGGTCGCCGTGAATGACGAGCGCAAGCGCGATGAATGGCAATCTAGGCACGCTAAAGATCCGATCCGCACAAGTGGATGTGCGAGCTGTCCTCCACTGTTTCGCGACGTTCCGATCGACCCGTTATCGTGAACGTCATGTTCACTGCGATGCAACGACAGGATGTCGGCAACCGCCTCATCGCCGCCGCCGAGGCGACGGAGGGCGTTCATGCCGGGGCCGTGGTCGGCGCCGCGGCGGCAGGAGCACTCGACGCGTTCACCGGCATCGACCTGATGTTCGCCGCCGCAGCGGATGTCGCGATAGCCGACCTCCGCGAACGATGGACCGAGCTGATGTACCGCGACTTCGGCGCGATCCACCACACCGCGGATCCGGGCGGCACCGTCTATTTGCTTCCCGACCTTCTGACGGCGCGGATCGCGGTCGTGCCGGCTGCGCGGTTCGGCCCCCGGCCGGGCGAGCCCTTCCATCAGGTCTTCGGGCCCGCCGGGCCGCAGGCGACGGCACCGTCGGGCCACCCGGACCTGGTCGGACCCGCCTGGCTCGCCGCGCTGCGCACCCGCGCGGCGCTGCTCCGCGGCGACGGACCGGCAGCTGCGCTCGCCCTCGACGGCCTGCGCGACGCACTGATCGCGCTCGCGGGCGCCCGCACCGGCGCTCCGCCCGGATACCTCGAGCCCGCGGACCGTGATCGGATCCGCGTCACCGAGACCGGGTCTCGCGATACCGGCGCCGTGGCCAAGGCCTTCGGCGTCGCGGTGCAGATCCTCGACGCCGAGCTGCAGGCCGTCGCGCCCGCGATCGCGGACGCCGTCGCGCTCCCGCTGCTCGAGGAGGTCGCCGGCTGACGCCGGTACCGTGGAACCATGCATGACCAGCAGAAGGAGTTGCCGCGGAGCGGTCCGCGCGCGTGGCGCGCACGGATCAAGGCGTCCCGGCACGGCTCGCTCGCCTGGCGGATCTGCGTCGGCGTCGTCGGCGGCGTCGTGCTCATCGCGGGCATCATCGCGATCCCGTATCCGGGGCCGGGCTGGCTGATCGTCTTCGCCGGGCTCGGCATCCTCGCCACGGAATTCGAGTGGGCGCACCGGCTTCTGCGCTTCGCCCGCGAACGCTACGACCGCTTCGCCGCGTGGCTCTCTCGGCAGAACATCGTCGTCAAGGGCGCCTTCGGGGTCGGCACCTGCCTCATCGTGCTGGCCACCGTGTGGCTGCTGGGCGCGGCCGCGATGATCGGCGGCTGGTTCGGCATCCACTGGCCCTGGCTCGCCAGCCCGATCTTCGGGTGATCGCGGACCTCCGGCGTTCGGTCGCCGCCCCCGACGACCGCGTCGCCGGAGTCCTGTACTGGTACGCCCTGTCGGGAGCGCTCGCCCGCGTGGCCGTCGCCGGCCGGGACGCCGGGGCGGCGGTCGTCCGGTCCGGGGCCGGAGGCTGGCCCGAGGTGAGGGAGACGGCACCGTCGGACGACCCCGGCGGCGGTCTCGCGCGCGCCTGCCGCCGCCTGATCCCCGAGATCGCGCGCGAGTCGGGCGCCTCGCAGCGGTCCCTCTGGGCCATCGCGACCGACTCGATCGCCTCCGCATCGCTCGATACGGCGGATCCGAGGACCGTCGCCGACGGGCTGCTGCGCGCGTGCGGTCCCGAGGCCCCACCAGCGCGGTTCGAGGAGGTGCCCGGGCGCGGCACCGTCGTGCGACGGGGCTCGTGCTGCCTGCTCTACCTGTGCCCCGGCATGGCGAAGTGCCTCAGCTGCCCTCGGCAGACGCCGGACGAGCGGCGGACGAGGCTCGCCTGAGCGTCGCCTCCGGCGAGCGGCACGCGCGGTGACCGATAGGATCGGATCCACTGACAACCGCGTGCGGCCAGGTATGCCGCCCGCTACATGACTAGGAGCACTGTGAGCACCACCTTCGTCGTCCCGGCAGGAATCGCCGCCGGGGCAGCCATGCGCGATCTGGACCTGCCGAACAAGGGCCCCGAGGCCGTCGTCGTCGTCAAGACCACGGACGGCACCCTCAAGGACCTGAGCTGGATCCCCGAGACCGACACCGAGGTCGAAGCCGTCGCGGCGAACACGGAGGACGGACGCAGCGTGATCCGCCACTCGGCGGCGCACGTCCTCGCGCAGGCCGTGCAGGACGGTTTCCCCGGCACCAAACTGGGCATCGGCCCGCCGATCAAGGACGGCTTCTACTACGACTTCGACGTCGCCGAGCCCTTCACTCCCGAGGACCTCAAGAGCCTCGAGAAGAAGATGAAGCAGATCATCAAGGCGGGGCAGAAGTTCAGCCGCCGCGTCTACGCGAGCAAGGACGAGGCCCGCGCCGAGCTGGGAGGTGAGCCCTACAAGCTCGAGCTCATCGACGACAAGGGCGCGGCCGACGACAGCGAGGTCATGGAGGTCGGCGGCGCCGAGCTCACCGCCTACGACAACCTCAATCCCCGCACCGGCGAGCTGATCTGGGGCGACCTGTGCCGCGGCCCGCACGTGCCCACCACCAAGTACATTCCCGCGGTCAAGCTGACCCGCAGCTCCGCGGCGTACTGGCGCGGCGACCAGAACAACGCGGACCTGCAGCGCGTCTACGGCACCGCGTGGGAGTCGCCCGAGGCGATGGACGAGTACCTCGAGCTGCTCGCCGAGGCGGAGAAGCGCGACCACCGCAAGCTCGGCGCCGAGCTGGACCTGTTCAGCTTCCCGGACGAGCTGGGCTCCGGCCTGCCGGTCTTCCATCCCAAGGGCGGCATCATCCGCAAGGAGCTGGAGGAGTACTCGCGGCAGCGGCACATCGACGCCGGCTACGACTTCGTCAACACCCCGCACCTGACCAAGAGCACGCTCTACGAGGTCTCTGGCCACCTGGATTGGTACAAGGACGGGATGTTCCCGGCCATGCACCTCGACGCCGAGTACGACGACGAGGGCAACGTCACCAAGCCCGGCCAGGACTACTACGTCAAGCCGATGAACTGCCCGATGCACAACCTGATCTTCGATGCCCGCGGCCGCTCGTACCGCGAGCTTCCGCTGCGGCTCTTCGAGTTCGGCTCCGTGTACCGGTACGAGAAGTCCGGCGTGATCCACGGCCTGACCCGCGTGCGCGGCATGACGCAGGACGATGCCCACATCTACTGCACCAAGGAGCAGATGCACGAGGAGCTGACCACGACCCTCGAGTTCGTGCTCTCGCTGCTCAAGGACTACGGCCTCGACGACTTCTACCTCGAGCTGTCGACGAAGGACCCGCAGAAGTACGTCGGCTCCGACGACGTGTGGGAGGAGGCCACCCAGACGCTCCAGCAGGTCGCCGAGGCCTCGGGGCTCGATCTGGTGCCGGACCCGGGCGGCGCCGCCTTCTACGGCCCGAAGATCTCCGTCCAGGCGAAGGACGCCCTCGGCCGCACCTGGCAGATGTCCACCATCCAGCTGGACTTCAACCTGCCCGAGCGGTTCGAGCTCGAGTACACCGCGCCCGACGGCACCAAGCAGCGCCCCGTGATGATCCACCGCGCGCTGTTCGGTTCGATTGAGCGCTTCTTCGGCGTGCTCACCGAGCACTACGCCGGCGCCTTCCCCGCGTGGCTGGCGCCCCAGCAGGTGGTCGGCATCCCGGTCGCCGAGCAGTTCGGGGACCACCTCGAGACGGTGATCCGCGAACTCAAGAAGCACGGGATCCGCGCCGAGGTCGATCACAGCGACGACCGGATGCAGAAGAAGATCCGCAACCACACCACGCAGAAGGTGCCCTTCATGCTGCTCGCGGGCGAGACCGACCGCGACGCCGGCGCGGTCAGCTTCCGGTTCCGCGACGGCACCCAGGTCAACCAGGTGTCGGTCGACGACGCCGTGCAGCGGATCGTCCACTGGGTCCACTCGCGCCGCAACGAGTCCCCGACCGCCGAGCTGCTGGGCCCGGCGGAGGCCACCGTCGGCATCGCCTGACCGGGACCGCAGGGACGACAGGGGGAGAGGAATCGATGACGGACGCCACGGACGGCGACGCGCGCGGCGCGCACACCGACTTCGGGGTCGGCGACGGTGACGAGAGCATCGAGCGGCTCTGGACGCCGTACCGGATGCGCTACCTCGTCGATTCCCCTCCCGTCCCGGAGGGCAGCACGGCCTTCCTCGAGATCCCCAAGCTGGCCGACGAGGACGGGCTGATCGTGGCCCGGGGCGAGCACTGCTACGTGGTGCTCAACCTGTTCCCCTACAACCCGGGCCACTGCATGGTGGTGCCGTACCGGCAGGTCGCGGAGCTGGAGGACCTCACCGACGACGAGGCCTTCGAGCTGATCAAGCTCACCCAGAAGACCATCCGCGTGATCAAGCGGATCTCGCGGCCGGCGGCGTTCAACGTGGGCTTCAACCTGGGCCGGTCGGGCGGCGGTTCGATCGCCGAGCACCTGCACCAGCACATCGTGCCGCGGTGGCCCGGCGATGCGAACTACATCACGGTGCTCTCGGGCACTAAGGTGATGCCGCAGCTCCTCGGACAGACCCGGGCGCTGATGGCGAAGGCCTGGGAGGAGGTCTAGCAGTGTCGTCGATCTTCAGTCGTGAGGCGGTCTCCAAGGTCACCCACCCGATCGCGAAAGTGCTGATCCGGACCGGGTTGACGCCGGACGCCGTGACGCTCTTCGGCACCGCCTGCTCCGTGACCGCGGCCCTGTGGCTCTTCCCGACGGACCATCTGTTCGTCGGCACGTTGATCATCTGGTTCTTCGTGATGTTCGACATGCTCGACGGTGCCATGGCCAGGGTGCGGGGCGGCGGCACCCGGTTCGGGGCCTGGCTCGACGCCACCTGCGACCGCGTGGCCGACGGTGCCATCTTCGCCGGCCTGGCCTGGTGGGCCGTGTTCACCGAGGACAACCGCTACAACCTGCTGATCGCCACCCTGATCTGCCTGGTCACCTCGCAGGTGATCAGCTACGCCAAGGCGCGGGCCGAGGCCTCGGGCCTCAAGGGTGACGGTGGCTGGATCGAGCGCCCGGAGCGCCTCATCATCGTGCTCGTGGGCGCCGGTTTCACCGGCCTGGGGCTCTGGTGGGCGATCCACGTCGCGATGTGGCTGCTCGCCGTGACCAGCATCGTCACCGTCCTCCAGCGGGCCCTGACCGTGCGCCGCTCGCCCGGCGCCACCGACCTGCTGCCGCTGCCGCAGGCGGCAGCGCAGCACGAGGAGGACCAGGCGTGATCGATCCGCGCGAGGAGGCCGCCGACCTCGCCTACCGCACCGGCTGGGCCGTGGCCAAACGGATGCCGGAGTTCGCCGCCAAGTTCCTCATCGACGACGTGGGCGGGCGGATCGGCGCGCGCGGCGACAACACCCAGCTGCGCAAGAACCTCGCGCGTGTGCTCGGCACCACCCCGGACGCGGTGCCGCAGAGCCTGATCGAGGAGTCCTCGCGGTCCTACGCGCGGTACTGGCGGGAGTCCTTCCGGTTGCCTTCGATGGACCTGGTCGAGCTCGGCGCGCGGCTCGACGAGTACGTCGACACGCCCAGCCTGCACGACGCGATGGCCGCCGGTACCGGCGCGGTGCTGGCCCTGCCGCACAGCGGGAACTGGGACATGGCGGGAGTGTGGCTGGCGCAGAAGTACGGCCGGTTCGCCACCGTCGCCGAGCGGCTCAAGCCGGAATCGCTGTTCCGGCGGTTCGTGGAGTACCGCGAGTCCCTCGGCTTCGAGATCTTCCCCCTGTCCGGCGGCGAGCAGCCGCCCATGCCCGCGCTCGCGCAGCGGCTGCGCGAGGGCCGCCCGATCTGCCTGCTGGCCGAGCGCGACCTCACGCGGCACGGCGTCCCCGTCACGTTCTTCGGCGAGCGCACCCGGATGCCCGCGGGCCCCGCGAAGCTCGCGATCGACACCGGCGCGCCGCTGTTGCCGGTGCACTGCTGGTTCGAGGGCGACGCCTGGGGTTTCCGGTCCGAGGCTCCGATCGACGTCTCCGGCGGCATCGAGGATGCGACGCAGCAGCTCGCGCACGCCTTCGAGCGCAACATCGCCGAGCATCCCGCGGACTGGCACATGCTGCAGCCCCTGTGGGAGTCCGACTGGTCGCAGGCGCGGCGCGACCGGATCCTCGGCGAGGGTCCCGAGGTGCGCTGATGCGGATCGGGATGATCTGCCCGTACTCCTTCGACGTCGCGGGCGGGGTGCAGGCGCACGTCGTGGACCTGGCCCGGGTGCTCATCGAGCGCGGCCACGAGGTCTCGGTGCTCACCCCGTCCTCGAAGGAGACGGTGCTACCCGACTTCGCCGTCTCCTCGGGCAAGGCCGTCGCGATCCCGTACAACGGCTCCGTCTCCCGGCTCTCCTTCGGGCCCAAGGCCTTCGGTCGGCTGCGGAAGTGGATCCGCAAGGGTGGGTTCGAGGTGCTCCACGTGCACGAGCCGAACGCGCCGAGCCTCGGCATGCTCGCGCTGGCGATCGCCGACGGTCCCATCGTCGCCACCTTCCACACGTCGACCGAGAAGTCGCTGGTGCTCTCGGTCTTCCAGAGCGTGCTGCGCCCGTCGCACGAGAAGATCCGCGGCAAGATCGCGGTCTCCGAGCTGGCCCGTCGCTGGCAGATGGAATCGCTCGGATCCGACGCCATCGAGATCCCCAACGGCGTCGACGTGCGCGCCTTCGCCGACGGCGATCCGCTGCCCGGCTACCCGCGACCGGGTAAGACGGTGCTCTTCCTCGGCAGGTACGACGAGTCGCGCAAGGGCATGGCCGTCTTCCTCGAGGCGCTGCCCGCGATCGTCGCGGCCCAGCCCGACGTCGAGGTACTCGTCATCGGCCGGGGCGACTCGGAGAAGCTCCTGCGCGACGCCGGCCCGTACGCGAAGCACCTGCGGCTCATGGGCGCCGTCACCGACGAGGAGAAGGCCGCCGCGCTGCGTTCCGCCGACGTCTACGTCGCGCCCAACCTCGGGGGCGAGAGCTTCGGCATCGTCCTCGTCGAGGCGATGGCCGCCGGCACCGCCGTCGTCGCGAGCGACCTCAACGCCTTCGAGCGCGTCCTCGACGGGGGCGAGGCCGGCCGCCTGTTCCCGGTCGGCGACGGTGCCGCCCTCGGCCGCGCGATCGTCGAGCTGCTCGACGACGACTTCCGCCGCGCCGAGCTGGTCACCCACGCCTCCGAGGTGGTGTGGCGCTACGACTGGTCCGTCGTCGCCGAGCAGGTCATCCGCGTGTACGAGACCGTCGCCGTACCCGGCGTGGTCGTGTCGATCGACGACTGAAGGGGGCCGCAGTGCTGAATCTCACCGCCACCACCGTGCTCGTCATCGGCCTGATCGTGATGGCCGTGCTGATCGTCGCGGCCCTGGCCTACCAGACGGCGCACCGTCTGGACCGGCTGCACGTGCGGGTCGACCTCTCGCTCGCCGCGCTCGACGCCGCCCTCGCCCGACGGTCCGCCGTCGCCCGCGCGGTCGCCGCCACGCTGCCGCCCGAGCAGGGGCAGATGCTCCGCGCCGCCGCCGACCGCGCCGAGAACGCCGCCCCCGAGGACCGGATGCCGATGGAGAACCGGCTCTCCGGAGCCATCGGTGCGATCGACATCGAGACCCTGCCGCGCTCGCTCGTCGCGGAGATCGCCGACGCCGACACCCGCGTGACGATGGCGCGCCGGTTCCACAACGACGCCGTCCGCGACACCCGCGCCCTGCGCGGCCGCCGGTTCGTGCGCTGGCTGTACCTGGGCGGCACCGCGCCGATGCCGCAGTACTTCGACATCGTCGACCGGGGCGGCATCCTCCCGGCGGCGCTGCTCGCCGTGAACGACGAGCGGCGCGTCTCGGCCCGGGTCATCGTCGTGGACCCCGACGGTGCCGTGCTCGTCGTCCGTGGCCACGAGCCCGTCCCGGAGGGAACGCGGCCCGCGGGCCACTGGTGGTTCACCGTCGGCGGGGGAGTCGAGCGCGGTGAGGACCTACGCGCCGCGGCCGCCCGCGAACTGCGGGAGGAGACGGGCCGCGTGCTCGCGCCGTCGGCGTTCGTCGGCCCGCTCTACCGCCGGGAGGCGGTCTTCTCCTTCGACGGCGAGGTGATCGACTCCGTCGAGTACTTCTTCGCCGTCGAGTGCGAGCGGTTCGACCCGGCACCGTCGGGCTGGACGGACCTGGAACGCCGGACGCTCGACGAGATGCGCTGGTGCACCCCCGACGAGATCCGGGTGCTCGCGGACCCCGTCTACCCCGCGGCGCTCGCCGACCTGATCCCCGATGTGCGGAGCGCGTTCGCGTCCGGGAAGGCGCCGGGCGAGCCGGCCGTGATCGAGTAGGGAGGCGCGATGCAACCGAAGGAGATCTCCGGATACCGGGTGGTACGCCGCCTCGGTGCGGGCGGCATGGGCGAGGTCTTCCTCGTCGAGCACCCGCGGCTGCCGCGGCAGGACGCGCTGAAGCTGCTCGGGCCGCAGCTCGGCGACGACCCGAGCTTCGCGACGCGCTTCCTCCGCGAGGCCGACATCCTGGCCGGCCTGCGGCACCCGAACATCGTCACGATCCACGACCGCGGCGAGTACGAGGGCCGGCTGTGGCTCGCCATGGAGTACGTCGAGGGCGAGGACGCGGCCCAGTACCTGCGGACGCGCGGCCCGCTGCCGCCCGCGATGGTCGCCGACGTGATCGAGCAGGTCGGGAGCGCCTTGGACTGGGCGTGGAGCGAACGCCGTCTGACGCACCGCGACGTCAAGCCGGGCAACATCCTGCTCGCGCCCGTGCGGCCGGGCCGGCCCGTCGGGGTGAAGCTGGCGGACTTCGGGATCGCCAAGGCCAGCGACGAGGCCAGCTCGCTCACGGCGACCGGCGTGGCCGTCGGGACCATGGCCTACCTCGCGCCCGAGGTGATCGAGGGCAATCCCCTGGACAACCGGGCCGACGAGTACTCGCTGGCCTGCGCGGCGTTCGAGCTGCTCACCGGCACACCGCCGTACGGCCCCGGCTCGCCCAGCTCGGTTCTGATGGCGCACCTGCAGGCGCCCGTGCCGGACCCGGCTGCGCGGGTGGCCGGCATCCCGCCCGGGCTGGCCCGCGTCTTCGAGCGGGCGCTGGCGAAGCAGCCGCGCGACCGGTTCCCCGACAACGCCGCCTTAGCTCGGGCATTCCGGGCTGCGCTGACCGCCCCGTCTTCGGCGCCGGCGCCGACACCGCACGTGGGGGCCGGGCCCACCGTGATCCGGCCGACCCCGCCGCCCACTCCGCCCTCGGCGTACACGCACGCCGCGCCTCCCGTGCCGGCCCAGGGGCTCGCGGGGACGCCGGTGCCTGCGTCGACGGCCGTCGGGGGCGTGGGCGCCGGGACGGCTCCGGCGCGCAACGGCCGCGTGTGGGCGTTGGCGGCCCTGGTGGCGGTGCTGGTGATCGCGCTCCTGGTGGTCGGCTACCTGGCGTTCGGCCGGGGTGGGGACTCCGCGTCGGCCGATCCGACGGGCACGCCTGTCCCGTCGGGCACTACCGCGCCAGCGGAGACGTCTGCGCAAGCCACGTCGGCGGCGCCGACGGGCGCCTCGGAAACCGCCTCGGCGCCGACGGTCCCGGGCACGGACGCCTACGGCTTCGTCGGGAGCCCGGCGCGGTGCGCGGGCGGTGAGACGCTGCAGCTGGCGCTGCTCACGTCGAAGGCGAACGGCGGCGGCTCCCGGGTCGTGATCTGCGGTTCCGCCGGTGAGTTCACCTACCGCGGCGCGCAGATCTCCGGGGATAACAGCGGTATCACGCTCACCGCGACCGGAAACGGTGCCGGCGTCTTCCGCGCCGTCAATCGCGATGCGAAGGGCAAGGACAAGGACGACACGATCTACACCGTGAGCTCCGGTGGCCTCGTGATCACCCGCGGCGACGGCCGCGCCGTCTCGTCGGAGCCCGCCCGCTCCGTCTGGACCCGCTGACCCCCGGTCAGTGGTGAGGCCGATGGTGTTGGACGCGATGTTCGACTGTTGAGCGGTTGACCGCCTATGAAACCCTGTCCGCGGTGGACACGGATTCATAGTCGGCAGCGGCTTTCGCCAGCCCGCGGACCCGGCGACCGGGGCATCCGCCTAGGCTACGTGCAGCGGCGTGGGGGCCGCAGTTCGATCACATCGGGGGATGCGACGTTGCTGAGAAGGCAATTCACTACCGGTTGGAACTGGGCGTTCGGTCCGATGGCGCCGCGCTACGGGCCGACGCCGAGTCGGTTGAGGACGACGGCGGCGGTGGTTGGGAGCCTCGCGGCCGCCCTCTCGTCGTGGTACTGGAACTCTTCGTCGATCGGAGTCGACAGGCTCTTCCAGGCCGCAGTGATGGGCGTCGTCAAGGTCGCGCTTATCGCTGCTTGCATCGTCCTGCTGTGCAGCTGTGCGTCGTTCTTCCTTCCGCGCGGGCGCGCGTCGGTCGATCCCTTCTGGTTGATGCGCAATCTCGGGGGACCACTGATCGCCTTCGTGGCACTGGTGGCACTCGTAACGGTGCCTGTCGTCGCCTCCGCCCTCGGCCCCGTGTCACTACTTCTGCTGCTGGGGCTGCCACTCTGGTTGGGGGCCGTGATCAACGCAGCCAGATTGGGCGCGGCGTACCAGTTCCGTCTCGGCGAGGCCCATCCGTCGCTGGCATCGGTGTGCATCCTTGCGACGGGCGCGTTCGGACTCGTGGAGGCGCTCACCAAGACGGCGGTGACCGGGCATGAGTTCGACCCGTTAGTCGTCTGGCTGCTAGTGACCTTCGTGGGTCCGGTCGCCACGATCGGGCTCGCGCTGTGGGACTTGCGAATCCACACGCCGCGTGTCGACCGCCTGACGATGGTGGCGCTGGCGGCAGTGATGGCCATGCTTGCGGGAGTCGTCGGCCATCTTGCCGGATGGCACGAAGGCGGGCGCCCCGATGTCGCCGACAAAGCAAGCGGAACGTCATCGAGCACCCCAACGCCCGAATCGATCGCTTCGACGCTGACACGGTCCGGATTCGTCGACGGCCCGAACTGCGAATCGCGTGGCACCGTCGTCTACCGCGCAGTCACGGATCCGGACCCGGAGAAGGGAGGGAACGGCTCTCGATTCGTCATCTGCGACGCGGGAGAGTCCCTGTGGTACCAGGGGCAGCGGCTGAGCAGGAGTGTCGGTGGGTACATGCCGGCCGACCGCACGCCGCGGGGATACCGCGCGACGCTCCGTTCGGAGGGTGCTACCGCGACCTACGAGTGCTTCTTCGATGCGAACCCGCTTTTCGTCGTGACGACGATGAACTCTCGCCTCGAGGAGCGCGTGATCTGGTCGAGTACAGGCCCGGCATAGAAGCCTGATGCGCTCACGCGAAACGGGAGATCCCGACGACGTCCTATTCCGATCGGACGACCGGGCCGCCTGCCCCGGCTTCGACGGTGACGACACGGCCGTCGCGGTGCGCGGCCGTGAGCACACCGTCGGTGTCGCGCACCGCCCAGTTCTCCGCCCAATAGGTGTAGCCGGGCACCACATCACGGACCGGGATTCCCCAGAAGGCGTGGTCCGGCACCGTCTGCACCTCGATCTCGTGGTCGTGGAGCATCACGCGCCATCCGTTCCAACTGACCTCGGGAGACCAGTCAGACACCGGCCGGCGCACGATCACAGGCACCGTCTGCCAGCCGTCCCGGATGTCCCAGATCCCCGGAGGGCAGTCAGGAGCGGCGAAGGCGTCACGTGCGGTTGCCGCGTCTGTGACGACGAACAGCTCGAAGGCGTGCGGGTCCTCGAGTTCCAGCCACCCAGCATCGATCGAGATGAATCGGCCGGAGTGGTCGATGAAGGTGCCCCCGACGGTGAACATCCAGTCGATCGCCATGTCGACTTCGTCAGCGACCGGACCGTGGATCACGAACTCCTCGGTTGATGCGCTGATCCGAGGGAGCGCCCCGTGCGCGATGTCGTCCGCAGTGAGGTACTCGTCCTCGCCGTCCGGCGACGGCGCCAGGGACCAGCGGTTCACGAAGTCCTCGACGGCCTCGGGCGCGAAGCCCGGTCCGACTTGAAGATCCGTGTCGATGAGGAATGGAAGTACGCCGACGGTGATGCTCATGGACGCGGCGTAGCCCTGCGTGGATGCCTACACATGCCGCCACTGTATCGACGATGTCGTGAAGTGCATGTCGTCTGCACTGTCCGGGTGAGCGCGCCCCGGCGACCCGGGCTGGGAAGCGCGCACCGTCATCGGGAATACTGGAGCCCCACATGTCCCAGCTACGAGGAGACCCATCAGTGACCACTGATCCCCAGACCGCACCCGTCACCGGCACCGCACGCGTCAAGCGCGGCATGGCCGAGATGCTCAAGGGCGGCGTGATCATGGACGTGGTGACCCCCGAGCAGGCGAAGATCGCCGAGGACGCCGGTGCGGTCGCGGTCATGGCGCTCGAGCGCGTGCCCGCCGACATCCGCGCGCAGGGCGGTGTCAGCCGCATGTCCGATCCGGACATGATCGACGGCATCATCGAGGCCGTCAGCATCCCGGTCATGGCGAAGGCCCGCATCGGCCACTTCGTCGAGGCGCAGATCCTGCAGGCCCTCGGCGTGGACTACATCGACGAGTCCGAGGTCCTGACCCCGGCCGACTACGCCAACCACATCGACAAGTTCGCCTTCACGGTGCCCTTCGTCTGCGGCGCGACCAACCTGGGTGAGGCGCTGCGCCGCATCACCGAGGGCGCGGCGATGATCCGCAGCAAGGGCGAGGCCGGCACCGGCGACGTCTCGAACGCGACCACGCACATGCGCAAGATCCGCGACGAGATCCGCCGCCTGACCTCGCTGCCCGAGGACGAGCTGTACGTCGCGGCCAAGGAACTGCAGGCCCCGTACGACCTGGTCGTCGAGGTCGCCAAGAACGGCAAGCTGCCCGTCACCCTGTTCACCGCGGGCGGTATCGCCACCCCGGCGGACGCGGCGATGATGATGCAGCTGGGCGCCGAGGGCGTCTTCGTCGGCTCCGGCATCTTCAAGTCGGGCAACCCGGAGCAGCGCGCCAAGGCGATCGTCGCCGCCACGACCTTCTACGACGACCCCGGCAAGCTCGCCGAGGTCTCCCGTGGGCTGGGCGAGGCGATGGTCGGGATCAACGTCGACGACATCCCGCAGCCGCATCGCCTGGCGGAACGCGGCTGGTAACGGCATGTCGCCCGCCGGTGTCCGACGATTCGCGCTAGCGTCGAGATGCGCGTGTCGGGCAGACGCGGGATCGAAGTGGAAGCAGTGAGGCGGAGGATGTCAGACCAAGCAACGGCCAGGGCCACCCGGGGGTACGGGGCCCAGACGTCCCTGGGCGGGTCGCAGGTGGAGGCCGCGCCCAACGTGTTGCGCGTGCTCGCGTACATCGCGGACCTGTGTCTCGCATCGGCGGTGGTCGCCATCGCCCTGATCGTCAACGTCGTGGCCGGGCTCGAGCTCGGCTGGGTGTTCCTCGGCGTCGGGGCCGCGGTCGCGATCATCGCGTCGATCGTGCTGCACGGCGTCTACGGCGCCAGCCCCGGCAAGCTGCTCGCGGGCCTCAGGGTGGTCGACGCGAACTCCCACCGCCCGATCGGCTTCCCGTCGTCCGCGATCCGCTCGGTCGTCTTCAACGTCCTGGCGCCGCTCGTATACCTCCCGGCCTGGTCGATCCTCGCCGACGGTGGCCGCCGCGGTGTCCACGAGAAGGCCTCCACGTCGACCGTGGTCGACGACGCCGACGTCGCGATCCCGGCCCGCGCGCAGGCACCCGCACCGTCGGGCCCGCTCGGCGGCCTCGTGACCGGCGATTCCGACAACACCCTGCAGCGCATCCCGACCCCGCTGCCGGAGGAGACCCGCGTCGACGCGGTCGCCGCCGGCGCGGCCACCGAGGTCGTCGAGACCGGGGAGCCGCGCGAGCGGCTGCAGCCGCCGTCGCTCCCGCCGCTCCCGGACGACGTGCCGGGCCTGCGCCCGATCCCGCCGCGCTTCGGCCCGCCGCCCACCGAGGGCGACGAGCCCACGACGGGCCTGCCGCCCGCCGCGGCCTTCGCGCCCCCGCCGGCGCAGGCCTCGCAGCCGCAGCCGCCCCAGCAGTTCGCCCCGCGCCCCAGCGGGCCCAGCGGGCCCACCGGTCCCAGCGGTCAGCCGCGCGGGCCGGTGCAGGGCCAGCCGCCCGTCGGCCCGCCCGCCGGCCGGCCGGTCGCGCCCCAGGGCGGTCAGCCGCTCCAGGGGCAGCCGCAGCAGGGCCAGCCCCAGCAGCCGCGTCCGGCGGCGCCCGCCCCCGCGGGCGGGGCGCCGATCGTCCTGCGCTTCGACGACGGCCACTCGGTCGACGTCCGCGGTGACGGCATCATCGGCCGCGAGCCGGTCGTCCCGCCCAGCGCGGACCCGGCGAAGGTCACCAAGCACGTGCTGGTCGACGACACCGCCTCGGTGTCGAAGACCCACTTGCTGTTCGGCATCACCCGCGGTGAACTGTGGGTGGAGGACGTGGGCTCGACCAACGGATCCGCGATCGCCCTCGGCGACTCGTGGACCGAGCTCACCAAGGGAGTCAGGTACGCCGTGGAGAAGGGCAGCGTCGTGCACATGGGTCAGCGCAGTTTCAAGGTGTTCGGCGGATGACGGCAGAAGCGGGGGAGGCGCGCTCCGAGATCGTCTACGGGGTGCAGGGCGGCGTCTCCATGAAGTGGGTCGCCATCAGCAATCCCGGTCGGGTGCGCCTGACCAACGAGGACGGTGCGCTCACCGGCCCCGGCATGTTCCTGCTCGCCGACGGCATGGGCGGCCACGACGCCGGCGAGGTGGCCTCTGCGGCCGCGCTCGAGGCGCTGGCCGAGGTCTTCGGCCCCGAGCCGGCCGACGCTCAGGTCGTGATGGAGCAGGTCGTCGACCGGCTGCGTGACGCGCACGCCGCGATCGAGGCCATCGACTCGGAGACCGGCAAGCGTGCGGGCACCACGGTGACCGGCGTCCTGCTCACCACCTACGAGGGCGTGCCGCACTGGCTGGTGGTCAACATCGGCGACTCGCGCACGTACCGGCTCGCGGAGGGCTACTTCGAGCAGCTCACGGTCGACCACTCGCAGGTCCAGGAGCTCATCAACGGCGGCTTCCTCAGCCCCGAGCAGGCCCGCGTCGACCCGCGCCGCAACGTGATCACCCGCGCGCTGGGTGCCGGCATGGAGCCCGACGCGGACTTCTGGATCGTGCCGGCCCAGCCGCACGAGAAGCTGCTCGTGTGCTCCGACGGCCTCAACGGCGAGCTCACGGACGACGAGATCCGGCAGATCCTCGAGAGCGACGTGCCGATCGACGAGTGCGCCGACCAACTCGTCGCCGCGGCGCTCAACGCCGGCGGCCGCGACAACGTCACGGTGATCGTGGTGGACGCCACCACGGAACCGACCGATCCGGACTGGTGACCTGAGTAGAGTCATCCCTCGTGGCTGACATCGAAGCGCTGCTGAGTCTCGAGCAGATCGACCGCGACATCTTCCGCGGCATTCACGCACCGTCGGTGCTGGTCCGGACGTTCGGCGGCCAGGTGGCCGGCCAGGCCCTGCGGTCGGCGATCGAGACCGTCCCGGACGCCATGCAGGTGCACTCGCTGCACGGCTACTTCCTGCGCCCCGGCAACCCGGACGCCGACACGGTGTTCCTCGTGGATCGCATTCGCGACGGCCGGTCCTTCTGCACGCGCCGCGTCAACGGCGTCCAGAACGGCGAGGCGATCTTCTCCATGTCGGCCTCCTTCCAGCTGCCGGGGCAGGAGGGCATCGAGCACGCCGACGAGATGCCGCCGACGCAGGACCCCGAGTCGGTGCTGAGCCCGCGGGAGGACCCCAACGCCACCCGCGAGAGCCTCGGGCTGTTCGAGGAGTGGAGCGACTGGGACATCCGGATCGTGCCGCAGGACGAGACGGTCCCATACGTCGGCCGGGCGGTGCACCAGCAGGTCTGGTTCCGGCATATCAAGCGCCTGCCCGACGACCTGAACATCCACGTCAGCGCCCTGGCGTACATGAGCGACATGACGTTGCTCGGCTCCGCGCGGGTTGCGCACCCGGGCGTCGACACCCAGGTCGCCTCCCTCGACCACGCCATGTGGTTCCTGCGGCCCTTCCGCGCCGACGAGTGGCTGCTCTACGACCAGACATCCCCGTCCGCGGGCGGTGGGCGCGCCCTCACTGCGGGCCGAATCTTCGCCCAGGACGGCACGCTCGTCGCCGTCGTCATTCAGGAGGGCCTGCACCGCTTCCGGGCGTGACCGCGCCGCCGTTTAGGCTGGCTCCCCGTGACCGTACGGATCGGAGTCCTCGCTCTCCAGGGTGACGTGCGCGAGCACCGCCACGCGCTCGAGGCGGCGGGAGCCGCCACGACGACGGTGCGGACGGCGGCGGACCTCGCCGCCGTGGACGGCATCGTCATCCCCGGTGGGGAGTCGACCACCATCAGCCGGCTGCTCGGCGTCTTCGACCTGTTCGACCCGCTCCGCGAGGCGCTCGCCGGCGGGCTCCCGGCCTACGGCTCGTGCGCGGGGATGATCCTGCTGGCCTCGGAGGTGCTCGACACCCGTCCCGACGCCCGGTGCCTCGGCGCCATCGACATGACGGTGCGTCGGAACGCCTTCGGCAGGCAGGTCGACTCCTTCGAGACCGACCTCGCGGTCGAGGGCGTCGACGGCGATCCCGTGCGCGCGGTCTTCATCCGCGCGCCGTGGGTGGAGCGGGTCGGCGAGGGCGTCGAGGTGCTGGCGAGGGTGCCTGCGGAGGCCGGCCCGACGGCGGGTACGGTTGTCGCTGTTCGACAGGGTGTGACGATGGCCACATCCTTCCATCCCGAGGTCACGGGCGATCTGCGGATCCACCGTCGCTTCGTGGACATCGTCCGGCGGGGATGACACCGCCGCCGCAGAGGGGAGTGGCGTCGTGAGCTACATGCCGGTGACCGATTCGATGTTCCTGATGGCGGAGTCTCGCGAGCATCCGATGCACGTCGGCGGCCTGCAGTTGTTCACGCCGCCCGAGGGCGCGGGACCCGATTTCGTGCGCTCCGTGGTCGAGACGATGCGCTCGCACGTCGCCGTGAGCGAGAAGTTCGGTCGCCGGCCCGCCGACCCCGTCGGGATCCTCGGCAACACCTGGTGGTCCGAGGTCGACTCCATCGACCTCGACTACCACGTCCGGCACTCCGCTCTGCCCCAGCCGGGCCGCATCCGCGAGCTCTTCCAGCAGGTCTCGCTGTGGCACGAGACCCTGCTCGACCGGCACCGTCCGATGTGGGAGGTTCACGTCATCGAGGGCCTCGAGGACGGGCGCTTCGCGGTCTACTCCAAGGTCCACCACTCGCTGGTCGACGGGGTCTCCGCGCTGCGGTACATGACCCTGGCGCTCTCGCCCGACCCCGACGACCGCGAGGGCCGCGTCGTATGGCAGCCCGGTCTCGGGCGCCGCCGGAAGCCGGAGACGGCGGCGGCACCGTCGAGGGGGGGCCTGCCGTTCAACCCGCTCAGCGCGGCGAAGCAGATCGGCGGCCTCACCGGCGAGGTGCTGGGCATGCTGCCCGCCTCGATGAAGGTCGCGGGCACGTCGATCCGCGACCACGACTACAAGGCGCCCTTCCAGGCCCCGCACACCATCTTCAACGTGCCGATCGGCGGCGCGCGGCGGTTCGTCGCGCAGTCGTACTCCCTGGACCGGATCGACGCGGTCCGGAAGAAGGCCGGCGCCACGGTCAACGACATCGTCCTCGCCATGTGCGGTGCTGCACTCCGGGCCTACCTGCTGGAGCTGAACGAGCTGCCGGACCGGTCGCTGACGGCGATGGTGCCGGTCTCGCTGCACAAGGAGGGCGCCGAGTCCTCGTCGAACGCCGTCGGCGCGGTGATCTCGACGCTGGCGACCGACCTCACCGACCCGGCGGCCCGCGTCACCGCGATCCAGGACTCGGTGCGCGCCGCGCGCAAGGTGATGGGGGAGTTGTCCCCGCTGCAGGTGTTGGCGTTGAGTGCGGCCAACATCGCGGGCCTCGCGCCGGGCATGCTGCCCGGGTACCGGGGCGTCGCGCGTCCGCCGTTCAACCTGGTCATCTCGAACGTCCCGGGGCCGCGCGAGGCGATGTATTGGAACGGCGCGCACCTCGACGGCGTGTACCCGGCGTCGATCCCGTGGGAGGGCCAGGCGGTGAACATCACCATCTGCACGAACAACCGGAATCTCGAGTTCGGGATCACCGCCTGCCGGACGTCGGTCCCCCACGTGCAGCGCCTCATCCACCACCTCGAGGACGCGTTGACGGAGCTGGAGAAGGCTTTCACGTAAACTCGCAGGGTTGATGCAGCGCACCCGAACGGAATCGAGGGATCGATGAGCGGCCATTCCAAATGGGCCACCACCAAGCACAAGAAGGCGGCGATCGACGCCAAGCGCGGCAAGCTGTTCGCCAAGCTGATCAAGAACATCGAGGTCGCCGCCCGGACCGGTGGTAGCGATCCCGACGGCAACCCCACGCTCTACGACGCCATCCAGAAGGCGAAGAAGACCTCGGTTCCCAACGACAACATCGAGCGGGCCCGCAAGCGCGGCGGTGGCGAAGAGGCCGGCGGCGCCGACTGGCAGACCATCATGTACGAGGGCTACGGCCCCAACGGCGTGGCGGTGCTGATCGAGTGCCTCACCGACAACCGCAACCGCGCCGCCGGTGAGGTCCGCGTGGCGATGACCCGCAACGGCGGCAACATGGCCGACCCGGGCTCGGTCTCGTACCTGTTCACCCGCAAGGGCATCGTCACCCTGGACAAGAACGACCAGGCCGAGGACGACGTGCTCATGGCCGTGCTCGACGCGGGCGCCGAGGAGATCAGCGACCTGGGCGACCAGTTCGAGATCATCTCCGAGCCCACCGACCTCGTCGCGGTCCGCAGCGCCCTGCAGGAGGCCGGCATCGACTACGAGTCGGCGGAGTCCGGCTTCCGCGCGTCGGTCGAGGTCCCCGTCGACGCCGACGGTGCACGCAAGGTGTTCAAGCTGGTCGACGCGCTGGAGGACAGCGACGACGTGCAGAACGTGTACACCAACGTCGACATCTCCGACGAGGTCCTCGCGGAGCTCGACGAGGACTGAGTGCCCTGAGATTGCCGTATCGCATCGCCCCTACTGTGCGGTAATAATGCGTCAGGATATTCTCAGGTTGTGACTTCCACCCGAACAGCGCTGCGGCGCGCCCCGGCCCTGGCTCTGGTGGCGGCCCTGCTGCTCGGGGCCGGCGGTGCCGCCGTCTGGGAGTCGGGGCGTGCCGAGACCGTCCACGGGGCCACCGCAGTGGGCGTGGAGTTCGGCGCGCTGGGACGCGACGATGCGACCCACCGCCTCGACGGCGCCGCCAAGCGGGTGGACGCGGAGCCGATCACGCTCCGCACCGCCAAGGGCGAGGTCCGGCTCCAGCCCGCACAGCTGGGGCTGACCATGGACGTGCCGGGCACCGTGCAGCGCGCGATCGACGAGCGCTCGCCGCTGCGCGACCTGATCGGCCTGGTCAGCGACCGGCACGTGCACCCCGCGTCCACGCTGAACCGGCAGGTCTTCGACGCCGCGATCACGAAGGCCGCCGGCGCCCTGACCTCGGAGGCCGGCGACGGCGCCGTGATCTACCGGGGCGGCAAGCCGGTGGCCGTCGAGCCCAAGGCCGGCGACAGGATCGACCTGGGCAAGGCGGCCGAAGCCGTCGCCGCCGCCTGGCCCGACTCCACCGACATCACCGTCCCCACGCAGGCCGTGACGCCCACCGTCTCCGCGGACGTGGTGCGCTCCGTCGCCACCGGGGCCGCCGCACAGGCGGTCGCCTCCGACGTCGTCCTGCGGCGCGACGCCGCGGGACAGGTGGCCGCTGGCACCGTCGGCCGCGTCTCCGGGGCCGACATCGGCACGTTCCTGTCCTTCCAGCCCGACGGTGCCGGCAACCTCGCGCCCAAGGTCGACCGGGAGGCCGCGAAGAAAGTCCTCGGCACGCGGCTCGAATCCGCCGTCGCCAAGCCCAAGGACGCGAGCTTCGACCTCTCGGGCGGCACCCCGACGGTGACCGAGGCCGTCCCGGGCCGCGAGGTCGTGTGGGACCCGACGATCGACGCCGTCACCAAGGCCGTCACCGAGCAGTCCACCCAGGGCCGCACCGCGACCGCGCAGTTCAAGGCCGTCGAGCCCAAGGTCTCGACCGCGAAGGCCAAGGAACTCGGCGTGCGCGAGGTGGTCAGCGAGTTCTCCACCGGCGGCTTCAGCGACGCCTCGGGAGTGAACATCCGCCGCGTCGCGCAGCAGGTGAACGGCGCCGTGGTGCTGCCCGGCGAGACCTTCTCCCTCAACGGCTACACCGGTCCCCGCGGCACCGCGCAGGGCTACGTCGAGTCCGGCATCATCAACAACGGCCGCCCCGACAAAGCCGTCGGCGGCGGCATCTCGCAGTTCGCCACCACGCTGTACAACGCGGCCTACTTCGCCGGCCTCGAGGACGCGGGCCACACCGAGCACAGCTACTACATCTCGCGGTACCCCGAGGCGCGCGAGGCCACCGTCTTCGAGGGCGCGATCGACCTGCAGTTCCGCAACGACACCCCCTACGGCATCGTGATCGAATCCAGCGCGGGCTCGTCGTCGGTGTCGGTGCGGATGTGGAGCACCAAGACCCGCGAGGTGTCGTCGAGCACCGGATCCCGCAGCCTGCCGACGCAGCCGTCGACCATCCGGCTCGCGAAGGGCCCGCACTGCGTCGCCAGCACCGGGCAGCCCGGCTTCACCACCAGCAACACCCGCACGATCACCGACGCCCGGAGCGGCAACGTCATCTCCCGACACACCCGCACCGTCAAGTACGACCCGGTGCCCACCGTCATCTGCGAGTAGCGGGCGCGTCGCTGCCTCCCGGCATCGGGCGGGCGGGTATGCTCTCGAACAAAGGTTTGACTGTTCGACGGTGCGCGGAGGTACGGCGATGCGGGTGATGGGGGTGGACCCCGGGCTCACGCGCTGCGGCCTGTCGGTGGTCGAGACCGGCGCGGGCCGCAAGGTCACGGCGCTCGACGTCGACGTCGTCCGCACGCCCGCGACGATGCCGCTCGCGGAGCGGCTGCTGGCGGTGTGGACCGCGGCGGAGTTCTGGATGGACACCCACGAACCCGACGTGATCGCGGTCGAGCGGGTCTTCGCGCAGCACAACGTCTCCACGGCGATGGGCACCGCGCAGGCGGGAGGCGTCGTCGCGCTCGCCGCCGCGCGCCGCGGCATCGACGTGCACTTCCACACCCCGTCGGAGGTGAAGGCGGCCGTCACGGGCAACGGCAACGCGGGCAAGGCCCAGGTGACGGCGATGATCACCCGGATCCTCGGGCTGCAGAAGGCGCCGGAGCCCGCGGACGCCGCGGACGCCCTCGCCCTCGCCGTCTGCCACAGTTGGCGGGCGCCGATGATCGCGCGGATGGCCGAGGCGGAACGTCGTGCGGCGGAACAGAAGAAGGTCTTCGAGCAACGGCTCGCGGCGCAGCGCCGCGCGGCGAAGAAGGTGACGGGGGGAGTGCGATGATCGCGTCGCTGCGCGGCGAGGTACGGCACATCGGTCTGGATCACGTGGTGATCGAGTGCGGCGGCGTGGGCTACAAGGTCCTCGTCGCGCCGAACACCGCGGGTGCGCTCACCCGGGGCAACGAGGGCTTCCTGCTCACGTCGATGGTCGTGCGCGAGGACTCGCAGACCCTCTACGGCTTCACCGATGGACCTCAGCAGGAGCTGTTCCACCTGGTGCAGACGGTGCAGGGCGTGGGGCCCCGGCTCGCCATGGCGGCCATCGCGGTCCTCGATCCCGCGCAGATGCAGACCGCGATCGCGGCGGGCGACCTCAAGACGCTGTGCCTGATCCCCGGGATCGGCAAGCGGGTCGCCGAGCGCATCCACGTCGAGCTCAAGGACAAGGTCTCGGCCGCGCCGTCCGACGGCGGCGGCGCCACCGGGGCGACGGTGCCGGCGGGCGGCGTCTCCCAGCAGCTCCTCGACGCCCTGGAGGGCCTGGGGTTCACTGCGAAGCAAGCCGAACCGGCGGTCGCCGCGGCCGTGGAGGCCGGGCCCGACAAGTCCGTCTCCGAACTGCTGCGCGACGCCCTGAAGTCCCTGGGACGCGGGTAGATGCACTACGACGACGAGGTGGGCAGCGAGTTCGACGAGGCCGAGGGCATCATGGGCCCGGCGGCGCTCACGGGCGACGACACCGAGTCGCTGCGCCCGAAGTCGCTCGACGAGTTCATCGGGCAGCCCAAGGTCCGCGAGCAGCTGCAGCTGGTCCTGCACGGCGCGAAGCTCCGCGGCGGCACCCCCGACCACATCCTGCTCTCCGGCCCGCCCGGCCTGGGCAAGACCAGCCTCGCGATGATCATCGCGGGCGAGCTGGGTACGGCGCTGCGGGTCACGTCCGGCCCCGCGCTCGAGCGCGCCGGCGACCTCGCGGCGATGCTGTCGAACCTCGTCGAGGGCGACGTGCTGTTCATCGACGAGATCCACCGCATGGCCCGCCCCGCCGAGGAGATGCTCTACCTCGCGATGGAGGACTTCCGGGTCGACGTGGTGGTCGGCAAGGGGCCCGGCGCTACCTCCATTCCGCTCGACGTGGCGCCGTTCACGCTGGTCGGGGCCACCACCCGGTCCGGCGCGCTCACGGGCCCGCTGCGCGACCGGTTCGGCTTCACCGCCCACATGGACTTCTACGAGACGGCCGATCTGGTCCAGGTCATCGAGCGCAGCGCGAAGATCCTCGGCATCACCATCGACCGGGAGGCCGCCGCGGAGATCGGCAGCCGCAGCCGCGGTACGCCCCGCATCGCCAACCGTCTGCTCCGCCGCGTCCGCGACTTCGCCGACGTCCGTGCCGACGGGACGGTCACCGTCGACGTCGCACGCGGGGCGCTCAAGGTCTACGACGTCGACGAGCTCGGCCTCGACCGCCTCGACCGCGCCGTGCTCGGCGCACTGATCCGCAGCTTCGGGGGTGGGCCCGTGGGTGTCTCGACGCTGGCCGTGGCCGTCGGCGAGGAGCCCGGCACCGTCGAGGAGGTGTGCGAGCCCTTCCTCGTGCGCGCCGGCATGCTGGCCCGCACCCCGCGCGGCCGCGTCGCGACGATGGCCGCCTGGCACCATCTCGGCCTGGAGCCTCCGGCGGGGGCACTCGCCACGGGCATCGAGGTCCGCGCCGACGTCGACCCGGACGAACGCCTCTTCTGACGCCTGTTCCCGGCCTGCTGCGCGGTCGAGCGGGTAGACAGGAGAGGTGGACCCGGTCGGGAAGGACCTGCGAGGCCGCGTGGCGGTCGTCGCCGGGGCGACGCGCGGCGCCGGCCGCGGCATCGCCGCAGGCCTCGCGGAACGGGGCGCGACCGTCGTGTGCACCGGCCGCAGCAGCCGCGACGGCGACCCGTCGATCACCTCCGACTACCCGCGGCGGGAGACGATCGAGGAGACGGCCGAGCTCGTGGACGCGCTCGGCGGCACCGGCGTCGCGGTACAGGTCGACCATCTCGATCACGAGCAGGTCTCCCGCCTCGCGGACCGCCTGCGTGCCGAGTACGGGCGGATCGACGCGCTGGTCAACGACATCTGGGGCGGCGAGCTGCTCAAGGGGCCGCCGCCGACGTGGAACACGCCGCTGTGGCGACAGGACCTCGATGCCGGGCTGCGCCTGCTCCGCCTCGCCGTCGAGACGCACATCGTGACCGCCCACTTCCTGACACCGCTCCTCATCGAGCGCCCCGGCGGATCGCTCGTGGAGATCACCGACGGGACCGCTGATTTCAACGCCGACACGTACCGGATCTCGGTCTTCTACGACCTCGCCAAGGCGTCGGTGAACAGGCTCGCCTTCTCCCAGGGGCACGAGCTCGCCGAGTACGGCGCGGCCGCGGTCGCAGTGACCCCGGGATGGCTGCGCTCCGAGATGATGCTCGACGCCTACGGGGTCACCGAGGAGGACTGGCGGACCGCCCTCGCGGAGCGTCCGGGCCGACCCACCGCGCCGCCGGCCTTCGGATTCTCCGAGTCGCCCCGCTTCGTCGGCCGCGGGATCGCCGCGCTCGCGGCGGATCCCGGCCGGGATCGATGGAACCAGCGGTCCGTCAGCTCCGCGGAGCTCGCCGCCGCCTACGGGATCACCGACGTCGACGGCACCCGGCCCGACAGCTGGGCCGGGCGCCGCGACTGATCACGCCTTCGGCGCGGTGAGGTCGTAGACCGTGACCCCGTCGACGGTCCGCGACGGATAAGTCGCCTCCACCCACGACCGGATCTCGGCCGCCGTCCCGGATCCGCCGAAGCCGCCGAAGCCGCCACCGGACTCGGCCAGGAAGTAGTGGATCCTGCCGTCCCGCACGTAGTCCTGGAACTGCGCGAGCGTGGGGGAGGGATCGGTGCCGTTGAAGCCGCCGATGGGCATCACCGGCTTCTCCGTGGCGAGCTGGTAGCCCGCCGCGGCGTTCGCGCCGATCGTCGCCGCGACCCACGTGTAGCGGTCCGCGTCGGCGAGCAGGAGCGCGGTCACCTCGGGGCCGGCCGTACTGCCCATCAGGAACGACGGTCCGCCGCCCCGCTCGTCCCCGCCCGGCCCACCGGTGCGGGCACCGTCGGGCCGCGTGCCGCCGGCCGTACCGCCGACACCGATGGGCCGCTCCATCCGGCCCTTGGCCCCGCCCGGTCCGAAGCCGTGCCCGCTCGAGGGGCCCGCCGAGACGATGGCGCCCTGCCGCGGCGTCGCGATGGTCTCGACGGTGAAGGCCACCTGACCGGCGAGCGCGGTGAACAGGGCCGTCGCGGCGATCGCCCCGGCGAGGCGCCGGGTGCGCGCGACCGCGGGGAGCAGGGTCGCGAGGATCGCCACCGTCGAGGCGACCGCCGCCACGGCGATCGCCCAGCGCAGCCACGGATTCCATTCCGGTGTCTGGTCCAGGATGTACCAGGCCGTCGCGCCCGTCGCGGCGACGGCGAGGGCCGCGACCGTGCGGACCCAGGCCCGGTCACGCTCCCGCCAGCCCACGGCCACTCCGATCGCGACCAGCGCCGCGATCGCGGGCGCCAGGGCCACGGTGTAGTAGGCGTGGAAGATGCCCGCCATGAAGCTGAACGTGATCCCTGTGACGAGCAGCCATCCGCCCCAGGCGATCACGGCGGCGCGATCACCGTCCGTGCGCGGGGAACGACCGCGCAGGACGAGCACCAGGACGATCGCGATCAACGCCGCGGGGAGCAGCCAGGCGATCTGTCCGGCCTGCTCGGGCTGGAACATGCGCAGGACGCCGGCGTCGCCGAACATCCCGCCTCCGCGGTGCCCGGGCATCTCCATGCCGGCGGGGAGCTCGAAGCCCGCGGGCATCTCCATGCCGCCACGGCCCGGCCCGACGCTGCCCTTCTCGTTCCCGTTGAGCCGGCCGAGGCCGTTGTAGCCGAGCGTGAGCTCGAGGATCGAGTTGTTCTGCGAGCCGCCGATCCACGGCCGGGACGAGGCGGGCCACAGCTCGACGGTCAGCAGCCACCACCCGGCGGCGACGACCATCGCGGCGCCCGCGGCGAACAGCTGCGCGACGCGCTTGCCGAGTTTCGGTGGCCCGGCGACCAGGTAGGTCAGCGCCAGCCCTGGCACGATGAGCATCACGGCGAGCTGCTTGGTGAGGAAGCCCAGGCCCACGAAGGCGCCGCACGCGATGAGCCACCGCCACCGGCCGTCCTCGACGGCGCGCAGCATCGCCCAGGTCGCGGCGATCATGAGCAGCACGAGCAGGGCGTCCGGGTTGTTGAACCGGAACATCATGGCCGCCACCGGCGTGACGGCGAGCAGGAGGCCGGCGAGGAGGCCGGCGCCGGGGCCGGAGCGGCGGCGCACCGTCGCGTAGAGGAGCGCGACGGACGCGACGCCGAGCAGCGCCTGCGGAACCAGCATCGCCCAGGAGTTCACGCCGAACAGGCGGGTGGACAGTTCCATCACCCACAGCGAGGCGGGCGGCTTGTCGACGGTGATGGAGTTCGCGCCGTCCGAGCTGCCGAAGAACATGGCCTTCCAGCTGACGGTGCCCGCCTGCACGGCGGCCGAGTAGAAGGCGTTGGCCCACCCCGCCCGGCCGAGCGACCACAGGTAGGCGATCGCCGTCCCCACCAGGAGGACGGCGACCGCGATGCGCTCGCGGCTCTTGGTCACTGGAGCCCGGCCTTCGCCGAGGTCGCCGACCGGAAGATCAGGCGCAGGCCCAGGAACCGCGTCACGGTCGCGACCAGGTTCGCCACCACGAGCACGGCGAGCTGCACGCCGCGCCCGGCATCGGGGGCGACACGAGCGAGGACCGTGAGGCTGCCGGAGGTGAGCGCCCACGTGAGCAGGAAGACCGCCAGGCCCTGCAGGTGGTGCCGCGCCGCGCCCTCCCGGCCCCGCACACCGAAGGTGAAGGAGCGGTTGGCCGCGATGTTGCCGACCGCCGTGATCAGCAGGGCCGCGAAGTTCGCGCCCTGCGCCCCGATCAGCGGGTGCAGCATCAGGTAGAGGATCGCGTACGCGACGGTGCTCGCCACGCCGACCGCGGCGAACCGGGCCAGCTGACCCACCATGTTGCGCGGCACGCCCGCCAGCTGCGGTTCCTCGCGGCCGAGGGCGCGGCGCACATCGTCGAGGGGGAGAGCGCCCCGGCCCAGTGCCCGCCCGACCCGGATCACGCCCTTGAGGTCCTTCTTCACGGTGTCGACGATGTCGACCCGGCTGTCGGGGTCGTCGGTCCAATCGACCGGGACCTCGTGGATCCGCAGGCCGGCGCGCTCGGCGAGCACCAGCAGCTCGGTGTCGAAGAACCACTCGCCGTCCTCGACCAGGGGCAGCAGCGCGCCGGCGACGTCGGTGCGGATGGCCTTGAAGCCGCACTGCGCGTCGGAGAACCGCACGCGCAGGGTGGTGTGCAGCAGCAGGTTGTAGCCGCGGGAGATGAGCTCGCGCTTCGGCCCGCGCACGACGTTCGCGCCCCGTCCGAGGCGGGTGCCGATCGCGAGATCGCTGTGGCCGGAGAGCAGGGGGGCGACCAAGGGATGCAGCGCCCTGAGGTCGGTCGAGAGGTCCACGTCCATGTACACGAGGACGCGCGCATCGGAATCCGCCCACACCCGGCGCAGGGCGCGGCCGCGCCCCTTGGCGTCGAGGTGCACGACGCGCACGCCGTCGATCGCGGCGGCGAGCGAGTGCGCCACGCGCAGGGTGTCGTCCGTGCTGGCGTTGTCGGCGATGGTGATCCGCGCCGGGATGTCGAGCTCGGCGTCGAGGTACTCGCGGAGCGTCTCCACGCAGTGCGCGATCGTGTGGGCCTCGTTGTAGACGGGGATCACGATGTCGAGGACGGGGGTGGTCCCGGAGCGACCGGGCAGCGCGGCTCCGGTCTCGACCGTGCGGTCGGGTGCGGTCTCGGTTGTCATGGCAGCAACCCTCGGTCGCCGCGCTGGAGCTACCCTGCGGGCGGTCTGTGCACCTGCTGGGAGACGTCGTTCATCGGTCGCCGCCCGCCGCGGCGGCGCGCCATTGCCGGGGCGTGGTGTCGAACCGGCCGCGGAACCAGCGGGAGAAGTTCGACGGGCTGGAGAAGGCCAGGATGCCGGCGATCTCGGCGAACGAGTAGGTGCGTCCGGCGACCAGGTGTCGGGCCAGCGCGGCGCGGGCGTCGTCGACGACCTCGGTGAAGGTCGTGTCCTCGGCCGCGAGCCGCCGGTGGACGGTGCGCCGGTCCACCCCGAGGCTGCGCGCGACCTGCTCGGCGGAACACCGCCCGGTGGGGAGCAGCAGGTCGACGAGCTCGCGGATGCGGGCCGTCGCGTCCCGTCCGCGGGCGTCGCCGCCGTCGAGGAGCCTGCGGGTGTACTCGCGCAGCTGCGGGTCCGAGGTCGCGGTCGCGCGGTCGAGATCGCTCGCGGGAAGCCGGATCCCGTTGTGGTCGGCATCGAAGTGCAGGGCGCCGCCGAACATCCGCCGCGCGGTCTCGACCCGCACCGGCGGGGGATGGCCGAAGGACACCGACAGGGGAGTCCAGTCCCGGCCGAGCAGCTCGCGCAGCACGCCATACACCACGCCGACGGCGAGGTCGACGGCCTGCCGGTCGGGTGCGGGGCGCTCGAGGTCGAGTTCGACGCGCACGGTGGCGATCCCGTCGGCGACGGACAACCGGGTGTGCAGGGCCTCGTTGTACATCCGTTCGTGCCGGATCAGGACCTGCAGCGCGCTGCGGACGTCCGGCTCCTCCCGCAGCACCAGGCTGAGCGGGCCGAGGTGCGACAGCCGCCGAAGCTCCGCGAGGCGCAGCCCCAGGTCGTCCCGCCCGGTGACCGCCGCGGTGCGTTCGAGCAGGTCGTTCACCGCGTCCGCCGGGATCCAGCGGTCCTGGACCGTGACGCCGCTCGGGTCCAGCCCGCTCGCGCGGAGCAGCAGGCGCGGGTCGGCGCCCAGGGTGCGCGTGAGCTCGGAGAAGTTGGCCAGCGACGCGTAGCGCGCCAGGGGTCGCTTGGCTGTGACCACCATCACCTCCGTGTCCCGATGTGAATAGTCATCCGTCCCGTAGGGAACAGTTTACGCCGAACTTCGCTCGTACTGTCATCTGCATCACATCCCGAGAACCGCTCCGGCGAGAGGAATCCACGACATGGCGAACGCGATCCGCTTCCACGAGACCGGCGGACCCGACGTGCTGCGGCTCGACGACGTCGAGGTGGGCGCACCCGGTGTCGGCGAGGTGCGCGTGCGGCACCACGCCATCGGCCTGAACTTCGCGGACATCTACTACCGCACCGGCCTGTACCCGGTGCCCCTGCCGAACGGCATGGGCGTCGAGGCGTCGGGCGTCGTGGAGGAGGTGGGACCGGGCGTCGAGGACTTCGCTCCCGGCGACCGCGTGACCTACACCTACACCGGCACCCCCCTCGGCGCGTACAGCACCGAGTTCGTGCTCCCGGCCCGGCACCTGATCCACCTGCCCGACGGCGTGGACTTCACCACCGCCGCCGCCTGCACGATGCGCGGCCTCACCGCGGCGTACCTGATGCGGCGCATCCACCCGTACCGCGAGGGCGACACGATCCTGCTGCACGCGGCCGCAGGCGGCGTCGGGCTCATCGTCGCGCAGTGGGCGAAGCTGCTGGGCCTGACCGTGATCGGCACCGTCTCCACCGAGGAGAAGGCCGAGGTCGCCCGCGCGAACGGCGTGGACCACATCGTCTACTACCGCCGCGAGGACACCGCGCAGCGCGTCCGCGAGCTGACCGGCGGGGCGGGCGTCCCCGTCGTGCTGGACAGCATCGGCGCGGCCACCGTCGAAGCGTCTCTGAACAGCCTCGCCAAGCGCGGCCTGCTCGTCTGCTTCGGGACGTCGTCCGGGCCGATCCCGCCGATCGACCCGATGCAGCTCGCCATCAAGGGCTCGCTGTTCGTCACCCGGCCCGGACTCGCCGACTACATCGCCGACCCCGCCGAGCGGGCCGACCTCGCGGGCGAGCTGTTCGGCCACATCGCGGCCGGCCGCATCACGATCCAGGTGGGGCAGACCTACCCGCTGGCCGACGCCGCCCGCGCGCACAAGGAGCTCGAGTCCGGAGCTCTCACCGGATCGTCGATCCTCCTCCCCTGAACCCGAACTCCGAGAACGAGAAACCAGGCAGCACCATGACCGTCACCTCCGCCCCCCGGACCACCGGAACCATGCGCGCCCAGCGCCTCACCGCCCACATCGGTGCCGAAGTCACCGACGTGGACCTCGCCGAGGTGGCGCACGACGAAGCCCGGTTCGCCGAGCTGCGCGCCCTGCTCGTCGAGCACAAGGTCCTGTTCTTCCGCGATCAGCCGATCAGCCGCGCCGATCACGTCGCCCTCGCTCGGCGCTTCGGCGACCTCGAGGATCACCCCGTGCTGGGCAGCGACCCCGAGCACCCCGGCCTGGTCCGCATCTACAAGGACCTCGACAGCGACCGCGAGGCGTACGAGAACTCCTTCCACTGCGACGCCACCTGGCGCGAGTGCCCGCCCTTCGGGTCCGTCCTGCGCTGCGTCGAGGGGCCCGAGGTGGGCGGCGACACCATCTGGGTCGACATGGTGGCCGCCTACAGCGCCCTCCCCGCGGAGGTCAAGGAGCGGATCGAGGGCCTGCGCGCACGGCATTCCCTCGAATCCAGCTTCGGGGCGCGCATGCCGATCGAGCAGCGGCACGCCCTGCACGCGAAGTTCCCGGACGCCGAGCACCCCGTCGTGCGCACGCACCCGGAGACCGGCGAGAAGATCCTGTTCGTCAATTCCTTCGCGACGCACTTCACGAACTTCCACAACGACGCGAACGTCCGCTTCGGCTTCGACTACGCGCCCGGCGCGGGCGAGCTCCTGCAGTACCTGCAGCGCCAGGCCGCCGTGCCCGAGTTCCAGGTGCGCTGGCGCTGGACCCGGGACAGCTTCGCGATCTGGGACAACCGCTGCACCCAGCACTACGCCGTCCAGGACTACTGGCCGGCCGTGCGCCGGATGGAGCGCGCCGGCATCGTCGGCGACCGCCCGTACTGACCCCCACACACCGAGACACCCAGCCCCACAACCACGCACGAGGAGAACCATCATGCATTTCCACGACGACGCCCTGTTCCCCGAGGTTCAGGAGAAGCAGGTCATCACCGTCGCGCCGTACGGCCCCGAGTGGGAGCTCGACGACTTCCGCGAGGACCTGCCGCTCACCATGGAGCAGCACGTCCAGCAGGCCGTCGACTGCTACGAGGCCGGCGCCACGGTCCTGCACATCCACGTCCGCGAGGAGGACGGCCACGGCTCCAAGCGGCTGTCCAAGTTCAACGAGCTGCTCTCCGGCCTGCGCGAGGCCGTGCCGGACATGATCCTGCAGGTCGGCGGCTCGATCTCCTTCGCCCCCGAGGGCGAGGGCGCCGACGCCAAGTGGCTCTCCGACGACACCCGGCACATGCTGGCCGAGCTCGACCCCAAGCCCGACCAGGTCACCATCGCCATCAACACCAGCCAGATGAACATCATGGAGCTGATGACCGAGGGCGACATCGAGGGCACGTCCATGCAGCGCCCCGAGCTGTACGACACGTACCGCGAGATGACGGTGCCCGCCGGACCCGAGTGGGTCGAGGAGCACCTGCGCCGCCTGACCGCCAACGGCATTCAGCCGCACTTCCAGCTCAGCTCGATCCCGCAGCTGGAGACCGTGGAGCGCCTGATCCGCCGCGGCAAGTACATGGGCCCGCTCAACCTCACCTGGGTCGGCATCGGCGGCGGTTTCGACGGTCCGAACCCGTACAACATCATGAATTTCATCAACCGCGTCCCCGACGGCGCGATCCTCACCCTCGAGACCCTGATGCGCTCGGTGCTCCCCGTGAACACCATGGCCATCGCGATGGGTCTGCACACCCGGTGCGGCAACGAGGACACCATCTGGGGCCGTCCCGGCGAGAAGATCACGTCCGTCGACCAGGTCAAGCAGCTGGTGCGGATCAGCCACGAGCTCGGTCGCGACGTCGCCACCGGCAAGGAGGCCCGCGACATCTACCACATCGGCGAGCAGTACGGCTCCGTCGACGAGACCCTCGCCAAGCTGGGCTACGCGCCGAACCGGCAGCTCGGTCAGCTCGGATTCACGCAGCACGCCTGAACGGATGAATGACAATGGCCCTCATGACCACCCGCTCGGGTGACATCGAGGACTCCGACGGTACGCCGACGGGACCCGCGCGGTCCCGTCGGCGGATCTACCCGTGGGTGGTCTTCGCGCTCGCATTCGCACTGCTCCTGTCCGACTACATGTCCCGCCAGGTGCTCGCCGCGGTCTTCGTCCCGCTGGGGCAGGAACTGCACCTCGACAAGGCCCAGCAGGGCTCGCTCATCTCCGTGGTGGCGCTCATGGTCGGCGTGCTCACGCTGCCCGTGTCGATCCTGGCCGACCGCTGGGGCCGCGTCCGCAGCCTCGTCCTCATGGCCGTGATCTGGTCCGTCGCCACGCTGGCGTGCGCGTTCGCGCAGAACTACGAACAGCTCCTCGCCGCCCGCTTCATGGTGGGGGTCGGCGAGGCCGCGTACGGCAGCGTCGGTATCGCGTTGGTGCTCAGCCTGTTCGCGCCCCGCGTGCACGCCGCGCTCTCCGCGTCCTTCATGGCCGGCGGCTCCTTCGGCACCATGGTCGGCACCGGACTCGGCGGCCTCATCGCCGTCCACTTCGGCTGGCGCTGGTCCCTCGGCGCGATGGCCGTGCTCGGCCTGCTGCTCGTCGCCGTGTTCAAGGTCGTGGTCACCGAGGCCCGCGTCAAGCGGAACCAGGTCGATGAGGCCGGCGCGGCACCGTCGTGGGAGAACGCGGAACCCATCCGCGTGGCCCGCGCCCCCCTGTCGAGCCTGTTCACGAACTCGCCCGTCGTGTGCGCCTACATCGGCAGCGGCCTGCAGATGTTCATGGCCGCGGTCATGCTGACCTGGCTGCCCACGTACTTCAAGGAGGCCTACCACCTCTCCGTCGACAAGGCGGGTGGCGCGGCGGCGATGTTCGTGCTGCTGGTGGGCTCCGGAATGATCGTGTGCGGCTTCCTCGCCGACCGGTACAGCCTGAGTGACGGTACGCGGAAGTGGACGGCGGGCATCGCCTACTGCACCATCGCCTTCGTTGCGCTCATGATCGCCTTCCGGATGCCCACGGGCACCGCGCAACTCGTGCTCCTCGGCATCGGTGCGTTCTTCGCCGCGGGCAGCTCCGGCACGGCGGCCGCCATGGTCGCCTCGTTGACGCACCGCTCGGTGCAGGCATCCGCCATGGGCACGCTCACGCTGGCGAACAACCTGCTCGGGCTCGCGCTCGCGCCCATCCTCATCGGCGCGCTCGCCGACCGGATGGGCCTTCAGGGCGCGCTGCAGCTGGCCCCGCTCGTCTACGTCCCCGCGGTGCTGTTCATGGTCTTCGGCAAACGGCTGCACCCGCGCGGGCTCGCGAAGCTGCAGGCCCTGAACGCGGAGCCGGCGCGGTGATCGGGCCCGTGCCCGTGATCGTTCCGGGCCTGCGGGGGAGCGCACCGTCGCACTGGCAGGAGCTGTACGCCGCCCGGACCGACGGCGCCGTCACGGTGCCCTTCCCGGCCGAGGCGGACTGGCACTCGATCGACGAGCGGACCCGGCTGCTGGGGGAGACCGTCGCCGCGGTCGACGGCCCGGTCGTCCTGGTGGCGCACAGCGCCGGCGTGCTCGCCGCGGTGCGGTGGATCCGCTCCCTGCCCGACGGTGCGCCCGAGCTCGGCCGGGTGGTGGGCGCGGTGCTCGCGACGCCCCCCGACTTCGGGGTCGACTGGCCGGAACCGCACCCGCGGCCCGCGGAGCTGTCCGCGGCCGGCTGGGAGCCGATCCCGCGGCGGCGCTTGCCCTTCCCGTCGGTCGTCGCCGCCAGCCGGACCGACCCGCTGGCGCGGTACCGAGTGACCGCCGGGCTGGCCGAGGCGTGGGGGAGCAGGCTCGTCGACCTCGGCGACGCCGGGCACCTCAACCCGGCGTCGGGGTACGGCGAGTGGCCGCTGATCGACGAGCTGGTCGCGGAGCTCGTCGCCGCCGGGAGCCGGTCGTGACGGAGTCGGTGGTCGGCGCCATGCGCGACGCCGGTCACTGGAATCCGATGTGGGACGGCGTCGCCGAGCTCGACCCGGAGTGGACGGAGTCCTTCATGCGGACCACGATGAGCACCTACCGGGGCGGGGTCCTCACCCCGCAGGTGGTGGAGCTGTTGTGCATCGCGGTCGACGCCGCCTGCACGCATCTCTACGCGCCCGGCGTCCGCCGGCACATGCGGGCGGCGCTCGACCTGGGCGTCGAGCCGCGCGAGATCCTCGAGGTGCTCAAGCTCGCGACCACGGTGGGCGTGCACTCGATCAACGTCGGCGCGCCGATCCTCATGGAGGAGCTGGAGGCACGGGAGCGCGCCTCCGGCGACCGCGGAGCGGCCCCGGAGGGCGAATAGGCCGATCGCGTCGCTGCGGGACCGCCGCGGCGGCGCGTGTCGGTGGGTCCGTCTAGCCTCGGGGTGCAACCGATCAGGGGAGTCGCGGCGATGACGGAACGAATGCTCACGGGAGAACGGGCGGAGCGCGCCCGGCGGGTGATCGAGGCCCTCGCCGGGCCCGGCGCCGCGCTGCGGGACGACCAGGAGACGGCGGTCGCCGCGCTGCTCGAGCCCGCGGCGCGCGTTCTCGTGGTGCAGGCCACGGGCTGGGGAAAGTCCGCCGTGTACTGGGTGGCCACCGCGTTGCGCCGGGCCGAGGGGGCCGGCCCCGCGCTGATCGTCTCGCCGCTGCTCTCGCTCATGCGCGACCAGGTCGCCGCCGCCGAACGCGCCGGCCTGCGCGCAGCCACCCTGAATTCGTCCAACTTCGAGGAGTGGAACACGATCGAGGCGGCGCTCGCCGCCGGCGAGATCGACGTGCTGCTCGTCTCGCCGGAACGACTCGCGAACCCGTCCTTCGGGCGGCGTGTGCTCGACGCTCTCGAGGGCTCGCTCGGCCTGCTCGTGATCGACGAGGCGCACGCGGTCTCGGACTGGGGCCACGACTTCCGGCCGGACTACCGCCGCGTGTCCGACGTCCTCACCCGGCTGCACCCGCAGACCCCGGTGCTGGCCACCACCGCCACCGCCAACGCCCGCGTCACCGAGGACGTGGCAGCCCAGCTCGGCGACGCCACGCTGGTGCTCCGCGGGCCGCTCGCGCGCCGGTCGCTGCAGCTCAACGTCCTGCCGGCGCTGGCGCCGATCACCCGGTACGCGTGGGTCGCCCGGCACCTGCCGGACCTGCCCGGCTCGGGCATCGTCTACGCGCTGACGGTGGCCGACGCGGAACGGCTCGTCGACGGCATCCGCGCGGTGCACGGCCCCGGGTACCCGGTGGCCGCGTACACCGGCAAGCTCGACCCGGACACCCGCGCCCGCCTCGAGGATGCGCTGCGCGCGAACGAGATCAAGGCGCTCGTCGCCACCTCGGCGCTCGGTATGGGCTTCGACAAGCCGGACCTGGGCTTCGTCGTGCACGTCGGCTCGCCGCCCTCGCCGGTCTCGTACTACCAGCAGGTCGGCCGTGCCGGCCGCGCCATCGACCACGCCGTCGTCGCGCTGCTCCCGTCGGAGTCCGACGCGGGCGTCTGGGACTACTTCGCCACCGCGACCATTCCCGATCCGCAGCAGATGGACCGCGTGCTCGCGGCCTTCGCCGACGACGAGACGGGGGGCGGGCAGTCCGCCATCGCGCTCGAGGCCTCGACCGGCATCCGGCGCACCAGGATCGACCTCATGCTCAAGCAGCTCGCGGTCGACGGCGCTGTGGAGCGGGTGGAGGGCGGCTACCGCGCCACCGGCGCGCCCTGGCACTACGACGGCGCCCACTACGACGGGATCGTCGCCACCCGCCGCCGAGAGGCGGACATCATGCGGGCCTACACGCGCGGCGAGCGCTGCCTGATGCAGCTGCTCACCGAATCGCTCGACGATCCCGAGGCCGCGCCCTGCGGCCGCTGCTCGGTCTGCCTCGGGCACGTCCCCGACGGTCTGGGCGAGCCCGTCCCGCCGGACACCGCGCGGGCGGTCGCGGGGGCGCTGCGCTCCCAGAGTCAGATGCTCGAGCCGCGCAAGATGTGGCCGGGCGGCGTCGCGGGCCGCAAGGGCCGGATCCAGCCCGACCTCGCGGCCGAGCCCGGCCGGGTGCTGGTCTTCGCGGACGCCCCGGAGTGGACGGGCACCGTCGGGGCGGCGCGCTCCGGCGATTCCCAGGCGATCGCCGACCTCGCCGGCGCCGCCGTCGCGGCGCTCTCGCGGTGGCGCGACCAGTGGCGCGCTCGGCCCGAGATCGTCGCCTCCCTGCAGCTGACCGACCGCCCGGCCCCCGTCGAGCCGGTCGCCGACCGGATCGCCGAGGTGGGCCGGCTGGACCGCGTGACCCTGCCCGTGCCGCGGGGCCCGGCGCCCGGGCGCGACGCCTCCGGGGCGCAGGAGGCCGCGCACTGGCTGGACGCGATCGACGCAGCTCCCGCCGCGGAGGCGGTCCGCGGCCGATCGGTGCTCCTCGTGGTCGACGAGTCCGGCACGGGCTGGGCCGTGACCGTCGCGGCGGCCCGGCTCCGGGAGGCCGGAGCGGCCGTGGTGTTGCCGCTGGTGGTGCACCGTCCCGCCTGACCCGCGCGAGATGTGGAACACTGGAACACCGAGTGCCGCTCAACACTGGGTGGCCGCATATGCGGGCCTACCGCGACCCGACCACGGAGGATTAACCAATCATGGGCAATTTGCTGCTGCCCCTTCTGCTCGTCCTGATGCTCGTCTTCATGTTCTTCCAGTTCCGGAAGCAGAAGAAGCAGATGAACGAGACCATGGAGATGCAGGCCGCCCTCACCGTGGGTACCAAGGTCATGACCAGCACGGGCCTGTACGGCACCGTCGTCGGCCTCGGCGAGGACACGATCGACCTGGAGATCGCCCCCGGCATCAGCACCACCTGGGTGCGGCGCGCCGTCGCCAAGGTCCTGACCCCGGAGGAGCTCGACGCCCCGTCGATCGAGACCATCACCGAGGACGAGGGCCAGATCGACCTGGACAAGCGCTCCGAGGACCGCTGACCCGCATCACCGTCACCACCGACGAACTTCTCCGGCGGACCTCCGCCGGGGAAGTTCTCCACGCCGAGGAGTCGTAACCGCCCGTGGCCAGGAAAACATCGAGCAGCGACCGCACCGAGTCGCGGCTCCTCATCGCCTTCGGGCTGATCTTGATCGCGGTCTTCGGGCTGGTGTTCTTCACCGGTGACCGCGAGCCGACGCCCAAACTCGGCATCGACCTGCAGGGCGGCACCTCCGTCGTGCTGCAGGCCGTCACGCCCGACGGGAAGGCGCCCGAGGCGGAGAAGATGGAGCAGGCGCGCGACATCATCAACAAGCGCGTCAACGGTCTCGGCGTCTCCGGCTCGGAGGTCAAGATCAGCGGGCGGAACCTGATCATCACCGTGCCCGGCTCCGACGGCGACCAGGCCCGCACCCTCGGCCAGACGGCCCAGCTCAAGGTGCGCCCCGTGCTGGCGACGCAGGCGGCTCCCGCGGTCAACACGCCCGCGCCCGACCTGACCGATCCGGCGGCCGCGAAGAAGGCGATCGACGAGGCGCGCGCCACGCGCCAGTCGACCGACCCCGCGGTGCAGAAGAAGGCGATCGAGACCCTCAACTGCAACGCCCCGTCGGACCCGCTGGCCGGCAACGACGACCCGTCGAAGCCCCTCATCACCTGCGATCGGCCCGACGAGCGCAAGGAGGGGCAACCCAGCGCCGTCTACACGCTGGGCCCCGCGATCATCGACGGTCAGTCGATCAAGAACGCGTCCTCGGGTATTCCGCAGAACCAGGTCCAGTACGTCGTGACCCTCGAGTTCACCGGCGAGGCCTCGCGGGTGTGGGCGGACTTCACCTCGAAGAACGTCGGCAAGCAGGCCGCCTTCGTCCTCGACTCGCAGGTCATCACCGCGCCGAACATCAACGGCCCGATCACCGGCGGCCAGACCCAGATCACGGGCGACTTCAACCAGCAGACGGCCGGCGACCTGGCGGGCGTGCTCAAGTACGGCTCGCTGCCGCTCTCGTTCAAGCCCGGCACCGCGCAGACCGTGAGCGCGACGCTCGGCTTCGAGTCCCTCAAGGCCGGCCTCATCGCCGGCGCGATCGGCCTGGTCCTCGTGCTCATCTACGCGCTGGCCTACTACCGCGCGCTCGGCGTGCTCGTCGCGCTGTCGCTGGCGCTGTCGATCGCCCTGCTCTACGGCCTCCTCGTGCTGCTGGGCCGGTGGATCGGCTACTCGCTCGACCTCGCGGGCATCGCCGGCATCATCATCGGCATCGGCATGACCGCCGACTCCTTCGTCGTCTACTTCGAACGCATCAAGGACGAGATCAGAGAAGGCCGGAGTTTCCGGTCCGCGGTCCCACGCGGCTGGGCGAGCGCCCGCCGCACCATCTGGACGGGCAACGCGGTCTCGCTGCTCTCCGCCGTCGTGCTCTACGTGCTGGCCGTGGGCGACGTGCAGGGCTTCGCCTTCACGCTCGGCCTGTCGACCATCCTCGACGTCGTCATCGTCTTCCTCGTGACGCACCCGCTCGTGTACTTCGCATCGAAGACCGAGTTCTTCGCCAAGCCGTCGATGAACGGCCTCGGCGCCGTGGCCGCGATCGGCCGTGAGCGCAAGCGCGCCGCAGCTACCACCGGGGAGGCGTCCGCATGACCGACACCAGCATCGAGAGCGAGAAGAAGGCCTCGTTCTTCACCAAGCTCTACACCGGCACCGGCGCCTTCGACATCGTCGGCAAGCGCAACCGGTACTACCTCGCGACCGGCGTCATCATCGTGATCGCCATCCTGGGCATCCTGATCCCCGGCTTCAAGTTCAGCATCGACTTCGAGGGCGGCACGCAGATCTCGTTCCCCGTGGGGAACGCCCAGGTCGACACGGCCAAGGTGCGCGAGACGGTGCGCGAGGCGACGGGCGTCGAGCCCTCGGCCGTGCAGACCGCCGGCACCGGCGCGGCGCAGACCTACCAGGTGGCGCTGTCCGAGCTGAGCAACAACCAGATCACCCAGGCGCGGGACGCCCTGTTCGAGACCTTCCACCCGCCCGCGCAGGACGGCAAGCCGGCCGAGAACACGATCAGTTTCTCGGGCGTGAGCTCGACCTGGGGCGATCAGATCACCCAGCGCGGACTCCTGGCCCTCGCGGTCTTCCTCGTGCTGGTCACGGTGTACATCGCCGTCCGCTTCCGCGAGTGGGACATGGCGCTCGCCGCGCTCGCGTCGCTGTTCTTCGACGTGGTGGTCACGGCCGGCGTGTACGCCTGGTCCGGTTTCGAGGTCAGCCCGGCGACGGTGATCGGCCTGCTCACGATCCTCGGCTTCTCGCTGTACGACACGGTCGTCGTCTTCGACAAGGTCGAGGAGAACGTGCGCGGCGTGCTCAACACCAGTAGGCGCACGTACGCCGAACAGGCGAACCTCGCGATCAACCAGACGCTCATGCGCTCGATCAACACCACGGTGATCTCGGCGCTGCCGATCATCGCGCTGATGGTCGTCGCCGCCGGCATGCTCGGCGTCGGCACGCTCATGGACCTGGGCCTGATCCAGCTGGTCGGCGTCGTGGTCGGCACCTACTCGTCGGTCTTCTTCGCGGCGCCGCTGCTGGTCACGCTCAAGGAGCGCCGCCCGCAGTACAAGGCGCACAACGAGAAGGTGCTGGCCCGCCGGGCGCGCGCCGAGGCAGGGGAGACCGCCGACGCGGTGGCCGCGACGGATGCGGGCGCGGTGCAGCTCGACAAGGCGCCGGCCCGCCCGCAGACCAAGCGCAGCCGTCGTCGTGACTGACGCGGCCCGCGCGGCCGTCGCCGCGCACACGCGGCACGTCGCCGGCTTCCCGGAGCCGGGGGTGGTCTTCGCCGACCTCACGCCGGTCTTCGCCGACGGTGCCGCACTCGCCGCCGTCATCGACGGTCTCGCCGCGGCCGGTCGCGGGCCGGACGGCGACGCCACCGTCGACCTGGTGGCCGGGCTGGACGCGCGGGGCTTCCTCCTGGGTTCCGGCGTGGCCCTGCGCCTGGGCGTGGGCACTCTCGCGGTGCGGAAGGCCGGCAAGCTGCCGCCGCCCGTGCTGCGTGAGGAGTACCAGCTCGAATACGGCTCCGCGGCGCTGGAGATCCCCGCGGAGGGCATCGCGCTGGAGGGCAAGCGGATCCTCATCGTCGACGACGTGCTCGCCACCGGCGGCACCGTCTCGGCGGCGGTCGCGCTGCTGCGGCGCGCGGGCGCGATCGTCGACCGCGTCTCGGTCGTCCTCGAGCTCGAGGCGCTCGGCGGACGCGCCCGACTGCAGGAATTGCCCGGCGGTGCCATCGCGGTGTCGGCTATCTCGGTAGGCTGAATCCCTAGTCCAGTCACGTCGTCCGGGCGGGGAGGCACCATGTCGCTGCAGTCTCAGGGTTCCGACTCCGCGGGTACGCCTGTCGCCTCGTCGCAGCCGGCCCCGCCCAACCTCGAGACGACGGGCTCGACCACCCGCCGGGTCCGGGCGCGCCTCGCCCGCCGGATGACGGGCACGCGCAACCACGTCCGGCCGGTCCTGGAACCGCTGGTGGCCCTGCACCGGGAGGTGTATCCGAAGGCGGACGTCGCGCTGATCGAGCGCGCCTACGACGTCGCGGAGCAGCGGCACGCCAGCCAGATGCGCAAGTCGGGCGACCCGTACATCACCCATCCGCTGGCCGTGGCGACGATCCTCGCCGAGCTGGGCATGGACACCACGACGCTGGTCGCGGCGCTGCTGCACGACACCGTCGAGGACACCGGGTACACGCTCGAGCAGCTCACCGCCGAGTTCGGCTCCGAGGTGGCGCACCTCGTGGACGGCGTCACCAAGCTCGACAAGGTGGCGCTCGGCAACGCCGCCGAGGCCGAGACGATCCGCAAGATGATCATCGCGATGGCCCGCGACCCGCGGGTGCTGGTGATCAAGGTCGCGGACCGGCTGCACAACATGCGCACGATGCGCTTCCTGCCGCCGGAGAAGCAGGCCCGCAAGGCCCGCGAGACCCTCGAGGTGATCGCGCCGCTCGCGCACCGCCTGGGTATGGCGACGGTGAAGTGGGAGCTGGAGGACCTGGCCTTCGCCATCCTCCACCCGAAGAAGTACGACGAGATCGTGCGGCTCGTCGCCGACCGCGCACCGTCGCGCGACACCTACCTGGCGGCCGTGCGCGCCGAGATCAACGGCGCGCTGTCGGCCCAGCGGATCGTCGCCGACGTGCAGGGACGGCCCAAGCACTACTGGTCGATCTACCAGAAGATGATCGTCAAGGGCCGCGACTTCGACGACATCCACGACCTGGTCGGCGTGCGGATCCTGTGCGACGAGGTGCGCGACTGCTACGCCGCGGTCGGCGTGGTCCACTCGCTGTGGCAGCCGATGGCCGGCCGGTTCAAGGACTACATCGCGCAGCCGCGCTACGGCGTCTACCAGTCGCTGCACACCACGGTGATCGGCCCGGAGGGCAAGCCGCTCGAGGTGCAGATCCGCACCCGGGAGATGCACCGCACCGCCGAGTTCGGCATCGCCGCGCACTGGCGGTACAAGGAGACCAAGGGGCGCTCCGGCGGCGGCGCCAAGGGCTCGGACCTGACCGAGGTCGACGACATGGCGTGGATGCGCCAGCTGCTCGACTGGCAGCGGGAGGCCGCGGACCCGGGGGAGTTCCTCGAATCGCTCCGCTACGACCTCGCGGTCAAGGAGATCTTCGTCTTCACCCCCAAGGGCGACGTGATCACGCTGCCCGCGGGTAGCACCCCCGTGGACTTCGCCTACGCCGTGCACACCGAGGTGGGTCATCGGTGCATCGGCGCCCGCGTCAACGGCCGGCTCGTGGCGCTCGAGCGCAAGCTCGAGAACGGCGAGGTCGTCGAGGTCTTCACCAGCAAGGCCGAGAGCGCGGGCCCGTCGCGCGACTGGCAGACGTTCGTCGTCTCCCCGCGGGCCAAGGCCAAGATCCGGCAGTGGTTCGCCAAGGAGCGCCGCGAGGAGGCGCTGGAGAACGGCCGCGACGCCATCGCCAAGGAGGTGCGCCGTTCGGGCCTCCCACTGCAGCGCCTGACGAACGCGGAGTCGATGGCGGGGATCGCCAAGGAACTGCGCTACGCGGACGTCTCCGCGCTGTACACGGCCGTGGGCGAGCACCAGGTGTCCGCGCACACCGTCGTGCAGCGGATGCTCGAGCAGCTGGGCGGCATCGAGGAGGCGACGGAGGAGCTGGCCGAGCGCAGCACCCCGTCGACGATCTCGGGTCCGACCGCGACGACCGACGTGGGCGTGCTCGTCACCGGGCAGCCGGGCGTGCTCGCGAAGCTCGCCAAGTGCTGCACGCCCGTGCCGGGCGACGAGATCGTCGGCTTCGTGACCCGCGGCGGCGGCGTCAGCGTGCACCGCACCGACTGCACCAACGTCGCCGAGCTCCGCAAGGAGCCCGAGCGCTTCCTGGACGTGAAGTGGGCGCCGTCCGCGTCGTCGGTGTTCCTGGTCGCGATCCAGGTCGAGGCGCTCGACCGGCACCGCCTGCTCTCGGACGTGACGAAGGTGCTCGCCGACGAGAAGGTCAACATCCTCTCCGCCTCGGTGACCACGTCGCGCGACCGGGTCGCCGTGTCGCGCTTCACCTTCGAGATGGGGGACCCGAAGCACCTCGGGCACGTGCTCAACGTCGTGCGCAACGTGGAGGGCGTCTACGACGTCTACCGTGTGACCTCGGCGCAGTAGCGTTCCGCCGGCACCGCACGGTCGCGGCGCGCCCCGAACGACGAAGGCCCCCGCCGGAGCGGGGGCCTTCCTCGTACGTCGGACTACTGGCCGGCGAGGGCCATGGTGGTGATGTTCACCGGGTCCTTGGGCTTACCGTCGGTGACGGGGGTGCCCGGCTTCGGGGCCGGGTCGCCCGGCTTCGGGACGATGCCCTTCTTCGCGATCATCTGCAGCACGGTCAGGCCGGCGTCATCCGTCTTGCCGATCACCGAGTAGTTCGCGGGCAGCGTGGTGTCCTTGTAGACGAGGAAGAACTGGCTCGAGCCCGTGTTGTAGGTGCCCTCCTGGCCCGTCTGCGGGTTCGACTGCTGGTTCGCGTTCGCGACGGCGATCGTCCCGGCCGGGTAGATCACGTTCTGCGAGGCCGCCATCGGGTTGGCCTCCGCGGTCGCCGGCTTGAGGAACTTCGGCGCCTCGTCGGGCGAGGTCCAGCTCGGGCCGCCGAGGCCGGTGGCCGACGGGTCGCCGCACTGCAGCACGTAGAGGCCGCTCTTCTTGTCGGCGGCTTCGCTGGCCGTCTCGCGGTGGCAGGTCGTGGCGTCGAAGAACTTGGCCTGCATCAGTGCGACGAAGGTCTCCACGTTGCACGGCGCCTTCGAGCGATCGAGCTCGAAGCCGATGGGGCCCGCGTTGGTGGTGATGGTGCCCGTCATGGTGCCGGTGTTCGGGACGTCCTTGCCCTCGGGCTTGGTGAGCGACTTGTTGCGCTCGGCGAGCCTGTCCAGCTGCGGCAGCTGCTTCTCCGCCTCCGCGATCGTCTTCTCCGAGGCGTCGGTCTGCTCGATCGCCGCGTCGATCTGCTGCTTGAAGGAGGCCTGCTGATCCGCGGGCATCGTCGGCAGGCGCTTCTGCGCGTCGGCGATCTGGGTACGCATCGTCGCGATCTGCTTCTTCTGCGCGTCGAGGTTCTTGCGCGCATCGGCCGCGGGGTCGCGGTCGCCGAAGTCACAGGTCACGTGGAGCGACTTGTACTTGTTCTCCGCGGCCACGCGCAGGGGAGCGCGGGGACCCGCCGGGACCCAGATGTAGGCGGCCACGACGGCGGCCACCGCCACCACGGCGACACCTGCTCCGATGGCCTTCACCTTGCGCTTGCGCGCGTCGGACTCACGCCGCTCGTTCTGCTTGGCCAGCTTCTCGCGGGCTGCCTGGCGGCGCTCTTCATTGCTCGGCACGGTGTGACGACCTCCTCATTACCGACATCCGGCGGGCACAACTGATCGCCAAGTCTGCCAGCTAAACCTGATAGACGCCGTCACCGGGTCTGGTGCCACAATGGTCGGATGCTGATCACCGGATTCCCCGCGGGGGTGTTCCAGACCAATTGCTACGTCGTCGCGGCCGGTCCGGACTCCGACGCCGTCGTCATCGACCCCGGTCAGGACGCCGTCGCGCCGCTCAAGCAGTTGCTGGCCGAGCATCGCCTGAACCCGGTCGCGGTCCTGCTCACGCACGGTCACCTCGACCACACGTGGACCGCGCAGCCCTTCGCCGACGAGTACGGCATCCCCGTCCACATCCACGACGGCGACCGGGCGATGCTCGCGGATCCCGCCGTCGGCATCGGCGCCGCGCTCGGCGCGATGATCGGCGACCAGGTCTTCGTCGAGCCGCAGAAGGTCATCGACCTCGTCGACGGCGAGCCCGTCACCCTCGCCGGGATCACGTTCGGCGTGGACCATGCGCCGGGCCACTCCGCGGGCTCGATCGTCTTCACCGTCGAGGCCCCCGCCGTCGACGGTGCCGGAACCCCTGTCGAGGGCGAGACCGTCACCGTCGCCTTCGACGGCGACGTACTGTTCCAGGGTTCGATCGGCCGGACGGACCTGCCGGGCGGCAGCCACGAGCGGCTCCTCGAATCCATCGCGGCGAAGCTGCTGCCCCTGCGCGACGACACCGTCGTCCTGCCCGGGCACGGCCCCGCCACCACCATCGGACGGGAGCGGGCGTCGAACCCGTTCCTGCAGGGCCTCACCGGCACGCAGACGCCGGGTGAGCGGAAAGGACGATACGGACTGTGAGCGCCGGTAGCTTCCAGGCTCCCAAGGGCATTCCCGACTACATCCCGGTGCCGTCGGGGGAGAAGAACAGCTCCGCCGACTTCCTCGCCGTGCGCACCGCGCTGCTGCGGGCGACCGCCGAGGCGGGATACGGCTACATCGAGCTGCCGATCTTCGAGGACACCACGCTGTTCGCGCGGGGCGTCGGCGAGTCGACGGACGTGGTCGCGAAGGAGATGTACACCTTCGCCGACCGCGGCGACCGCTCGGTGACGCTGCGCCCCGAGGGCACCGCGGGCGTGGTCCGCGCGGTGCTGCAGCACGGCCTCGATCGCGGCCAGCTGCCGGTGAAGGCGGCCTACGCGGGCCCGTTCTTCCGCTACGAGCGTCCCCAGGAGGGGCGTTACCGGCAGCTGCAGCAGGTGGGCATGGAGGCCATCGGCGTGGACGACCCGGCGCTGGACGCCGAGGTGATCGCCGTGGCGGACCGGGCCTACCGCAGCGTCGGGCTCGACGGCTTCCGGCTGGAGGTCGCGAGCCTCGGCGACGCGACGTGCCGCCCGCAGTACCGCGAGAAGCTGCAGGAGTTCCTCTTCGCGCTCGACCTCGACGAGGAGACCCGGCGTCGCGCCGAGATCAACCCGCTGCGGGTGCTCGACGACAAGCGGCCCGAGGTCAAGGCGATGACCGCCGATGCGCCGCTCATGATCGACAACCTCACGGCGGAGCCGAAGGAGCACTTCGAGAAGGTGCTCGGCTACCTCGACGCGCTGGGCGTGCCCTACGTGGTCAACCCGCGGCTGGTCCGCGGGCTCGACTACTACACCAAGACCTGCTTCGAGTTCGTCCACGACGGCCTCGGCGCGCAGTCGGGCATCGGCGGCGGCGGCCGGTACGACGGCCTCGTCGAGCAGCTCGGCGGCCGCGAGGGCGTCACCGGCGTCGGCTTCGGGCTCGGCGTCGACCGCACGCTCCTGGCGCTCACGGCGGAGGGGAAGCGCGCACCGGCGGCGCCCCGCGTGGTGGCCTTCGGCGTGCCGCTCGGGGACGCCGCGCGCGACGCCATGGTGCCGCTGCTCGGCCGCCTGCGCCTGGCCGGCGTCGCGGCCGACATGGCCTACGGGAACCGCGCCATGAAGGGCGCGATGAAGGCCGCGGACCGTTCGGGCGCCCGCTTCGCGCTGATCCTGGGTGATGCGGAGCTCGAGCAGGGCGTCGTCATGGTCAAGGATCTGGCGAAGGGGGAGCAGCGCGCGCTCCCGATCGATACCGTCGTGGACGTGATCGTGACCGAGAGCGCCGAGAGCGCAGGGTAGCCCGCGTGTCGTCCAGTCCCGCCGAGCCCGGCGCCCGCGACCCGCGGGAGCTGAGCGCGGAGGACGCCGTCGATGTGGATCTGATCCCGCCCCGCGTGGTGCTGCCGAAGGTGCGCCGCGCGGTGGCGGTGGGGCTTCTCGTCACCGTCGTGGTCGCCGTCGTCGTGACCGTTGTGGCGGGCCCGGTGTGGGGCACCGCGGTGCTGCTCGCCGGTGCCGCGCCGGGCCTGGGCGGGTACCTCGGCGTCGCGCGGCGGCGCGTGGTGCTCGATCACCGCGTGCTCACCCGGCGGACGCTGCGCACGCAGCGGGTCAACCTCATGGACGCCGACGAGGTCGACCTCGTCGCCGAGGTGGCGCGGTTCGCCCAGGTGTCGTTGCGCATCCGGCACGGGAGGACGACGGTGCGCCTCCCGGTCGCCCTGTACGAGGGGCCCGGCCGGGGCCGGGTGCGCGGCCGCGAGCTGCCGATGCTGGGCACCCGCCGGCTCGCGGAGGCGCTGGACCGCAACCGTCGCGCGGAGGTGCGTGACATCGGGCGGGTGCTCGCGGAACAGTCCAGGTCGCAGGCCTCGTCGACGCCGATGCGCGACCGCCCGCTGTTCCGCGCGGCCGGGATCGCGCGGGAGGTCGGCGGCGCCGAGGAGCTGGTCTTCACGGCCGACGAGGTGGACGAGATCGCCCGGCCGCCGTGGTAGACGCGCGGTGTTCGAACGCTTGACTGCGCTCGAACAAAATGTTCGACTAGCGGTGTGCGATGGGACGGTCAGCTGCTGAGTGATGCCGGTTCGGGCGTGCGTGCGCTGCCCGGCCTCGAGGGCGTGGGGCGCACGGTCACGACGCCCGAGTTCGAGGGCATCACCTTTCACGAGGTGCTCTGCAAGAGTGCGCTGAACAAGCTGCCGGAGTCCTCGGCGATGCCCTTCTCCTGGACCGTCAATCCGTACCGCGGGTGCACCCATGCGTGCACGTACTGCTTCGCCCGGTCGAGCCACGAGTACCTCGAGTTCGATGCCGGCGGCGATTTCGACTCGCAGATCGTGGTGAAGACGAATCTCGTCTCGGTGCTCAAGAAGGAGCTGCGCCGCGCGTCGTGGAAGGGCGAGCCGGTGGCGCTCGGCACCAACACGGACCCGTACCAGCGCGCCGAGGGCCGGTACCGGCTCATGCCCGGCGTCATCGGGGCGCTGGCCGGCGCGGGCTCGCCGATCTCGATCCTCACCAAGGGCACGCTGCTGCGGCGCGACCTGCCGCTGCTCACCACGGCCGCGACGCGCGTGCCGGTGCAGCTGTCGGTGTCGCTGGCGCTGCTCGATCCTGAGCTGCAGCGCTCGCTCGAGCCCGGGACGCCGAAGCCCGAGGCCCGGTTGGAGCTCATTCGGGCCATTGCGGACGCGGGCTTCGACTGTCACGTGATGGTCGCGCCGGTCGTGCCGTATCTCACCGACGACGTCGTCTCGCTGCGTGCGCTGATCGCGGCGCTCGCGGATGCCGGGGCGGCCAGCGCCTCGGTCATGGCGCTGAATCTCACGGGGCGGTACCGGGACTGGTTCCTCGGGTGGCTGTCGGAGAATCATCCGATGCTGGTGCGGCGCTACCGCCAGCTGTACGGCTCCACCGGCCGGGTCTCGGCCGACTACCGCACGCACCTGCGCGCCCGCGTCACGCCGATGCTCGAGGAGTTCGGGCTGCTGCGCCTGGAGGATCCGTATGCGAGCCCGCCGCAGCGTGCGCCGCGCACCCCGCGGGTCCACGGCTCCGCCGCGCCGGACCTGCAGGAGTCGCTCTTCTAGACAGGTGCGTAACCAATGCGTTACGCTTCTGAGGTGAGCGTCTTCGCGGCCATCGCCGACCCGGTGCGTCGGCGGATCGTGCTGCTGCTGAGCGCGGCTCCGATGACCGCGGGGCAGATCGCCGCCGAGTTCGACATCAGCCGGCCGGCTGTCAGCCGGCATCTGCGCGTGCTCCGCGACGCGGGCGTCGTCGAGGGCGGACCGTCGGGCGAGGACGGGCGCGAGCGCTCGTACGCGCTGCGGCTCGCCGCTCTCGAGGAAGTCGACGGCTGGCTGGCGCGGGTTCGCGGCCCCGCCCGGCTCGCGGGCCTGCTCGCCTCGCCCGCGCTGGACACCGAGGTGCGCCGCACCCGGCGCGACCACGCCCGCGCCGCGGGCGGGACCACTGAGATCGACGGACCACGAGAACGGGGAACGGCATGACCAAGCAGGCGACGGGGCGCGTGGAGCCGACGGACGGCGGACGCGACCTGATTCTCGAGCGGTACTTCGACGCGGGCGTCGACGACGTCTGGGCCTCGATCACGGAGCCGGAGCGGACGGCGCGGTGGTTCGGCCCCTGGACGGGTGAGCCCGGCGTCGGATCCGTCGTGCAGGTGACGATGGGCTTCGAGGAGGGCGCTCCCGTCATGCCGATGACCATCACGGCGTGCGAGCCGCCCCGCAGGCTGGGCGTGCACTCCAAGGACGAGTACGGCGAGTGGAACCTCGAGGCGCTCGTCGAGCGGGACGGTGACCGCACCCGGCTGACGTTCGTCCACCACCTCGATGCCGCGGCCAACGCCACGGAGGTGGGGCCGGGCTGGGAGTACTACCTCGACGCGCTCGTCGCCGCCGAGACCGGCAGTGCGACACCCGATTTCGGCGACTACTTCCCGGCGATGTCGGTGCACTACGGCGGCGAGTGACGGGGCCGCCCTCGCGCCACTAATGAAAACGATTACTATTAGTGGCATGACCGACTCAGCCCCACTGCCCGTCACCGTCCTCTCCGGCTTCCTCGGCGCCGGCAAGACCACGCTCCTCAACCACCTGCTCACCAATCGCGACGGCCTGCGCGTCGCGGTGATCGTCAACGACATGAGCGAGGTCAACGTCGACGCCGCGCTGGTCGATCTCGGCGGCTTCGATCGCACCGAGGAGAAGCTCGTCGAGCTCAGCAACGGGTGCATCTGCTGCACCCTGCGCGAGGACCTCGTCGACGCCGTCGGGGCGATCGCGCGCCAGCGCACCCCCGAGGGGCTGCCCCGCTTCGATCACCTCGTCATCGAATCCACCGGCATCTCCGAGCCCATGCCCGTGGCCGCGACGTTCGACTGGACCTTCGACGACGGCAGCCGTCTCGGCGACCTCGCCGCCCTCGACACGATGGTCACCGTGGTCGACGCCAGCACGTTCCTCGGCGAGATCGCGCGCGGTTCCAGCCTCGCGCAGCGCGGCCTCGGCGCGGCCGCGGGCGACGAGCGGTCCATCGCCGACCTGCTCATCGACCAGGTCGAATTCGCCGACGTCGTGCTCATCAGCAAGCTGGATCTGGTCTCCGCCGCGGCCGGCGGCGCGGTCGAGGCGACCGTGCGGCGGCTCAATCCACGGGCGCGGGTGCGGCCGCTGCCGCGCGGCGAGATCGCGGTCGCCGAGGTGATCGGCACCGGCCTGTTCGATCGCGAGGCCGCGTCGTCTGTCGCCGGATGGGACGACGAGGTGATTGGCGGCCACACGCCCGAGACGGAGGAGTACGGCATCTCCTCGACCGCCTACCGGGCCGACCGGCCGTTCCATCCGCAGCGGCTGCTCGAGTCGCTGGCGGAGGTGCGGGCGGTGCTCCGGAGCAAGGGCTTCTGCTGGATCGCGAGCCGTCCCGACCTGGTGGGCGTCTGGTCGCAGGCCGGGCCGAACCTCACCATCGAGCCCGCCGCCTACTGGTCCCAGGTCGACGGTGCGCCGCAGCAGGAGCTGGTCTTCATCGGCGTGCGCCTCGACGCCGAGCGGATGCGGGCCCTGCTCGACCGCGCGCTGCTCACCGACGACGAGGTCGCCGAGGGGCCGGCAGCGTGGGTGGAGTACCCGGACCGGCTACCGGCGTGGAACGTTCCGGCACACCGTCACTGAGCGGTGAGGGCGCGCCTGGCGGCACCCGTCGCCGCCGCGGCGACCTCCGGGATGAGCGCTAGGCGCGTGCGGCGCTCGAGCAGGTCCTCGGCCGTGATCGCGCCCTCGACGAGCGCGCCGAAGGCCAGCTCCGCGCCGGTGATCTCGGTGCCGTCGGCGACCGGCGCGGCGAGCGCCGGGTCGGCCGCGCCGAGCGCGACGACGACGGGAGCCTCGGTGCCGTAGGCGCGGACCAGCCGCTCCGGGGCGTCGACGCGCCGCAGGGCGTCCCGCGTCGCGGCGCCGACCAGGGGCAGCGTCCGGGTGACGCAGGGGCCGGCGGTCAGGCCCGATGCCGCGAGGGCGGCGTCGACGGCGTCCTCCGCCATCCGGCGGTACGTCGTGAGCTTGCCGCCGACCACGGTCACGAGGCCGTCGCCGCGGGTGAGCACCGCGTGCTTGCGGGAGACGTCGGCCGTCCGCCCCTCGCCGGAATCGAGCAGCGGGCGCAGACCGGCGAAGGTGCCGACGACGTCGTCGCGGGTCAGCGGCGTGCCGAGGGCCAGGTTCACCGTCGCGAGCAGGAAGTCGATCTCGGTGTCGGACGGCGTCGGCACGTCGGGCAGCGGACCGTCGGCCTCCTCGTCCGTGAGGCCCACGTAGACGCGCCCGTCCGGTTGCGGCAGCGCGAAGACGTACCGACCGAAGGCGCCGGGCACGGGCACCGTCAGGCCCGCGGTGAGCCCGCCGAACGTCTCCTGCCGGAACACGAGATGCGTGCCGCGGCTGGGCCGCAACGCGATCGCCGGGTCGACGGTGCCCGACCACACGCCGGTCGCGTTGACCACGGCCTTCGCGCGGACGGTCACCGAATGGCCGGTCAGCTCGTCGGTGATCGTGGCGGCGGTGCCCGTGACCTGCGAGGCGGCGCAGTGGGTGAGGATCGCCGCGCCGTGGCTCGCGGCGGTGCGGGCGATGCCCACGGTGAGCCGGGCGTCGTCGGTGAGCTGGCCGTCCCAGTTGAGGAGGCCACCCCGCAGGCCCGCGCGACGCACGGTGGGGGCCATCGCGATGACCTCTCCCGCGGAGATGCGGCGCGACCGGGCCAGCTCGGACGAAGGGGTGTGGGCGGCCAGGCGCAGCGCGTCCCCGGCGAGGAAGCCGACCCGGGTGAGCGCGGCGTCGCGGCGCCGGACGTCGCCGAGGAGTGGAACCAACTGGGGGAGAGGCCGGGTGAGGTGCGGAGCGATCACCCGGATCAGGGCGTCGCGTTCCACGGCACTCTCGTAGGCGATCCCGACTGCGCCGGAGGCGAGGTAGCGCAGGCCGCCGTGCACGAGCTTCGAGGACCAGCGGCTCGTGCCGAACGCGAGGTCGTGCTTCTCGACCAGCGCGACGCGCAGGCCGCGGCTCGCGGCGTCGAGCGCGACGCCGGTGCCGGTGACCCCGCCGCCGATGACAAGCAGGTCAACGGAGGGGTCGGCCGTCAGTGCGGCGAGGTCGGCGGAGCGGCGGGCGGCGGAGAGCCGGGAGGCGGGATCGATCGACTCGACGGTGGCGGTCACGGCGCGAGGTACCGGTCGATGAGGTCGAAGAGCTGGGCGTCGAGCAGGTCGGCGGACTCGGTGAACACGGGCCCGGTGAGCGCGGACGACCACGCGAGCTGCAGCACGACGGCCGCGTGCTCGGCGGGCTCGCCGGCGCGGATGCTGCCGTCGGCCTGGCCGGCGGCGATCCCGCCGGTGATGGCCTCCAGCTGGGCGCGCGACGTCCGGCCGGTGCGGTGCAGCAGGTAGGGCATGAGGAACTCGGGATCGAGCTCGATGATGCGGCGCAGCAGCGGGTGCGAGCGGGCAGCCGCGGTCACGTGCACGACGGTGCGCGCGACGGTCTCGCGGCCGGTGGCGCCGTCGAACAGGCCGACGCCGGTGAGCGCGGCGACGAACTCGCGCGTGGTCACGGCGGCGGCCAGGGCCTGGACGTTCGGGTAGCGGCGGTAGAGCGTGGCGCGGGAGACCTGCGCGGTGCGGGCGACGTCGGCCATCGTGGTGCGGCGGATGCCGATGGTGGCCATCAGGTCGCGCGCGGCGTCGAGGATCAGCTCGTCGTCGACGGCGTTGGCGGGTCCGCGCGTGGACGTTCCCCGAGGATTGAGATCCTGCGACATCATGTGTACAAATGTATCATGACTTCGTCCGAGGTGGATCTGCCCGTCGTCGCTTTCGAGCCCGGCCGCTGGGGTGATCCCGCGAACCCCATGCATCTGTCCGAGTCGGTGCTCGGCGCCCTCACGATGCTCGGCATCGACGGCGGACCCGGCGAGCCCGAGCAGCCCTTCCTCATGCCCTCGCGCGTCTCCGGCCGGGCCCTCGCGGCCCTGCAGAAGACGGGTGTGACCGTCGCCACCGACGACGCTACCCGGCTCGCGCACCTGCGCGGCTTCTCCACGCCGGACCTGCTGAAGTTCCGCGCCGGCGACACCTCCGACGCGCCGGACGCCGTGATCGTGCCGGCGACCGCGGAGCAGGTCGCCGAGGTGCTGGCGGTGTGCGCGGCCAAGGACCTGACGCTCAGTCCGTTCGCCGGCGGCACGTCCGTCACCGGCGGCCTCGCGCCCGAGCGCACCCTCCCCGTCGTCGCGCTGGACCTCCGCGGCCTGTCCGGCCTGATCGACCTCGACGCGGTCTCCCAGATCGCGACCCTCGCGGCGGGCACCCGCCTGCCCGAGGCGGAGCGCCTGCTCGCCGAGCACGGCTACGAGCTCGGTCATTTCCCGCAGTCCTACGAGGGCGCGACCATCGGCGGCTGCGCCGTGACCCGCTCCGCCGGACAGTCCTCGATCGGCTACGGCCGGTTCGACGAGATGGTCGTCGGGCTCACCGTCGCCACGCCGCAGGGCGTCGCCGAGATCGGCACCGCCCCCAAGTCCGCCGCCGGCCCCGACCTGCGGCAGCTCTTCCTCGGCTCCGAGGGCGCCTTCGGCGTCGTCACCGCGGTCCGCGTCCGGGTGCACCCCGTCCCGGCGGTCCGCCGGTTCTACGGCTGGCGCTTCCCCGACTTCGCGGCCGGATCCACCGCCATGCGCGCGCTGGCTCAGAGCTCCGTCCGCCCGACGGTGCTGCGTCTGTCCGACGAGGCCGAGACCGGCCTCAACCTCGCGAACCCCGGCGCCGCCGGCCAGGCCGCGGTCGGCGGCTGCCTCATGGTCGTCGGCTTCGAGGGCGACGAGCCCGACGTCGACTGCCGCGACGGCTACGTCTCCGCCCGCCTGATCGAGCTGGGCGGCGAGTTCCTCGGCGAGGAGCCCGGCGAGGCTTGGCGCGTCGGGCGGTTCCGCGGCCCGTACCTGCGCGATCCGCTGCTCGACGCTGGCGCGCTGGTCGAGACGCTGGAGACCGTGACCTTCTGGTCGAACGTCGAGCGGCTCAAGGCCGACGTGACCGCCGCGCTCACCGGCGCCCTCGGCGAGCAGGGCACGCCCGCCGTGGTCATGTGCCACATCTCGCACGTCTACCCGACCGGCGCCTCGCTGTACTTCACGGTGATCGCGAAGGCCCTGGAGGACCCGCTGGCCCAGTGGGGTGCGGCGAAGGTCGCCGCCAACGCCGCGATCCGCGCCGCGGGCGCGTCGATCACGCACCACCACGCCGTCGGCACGGACCACCGGGCCACCTACCTGGAGGAGATCGGCGACGTGCAGGTCACCGCCCTGCGCGCGGTCAAGGACGCCCTCGACCCGCAGGGCGTGCTCAACCCCGGGATCCTGCTCCCGTGACCGCCACGGACGTCATCGCCGTCCTCAACCCCATCTCGGGCGGCGGGATCGCGCGCACCCGGTGGGCCGCCGTCGCCGAGGAGTTGGCCCGCCGGGACGTCTCCACGGACGTCGTCGAGTCGACGTCGAGCACCGACGCGCGGCGGCTCGCTGAGGAGGCCGCCGCGTCGGGCGCGCTGACCGTCGCGGTCGGCGGCGACGGCCAGATCCGCGAGGTCGCCACCGGCGTCCTCCGCGTGCCGGGCGCACCCATGGGCATCGTCACCGCGGGCCGCGGCAACGACATGGCCCGCCACCTGCGCATTCCCGACGAGGCGTCGGCCATCGCCGACGTGCTCACCGACGGCCGCCGCAAGGACCTCGACGTGCTCACCGTCGGCGGCGAGATCGCCGTCGGCAACGTCTACGTCGGCCTGGACTCGGTGGCCACCGAGCTGATCAACAAGCTGCGCTGGATGGGGCCGCTCGCGTACCGCCTCGCCCCGGCGATCGCCGCGCTCCGCTGGAAGCCCGCCGCCTTCCGGATCGAGGTCGACGGTGCCGTCCACGAGGGCCCGGTGCACATGGTGGTGATCGCCAACTCCGGCTGGTACGGCAGCGGCCTGCACATGGTCCCCGCCGCGGCGTCCGACAACGGCCGCATCGAGGTGCTCGCCGTCGACGGTGCCGGGAACAAGCTCAAGCTCATCAGCGCGATGGGGGAGGCGAAGACCGGCGCCCACGTCGCGCGGGCCGAGGTCCTGACCTTCAGCGGCCAGGAAGTCGTCGTCAGCGCCGACCGCCCGATCCCCGTTCACGCCGACGGCGACTACCTGCAGGAGCTGCCCGTCACCGTCGGGATCCGCACCGCCGTCCTCCCGGTCCTCGTGCCCCGCTGACGCTCAGACGATCGCGGCGCGCAGGGTGTCCAGGCCCATGCCGCCGAGCGCCAGGGCGTCGCGGTGGAAGTCCTTGACCGTCGATCCGGGGTGCGCGGCGAGGTAGGCGTCGCGGGTCTGCTGCCACACGCGCTGGCCCACCGAGTACGACGGTGCCTGCCCGGGCCAGCCGAGGTAGCGGTGGTACTCGAAGCGCAGTTGCTCGTCCGACATGGCGACGTGCGAGCGGAGTAAGGCCCAGCCCTTGTCGTAGGTCCAAGCCCCGCCGCCGACCTCGGCGGGCGCCTCGAAGTCGCAATGCACGCCGATGTCGAGAACGACCCGCGCCGCGCGGAGGCGCTGGGAGTCGAGCATGCCCATGAGGTCGCCGTCGTCGTCGAGGAATCCCAGGTCGCGCATCAGGCGTTCGGCGTACAGCGCCCATCCCTCGCCGTGGCCGGAGGTGAACGAGTAGAGCTTGCGCCACCGGTTGAGCGGCGCGATCACGGCCTGCCCGATCTGCAGATGATGGCCGGGCACGCCCTCGTGATAGACGGTCGTCTTCTCCTGCCAGGTGTGGAACTCGGTGACACCGGGCGGCACGGACCACCACATCGAGCCCGGCCGGGTGAGGTCCGCGGACGGGCCGGTGTAGTAGATCCCGCCGTTGCTGCTCGGCGCGATCCGGCAGTCCAGGTGATGCAGCTCGGCGGGGATGTCGAAGTGCGCGCCCGCGAGCGCGGCCACCGACTCGTCCGACGTGCGCTGCATCCACTCGCGCAGAGCGTCGGTGCCCTGCAGCGCGTACCGCGGCTCGGTGTCGAGCCTCGCCAGGGCCTCCGCGACGGTCGCGCCCGGGTACAGGCGGGCCGCCACCTCGTTCTGTTCGGCGACGATCGAGGCGAGGAGTTGCCGGCCCCAGGCGTAGGTCTCCTCCAGATCGACGGCCGTGCCCAGGAACACTCGTGAGTGGAGCGGGTACGCCTCCCGCCCGACACCGAGGCCGCCGGGCTGGTCCACGGCGATCGCCGAGGGGGCGATCTCGGTCTCGAGCACCTCCGCGAATCGGCTGAAGGACGCGCGGATCTCATCGGTGAGGCCCGGCGCGACGTCGGCCGCCCGAGCGGCGTTGGCCGCGACCTGCTCGCCTGCCTCGCGGGCCTGCGCTAGTACTTCGCGGACCTGGAGCGCGGGGAAGGGCCAGGCCCCGTCGGCGAGGCGGGCCCGCAGGCCGGAGACGGCCGACTCGACCGCCTGCGGCACAGCCGCGAGGCGAGGCGCGAGGCGCGGGTCCCCGTCGGGCATGAGGTCGAAGACGTCGCGGATCGCCTGCAGTGGGGAGGCGATGACGTTGAGGTCGCCGACGGTCCGCCCCGCGTCCGCGAGCTCGATCTCGACGCCGAGCCGCTCGCGTAGCGCGTCCGCGGTGACCCTGTCGGCGTCCGACTCCGGCGTCAGTGTTGCGAGCTCGGCGAGCGTCTCGCGCGCGACGACGATCCTGGCGGCGACGCCCGCAGGGGAGAAGTCGGTGAGCCGGTCGTCGAAGTCGGTGATCCCCACCGCGGTGGCCTCGATCGGATCGACCTCGGCGAGCCGCAGGGCCAGACGGTCCGCCAGGGCGTCGATCGGCGTGGGGGTGGGAGTGGTGTCAGCCATGCCCCGAGGTTAGGGGAATCGTGGCCGGAAGGGGATCGGGTTGTTCGCGCACCGCTCAGTGCCTGCGGTCGCGGCGATCGGAGTACGCCGACGCGGCGCCGTTCAGCGCAGCGATGCAGAGCAGGGCCACGGCCGTGAGCGCCCAGAATCCGGGAGTGCCCCAATGCATGTGGTGCGCGAGCTCGAAGGTCTCCTTGAGCGCGATGAGCGCGGCGCCCGCGGCCACGATCATCCACGCGCGCGCGACCGCGAAGTAGCGGGCCAGGTTCGCCGACTGCGCCGGAGTCAGCACCGTCGTGAGGGTCCCGACGTACGCGGACTGGCGCTTGCGGGCGAGGTAGAGCGCGAGCGGAGGAAAGATCCACCAGACCGCGGACGGCCGCGAGGGCGGCGCCGTCGCGCGGACGGCCTCCCGCACCTCGGCGAGGTGCGAGCGCTCCCGTTCCAGCTCGAGGCGGGACTGCAGCAGCGGCCCCGCGACGAGCAGCCACCCGCCGAGGTAGGCGCCCCAGCGGATCAGCGTTTCGAGCACCGGATCAGATGGTGCCGCTGAAGGTGTCGCACTGCGCGGGGGCGCCGGTGCGGTAGCCCTGCGAGAACCACCGCACGCGCTGCTCCGACGTGCCGTGCGAGAAGGACTCGGGGTTGACGTTGCGGCCCGCGTTGCGCTGGATCGTGTCGTCGCCGATGGCCTGCGCGGTGGTGATCGCGTCGGAGATCTCCTGCTGCGTCAGCGGCTTGAGCATCGCGTCCGCGCCCTTGTCCGCGTGGGCCGCCCAGACGCCCGCGTAGCAGTCGGCCTGCAGCTCGACGCGGACCGAGCCGCCCTGCGCGCCCTTGCCCTGCTGCGCCTTGTTGATGTCGCCCAGCAGCGTCTGCACGTGGTGGCCGAACTCGTGGGCCACGATGTACTCCTGCGAGAACGGCGCGTTGGTGCCGCCCATCTTCTTGATCACGCGGTCCATGAAGTCGATCTGGAACACCGCGACCTGGTCGCCGGGGCAGTAGAACGGGCCGGTGTCGGCGCCCGCCACGCCGCACGCGGTGTTGATGGACTGCGCGCCCACGGGCATGATCTTGGTCCCGCCGCGCGGCGGCTGGTAGCCCCGCAGCACCGTCGGCCACACCTTGTTCAGGGAGATCGTGGTGGCCTTGATGCGGCACGCCGTGTCGCTGTTGGCCTGCTCGTAGGTGCAGTTCTTGAGCTTCTCGTCGAGCTGCTGCTCCGCCTGGGAGAGGCCGGGCCCCGCTTGCTGCGGCGCCTGCGTCATCCCGCCGGTGCTGCCGGTGAGGAAGTAGATGAGCAGGCCGATCACGACCGTGCCGATGCTGCCGCCGCCGATCACCATGCCGCGGCCCATGCCGCCACCGCCGCCGCCCGCACTGACGTTGCCGCCCTCGAGTGGCCCGTTGCCCTGAAAGGTCATGCGCACAGCATTCCATGACAGGGGTGAGATCGTGAACCGGTTCGCCCCGTAGCATGACAGGCGCTCGAAGATTCCCCGTCGAAAGGACACCCCGAAAGTGCTGCGCACTCACCTGGCCGGATCGTTGCGTGCAGAGGATGCCGGCACCGTCGTCACCCTCGCGGGCTGGGTGGCGCGTCGGCGTGACCACGGCGGAGTGATCTTCATCGACCTGCGCGACAGCTCCGGCGTCGCCCAGGTCGTCTTCCGCGAGTCGGACGTCGCCGAGCAGGCGCACCGGCTGCGCTCCGAGTACTGCGTCCTGGTGACCGGCACCGTCGAGAAGCGGCCCGAGGGCAGCGAGAACCCGAACCTGCCGTCCGGTGCCATCGAGGTCAACGTCGCCGAGCTGACGGTGCTCAACGAGTCGGCGCCGCTGCCCTTCCAGCTCGACGAGGAGCCGGGCGAGGAGGCGCGCCTGAAGTACCGCTACCTGGACCTGCGACGCGAGGGCCCCGCCGCCGCGATCAAGCTGCGCAGCCAGGCGAACGCCGTGGCGCGCAACATCCTGGCGCTCAACGACTTCACCGAGATCGAGACGCCGACGCTGACCCGCTCCACCCCGGAGGGCGCCCGCGACTTCCTGGTGCCTGCGCGTCTGCGCCCCGGCACCTTCTACGCGCTGCCGCAGAGCCCGCAGCTGTTCAAGCAGCTGCTCATGGTCGCCGGCATGGAGCGGTACTACCAGATCGCGCGCTGCTACCGCGACGAGGACTTCCGCGCCGACCGACAGCCCGAGTTCACCCAGCTCGACATCGAGATGAGCTTCGTGGACCAGGAGGACGTGATCGCCCTCGGCGAGCAGATCGTCAAGGCCCTGTGGTCGCTCATCGGCCACGAGATCCCCACCCCGATCCCGCGCCTGACCTACGCCGAGGCCATGCGCCGCTTCGGCTCGGACAAGCCGGACCTGCGCTTCGGCCTCGAGCTCGTCGAGTGCACCGAGTACTTCAAGGACACGCCGTTCCGCGTCTTCCAGGCGCCGTACGTCGGCGCCGTCGTCATGCCGGGCGGCGCGAGCCAGCCCCGTCGCCAGCTCGACGCGTGGCAGGAGTGGGCCAAGCAGCGCGGCGCCCGCGGCCTCGCGTACGTGCTGATCGGCGAGGACGGCGAGCTGACCGGCCCCGTCGCCAAGAACCTCTCGGACGACGAGCGCGCCGGCCTGGCCGCGCACGTGCACGCCCAGCCGGGCGACTGCGTGTTCTTCGCCGCCGGCCCCACCAAGACGATGCGCGCCCTGCTGGGCGCGGCCCGCGGCGAGATCGCCGACAAGCTGGGCCTGATCAAGGAGGGCGACTGGGCCTTCACCTGGGTCGTCGACGCCCCGCTGTTCGAGCCGGCCGACGATGCGACCGCCTCCGGCGACGTTGCCGTGGGCGACGGCGCCTGGACGGCGGTGCACCACGCCTTCACCAGCCCCAAGCCGGAGTCGGTCGACACCTTCGACACCGACCCGGGCAGCGCCCTGGCCTACGCCTACGACATCGTCTGCAACGGCAACGAGATCGGCGGCGGCTCGATCCGTATCCACCGCAAGGACGTTCAGGAGCGCGTGTTCGCGATCATGGGCATCGACGAGGAGCAGGCCCGCGAGAAGTTCGGCTTCCTGCTCGACGCCTTCTCGTACGGCGCCCCGCCGCACGGCGGCATCGCCTTCGGCTGGGACCGCGTCGTCTCGCTGCTGGCCGGCGCGCCGTCGATCCGCGAGGTCATCGCGTTCCCGAAGTCGGGCGGCGGCGTCGACCCGCTGACCGACGCGCCCGCGGCCATCACGGTGCAGCAGCGCCGCGAGTCGGGCATGGACGCCAAGCCGAAGAAGCCGGAGCAGGCCGCGGCGGACCAGGGCGCCGAGCAGAAGTAGCCGCGTGCGCCACATCCGGGTGATCAGCCCGCCCGATCGGACCGATGCGGTGCTCGCGCTGCTGCGGTCGCGGCCGGGCGTCACCCACATCACGCTGGCGCCCGGCACGTCGCTCGTCCCCGCGGGCGACGTGCTCAGCGCGGAGGTCACCCGGGAGGCCGCGCACCGCGTGCTGCAGGGCATCGAGGAGCTCGGCATCCCCGCCGACGGCGCCGTCACCGTCTCGACGCTGGACACGGTGCTCTCCGATGCCGCTGAGGCCGCGGAGAAGGCTGTGCCCGGCGACCCGTCGGACGCCGTGGTCTGGGAGGAGCTGACCGCCCGGACCCGCGAGGAGTCGACGCTCAACTCGACCTTCCTGGCCTTCCTGGTGCTCGCGGTCCTGCTGGCCGCCGTCGGCGTGGTGACCAACTCGCCGGTCACCGTGGTCGGCGCGATGGTCGTGGGGCCGGAGTTCGGGCCGCTCGCCGCGATCGCGGTGGCGCTCGCGACCCGTCGCCTGCACTTCGCGGTACGCCCCGTGATCGCGCTGTCCGTCGGTTTCCCCGTGGCGATGCTGTGCACCTGGCTGGGCGCGGAGGCCGCGCTCGCCGCCGACCTGTTCACCGTGGACGTCCTCGACTCCGCGGGCCAGGTCGACTTCATCTACCGCGTCGGGCCGTTCTCGCTCATCGTCGCGCTGCTCGCCGGCGCCGCCGGCATGATCTCGATGGTCACCGCGAAGTCGGCCGCCCTCGTGGGCGTCTTCATCTCCGTCACGACGGTGCCCGCCGCCGGCTACGCCGTGGTCGCCGCGACGGTCGGGGAGTGGCAGCGCGCCTTCGAATCGACGGGGCAGCTCGCGATCAACCTGGTCGGCATCGTCGTCGCGGGGGTCCTCGTGCTGGTCCTGCGGCCCGCCGCGTGGCGCGACATGCGGGAGCAGGTGGGCCTGTGAGCATCGACGCGCTCCGCGACCTCGACGCGGCCGGCCTGCGCCGACTCTCCGCGCGGGTCCGCGGCCTCATCGACGACGAGGGCATCACGTACAACGCCCTCGACGCGCTGCCCCCGGCCCACGACCCGGCCGTCCCCGGGGCGGCGACCGAGCCCGGGCCGTGGCGGCTCGACCCGCTGCCGGTGCTGCTCGGCGCGGAGGAGTGGGACGCCCTCGCCCGCGGCGTCGCGCAACGCTCGCTGTTGCTCGACGCGGTCCTCAAAGACTTCTACGGCGAGCAGCGCACCCTGCGCAGCGGCACCGTGCCGCCGGAGGTGCTCTTCGCGCACCCCGGCTTCATCCGGCGCGCCGTCGGCGTCCCGTCGCCGGGCCCGCGCTCGCTGTTCCTGCACGGCGTCGACCTCGGGGAGGCCGCCGGCGACGAGGTGACCGGCTACGTCGCGGTCGCGGACCGCACCCAGGCCCCGTCGGGCGTGGGTTACGCGCTCGCCGACCGCCGCGTGACCTCCCGAGCGCTGCCGCGCGAGCTCCGGGCCGAGACGCCGCGTCCCGTCGCGTCCTTCGCGGCGGCCCTGCGCGTCCAGCTCGTCGAGGCGGCGCCGCCCGGGGTCGACGATCCGACCGTCGTCGTGCTCAGCCCTGGCTCGTTCTCCGAGACCGCGTTCGATCAGGCCTACCTCGCGTCGGTGCTGGGCTTCCCGCTGGTCGAGGCGTCCGACCTGACGGTGCGCGACGGGGGCGTGTTCATGCGCTCGCTCGGCCGGATGAAGCGCGTCCACGTGATCCTGCGGCGCGTCGATTCCGAGTTCTCCGACCCCCTCGACCTGCGTACGGACTCGCAGCTCGGAGTCGTCGGGCTGGTGGAGATGATGACGCGCGGGGCGGTCACCGTCGTCAACACGCTCGGCTCGGGCGTCCTCGAGAACCCCGCCCTGCACGCCTACCTTCCGCAGCTGTGCCGCGACCTGCTCGACGAGGACCTGCTGCTCCCGTCGACGCCGACGCTCCACGCCGCGACCCCGGCAGGACGCGCCGCGGTCGACGGTCCGCTCGACGACCGGCTCGTGCTGAACTTCGCCACCGGCGAGCGGTTCGCAGGCGCGGCGCTCTCCGAGGACCGGGCCACCGACCTGCGACGACGGATCGCCGCCGACCCGACGGTGTGGTGCGTCAAGACGCTCGTGCCCTTCACCGGCCGGCCAGCCGTCGAGCGTGGCGCCGTCACCGAACGCGGCTTCGCCCTGCGCGCCTTCGCCCTCGCCCAGGAGTCCGGATACACCGTGCTGCCGGGCGGCCTCGGCCAGGTGCTGGTCGACGGTGCCGACGGCGCCCTGCTGCACTCGTCGGCCGCCCGCGACGTATGGGTGCCCTCGTCGGAGGAGCTGCGCGCCCCCGCTCGGGTGGCGACCGCGCCCCGCTCGGGCCGGATCGGCGCCGCCGCGAGCGGCCCCGTCGCGACGCCGCGCGTGCTCTCGGACCAGTTCTGGATCGGGCGGTACGCCGAGCGCGCCGAGGCCACCGTGCGGATGCTGTCGATGGCGCACGACCGGAGCCGCGAGTTCCGGCACCGGCCGTGGCAGGCGGGCGCCGACGTGCTGCAGCCGCTGCTCGACGCCGTCGTCGAGGCCACCGTGACCGATCAGCTCGGCCCGATCGTCGTGGAGGGCACGGAGCAGACGGACGTGCTCGCGCGCCTGCGCCGTCTCACCCTCGACGTCGACGTGCCGGGCAGCGTCGCGCACTCGGGGGTGCGGCTGCGGTCCTGCCTGCGGGCCGTGCGCGACCAGATGTCGACCGACACGTGGCTCGTGCTCAGCGGCGCTGAGCGCTCGCTCGGGCGGCTCGCGGCCGACCGCGACGACGCGGGGGAGCAGCTCGACCAGACGCTCGGCGAGGTCCTGGTCTCGCTGCTGGCCTTCGCCGGCCTCGGCCGGGAGTCGCTGGTGCAGGACCCGGCGTGGCTGATGATGGACGCCGGCCGCCGCATCGAGCGGGCGCTGCAGCTCACGGCGGTGACCCGGGCGATGGTGGTCCCCGAGAATCCCGCCGAGATCGAGGCGGGCCTGCTCGACGCGTACCTCGTGACGTGCGAGTCCGCCGTCACCTACCGTCGCCGGCACCGCGCCGTCCTCCGCGCGGGCGCCGCCGTCGACCTGATGTTCCTCGACGCGACCAACCCGCGCTCGCTCGTCGCCGCGCTCACCGCCCTGTCCGCCGACCTGGCGCAGCTGCCCGACGAGCTGCGCAGCGCGACGTGCGAGCGCACCGTCGGCGAGGTCCTGGCGCAGCTGGGGCGGTTCGACCTCGACGACGCCGAGACGATCGTCGACGGGCGGCGGTCGGAGGTCGAGGCACTGCTGGACGCCGTCGACGAGGGCGTGCGGGAGGTCTCCGACGTCCTCGAGCGGACGCGGTTCGCCCCGCCCGCCGCCGCACGGCCGATCTGGGTGGGGGTGCAGTCATGGGCCTGAGTTTCTCGCGCCGCACCGAGGACTCCCGGACCCGCCGGTACCGCGTGGTGCACGAGACCACGTACACCTACGACGCGGAGGTCACGTCCAGCTTCGGGCGCTGCTACCTCTCGCCGCGGGAGCTGTCCGACCAGCGGGTCGACGAGCACGCCATCATCGTCGGGCCCGAGCCCTCGGACCGCTCCGAGGGCGTCGACGCCTACGGCAACACCGACACCTACTTCCACGTGACCACGCCGCACACCCGGCTCCTCGTCCGCGGCGAGTCCCTCGTCGAGGTGGACCCGCTGGACCGGGCGATCACCGACGAGGGACCGGCGCTCGCGCCGTGGGAGTTGGCCCGGCCCGTCGGCGAGGCGGGAGCGCTCGCCGCGCAGTACCGGCTCGACCAGCGGCCGCCCGAGATCGACGACGCCGTGCGCGCCTACGCCGACGCGATCTTCACCCCCGGGAAGCCGCTGGTGGAGGCCGTCGAGGAGCTGACCACGCGGATCTACACGGACTTCGCTTACAAGTCGGGCGCGACGAACGTCTCGACCCGCGTCGGCACCGTGATGGAACGCCGCGAGGGCGTCTGCCAGGACTTCGCGCGCGTCGCGATCGCCTGCCTGCGGTCCAAGGGCCTCGCCGCGCGGTACGTCTCCGGTTACCTCGCGACCGAGCCGCCGCCCGGCCAGGACCGGGTCGTCGGCGCCGGCGCCACCCACGCGTGGGCCGCCGTATGGCTGCCCGGCGACGCGTGGTTACCGTTCGACCCGACCAACAACAAGTTCGTCGACGAGCGGCACGTGACCGTCGCCTGGGGCCGCGATTACGAGGACGTTCCGCCCCTGCGCGGCGTCATCTACACCGAATCGAAGGGATCGAAGATCCATGTCTCCGTGGACGTCGCGCCCCTGCCCGACTGAGGTAGGTTGGAAGTGATGGTCACCGCGCTGGGGTACGAGACGACGAGGGCGGCCCTTTCCGCGGTGGAGGGCCTGCTGGGTCGCCGGGTCGGCGCCTCCGTCGACCTGGGGGAACCCGAGGATCTGGGTGGTTCCGGCCGCACGCTCGTGATGCGCGTGCGGGTGCTGCACAACAACCCGCTGCTGCCGCGGTCCGTCGTGATCAAGCAGTTGCGCGCCGCCGACCACACTGACAAGGACCACTCGGAGGCCTTCGCCCGCGAGGGCGCCGCCTACAAGTTCGCGACCGCGCTGCCGGTCGACGCGCGGCCCGGTCCGCAGCTCCTGGCGTCCGATGCGGAGCAGCGCATCCTCGTGCTCCAGGACCTCGGCGAGGGCGAGACGATGGGGGACCTGCTGCGGCGCACGCCGTCGTCGGGCGCCGCCACGGTGCTCTCCGCCTGGGCGCAGGCCCTCGGCCGCATGCACGCCGGCACCTACGGCCGCGAGCGCGACCTGTCGGTGCTCGCCCGCCGCGAGCACACGGACTCGCGCCACGACCCGGTCGCCGGCGAGGCCGCCCGCGCCGCCGAGGCCGTGCCGGCCGCTGTCGGCGGGGTCGACGATGCCGCGCGCGCCGTGCTCGACGCCGCGGTCGCCCTCTTCACCGAGGGGCCGTTCCGAGCGTTCAGCCCGTCCGACGTCGGTCCCGACAACACCCACGTCGTGGGTGGCGCCGTGCGCTTCCTGGACTACGAGTGGGCCGGCTTCCGCGACGGCGCGCTGGACGTGGCCTACGCGCTGCTGACCTACCCGGACTGCACCGAGGACGGCCACGACCCCGACCTCGACGTCGCGATCGTGGAGGCCTGGCGCTCGGAGGTCGTGCGGCTGTGGCCGCGCCTCGCCGACGACGTCTCGCTCCGCCGCCACGTGACCACGGCCAAGCTGGCCTGGCTCACCCTGGCCACCTACTGGGCGCTCGGCCTCGATTCCGCCAGCCGGATCGACGCCGGCCACCTCGACAGCCTGCCGGCGTGGTCGTACGACGACCTCGCGGCGCGCTGGGACCGGCTGGCCGCGGCGGATCCGCGGGTCCGCGACTTCGCCGTCGCGGCCGCCGCGAAGGTCCGGGCGCTGTGACCCGCCCCGCGGAGGTCCGCACCCGGTGACCGGCTCCCTGTTCGGCGACGACGGGGACCTCGGAGCGCCACCCGAAGCACCCCCGTCCCGGGGACCGGTCGAGTTCGTCCCCACCCACGCGGGCACGCCGCTCGCGGTCCGCATGCGGCCCCGCGACCTCGACGAGGTGCTCGGGCAGGAGCACCTGCTCGGCCCCGGGACGCCGCTGCGCCGGCTCATCGACGGTGCGGGCGCGGCCAGCGTGATCCTGTACGGCCCGCCCGGCACCGGCAAGACGACGATCGCCTCGCTCATCTCCGGCGCGACGGGCCGCCGGTTCGAGGCGCTGTCCGCCCTCTCGGCGGGCGTCAAGGACGTGCGCGCCGTCATCGAGCTGGCCCGCCGCCGCCTCCTCGTCGACGAGCAGACGGTGCTCTTCATCGACGAGGTGCACCGGTTCTCCAAGGCGCAGCAGGACGCACTGCTCGCGGCCGTGGAGAACCGCGTCGTGCTGCTCGTCGCGGCCACCACCGAGAACCCCAGCTTCTCGGTGGTCTCGCCGCTGCTCTCGCGCTCCCTCATCCTGCAACTGCGCCCGCTCGAGCCCTCACACATCTCCGAGCTCATCGACCGCGCCCTGTCGGACCCGCGGGGCTACGACGGCGCGCTCACCATCGCCGACGAGGCCCGCGAGCACCTCGTGCGCCTGGCCGGCGGCGACGCCCGGCGCTCGCTCACCGCGCTCGAGGCGGCCGCGGACGTGACGCTGGGCGAGGGCGGCGACGAGATCACCCTGGAGGCCGTCGAGTCGTCGATCGACACCGCCGCCGTGCGGTACGACCGGGCGGGCGACCAGCACTACGACGTGATCAGTGCCTTCATCAAGTCGATCCGCGGCTCCGACGTCGACGCGGCGCTGCACTACCTCGCCCGGATGATCTCGGCGGGCGAGGACCCGCGGTTCATCGCCCGCCGCCTCGTCGTGCACGCCTCCGAGGACATCGGCATGGCCGACCCGCAGGCGCTGCTCGTCGCGACTGCCGCGGCGCAGGCGGTCCAGCTCATCGGCATGCCCGAGGCGCGGCTCGCGCTGGCGCAGGCCACGATCCATCTGGCCTCGGCGCCCAAGTCCGACGGGGTCGTCGCGGCGATCGGCGCCGCGATGGGCGACGTGGCGGCCGGCAAGGCCGGGCCGGTGCCGCCGCACCTGCGCGACGGCCACTACGCCGGCGCGGAGAAGCTGGGCAACGCCCAGGGCTACGTCTACCCGCACGGGGTGCCGGGCGGCGTCGCCGCGCAGCAGTACCCGCCCGACGACCTGGTCGGTGTCGACTACTACGCCCCCACCGATCACGGTTTCGAGCGGGAGATCGGCCCGCGGGTGACCCGGCTGCGCGGGATCCTCCGGCGTCGGTGACGCGACGGCCGGACCGGGCCGAGGAACGCACGTGCGCCGGGTGTCGGCGCGTCGGTAAGGTGGTTGGGTCGCTGTAACGCTCGAAGACACTCAGAACGCGAAGGATCGCTGTGCAGACCCATGAGATTCGGAAGCGGTTCACGGACCACTTCGTCAAGGCCGGACACACCCAGGTGCCGAGTGCATCGCTGGTGCTGAACGACCCGAATCAGCTGTTCGTGATCGCGGGCATGGTGCCCTTCGTGCCGTTCTTCCTGGGCCAGCAGACCCCGCCGTACGACCGCGCCACGTCGATCCAGAAGTGCGTCCGCACCCTGGACATCGAAGAGGTGGGCATCACCACGCGGCACAACACCTTCTTCCAGATGGCCGGCAACTTCAGCTTCGGCGACTACTTCAAGCGCGACGCCATCCGGTTCGCCTGGTCGCTGCTGACGAACCCCGTCGAGGACGGCGGCTTCGGGATGGATCCCGAGCGCCTGTGGTCGACGGTCTACCTGGACGACGACGAGGCCCGCGACCTGTGGCTCGAGGTGGGCCAGGTCCCCGAGCGCATCCAGCGCCGCGGCATGAAGGACAACTACTGGTCGATGGGCATCCCCGGCCCCGCCGGCCCGTGCTCGGAGATCTTCTACGACCGCGGCCCCGAGTACGGCGCCCCGGGTGGCCCCGAGGCCGACGAGGACCGCTACATCGAGATCTGGAACCTCGTCTTCATGCAGAACGAGCGGGGCCAGGGCGGCGGCAAGGAGAACTTCGAGATCCTCGGCGAGCTGCCGAAGAAGAACATCGACACCGGCATGGGCGTCGAGCGCGTCGCCTTCCTGCTGCAGGGCGTCGACAACGTCTACGACACCGACCTGCTGCGCCCCGTGATCGATCGCGCGCAGGAGCTCACCGGCCAGCGCTACAACGCCGGCGACGCCGAGCACGACCGCCTGTTCCGCGTCATCGCCGACCACACCCGCACCGCCGTCATGCTCATCCAGGACGGCGTGAACCCCGGCAACGACGGCCGCGGCTACGTGCTGCGCCGCCTGCTGCGCCGCGTCGTCCGCTCGGCCCGCCTCCTCGGCGCCACCGGCGAGACCATGGGCGACTTCGTCGACACCGTCATCTCGACGATGACGCCGTCGTACCCCGAGCTCGCCGACGACGCGCAGCGGATCCGCACCGTCGCCACCGGCGAGGAGCAGGCCTTCCTCAAGACTCTGGAGCAGGGCACCACCCTGTTCGGCAACGCCGTCGACGCCACCAAGTCCTCCGGGAAGACGATGCTCTCCGGCGACGACGCCTTCACCCTGCACGACACCTACGGCTTCCCGATCGACCTCACGCTGGAGATGGCCGCCGAGGCCGGCCTGCAGGTCGACGAGGAGGGCTTCCGCGGCCTCATGGCCGAGCAGCGCCAGCGCGCCAAGGACGACGCGAACTCCCGCAAGTCGGCGCTCGCCGACCTCTCGGTGTTCCGCGAGTTCCTCGACCGTGGTCCCACCGAGTTCACCGGCTTCGACGAGCTGGTCTCCGACGCCCAGGTCCTCGGCCTGGTCAAGGACGGCGTCCGCGTGCCCGTCGTGCACCAGGGCGACGACGTGGAGATCGTGCTCGATCGCAGCCCGCTGTACGCCGAGGCCGGCGGCCAGCTCTCCGACATCGGCACCATCACCACGGCCGCCGGCGCGCAGATCGTCGTCACCGACGTGCAGCGCGTCGCCAAGACGCTGTGGCGCCACCAGGGCACCGTCGCCTCCGGCGAGGTCTCCGAGGGCGACACCGTCACCGTCGCCGCCGACGCGGGCCACCGCCACGGCAGCACCCAGGGCCACTCCGGCACCCACCTCGTGCACGCCGCGCTGCGCCAGGTGCTCGGCCCCAACGCCGTCCAGGCGGGCTCGCTCAACAAGCCCGGCTACCTGCGGTTCGACTTCCGCTGGTCGGGCGGCCTGAACGACGACCAGCGCACCGACATCGAGCGCGTCACCAACGAGGCCGTCCAGGCCGACTACGCGGTGCACACCGACGTCACCGACCTGGAGACCGCCAAGCGGCGCGGCGCGATGGCGCTGTTCGGCGAGAACTACGGCGATCAGGTGCGCGTCGTGGAGATCGGCGGCCCGTTCTCGATGGAGCTGTGCGGCGGCACGCACGTCGCCAGCTCGGGCCTCGTCGGCCCCGTCACCGTGCTCGGCGAGAGCTCCGTGGGCTCCGGCGTGCGGCGCGTCGAGGCGTACGTGGGCCTCGACTCGCAGAAGTACCTCGCCAAGGAGCACGCGCTCGTCTCGGCGCTGTCCAGCTCGCTCAAGGTGCCCTCCGAGGAGGTGCCCGCTCGCGTCGAGTCGCTGGTCACCCGCCTCAAGGACGCCGAGAAGGAGCTCGAGAAGCTCCGCGCGCAGGCCGCCCTCTCGGCGCTGGCCGAGCTGGCCTCGTCGCCGGAGCGCGTCGGTGCGGTCCGACTCGTGGCCGCGAAGGCCCCGCAGGGCGTCACCGCGGGCGAGCTCCGCGGCCTGGTCACCCAGCTCAAAGGCCGGCTCGGCGCCGAGCCCGCCGTCATCGCGCTGTTCGCGGTCGACGGCGACAAGGTCCCGTTCGTGGTGGCCGCCAACGACGCCGCCCAGGACTTGGGCGTCAAGGCCGGTGACGTGGTCAAGGCCGCGGCGCCGTCCGTGGGCGGCCGCGGCGGCGGCAAGGCCGACATGGCGCAGGGCGCCGGCTCGGACGCCTCCGGGGTCGACGGTGCCCTCACCGCGGTCCGGGCCGAGGTCGCGCGGACGGTCGGCGCCTGACGGTGAGCGGCGCGGAACCCGCCTGGGAGCGGGGCCGGCGGCTGGCCCTCGACGTGGGCAAGGCCCGCATCGGCGTGGCCGTCTGCGACCCCGACGGGATCCTCGCGACGCCGGTCGAGACGGTGCGCGCCGCGAAGGACGGGTCGGACCTGCGCCGGATCGCGCAGCTCGTGGTCGACTACGAGCCGGTCGAGATCGTGATCGGCATGCCGCGCACCCTCCGCGGGGAGCACGGGGCGTCGGCGAAGATGGCCGAGGGCTTCGCGCGGCGGCTCGCCGGGGTTCTCGGTGCCGCGAGCACGACGCCGCCCCGGGTATGTTTTTTCGATGAGCGCTTCACCACCGTCACGGCGCAGCGGGCGCTGCGCGAGAACGGGGTGCGGGCGAAGGAGCAGCGAGCGGTGATCGATCAGGCCGCCGCGGTGGCCATCCTCCAGGGATGGCTCGACGAGCGGAGGCCGGTGTCCGGTCCCGAGGAGGTCGACGAGTGAGCGACGGCTGGAACAACGAGCGCGCCGATCCGGTGGCGGTCGGCGAGCAGCGGTCCACCCGCTCGGAGCGGCGCCGTGCGGCGCAACGCGAGCGGATCAAGCGCCGTCGCCGCGTCGCGCTGCTGTCGCTGATCGTCGTCTTCCTGGTCGTCATCGGCGGCGTGCTGTGGACGGTGCGCGGCTCCCTGTTCGGCGGCGGCTCCACGCCCGAGGATTACGCCTCCGGGCAGGCGGGTCCCGAGGTCGTGGTCCACATCGAGGGCCAGAACAACTCCGACTTCGCGCAGAACCTCGTGGACGCGGGCGTGGTGAAGTCCGTGGGCGCGTTCAACCAGGCGGCGGGCGACAAGCCGATCTCCGCGGGCTACTACGAGCTGCGCAAGTCGCTGCCGGCGTCGGAGGTCGTCACGATGCTGGTCGACCCGGCGCGGTCGCACCGCGTGGGCATGCTCAACGTCTCCGCCGGCGCCGTCCTCGACGACAAGCGCAGCAAGGACAACAAGGTCGCGCAGGGCATCTTCAGCCAGCTCTCCGCCGCCACCGCGCACACCGTCGACGGCGTGAAGAAGCAGACTCCGAAGGCCGAGTTCGTCAAGGTCGCCTCCGCCGCGTCGGTCGCCGACCTGGGCGTCCCGGAGTGGGCCGCCGCCACCGTCACCCGGCTCAAGGGCGATCACCGCCGCATCGAGGGTCTCATCGCGCCCGGCGTCTGGGACCAGATCGATCCCGCGGGGACGCCGACCGCCATCCTCAAGCAGCTCATCACCGCGTCGGCCAAGCAGTACGAGGCGCAGGGCCTGCTCACCGCGAGCCGGACGTCTCCCGCGAAGCTGGCGCCGTACCAGGTGCTGGTCTCGGCGTCGATCGTCGAGCGCGAGGTCAACCAGGCCGACGACTACCCGAAGGTCGCGCGGGTGATCCTCAACCGTCTGGCGAAGAACCAGAAGCTCGAGATGGATTCGACGGTCAACTACGGCGAGGCCGTCACCGGCATCGACGTCGCGGGCGAGAAACTGCTCAAGAAGACCGAGTGGAACACCTACGCCAAGACCGGCCTGCCGGCCACGCCGATCGGCGCCGTCGGCACCGACGCGCTGGTCGCGACGGAGAACCCCGCGCCCGGGCCGTGGCTGTACTTCGTCACCGTCGACAGCAAGGGCACCACGCTGTTCACCGACGACTTCGCCCAGCACGAGCGCAATCGGCAGAAGGCGTGCGACACCAAGTTCCTCACCGTCGGCTGCGGTCCGTGACGCGGCGCGCCGCCGTCCTCGGCAAGCCGATCACCCACTCGCTCTCGCCCGTCCTGCACGGCGCGGCCTTCGCCGCGCTCGGCCTGGACTGGACCTACGAGCGGATCGAGTGCGACGCGGAGGCGCTGCCCGGCCTCGTCGGAGGGCTCGGCCCCGAGTGGGTCGGCCTGTCGGTCACCATGCCGGGCAAGTTCGCGGCGCTGGAGTTCGCCGACGAGCGAACCGACCGCGCCGTGACGGTCGGCTCCGCCAACACCCTGGTCCGCACGGAGGTGGGCTGGCTCGCCGACTGCACCGACGTCGACGGCGCCGCCGGCCTCCTCGCCGAGTGCGGCGCAGCGGGGGAGTCCGCGGTCGTGGTCGGCGCGGGCGGCACGGCCCGACCGGTGTTCGCCGCGCTCGCCGAGCGGGGCTTCACCCGCACGACGGTGCTGGCCCGCTCGGAGGAGAGGGCACAGGGCGCGCTCGCGTGCGCCGAGACCTTCGGGCTGACGGCCGCCTGGGCGCCGCTGACCGCGGCGGCGGTTCCGCGGGCCGACGTGGTCGTCTCCACGCTGCCCGGCGCCGCCCAGCCCGACGACTTCCCGCTGATGGACGCGTTGTCGTCGGCGGCGCCCGCCGTCGCGGACGTGGCCTACGACCCGTGGCCGACCCTGCTCGTCGCCGCCGCGGACTCGAAGGGCGCACGCACCGCGGGCGGCCTGACGATGCTGCTGCACCAGGCCTTCCGGCAGGCCGAGTGGTTCACCGGCAGGCCCGCGCCGCGGGAGGCGATGGCGGCGGCGCTGGCCGCCGCGAGGGAGGCATCATGAGCACGGACTTCCGCTACCGCTTCCGGCCGCGGTACTACGAGATCGACCGCCAGGGCGTCATGTTCAACATGTGGTACCTCGGCTACGTCGACACGGCGATCGGCGAGTTCTACGCCGATCGCGGCACGCCGTACGAGGCCATGATCGCCGCGGGCTACGACTCGCAGGTGGTGCACGTCGAGCTCGACTACGCCGCGGGGCTGACCGACGAGGGCGACACCGAGCTCGTCATGCGTACCGGGCGGATCGGCACGAAGAGCTTCACGATCGAGTTCGTCTTCGTCACCGATCTCGACGCCGGCGAGCCGACCGAGGCCGTCGCCGGGCGGATCGTCTACGCCGTGATCGCCGCCGACGGCTCGGGCTCCATCCCGATTCCCGATGCGCTGCGCGAGGCCCTGCAGGCCTGACACACTGGCCCCGTGGAGTGGGGGCTCTTCGGGGGTGTCTTCCTGGCGTGGTGCGCCGCGCTGTGCTGGTTCGACGTGCGGGAACGGAGGCTCCCGAACGTCCTGACCCTGCCCGCCGCGAGCGTCGCTCTCGCCGGCTCGCTCTGGGCCGTGTTCGAGGGTGACTCCGCCCCGCTGGCCGGAGCCGCCGTCTGGACCGCGGTGAACGGCGCCGCCTTCCTCGCGCGCGGCATGGGTGCGGGCGATGTGAAGCTGGCGCCGGCCCTCGGTGCCGCCGTCGCCTGGTCGGGTGGCGTCCCCGCGGTACTCCTGGTGATCCTCGGCGCGCAGCTGCTCACGCTCGCCTGGGCGCTCACCACCCGCGACCGCACGGTGCCGCACGGCCCGCCGATGATCGCCGCCGCGCTGTTCGCGGGGTTCGCGACCTAGGGCCAGCCCGGTGCGGCCGGGACCGTTCCGGCGGCGACGGCGTCCGCCAACTGGGCGTGGTCGCGACTGTTCTGCTCGGCGTACGCGAACGCGAAGTCGGTGAAGGCGTCGGCCACGCGCGGCGCGGCGCCGAGGTAGCCGTCGATCTGCGCGGCGTCGCTGCTACGGGCGTGGGCGCGGGCGAGGACGTGGCCACAGGCCTCGGCGAACGCCGGGAGCCGGGGCGCGATGACGGCGCCGTCGGGGATCACCTTGCCGTCCCGGAACTGCCGGACGTAGTAGTCCATCCCGTCGATCGAGGTCCAGCCGACGAACATGTCCGTGGAGGCCTGGATGAGGCGCTGCCCCTGCACCACCCGCGCCCCGTGGGTCGAGTACCGGCTAGGCCCCAGGAACTGCTCGTAGACGGAGGGGCCGGCCTGTTTGACCTGGAGGAACAGCGCGTCGCCCGTGCGGCGTTCCTCGCTCAGCGTGAGGAACACCCGCATGCCGACGCTGCCGACGCCGACCACCTGCTGGACGGCGTCGACGAGGTCGTAGCGCGACCACAGGTGCGCGATGTGGTCGGCGATGCTCTCGCGGTACTGCGTGACGATCGTGTCGAGCTGTTCCGCGTACTCGCTGAGGGCGTGCGTGCGGTACGGCGGATCCTCGATGATCTGGCGGGTCCCGTCGACCAGCTGTGTGAACTTCTTGAGGGCCCCGCGCTGGGAACGCTTGTCGGCGCGCTTCTCGATCTGCTCCTCCACCCGATGCTCGTCGTCGGGCGCGAGATACTCGGCGAGCTGCGTGACGTCGACGTTGTCGTACCAGATGTCCAGCTCCGGCCACGAGGCGTACGTCGAGATCCACTCGCGATAGCCCTGGTAGCCGCGGCGCACCGCCTCGCGGGCGACCTCCGAGGTGAGCCCGTTGCTCTCGGCGAGGATGACCAGGCTGGTGAGGAACCGCTTGACGTCCCATTCGAAGGGCCCGGGCAGGGTCTCGTCGAAGTCGCGGAGATCGAACAGGAGGTTGCGCTCGGGGCTGCGCCACATGCCGAAGTTGAGGATGTGCGCGTCGCCGCAGAGCTGCACCTGCAGGTCCGTGTGCGGTGCGGACGCGAGGTCCGCCGCCATGACCGCGGCGGCGCCGCGGTAGTAGGTCCAGGGTGACGCCGCCATGCGGCCGTGCCGGATGGGCAGGAGGGCGGTGTCGCGGATCGCGTTCTGCGCGAGGATCGTCTCCAGTGCATCGTGGCCCCGGGTCTCGGGATTCCACATCCCGATGGCGCTGCGGGGCGCCTGCTTCCTGGCTGCCTTGCCCGCTGCAGCGGGTGCCGTCGCGTCTCCGGCGCCGGTGATCGGAGTGTTCATGATCGCAGTGTGCGTCCTCACGGGCCGCGTGCGGCGGCGAATGGCAGGGAATCTTCCTGCGATCTTCATATTCGGCGAACGCCGCCGCGCGATTCCCTTGGATCCACGGTGAGCGCAAGGGGTCACAGACGAAACCGCGCGGCATACCGTCGAATCCGTGACCGCACCGACCTCACGCCCTGTCCTCGGGATAGCCCTGGAGCCGTTCGGCTGGCATCCCGCAGCGTTCGCGGAGGTCGGCGCGGATCCACTGGAGGCCACCTCCGCGGAGCACTGGGTTGGGCTGGCCCGCTCCGCGGAGGTGGCCGCCGCCGACCTCGTGACCTTCGAGGACTCCTTCTCGCTCACCGCCCGCGACCGCCTCACCGGCCGGTTCGACGCCACCCTGCTCGCCGCTCGGGTGGCGCCCTCGGTCCCGCGGATCGGCCTGGTCCCCACGGTGACCGCCACCCATACCGAGCCCTTCCACGCCTCGAAGGCGATCGCGACTCTCGACTACGTCAGCGGCGGTCGCGCCGGGGTGCTCCCCGCCACCACGGGCGACGCGGCCGACGCGGCCCTCTTCGGCCGGAAGGCGCCGCAGGACGCGGCGTCGCGTGCCGCCGAGGCCCGCGAGTACATCGAGGTGCTGCAGGACCTCTGGGACAGCTGGGAGGACGAGGCCATCGTCAAGGACCTCGCCACGGGCCGGTTCGTCGACCGGGACCGGCTGCACTACATCGACTTCCAGGGCGAGAACTTCTCCGTCAAGGGACCGTCGATCACGCCGCGGCCCCCGCAGGGGCGGCCGCCCGTGATCGCGCGGGTCACCGACGCCGCCTCCGAGTCCGTGGCCGCGGGCGTCGACGTCGCGATCGTCCCCGCGGCACCCGACGATCAGCTCGTCGAGACCGCCCGGCGGCTCCGCGCATCCGGGGTGCCGCTGGTCCTCGTCGACGTCACCGTCCATCTCGCCGACTCCGAGCGCACCGCGCTGCGCCGCATCGAGAAGCTGGACCGGCGCGAGCCCGCGGACGACGACACGCACGTCTTCGCCGGCACGGGGGAGTCCCTGGCGCGCACCGTCTCCGAATGGCAGTCCCTCGGCTTCGACGGTGCCCGCCTGCGCCCCGGCGTCAACGCCGTCGACCTGCCCCGCCTGCGCTCCGCGTTCGCGCCGCTCCTCCCCGGAGCCCCGCGGACAGGAACTTTCCGCGAGATCCTCGGCCTCGCACCCGCGGTCAACCGTTTCGCCGCTGTGAAGGGAGCCTGATGACCGGGCTGAACGTCCTCGACCTCGCGCCCATCCCGGACGGCGGCACACCGTCGGACGCGCTGCGCAACACCCTGGACCTCGCGCGCCGCGCCGAGGACTGGGGCTACGGCCGGTACTGGGTCGCCGAGCACCACTTCGCGCACGTCGCGAGCGCCGCCCCGGCCGTGCTGATCGGCGAGATCCTGGCCCGCACCAGCCGGATCCGCGTCGGATCTGCCGCGGTGCTCATCGGCTTCACCACCGCGCCCGCCGTCGCCGACGCCTTCGGGGTGCTCGCCGCGCTGCATCCCGGCCGGGTGGACATCGGCCTCGGGCGGACGGGGCAGCGCCTGCGGACGCCCCCGCCGGGAGCGCCCGCGCCGAACCCCGCGATCGTCGCCGGCTACGAGCAGCTCTACCACCCGAAGGCGGAGCCCCCGAGTTACACCCAGCAGGTCGAGGACGTGCTCGACCTGGTCGGCGGCACGTTCAGCGCCGACGGGCACGCGCTGCGCTCGCCCGTTGCCGAGGCGGCCCGGGACGCGCCCGTGTGGATCTTCGGCAGCAGCGCGGGGGAGAGCGCGCAGCTCGCCGGTGCCCGTGGCCTGCCCTTCGTCGCCAACTACCACGTCAGCCCCTCCAGCACGCTGGAGGCGGCGCGGGCCTACCGCGAGGCCTTCCGGCCCTCCGACCGCCTCGCGGCGCCGCACCTCGTGGTGAGCGCCGACGTGGTGGTCGGCGACACCGACGCCCAGGCGCGGGAGCTCGCCGCCGGCTTCCCCGCGTGGGTGCACTCGATCCGCTACGGCACCGGCGCGATCGCCTACCCGCGCGACAGCGCCGGCCTCAGCGACGAGGAGCGCGCGAAGGTCGCCGACCGGACCGACACCCAGTTCGTCGGCGAGCCCGGCCGCGTCGCCGACGGGCTGCGTGCCCTCGTCGAGCGCACCGGCGCCGACGAGCTGGTGATCACCTCGGTCACCCACGACCACGCCGCGCGGCTGCGCAGCCACGAACTCCTGGCCAAGGAATGGGGCCTCCTGTGACCGCCGACCGCGCCGACGTCCCCGTCCGAGAGGGCGTGCACCGCAAGCCGATCCACCTCGCCGCGCATTTCCCCGGCGTCAATCACAACACCGTGTGGTCGGATCCCGCGGCCCGCAGCCAGGTGGAGTTCGACTCCTTCGTCCACCTCGCGCGCGCCGCCGAGCGCGCCAAGTTCGACTTCTTCTTCCTCGCCGAGGGGCTGCGGCTGCGCGAGCACCTCGGGCGCATCCACGACCTCGACGTGGTGGGCCGGCCCGACACGTTCACGGTGCTCGCGGCGCTGGCCGCCGTCACCGACCGGATCGGCCTCGCGGGCACCATCAACACGACCTTCAACGAGCCCTTCGACGTGGCGCGGCAGTTCGGCACGCTCGATCACCTCAGCGGTGGCCGTGCCGCCTGGAACATGGTCACGAGCTCCGACGCCTTCACCGGAGAGAACTTCCGCCGCGGGGGATACCTCGCGCACGCGGATCGGTACCACCGCGCCGACGAGTTCGTGACCGTCGCGCGGAAGTTCTGGGACGGGTGGGGCGACGGCGACGTCGTGCACCACGGGACGCAGTTCGACGTGCGCGGTTCGGCGCCGCTCCCGCCGTCGCCGCAGGGGCACCCCGTCCTGCTGCAGGCGGGGGACTCCGGCGAGGGACGCGACTTCGCCGCGGCGCAGGCCGACGCGATCTTCACCCGACACGGCTCGCTCGAGAGCGGACGTACCTTCTACGCCGACGTCAAGCGTCGTGCCGCCGATCGCGGCCGGACCCCCGACCATCTCAAGGTCTTCCCAGGTGCCGCCGCCGTCGTCGGCGATACGCCGGACGAGGCGCAGGAGAAGGCGCGCGACATCCGGCGCCGGCAGGTGAGCCCGCAGACCGCGCTCAATTTCCTCGAGCAGGTGTGGGGCCGGGAGCTGCAGTCCTTCGATCCCGACGGTCCGCTGCCCGACGTGGATCCGGTGTACGACGCCCCGGCGGTGCAGGGCCGCGTGCTGCACGCCGATCCCCGCGAGATCGTCGCCACCTACCGCGCCCGGGCCGAGGCCGGCGGCCTCTCCATCCGCGAGCTGGTCATCGAGCTCAACACCCGGCCCCAGTTCGTGGGGACGGCCCAGCAGGTGGCCGACGAGATCGACACCTACATCCAGGCCGACGCCGCCGACGGCTTCATCCTGGTTCCGCATCTCACGCCCACCGGGTTGGACGAGTTCATCGACGGCGTGGTCCCGCTGCTGCAGGAGCGGGGGGCCTTCCGTACCGAGTACGCGGGCACCACCCTCCGCGATCACCTCGGCCTGCCCGTCCCGGGGACGGCGTCGGGGGCGCAGCGCGCCGGTTAGCGCCTCTTCACTGGATTGCCTCGCGCGCCCGGCTGGAACCGGTTAGCGTGCGGCCATGAGCCGTGCGATGCGTCCCGATCTGTCCGGTGTCGACCCCCTCGTGGTCAACCTCACCCACCGCGTGTGCCTGGGCGACCTGCCCACCCGCGCCGCCCGCTCCTTCGGCGATCGCATCGCGCTCGTCGACGGCGGCACGACGGTGACCTACCGCGAGCTGGAGAGCCGCTCGAACGCCCTCGCCCGGGGCCTCCAGGCACGCGGGTACGGCCGCGGCGACGCGATCGCCCTGCAGCTGCAGAACCGGTGGGAGTTCGTGGTCTCCCTGTTCGCGTGCGCGAAGCTCGGCGTCGTGGCGATGCCGCTGAACCTGCTGCTCGGCCCGGGCGACGTCGCGTACCAGCTCGGCGACAGCGGCGTCCGCGCCGTCATCACCGAGGACGTCTTCGCGCCCGCACTCACCGCGGCCCTGGACGCCGCCGACCACCGGGTCGAGGCCGTCCACATCGTGGCCAACGGCGGCGGCGTGCTGCCCGCCGAGGTGGGCGGCGTCCCGTCGACCGCCTTCGCCGACCTGCCCGACGCGGACGACGCCGTCGTGGAGACGATCGTCGAGGACCGGGACATCCTGCACTGCCTGTACACCTCGGGGACCACGGCCCGGCCGAAGGGTGTGGTCACCAGCCATGTTGCGGTGCACATCTCGGCGCTGTCCTCCGCGGTCGCGCTCGGCGTGCGGCCCGACGTGCAGCCGGCGGTGCAGCCGATCGCGCTGCCGCTCTTCCACGTCACCGCCCTCGACGCCCTGCTCATGCCGATGCTCGTCACCGGTGGCACCGCGGTCCTCCTGCGCGGCTTCGACCCGGCCGCGATCGCGGGCGCCTTCGTCGACCACCGGGTCACGCACCTGACGCTGCTGCCGATGATGTGGGCGGCCCTGCTCACCCGCCCCGAACTCACCGACGAGAACACCGCGTCGCTCCTCACCGGCCTGTACGCGATGGCGCCGATGCCGGCCGAGCTGCTGACGGCGTTGCGGGCCCGGTTCCCCGGCGCCGCCATCATTCTCGGTTCCGGGCAGACGGAGACGACCCCGGCGTCCGAGGTGCAGTGGACCGGCCACCAGGGCGTCAAGGACGACTCCTGGGGCCCGGCGACCGTCTCGACCGACGTCGCGATCATGGGCGACGACGGTGCGCTGCTCCCGCCGGGTGAGGTCGGCGAGATCGTCTACCGCGCACCGCAGCTCATGGAGGGTTACTGGAACAACGCCGCGGCGAACACGGAGGCCTTCGCGCACGGCTGGTTCCACGGCGGCGACATCGGATACCTGGACGACGAGGGCGTCGTCTACTTCACCGACCGCGCGAAGGACATCATCAAGTCGGGCGGCGAGAACGTCTCCTCGGTGGAGGTCGAGCGCGTCCTGCTCGGCCACGACGCGGTCGCCGAGGTCGCCGTCGTCGGTACCCCGCACGAGCGCTGGGGCGAGGCGGTGACGGCCTTCGTCGTGACGTCTCCGTCGGGCGAGGCCGACGGTGACGCCCTCCTCGACTACGCCCGGCAGAACCTCGCGGGGTTCAAGGCGCCCAAGGAGATCGTCTTCGTCGACGCCCTTCCGAAGACCGCGACCGGCAAGATCCAGAAGAACCTCGTCCGGACCCTTCGGGAGACGCACACGTAGTCCACTTGCGCCAGTCGGACTAGTAGCACTGGTCCGACAGGTGTAAGATGAGCTCATGCGCACCATCACCAGCACTGAGGCGAAGGCCAAGCTGAACGCCGTGCTCGCCGAGGTCGAGCGGACAGGCAGTCCGATCACCGTCACCTCGCACGGCCGCGCGGTGGCGGTCATCTCGCCCGCGAGTCCTCGGACGCGCACGTTCGGACAGTTCCCCGGCCTCACCATCCCTGACGACTTCGATGAGCCCCTTCCCGACGATGAGCTCGACGCCTGGGATTCCGCTTCGTGACCGCCGTCCTGCTCGACACCAACGCTCTTCTGTGGCTGGTCAAGTCGCCTGAGCTGGTCGCCCCACAGGCGCTCGCCGTGGTCGGGGATCCCGGCAACGACCTGTTCGTCTCGGCCGCTTCCGCCTGGGAGATCGCGATCAAGACTCGCCTCGGTCGCCTCGACGGATCGGGAATCCTCTCGAGCTGGAAGGAGACGCTGGAGTCCATGGCGGCGCAGGAGCTGGCGATGGACTCGGCGGACGCAACCCTGGCAGGGCAGCTCAATTGGGAGCATCGAGACCCGTTCGACCGCATGATCGTCGCCCAGGCCACGCGTCGGGGGCTGGCGATCGCGACCAGCGACCGCGTCATCAGGCAAGGTGCCATGACACCGATCATCGCCACCACGTAGCGCCTAGGGCCTGTGACCGATCCGGTCAGGCCGCCGACGACAGGGCGGGCAGCAGGCCGCGTGCGTCGGTGAGGATCTGCTCGTAGTCGCGCACGTCGAACTCGTACGGCAGTTCCAGACGGAACTCGGTGACCGGCCCGGATTCCGGGGAGAACGCGGGGTCGGCGCCGAGCCGCTCGGCGATCTCCGCGATCGGCCCCACGAGATCCTCGGCGAACAGCGTGCGCTTGTCGCCGTGCGGCGTCAGCGTGCGGTCGTAGCGCGACCGCGCGTACTCCCGGTAGCGCGCGACGGTGGCGCGGTCGGCGCTGTCCGTCGGCACGATCACCCGCCCGACGGCGACCCGCTTGCCGGCCCCGCCGGCGGCACGGAAGGCGTCGATGAGGGTGGCCTGGACCGTGCCGAAGTCATCGGAGTCGATGCCTGCGGCCGAGACGATGTTGCCGGTCAACAGGTGTAAGCCGGCCTCGCCGGTCCACCGGGACGAGCCGAGCGAGGTTCCGCCGTACCAGGAGCGGTCCGCCAGGCCGGGGGTGTGCGGCTGCAGCCGGGGCCGCTGCACGTTGCCGGGGGACTCGATCCGTGCGGTCTCGTCGCCGAGGTACGCGCCGCGCAGGTGCTCGACGGTGCGCGCCACCCGCGCGTGCCCGAACTCGAAGGTGCGCCACTCGCCCTCGAAGACGACGTCGGCGAGCAGGTCCGCATGCGGCATCCCGGTGGAGAAGCCGGGCTGCAGCCTGCCCCGGGAGAGGGCGTCCGCGAGCGACAGGTCCTCGGCCAAGCGGAACGGGTTCTCGTAGCCGATCGGGATCACCGCGGTGCCCAGCTCGATGGTCGACGTGCGCTGCGAGGCCGCCCCGAGGAACACGGCCGCGGAGGAGATGCCGTGCTCGAGGTGGCGCTGGCGCACCCAGGCGCCGCGGTAGCCCAGGCGCTCGCCGAATTCGATGAGGCGCAGCGTGTCCTCGAGACCGGAGGCGGGATCGTCGTCGACGTAGTTGCCCGGCGTGAGGAAGGCCAGCGACTCGATCGCCATCGGTCAGAACCCCGCGGTCGGGTTGATCTCGGACTTCGGCAGTGCCGAGGTCGGGACCTTCCACTTCTCGAAGAGCCGCTGGTACTCGCCGCGCGCGATGAGCGTGTTGATCGCCTGCGAGATCGCGGGCGCGATGGGGGAGCCCTTGGCCGTCACGAAACCGACCACGGTGGTGGAGTACTCACCGAGGAACTTCGTGCCGGGCACCTTGTCCACCAGGTAGCGCAGCGAGAGCGTCGGCCCGAAGTAGGCGTCCACCTTGTTGTTCTGCAGGCTGAGGATCACGGCGCCCTGGTCGTCGAGGTACTGGACGGTGTACGCGGGCTTGCCCTTCGACGTGCACTGGTCGACGCCCTTCTCCAGGATCTGCTGGAAGGTGGTGCCCGAGCCCGTGACGATCTTCTTGCCGCACAGGTCCTCCAGCGTCTTCACGCTCGTCAGACCGGAGTTCGACGAGCCGACGAAGGACTGGCCGTCGTTGAGGTAGGTCGCGAAGTCGACGACCTCGAGGCGCGGCTTGGTGACGCCGAAGTTGCCCTGGCCCACCTGGTACCGGCCGTTCTGGACGCCCGGGATGATCGTGGAGAAGGTCCCGATCTCCTGCTTCCAGGTCACGCCGAGGGCCTTGGCGACGGCGTTGCGGAGGTCCACGTCCAGGCCCACCGGGTTGCCGTCGGGGACCTCCCCGGCGTGCGGCAGGTTGTTGATGCCGGGCTGCCGGGTGAGCCCCAGCGTCAGCTCCTTCGTGCCGGCCGGCAGCAGCGCCTGGGAGGCGGGGTCCACCGCGACGGACGACACGACGTCCTGCGTCGGGATCGGGTAGCTCGAGCTCTGTGCCGCCGGATCGGACGAGCCGCCGCACGCCGAGAGGAGCGTGGCGGCGGCGATCAGGGGCAGGGCGAGCAGGGCGCGGCTGCGCATGGGGTCTCCTTGGACTCGGATCTAGCGGGGGATCAGCGCACGGCCGCGAGGAATTCGCGGGTGCGGGGGTGCTCGGCATCGGCGAAGATCGCGTCGGGCCGGCCGGTCTCGACGATGCGGCCGTCGTCCATGAAGATCACGGTGTCGGCGACGTCGCGGGCGAAGCCGATCTCGTGCGTCACCACGACGAGGGTCATGCCCGACTCCGCGAGGTCCCGGATCACGGCCAGCACCTCGCCGACCAGCTCCGGGTCGAGCGCCGAGGTGGGCTCGTCGAAGAGCACGACGTCGGGACGCATGGCCAGGGTGCGGGCGATCGCGACGCGCTGCTGCTGGCCGCCCGAGAGCTGCGACGGGTACGCCTTTTCGCGGCCCGCGAGCCCGACGCGGGCGAGGAGCTCGCGTCCGCGCTCGGCGGCTTCGGCGGGGGAGACGCCGGTGGCGAGCTGCCCCTCGGTGAGGTTCTCCAGGACGGTGAAGTGCGGGAACAGGTTGAACTGCTGGAAGACCATGCCGATGCGGCGGCGTTGGCGCGCCACGTCCCGGGGGTGCAGTTCGCGGAGCACGGTGGCATCGCCGCGGAGGCCGGCCTCGCGGTAGCCGATCAGGTCGTCATTGACGCGGACGTACCCGTCATCGGGGCGCTCCAGGTGGTTGATGCAGCGGAGCAGCGTCGACTTCCCGGACCCGGAGGGGCCGAGGATGATGGCGACCTCGCCCTGCGCGACGTCCAGGTCGACGCCGCGCAGCACCTCGGTGCCGCCGAAGGACTTCCGGAGCCCGCGGACCTCGATCGCGCTCATGCCCGGTCTCCCGTCGTGCGGACGGTGCGGGGGAGCCGGGGCCGCAGACGGGCCGCGTCGGCGAGGATCTCGCGGAACGGTCGGGCGTCCCGTCGGCCCCGGTTGAACCGGCGCTCGATGAAGTACTGGCCCACGGCCAACACGGAGGTGATCACGATGTACCAGATGGTCGCCACCAGCAGCAGCGGCATCACCTTGAAGTTCTGGTTGTAGACCAGCTGCACCGAGTAGAGCAGATCGGTCACGGCGATGACGCTGACCAGCGACGTGGACTTGAGCAGCCCGATCAGCAGGTTGCCGGACGCGGGGATGATGGCGGGCATCGCCTGTGGGAGGACGATCCGGCGGAAGATGCGGCGCGGGCTCAGGCCCAGCGACCGCGCGGCCTCCGTCTGGCCCGGGTCCACCGAGACGAGGCCGCCGCGCACGATCTCGGCGGCGAACGCGGCCACGTCGATGGTGAGCGCGATGAACGCTGCGACCAGCCCGCCGATCAGGTGGGTGGTGTTGAACGTGACGAACTCGGGCCCGAACGGGATGCCCAGCGACAGTTTCGGGTACAGCGAAGCGAGCTGGAACCAGAAGAGCAGCAGCACCAACGGCGGGACGGACCGCACGAGCCAGACGAAGACGAAGGACACCGTCTGGAGCACCGGGCCGCCCCACAGCCGCATCGCCGCGAGCCCGATCCCGAGCACGAAGCCGGCAGCGAAGGTGATCGCGGTGAGCCACAGCGTGAGCCACAGGCCCTTGAGAACCGCCTCCTGCGTGAAGTAGTGGGCGACCGTGGGCCATTCGAAACGCTCATTGGTGACGAGCGTGTTCACCAGCATCGCGCCGAGGACGGCCACGACGGCGGCCGCGATCCATCGTCCGGGGCGGCGCCGCGGCACGAGACGCACCGGTGCCGCGGAGGTGTCCGTCGGCGGGCCCTGTGCGGCCCGCGACGGGGAGAGAATCGTTGTCGCCATGATGTCCGACCGTAAGTCGTTGGCGCGCAGAGAAGAAGGTTTTCAATCGCCCTGACCGGATGCGGCGATCCCGGAATCGAAGGCGAAGCGGACGGCGTGCGCACGGTCCCGGAGCTGCGCCTTCGCGAACAGATTGTTGATGTGCGTCTTCACCGTCGACTCGCTCACGAACAGCCGCGCGGCGATGTCGCGGTTCGCGAGACCGTCGGCGATGAGCCGCAGCACCTCCGTCTCGCGGGGCGTCAGGTCGGCGGGCGTGACCGCCGGGGGCGACGGTGCCCGCCCGGCCCCGGAACCCCCGGTCGCCGACGCCAGCAGCCGCTGCTGCACCTGCGGGTCGAGCACCGACTGTCCCGCGGCGGCAGCGGTGATCGCGGCGGCGATCTCCGCCCGCCCCGCGTTCTTGGTGAGGTAGCCGCGCGCGCCCGCCTGGAGCCCGCGCAGGATCGACTCCTCGTCGTCGAACGTGGTGAGCAGGACGACGGCGGTGTCCGGTGCGTCGGCGAGGACGCGCTCGGTGGCGCCGGCGCCGTCGAGGTTCGGCATCCGCAGGTCGGTGAGAAGCACGTCGGGGCGGTGCTCGCGGACCAGCGCGACCGCCTCGACGCCATCGCCGGCGGCCCCGACCACCGCGATCCCGGGCATCAGGTCGAGCATCGCGGCGAGCGCCTCGCGCACCGCGGCCTGATCGTCGGCGACCACCACTCGGATGTCGTTCACTCACAGCTCCTTGATCGGATCGGACGGGCGGGGCAGGACCAGGCGGACCGCCCAGCCGCCGTCGCCGGTCGGCCCGGCGTGCAGCGAGCCGCCGGCCTCGGCCGCGCGCTCACGCATGCCGATCAGCCCCATGCCGGAGCCGTGCACGGCGGTCGCGGTCCCGGCCCCGTTGGTCACGGTGAGCTCGGCACCGTCGGGCACGGGGGAGAGGCGGACGGCGACGGGCGCGCCCGCGGCGTACCGTCGGGCGTTCGTGATCGCCTCCTGGGCGACCCGCAGGACCGCCCGGGCCTGTACGTCCGTCAGCTCGACCGGTTCGGTCGCGACGGTCTCGTCGGGGCCGTCCGCGAGGGCGGCGAGCGTCGCGGGCAGATCGACGGTGTCCTCCCGCAGCGCGTGGACGGCGCCGCGGGCCTCGGTGACGCCGTCCGCGATCGCGCCGCGGGCACGCTGGACGGCGGCGCGGGCGTCGTCGGGCCGGTTCGCCTCCAGGAGGGCGTCGGCGAGCTCGAGCTGCATACCCGCGCCGGAGAGGGTGTGGGCGAGGACGTCGTGCAGGTCGCGGGCGATGCGGGCGCGTTCGGCGAGCGCGCTGCTGCGCGACTCGGACTCCGCGGTCAGCTTCGTCTGTTCCACGAGCTGTTCGAGCGCCCGGGTGCGTTCGCGGCGGCTGCGACCGGCGATGCCGGCCCACACCGTCGCGGTGACCGAGACGCCGATCCAGATCGCGTTGAAGTCGGTGGGGCCGGTGAGCGATGCGGTCGCGGTGACGCTGGCGCCGGCGAGCACCGCGAGCGGGACGGAGATGCGGGCCGGGAACGCGCCGCCCAGGTGGACCGTCGAGATGTAGAGCAGGACACCGAGCGCGCCGTTCGGCTGGAGCGCGAACAGGACGCCGGCGGCGACCACCGTCGCAGCCTCGGTCGCGACCCGCGCGGGCAGCGGGACCCGGTCCTCCGGAAGGCACCGGACGACGACGCCGGCCGCGGCGATCGTGAACAGGATGGCGGTCCACGGGCTGTCGCGGTGGAAGTCGAGGGTCGCGCCGGCGACCACGACGCCGGCCACCGCGATGACGAGCGTGATCCTCGTCCGCAACCCGTCCAGCACCTCGTCATGATGGCACGCGATCGTGCGCGGTGCTTCCGACCCGCCCGTCGTTCGGCGGACCGGGCGATTCGCGATGACTAACATCGAGTGTGTGCGCGTGACCCTGACCCTGGCGGCCCTCGCGGTCGTCTTCGCGGGTGCGTGGTTCGCCTTCCTCGGGTGGGATCACGAGTACTACGAGGTCGACGGTGTCGCGCAGGGCCCGTACCAGCCGTGGCAGGTGATCGCCTGCGGCGCCGTGATCGTCCTCGCGTGCACCGCGGCGTTCGCGTATCTGCGGCGCGTCTGGCTGCTGGCGGTGATCCCCGTGGTCGCCGTCGTGGGCTTCGCGGTGCCGTGGGCGGCGCGGGCGTCGCAGGACGACACGGGCCTGTGGGTGGTCGGGCTGCTGTTCCTCCTGGTGGGCGGGACGATGGGGCTCACCGTCTGGCTGGCGGTGGGCTACGCCGTCGTGGAGACGGTGCGCGCGGTTCGCGCCCGGCGCCGCGGTCCTGGAGTGGCGCCAGCGCCTCGGACGTAGGCGGGTGACGCCGCGCCCGGCGCGAGTGGGAAAATGGCCCGCATGTCTACGTCATCGATGTCCAGTGCCGCCGCCGACCTGACGGTGCACTCGATTATCGATGCCCGCGCGCGGCTCGCCGGGGTGGTGTCGGTGAGCCCGCTGCAGCACTGCGAGCGGCTCTCCGCGCTGACCGGGGCCAAGGTCTACCTCAAGCGCGAGGACCTGCAGGTGGTGCGGTCGTACAAGATCCGCGGCGCGTACAACCTCATGGCGCAGCTCACCGAGGCGGAGAAGGCGGCCGGGGTGGTCGCGGCCTCGGCCGGTAACCACGCGCAGGGCGTCGCCTTCGCGTGCCGGGCGATGGAAGTGCACGGCCGGATCTACGTGCCGACCACCACGCCGAAGCAGAAGCGGGACCGCATCCGCGCGCACGGCGGCCGGTACGTCGAGCTGATCGCCACCGGCGAGACCTACGACGCCGCGGCAGCCGCCGCCCAGGAGGACGTCGCGTCGACGGGGGCCACCTGGGTCCACGCCTTCGACGACCCGCGCACCACGTCGGGGCAGGGCACCATCGGCGTCGAGCTCGTCGAGCAGCTCGACGGGGTCGTCCCCGACGTGACCGTCATGCCCGTCGGCGGCGCCGGCTGCTTCGCCGGGGTGACGCGGTACCTGCGCTCGCAGTCCCCGTCGGCCACGATCGTCGGCGCCGAGCCCGCGGGCGCACCGTCGCTGGCGCGCGCGCTCGAGGCCGGCGGGCCCATCGACCTGCCCACCATCGACCCCTTCGTCGACGGTGCCGCCGTCAAGCGGATCGGCTCCATCGGCTACGACGTCGCGGCGTCCGAGGGTGGGGTCGTGTGGCCCGCGCACGCAGTGCACGACGTCGCGGCCGGCGAGCTCGGCATCATCGAGGTCGACGAGGGCGCGATCTGCACCGCGATGCTGGACCTGTACCAGAACGAGGGCGTCATCGCGGAGCCCGCGGGCGCGCTGTCGGTGGCCGCGCTGGCGCAGCTGCGGTTCGAGCCCGGCGCCACGGTCGTGTGCCTGCTCTCCGGCGGCAACAACGACGTCTCGCGCTACAACGAGGTGATCGAGCGGTCACTGGTGCATCAGGGCCTCAAGCACTACTTCCTGGTCGCCTTCCCCCAGGAGCCCGGCGCGCTGCGCCGCTTCCTCGACGAGGTGCTCGGGCCTGACGACGACGTGACGCTCTTCGAGTACGTCAAGCGCAACAACCGCGACACCGGCGAGGCCCTCGTGGGTGTGGAGCTGGGCCGCGCCGGCGATCTCGGCGCGCTGCTGGAGCGGATGGACTCCTCGCGCCTGCACTGCGAGCGGCTCGAGCCCGGTTCGCCCGCGTACCGCTACCTGACGTAGTCGCCCACGTATGCGCCTTGATGCACAATGACATCGAGGAGGTGCACTATGGCGAAACTGGAGCACGCTTTCGTGGGCGACTTCGACAGCGCGTTGGAGGTGCTCGACGCGCACATCATGGGTGGCAGTGCCTCGGCCACGTTCGAGGACGGAAGCACGATCGCGGCGGGTGGGGTTCGCGTCGCCGTGCGGGTGTACGAGCGATACAGCTACACCGGCTCCAACCGGGTGAGCCTGAGTCTCACGCTCGTGGGGCACGGGGAGGATCTGTATCTGACCGGGATCACGTCCGGCGGCAGTCAGGCGATGTTCTTCAAGGTCAACCGCTTCGGCGAGGACGCCTTCCTGAAGAAGCTCCAGCACGCGCTCGCTCAGCTCTGACGGGCGCGGGCCGCGATCATCAGGCGACCGAGACCGCGTGCTGCGCGCGGTGCGCGGCGACGCGCTGCTGCAGGAACCAGGTCTGCGCGTAGAGGGTGACGCCGATGAAGAGCATCGTCGTCACGCCGGCGAAGCCGCGGCCGGTGTGATCGCCCATTGCCATCGGCACCAGGACGTCGACGCCGATGTGCAGCGCGATCGCGACGATCCACAGGCCGATGGTGGCGGCGGTGCCCTGCCGCAGGTAGCGGCCGTCGGGGCCGGGGAAGACCTTCGTGGTCAACGCCCGCGGGTAGGCCAGCGCGACGGCGATGATCAGGCCCAGGACCGCGGCGACGACATGGCCCGCGCCGACCTCGCCGCCGCCCGAGACGTACTGCACGGTCTGGTAGAGGCCGACCGCGGCGAGGACCAGCGCGATGCGGGCGGTCTTGTCCTTGAGGGGGCGGGCCTGCAACTGGCGGTAGAAGATCCAGCCGACGGCGAGGACGGCGATGACGGCGGTGGTCGCTGTGTTCATGCCGATGACTCTGCCGCGATCGTCGCCGCGGCGGATCGACCGACGGGTGGAGATCCGGGTGGAGACGTAGCCTCGACCCATGCAGATCAGCGACACCCTCACGCCCGCCGTCGTCGATTTCCTCTCCGCGGGAACGCGCACCGGCCACCTCGCCTACCTCGCCGGGGACGGCCGCCCGCTCACCGCGCCGGTCTGGTTCGTCGTGGACGACGGTGCCCTCGTCTTCGCGACCGGCCGGGACACCCCGAAGGGTCGGCTGCTGGCGAAGGATCCGCGGGTCGCGGTGTCCGTGGACCTGCAGGAGCCGCCCTACGCGTTCGCGCAGGTGCAGGGCGTCGCGGAGCTCGTCGACGACTCCGACTACCTGCTGAAGATCTGTACCGCGTGCGGCGTCCGGTACATGGGCGCCGAGCGCGGCGAGGAGTTCGGCCGGCGCAACGCCGTCCCCGAGGAGATCGTCGTGCGCGTGCGCCCCACCCGCGTCCTGTTCAACGGCGACGTGACGGCCTGAGGCTCAGTCGAGCTCGTCGACGGCGCCCTTGATCAGCTCGAGGCTGCGCTTGCGCTCCGCGAGGCCGGGGATCATGCCGGAGATCATCAGCTCCTGCGGCTGGGTGCGGGTGAGCAGCTCGCGGAGCTCGTCGCGCACCGTCGCCTGCGAGCCGACGATCCACGCCGACGTGGTCGGGGCGATCGCGTGCTCCTGCTCGGGCGTGAGCGGCTGCGCCGCGGCCTGCTCGTAGGTCATCATCCGGCCGGGGTTGCCGGTGCGCACCCGGTACATTGACGCCTTCGCCGGGCCGGCGATGCGCTGGGCCTCCTCGTCGGTGTCCGCGGCCACGACGGTGACCGTCAGCATCGCGTTGGGGGCGTCGAGGTCGCCGGGGCGGAAGGTCTCGCGGTACTCGGCGAGCGCGGGCAGGGTGGCCTGCGGCGCGAAGTGCCGGGCGAAGGCGAAGGGCAGGCCCAGCAGGCCGGCGAGCTTCGCGCTGAACGTCGACGAGCCGAGCAGCCACATCTGCGGGTTCGAGCCGACGCCGGGGGTCGCGGTGATCGCCACGTACGGGTGGTCGGCGGGGAAGTCGTCGCGCAGGAACGCCCGGAGATGCGCGAGTGCCTGGGGGAAGTCGTCGACGGACTCGCTGACCTTGCCGCCGCGCAGCGCATGGGCGGTGAGCTGGTCGGTGCCCGGCGCGCGGCCGATGCCCAGGTCGATGCGATCGGGGAACAGCGCGTCGAGCGTGCCGAACTGCTCGGCTACGACGAGCGGCTGGTGGTTCGGCAGCATGACGCCGCCGGAGCCCACGCGGATCTTCTCGGTCGCCGCGGCGATCTGGCCGATCAGCACCGCGGGGGCGGAGCTGGCGATGCCCGGCATCGAGTGATGCTCGGCGACCCAGACCCGCTCGTAGCCGAGGCGTTCGGCCTCCTGCGCGGTCGCGATGGTGTCGCGGAGGGCGTCGCCGAAGGACGCACCGTCGACGACGGGGGCGAGCTCGAGCAGGGACAGGCGAGGGCGGGGGAAGGGGGCTTCGGTCACAGAAGAGACAACCGGGGGCGACCCGGAAATCATCCCGGACCGCCCCCGTCGACGTTGTGGCGGTTGCTACACGAGCTCGCGCAGCGCCTCGATCTGCTTCACCCGGCCGGCCGCGTCCTCCGCGATCGGCACGACGTTGAGCACGGTCGCGCCGGCCTCCTCGAACGCGGCGACCCGCTCCTTGACGTAGCCCTTCGGGCCGATCAGGGAGACGCTGCGGGCCAGCTCGTCCGGCACAGCCTCCACCGCGGCGGCCTTGTCGCCGGCCAGGTACAGCTCCTGGATCCGGTCGGCCTCGGCGCCGTAGCCGTAGTTGGTGGCCAGCGTGTGATAGAAGTTCTTGCCCTTGGCGCCCATGCCGCCGATGTACAGCGCGAGGTGCGGCTTGACGAAGCCGAGCAGGTGGTCGACGTTCTCGCCGATCGCCATTGCGGGCCCGGCGTAGACGTCGAGCTCGCCCAGCGCGGGATCGCGCTTGGCCTTGCCTTCGGCGACCGCGTCGCCCCACACGTCCTTGGCCTTCTCCGGCAGGAAGAAGATCGGCTGCCAGCCCTCGGCGACCTCGGCGGCCAGCGCCACGTTCTTCTGGCCGAGCGCGGCGAGCAGGACCGGGATGCGCTCGCGCACCGGGTGATTGATCAGCTTGAGCGGCTTGCCCAGGCCCGTGCCGCCGTCCTCCTGGGTGAGCGGCATCGTGTAGAACTTGCCGCGGTGCTCGAGCCGCTCGCGGCGCCACACCTTGCGGCAGATCTCGATGATCTCGCGGGTGCGGCCGATCGGCGCGTCGTACTTCACGCCGTGGAAGCCCTCGATCACCTGCGGGCCCGAGGCGCCCAGGCCCAGGATGAACCGGCCGTCGGACACGTTGTCCAGGCCCGCCGCGGTCATCGCGGTCAGCGTGGGCGTGCGGGTGTAGATCTGCAGGATGCCGGACGCCAACTGCACGCGCTCCGTCTTCGCGGCGAGGTAGCCCAGCGCGCTGACCGCGTCGAACGAGTACGCCTCGGGGACGAAGACGATGTCCAGCCCCGCCCGCTCCAGGTCGAGGACCTCGTCGGCCGTGGCCTTGAACCCGTCCGTGTAGTTGATGCCCAATCCGATTCGCATAAGCGTTAGGTTCTCACAAAGCAACCGCTTAGCGACAGAGTGCCCGCGGATTGTGGTCAGGTACCGCGGCGGAGCACGACGAAGGAGTGGCCCGGCACCGTCGTCGCGCCGTCCCGGACCGACGGTGCCTCCCAGGACAGCACGGGCGAGCCGCCGAACGGCGCCGTGACGGGCGCCGCGGTGAAGTTCACGAGGAGCGTCAAGTCGCCCCGGTGCACCGCGAACCAGGTGGCCGCGCCCGGATGGTCGCAGGCGATCGCGCGCAGATCGTCGCCGGCGAGGGCCGGGTCGCGGCGCAGCGCGATGAGATCGCGGTACACGCCCAACAGCCGCGCGTGGCCGGGCCGCGCGGGCTCCGACCAGTCGAGATGCGAGGCGGCGAAGGTCGCCGGATCCTGCGGATCGGGCACGTCGCCCGGCGGCCACCCGTGCTCCGCGAACTCCGCCTTGCGGCCCTCCGCGGTGGCGCGGGCCAGCTCCGGCTCGGGGTGGCTGGTGAAGAAGCGGAAGGGCGTCCGGGCGCCCCACTCCTCGCCCATGAACAGCATCGGCGTGAACGGGGAGAACAGCACCAGCGCGGCCTTCACCGCCAGCTGGCCGTCGGTCAGGTACTCCGACGGACGGTCGCCCCGCGCCCGGTTGCCCACCTGGTCGTGCGTGCAGGTGTAGGCCAGGAGCTGCGACGGGGCCACCCGCGCCGGATCGATCCGCTCACCGTGGATCCTGTCGCGGAACGAGCTGTAGGTGCCGGCGTGGAAGAAGCCCTCGGTGAGCACCGTCGCCAGGCACTCGGGGCTGCCGAAGTCGGCGTAATAGCCCTGCCGCTCGCCGGAGACGATGGTGTGGATCGCGTGGTGCGCGTCGTCGTTCCACTGCGCCGCGAGCCCGAAGCCGCCCAGCTCGGTGGGCGTGACCAGGCGCGGATCGTTGAGGTCGGACTCCGCGACGAGGGCCAGCGGTCGGCCGAGCTCCGCGGACAACGCCGCGGCGAGCGCCGCGGCGTCCTGCAGGAGGTGTCGATCCGATTCGTCGACGAGGGCGTGCACGGCGTCGAGCCGGAGCCCGTCGGCGCCGTAGCGACGCAGCCACCACGCGATGTCGTCGAGGATGAATTGCCGGACCTCCGCGCTGCCCTCGCCCGACAGATTGATGGTGCGGCCCCAGGTGTTCGCGCCATCGGTCTCGTACGGGCCGAAGCGCCCGAGGTAGTTGCCCGACGGGCCGAGGTGGTTGTGCACCACGTCGAGCAGGACGCCGAGGCCCAGGTCGTGGGCGGCTGCCACGAAGCGCTCCAGCCCCGACGGTCCGCCGTAGGGCTCGTGCACGGCGAACCACCCGACACCGTCGTAGCCCCAGCCGTGCTGGCCGTTGAAGGCGTTGACCGGCATCACCTGGACGAAGCCGATGCCCAGGTCCCGCAGGTGCGGCAGCCGCTCGATGGCCGCGTCGAACGTGCCCTCGGGGGTGAAGGTGCCGATGTGCAGCTCGTAGACGACGGCGCCGCGCAGCTCGCGGCCCGCCCACCGCGGGCCCTCCACCTCCGGGATCAGCGCCGACGGCCCGTGCACCCCGTCGGGCTGGCGGGGCGACCGCGGATCGGGGAGCACCGTCTCGTCGTCATCGAGGAGGAAGCCGTACCGCGCGCCGGGCGCGGCCGGCGCGGTGCCCCGCCACCAGTCGTCCGCGTCGCGGCGCATCGCGTGCACGGCACCGTCGAGCCAGAGGCGGACCCGCCGCGGGCGCGGCGCCCACACCTCGAAGACGTGGTCGACTGCGGCGGCGGGCGAGGTGGGCATCGGTTCGCAACGATAGCGTCAGTGCAGGCCCTCCCACTCCGTGGTGCGGGCGCGGTGCAGTTCCAGCGCCGCGAGCGCCGACTCCGCGGTCTCGTGCCGGCCGCCCGTGATGCAGCCGATGGCGCGGTAGTCGTGCTGGTCGAGCGAGCGGAACCGCCACACCTCGTCCAGCGAGTGCGTGCAGACGTGCGTCGTGAGGGTGACCAGCGCCGGCGCGCCGAGGCAGGCGCTCGCGTCCTCCGCGAAGATCTCCGCGAACGTGCGCTCGCCGAGGCGGACGTAGAGCGTGTCGCTCATCGGCACCTCGCTGAGCACCGTGCGGTCACCGGCGAGGATCAGCCGATCGTGGATGTCGGCGGTGAGTTCCCAGGCCGAGGCCATGCCGGCGCAGCGGATCAGCAGGTGTGCGACCTCCTCCGCGTCCTGGAGCAGGCCCAGGATGGAGTTGCGGCCCTCCCGCTGGGCCCGCACCTCGATGGCGCCGCCGGGCACCATCTGCGCGGTGAGGCGCGACGTGCCGGCGACCGTCACCAGGCGCCCGGTGGGCAGCAGATCGGCGGACAGGCCGTGTTCGCGCAGCGATTCCGCGACGCGCGCCAGCGAGGAGGCGCGGATGCGGTTTCCGCTGACACCGGCGCGCGCGGTGGCGGACTGGGCGAGTGCCGTGGAGACCGGCCGCGGGGTTTCGCTGTTCATGGCCCGAGTGTGCGCGGACCCACTGACAAGTTTTCTAGTCGCGCACCAGGAGGGCGACAGGGTGTTCGAGGAAGAGCTCGGCGAGCGGCACCTGACCTGTGACGATCTGCCCCGTCAGGCGGTCCGTCCACGCCGACGCGCCGAGGTCCACCCGTGTGTCGTGCCAGCCGCCGGAGCGCTCCAGGCCCAGCGAGCGCCGCGTCGCGAGCGCGGCGACATCGGGCGCGCCGCCGTCCGGGCCACGACGGAAGCCGAGCAGGTGGTCGGCGGCCGGCCCGGCGGCGAGAACGGGGGAGTAGGAGCCCCCGACGAAGCTGCCCGGCCGCTCGCGCCGCAGCCGCAGCGCCGTCCTGACGAGCCGCTGCTTGGGGTGGGCGTCGTCGGCGGCATCCCAGTCGACGGGGCGGCGGTTGTCCGGGTCGACGAGCGAATCCTCCCACCGCTCCGTGCCCTGGTAGACGTCCGGCACGCCCGGTCCGGCGAGCTGCAGCAGCTTCTGCGCGAGGGCGTCCGACCGGCCGTGCGGCGCGAGCGCACCGACGAGGTCCGTCATCGTCGCGGCAACGGCACCGTCGAACAGCGCGTCGAGGAAGGCGTGCCCGGCCGCCTCGAAGGCACCGTCGGGCGCGGTCCACGACGTGCCGACGAGCCCCTCCCGCATCGCCTTCTCGGCGTACGCGTGCAGGCGTGTCCGGAGTGCGTCGGTGATCGCGCCGTCCTCCGGCCAGACCCCGAACGCGGTCTGCAGGAGGAACAGGCCCGTCATCGGATCGGGCGGTGAGGGGAGCAGGGGCACCGACCGGTCGACGAACGCCGCCCAGTCGTCCGGGCACTGGCTCAGCACCCCGATCCGGGCGCGCACGTCCTCGCCGCGCTTGGTGTCGTGGGTCGACAGCGTCGTCATCGCCGCGGGCCACTCCGCGGCGCGGCGGGCGAGGGCCGGGTGCGGATCGCTCGGCCCGAGGTCCGACGGTGCGCCACCCACCTCCTGCAGCGAGACGAGGCGCGCGGAGCGGTAGAAGGCGGTGTCCTCGAGCGACTTCGCCGTCAGTGCGCCTGTGAGCTGCGCGAAGCGGGCCGCGCTCTCCGCGCCGCGGTCGATCGCCGCGGCCACCGCCTCGATCGCCCGATGCTCGGCCGAGGTCTCGGGCCCCGCGGCGTCGATGAGGCGGCGCCGGACGGCCTCCGCCTGTGCGCTGAGCACGGGGTAGTCGTCGCGGTAGTAGGGGATCTCGTTCATCCAGAACAGGGCGGCGTCGGCGAGGTCGTCGATCGGGACGGCCGTCCCGGTCTCGACGCGAATCGCCCGGGCCAGGCGCAGGAACTCCGGGCGGAGGTCCCGGGCCGCAAGCTCGTCCCGCAGACGCAGCGTCGCGCCGGAGTTCCGGCGGACGGCACCGTCGTCTCCGGTCCAGCGTTCGTGGAGCGCGCTCAGTCCCGGCTCCCCGGCGGGGTCGAGCAGCGCATGACCCAGCTCGCGGAGCGCGTCGTAGCCCGTGGTCCCCGCGACCGGGAGGATCGGGTCCAGGGGTTCGTCCGACTCCAGGATCTTCTCGATCACGATCCACGCGCCGGGGCCGGCGAGCTCGCGCAGCCTCCGCAGGTAGCGGACCGGATCGGCCAGCCCGTCGGGGTGGTCGACGCGCAGGCCGTCGGCGATGCCGTCGGTGAACCAGGCGCCGATCTCGGCGTGCGTCGCGGCGAAGACCTCGGGGTCCTCGACGCGGACCGCGGCCAGGTCGTCGACCGTGAAGAAGCGACGGTACGAGCGGATCGGGGCGTCCCACGGCACCAGCCGATAGGGCTGCGCGTAGTGGACCCGTTCGGCGTCGCCGCCGCCGACCTCGCGGCCGATCGGGAAGACCCGATCGTGGTAGCGCAGCACCGGCTCGGCGCCTGACCGGTCGACGGTCAGCGCCGCGGCGTCGGCTTCGGAGCCGAGGACGGGGAGCGCGAGCTTGCCGCCGGCGCCGTTGCGCGGGTCCCAGTCGATGTCGAAGTAGTGCGCGAACGCCGACTTCCGGCCGTGCTTCAGCACGTCCCACCACCACGGGTTCTGCTCCGGGCGCCCCACACCGAGGTGATTGGGGACGATGTCGATCACCAGCCCGAGGCCGTCGACGTGGGCCGAATCGGCGAGCCTCTCGAGGCCCTTACGTCCGCCCAGCTCGGCGCGCACCGTCGTCGGATCGGTGACGTCGTAGCCGTGCGTGGAGCCGCGGACGGCCTCGAGCACGGGGGAGAGGTAGATGTGCGTCACGCCGAGATCGGCCAGGTAGGGCACGCGGCGGGCGGCGTCATCGAAGGTGAACGACGGGCCCAGCTGGAGGCGGTAGGTCGCGCCGACGGGGCGCGGGTCGCCGGATGCCATGTCGCCGATCATGCCATCCGCCGCAGCCGCCACTGGGCCGCAACACCCGCCCGGCGGATGACGACACCGCGCGGGCCACCGCTAACGTGGCCCGACATGACGCCCGACGAGATCCTCGCCCTGGACACCCGGACGCTGTGGCACCCCTACAGCGCCGTCGGCGGCGCGGGGGCGCGGGTGGTCGCCTCCGCGGAGGGTGTGCACCTCACCCTCGGCGACGGGACACGGGTCGTCGACGGGATGAGTTCGTGGTGGGCCGCGATCCACGGCTACCGCAACCCCGTCCTCGACGCGGCCGCCAAGGCCCAGATCGACACGATGTCGCACGTCATGTTCGGCGGCCTCACCCACGAGAGCGCCGCCCGCCTCGGCGAGCTGCTGGTGCGGATCACGCCCGACGGCCTCGATCGCGTCTTCCTCGCCGACAGCGGCTCCGTCTCCATCGAGGTCGCGGTGAAGACGGCGCTGCAGTACTGGCGCGCCCGCGGCGTCGACGGCCGGAACCGCCTGCTCACCTGGCGCGGTGGCTACCACGGAGACACCTTCACCCCGATGAGCGTCTGCGACCCCGACGGCGGCATGCACTCGCTGTGGAGCGACGTCCTCGCCACGCAGGTCTTCGCTCCCGCGCCGCCCGCCGAGTACGACGAGGCCTACGTCGCCGAGCTGGATCGGCTGGTGGCCGAGCACGCCCACGAGCTGGCCGCCGTCATCATCGAGCCCGTCGTGCAGGGCGCCGGCGGCATGCGCTTCCACCCGCCCGCCTACGTCGCCGCGCTGCGCGAGATCACCCGGCGGCACGGGGTGCTGCTCATCTGCGACGAGATCGCCACCGGCTTCGGCCGCACCGGCACCCTCTTCGCCTGCGACGCCGCCGGGATCACCCCGGACATCCTGTGCGTCGGCAAGGCCCTGACCGGCGGCTACCTGACCCTCGCCGCGATGCTCTGCACCGACGAGGTGGCGCTCACCATCTCGAACTCGGAGCAGGGCGCGCTCATGCACGGCCCCACGTTCATGGGGAACCCGCTGGCCTGCGCCATTGCGGTCGCCAGCACCGAACTGCTGCTCGCGCAGGACTGGGCCGCTCGTGTCGCCGAGATCGAACAGGGGCTGCGGGAGGGACTCGCGCCGCTGTGCGAGCTGCCCGGCGTCGTGGACGTCCGGGTGCTCGGCGCCATCGGCGTCGTGCAGCTCGACCGACCCGTCGACATGACCGCCGCGACGGACGCGACGGTCGCGGCGGGCGTGTGGCTGCGCCCCTTCCGGGACCTCGTCTACACGATGCCGCCCTTCATCAGTTCGCCCGCCGATGTGGCAACGATCTGCGGAGGGGTCTCGGCCGCGGTGCGCGCGGCGCTACAGTGAGGGCATGAACGGTGTTCAAGTAGATGTGCTCGGGTGGCTCGACGGCTACGCCGCCGATCGCGCCGACGCGGGTCTCCGCCGGTCGCTCCGCGCGCGCCGACCCGGCGAGCCCGGCCTCGACCTGGCGTCCAACGACTACCTGGGCCTCAGTCGCCACGCCCGCGTGCTCGACGCCGCCGCCGATGCGCTCCGCGTCTGGGGCGCCGGCGCCACCGGATCGCGGCTGGTCACCGGCACCACGGAGCTGCACGAGTGGTTCGAGCGCAACCTGGCCGACTTCCTCGGCGCCGAGGCGGCCCTCTGCTTCTCCTCCGGCTACCTCGCCAACCTCGGGGTCGTCACCGCCCTTGCCGGGCGGGGCGCCCTCGTCGTCTCCGACGGCGGCTCGCACGCCTCCCTCGTCGACGCCTGTCGGCTCTCCCGCGCGCGCGTCGTCGTCACTCCGCGGGGCGACGTGAACGCTGTTCGAGAAGCACTCGAGGGTCGCGTCGAGGAGCGGGCGATCGTCCTCACCGACTCGGTCTACAGCGCCGACGGAATGCTCGCGCCCGTCGCCGAGCTGCACGCCGCGACCCGCGCGCACGGCGCGGTACTCGTCGTCGACGAGGCCCACGGCCTCGGCGTCCGCGGCGACGGCGGCCGCGGCCTGGTCCACGAGCTCGGGCTCGCCGGCGCGCCCGACCTGGTCATCACCGCGACCATGTCCAAGGCCCTCGGCTCCCAGGGCGGCGTGGTCGTCGGCCCCGAGCGGGTGCGGGCACACCTGATCGACGCCGCGCGGCCCTTCATCTTCGACACCGGCCTCGCCCCCGCGGCGGTGGCCGCCGCGGACGCCGCCCTCGCGGAGCTGCGCGCCGAGCCCGCGCTCGCCGGCCGGGTCCTGGACCGGGCCCGCGCCGTGGCCGCCGGGATCGGCGCGCCCGAGCCGACCTCCGCAGTGGTCTCGCTCGTCCTCGGCGATCCCGAGCGCGCCGTCGCAGCCCGGGACGCCTGCGCGGCGCAGGGGGTGCACGTCGGCTGTTTCCGGCCGCCGTCGGTCCCGGAGGGCACCTCCCGCCTGCGGATCACCGTGCGCGCCGATCTCACGGACGCCGAGGTGGCGACCGCCGTCGCCGCGATCCGACGGGCCGTCGCGTGATCCTCTGCGTCACCGGCACGTCGACCGGCGTCGGCAAGACCGTCGCGACGGCGGCACTGGCCGCCGCGCTGCTGCGGAGCGGGCCGGTCACCGTGGTCAAGCCCGCGCAGACCGGCTTCGCCGACGGCGCCGAGCGCGACGAGGACGGTCAGCTCTCCGACGCCGCCGAGGTCGCGCGCCTCGCGCCGGGCGCGGTCACGGTCGAACATCTGCGGTACCCCGAGCCCCTCGCGCCACTGACCGCCGCCCGTCGGGCGGGCCTGCCGCCGCTCGGGCGCGACGAGGCGGTGGCCGTCGTCCGGGAGGCCGAGGGGGCGGTCCTGGTCGAGGGCGCGGGCGGCGCCCTCGTGCGCCTCGGGGAGGACGATTCTCGAACGCCGTTCACCCTCGTCGACCTCGCGGCCGACCTCGCGGCGCCGGTCGTCGTGGTCGCCGACCCGGCGCTCGGCACGCTCAATCACACCGAGCTGACGGTCCGTGCCCTGGAGGCGGGCGGCGTCGCGTGCGCGGGCATCGTGCTGTCCCGCTGGCCGGACGAGCCCGGGCTCGCCGAGCGCTGCAACCTGATCGACCTCCCGGAACTCACGGGCGTGCCGATCGTCGGGCGGATCCCCGACGGTGCCGCCGCGCTCCCGCCGGAGCGGTTCGCGGCGGCGGCGCCGTCGTGGTTCGACGCGGGCTGGCTCAGCGCGCGATCCAGGCGCTGAGCAGGTCGATCCGCTGCCATCCGCCCTGCACGTCGAGGGGGTAGCCGGCGGGCCCCGCGGTGCCGGCGATCCGCTCGCGCAGCTGGGCGTCCGTCAGGTCGGGGTGCGCGGCGCGCAGCAGGGTGATCGCGCCGGCGGGAACCCGGACCGGTGCATCGCCCCCGACGCGCGGCAGGCCCCAGGCCAGGTCGCGACGGTACGCCGCGGCCGCGGCCGCGGTCTCGACGTAGTTCTGCTGGCAGGCCACGACCTGCGCGATTCCGCCCCCGGCTCGCGCGCTCAACGCGGCCCGGAGCTCGGAACGCGCGGCGGCGACGGCGCCCGCGAATCGCGGGTCCGCCAGCGCGTCCGCCACCGCGGCCTGCGCCAGGATCCGGCCGCCGATCACGTCGAGCGGGTAGTGCACGCCGAGCACCACGCGATGCCGGCCGTAGTCGGCGCCCCGCGCCAGCAGCTGCGGGCCGAGCTCGGGGAGCAGGGTGGCGATGACGAGCGCCTCGGCGTAGCCCCACGCGGTGTGGCCGGACGGGTACGAGCCCGACCCGCGCACCGATTCGTACAGGTCGGCGCGGCCGTCGCCGTACTTCGCGATCCGGTCCGGGGCGACCTCGAAGGGCCGCTGGTACTGGAAGTGCTTCTTCGCGGCGGAGGTGTCGACGTAGGAGTTGATCAGCGCCTTCTTGCCGACGAGGAGCGCGGTGGTGTTCGGGAGCTCGCCCGCCTTCTCGGCGGCGCGGAACGCCGGGGCCAGACGGCTGCCGAGGGCGTTGAAGATCGAATCGTCGAGGATGCCGTAGTTGTCGTTCACCGCGTACTGCCGCTCCGCGGCGGTGGCGGCCCGGTTCGTCGCGACGGCCGTGTCCAGGTTCGCCGTGAGGACGGACTTCGGCAGGCTCGAGAACGCGGCCAGCTGATCGATGTACGAGTTCGGCGCGGCCTTCGTGGCGCTCGCAGCGCCGGTTGCGGGCTCCGCCGACGGTGCCGCCTTCGGCGTGAGGACGCAACCGCCGGTCGGCGCGGCCGCCGCCGGGCCGGCCGTCCAACCGAGAGGTGTGACCAGGGAGGCCGCGGCGACCGTCGCGACCAGGATCTTCTTCGAGCGCAGCTTCATGGGGACACTGTCCCGTCGATACCTAGAAAAGGGAAGGAAACGATTCCGGTCGAGTCGGTGAACGTTTCCCGCCCGCGCCCGGCGGGCCTTGAACACCGTTCATGAATTGAACGCTGTACAGTGCTCGGTAGCCGCGGCGCCGTAGGTGTCGCAGACCACAGCCGACCGACCACAGCCGATGAGGGAGATCACATGACCGGGGTCCTGGCCGACATCATCGAGGTCGCGCGCGAGCAGGTGCTCGAGCGCGGCGAAGGGCTCAGCCAGGAGCAGGTGCTGGCCGTGCTGCAGCTGCCCGACGAGAAGCTCGACGACGTGCTGCAGCTCGCGCACGAGGTGCGCATGAAGTGGTGCGGCCCGGAGGTCGAGGTCGAGGGCATCATCAGCCTCAAGACCGGCGGCTGCCCCGAGGACTGCCACTTCTGCAGCCAGTCGGGCCTGTTCGAGTCGCCGGTGCGCTCGGCGTGGATCGACATCCCGTCGCTGGTCGAGGCCGCGAAGCAGACCGCCAAGACCGGCGCCACCGAGTTCTGCATCGTCGCGGCCGTCCGCGGCCCGGACAACCGCCTGATGAGCCAGGTCGCCGCCGGCATCGCGGCGATCCGCAACGAGGTCGACATCCAGATCGCCTGCAGCCTCGGCATGCTCACCCAGGAGCAGGTCGACGAGCTCAAGGCGATGGGCGTGCACCGCTACAACCACAACCTCGAGACCTCGAAGTCGCACTTCCCGAACGTCGTGACCACGCACTCCTGGGAGGAGCGCTGGGGCACGCTCCAGATGGTCCGCGAGGCAGGCATGGAGGTCTGCTGCGGCGGCATCCTCGGCATGGGCGAGACGCTGGAGCAGCGCGCCGAGTTCGCCGCGAACCTCGCCGAGCTCGAGCCCGACGAGGTGCCGCTCAACTTCCTCAACCCGCGTCCGGGCACGCCCTTCGGCGATCTCGACGTCCTGGAGCCGAACGAGGCGCTCCGGGCGATCGCCGCCTTCCGCCTGGCGCTGCCGCGCACCATCCTCCGCTTCGCCGGCGGCCGCGAGATCACGCTCGGCGACCTCGGTGCGGAGAAGGGCATCCTCGGTGGCATCAACGCCGTGATCGTGGGCAACTACCTCACCACGCTCGGTCGCCCGGCCGAGACGGACCTCGACCTGCTCGGCGAGCTCAAGATGCCGATCAAGGCCCTGAACGACACCCTGTGACCGTCATGGCCGACAAGGAGCCGGTGTACGACGTGTACACCGGCAAGCCGCTCGCCGAGGGGGCGCCCGTCTTCGCGGCGGCGCTCCTCGGGCTGGAGCCGCCGCGCTACTGCGCGTACTGCGCGCGCCGGATGATCGTCCAGGTCAGCCCCCACGGGTGGACCGCGCGCTGCTCCCGACACGGCGAGTTCGATTCGTCGAGCGGCGAACGCTGACCGGCGGTCCCAACCGCACTCGCTAGGCTTCGTGCCGATGACTACTGCAGCCCCGGCTCGGACCGCGTCGGACATCGTCGTGCCGGGCGTGATCGCCGCCGTCCTCGGTGCCGCAGGCGGCCTGCTCTGGGGCCTGACGGTGCCGGGCGTCCGCGGCGTCCTCACCCGGTCCGGCGTCATCTGGCGCGAGGGCCAGCTCGACAACATCTTCTTCGCGACGGTCCTGTTCGTGGCGGTCTCGGCGGTCGGCGGGCTGCTCACGGGCGCGCTGGTCTTCGTCGGGCGACGGCGCACTCCCCGGGGCGTCGCGGTCACGCTGACCGCTGCGGCGTTCGCGGTGCTGGTCGCGACACCACTCGGTCAGGCCGTCGTCGACGCGCGGTTCGCCGGGCCGGGGGAGCCGGGCCTGGACTTCACCGCGGCGCCCTCGATCCGGCTCGACGGTGCGAACGTCTTCGCCCTCGCCGATCACTCCGGCGGACGGCTCGGCGACCTGGCCTCGTGGGTCCTGGTTCTCGTGTGGCCGGCATGCGCCGCGCTGTGGTGCGCCGTGTCCGCCCTGGTCGGCCGGCTCCCGGAGGAGTCAGTCGCCGGTGTGCCCGCGGAGCAGGTCCGCGAAGTCGGCGACGGGGCCCAGGTCGAGGGCCTTGCCGGAGCGCCTGGGGGCGCCGAGGTCCGACGGTCCGCCGAAGCCGGCCACGGCACCGTCGGCCTGGACCAGCGCGCCCGCGAGCTCCGCCCCGGCCCGTGAGATCCGGGTCGCGAGCTCGGCGGAGCCGAAGTCCTCGGTCGCGGCGAAGACGCCGGTCGGCAGGATCTGCGCGCGCAGGTAGCTTAACAGCGGCCGCAGCGCGTGGTCGAGGACCAGCGAGTGCCGGGACGTGCCGGCGGTGGCCGCGACGAGCACCGGGACGCCGGTCAGGGCGTCGGGGTCGAGGGCGTCGAAGAACATCTTGAACAGCCCGCTGTAGCTCGCGGTGAACACCGGCGAGACCGCGATCAGGCCGTCCGCGGCGGCGATCGCGTCCTTGGCGGCGCTGAGTGCGGGCGTGGGCACGCCGGTCGTCATGACGGTCGCGAGGTCGCGGGCGAGTTCGCGCACCTCGATCACGGTCACGTCGACCGCCTCACCGCGGGCCGACACCGCGGCCCGGGTGGCGTCGGCCAGCTGATCGGCCAGCAGGCGGGTCGACGACGGCTCGGACACACCGGCCGCGACGACGACGAGGGAGCGGGTCATGTCAGGCCTCCTTCGCGGCGACGAGGTCCTGGGCCGGCACGACGAGGTGGTGCGGCGACTCCGGGCCGGCGGCGACGAGCGAGGCGTGGCTCGGCGGGTCCGACGGGACGTGCGCCGGCCGACGCAGCTCGAACTCCTTGCGGAGCACCGGGACCACCTGGGTGCCGAGGATCTCGACCTGCTCGAGGACCTGCTCCAGCGGAAGGCCCGCGTGGTCGAGCAGGAACAGCTGGCGCTGGTAGTCGCCGGCGTAGTCCGCGAAGGCGAGCGTCTTCTCGATCACCTGCTCGGGCGTGCCGACGGTGAGCGGGGTCATCTGCTCGAAGTCCTCCAGCGACGGGCCGTGCCCGTACACGGGTGCGTTGTCGAAGTAGGGGCGGAAGCGGCGCTTCGCCTCCGCCTCGGTCTCGGCTATGAAGACCTGACCGCCGAGGCCGACGATCGCCTGGTCCGCGGAGCCGTGGCCGTAGTGCTCGAACCGCTGGCGGTAGAGGCGCACCATCTGCTCGGTGTGCTCCTTGTTCCAGAAGATGTTGTTGTGGAAGAAGCCGTCGCCGTAGAAGGCGGCCTGCTCGGCGATCTCGGGCGAGCGGATCGAGCCGTGCCACACGAAGGGCGGCGTGCCGTCCAGCGGCGCTGGCGTCGAGGTGTAGCCCTGCAGGGGCGTGCGGAACTCGCCCTCCCAGTCGACGACGGGCTCACGCCACAGGCGGCGCAGGAGGTGGTAGTTCTCGATGGCCAGCGGGATGCCCTGACGGATGTCCTTGCCGAACCAGGGGTACACCGGGCCCGTGTTGCCGCGGCCCAGCGTGAGGTCGACGCGGCCCTCGGCGAGGTGCTGCAGCATCGCGTAGTCCTCGGCGATCTTCACCGGGTCGTTCGTGGTGATGAGCGTGGTCGCGGTGCTCAGCGTGAGGTGCTGCGTCTTGGCCGCGATCCAGCCGAGCAGTGTGGTGGGGGAGCTGGGCACGAAGGGCGGGTTGTGGTGCTCGCCGGTGGCGAACACGTCGAGCCCCACCTCCTCGGCCTTGAGCGCGATCTTCGTCATCGCGGCGATGCGCTCGTGCTCGCTGACGGTGGTGTCCGTGGTCGGATCCGTGGTGACGTCGCCGACGCTGAAGAGTCCGAACTGCATGTCGATCCTTCCCGATCGGGCCCCGGTCGGGCCCTTCACGAACTGTAACGGACTGCGGTCCGATTATGTTCCGCGGGGTGGATCGTGGGGTCAGAGGGGCTCGCGCCGGAGGACGTCGGAGGAGTTGAGGATCAGCACCTCGCGGTCGGATTCGGTGAGGGCCGTGACGAATCCGGACTCGACCTTGAGCACGTGGGCGGTGACGACGCCCGTCTTGGTGTGCAGGCGCTCGGCCGGCGACCAGGGCGTGCGCTCGACCGCGGCGAGGATCAGTACGGCGACCGCCGCGATCGACCCCACCTCGCGGACGGCGAAGTCGACGGTCCGTCCGCTGAAGCCGTCGGCGAACCAGTGCTTCACCGCGAGGATCGCCAGGGCGATCGCCGCGGCGCCGATCGGTACCCACACGTAGTGATAGGTCGCGGTCAGCGCGATGCAGGCGGACGCCAGGACCGCGACGAGGAGCGCGGACCACACGCTGGTGGTCGACTTGGTGTGCATGCGCCACGCCAGGCGCAGGGCCGACAGCGGCAGCAGGACCATCACGAGGGCGCTGGTGAACTCGGGGTCGCTCATGAGAGTGCCGAGCACGATCGTCAGCGCGCTGTTGACGTCGGTGACGGCCATCATCCGCGACGCCACGCGCCAGTCCCATTCCGCGACGACCAGGAGCCGGAGGACGACGAACAGCACGGCGACGCTCGCGCCCGTGCCCAGTGTCCGCACGATCCGGGCATCCGTGGCGTCCGCCAGCTTCTTCGCGATCGCGCGATCCTGCGAGGCCTCGTCGGTCTGTGCTTCGCTCACACGCGGATCGTAATCACAGGCGGGTGTCTCGTGCTTGCGATCACGCAGCTCCGGCGACGGTGGCCGTGCGGCCGGCTCAGCCCGGCGGGCGGAGGGTGGCGAACTCGTCGGTGATCCGCAGGTAGGAGTCGGTGTACCGGTACAGCGCGGGCGGGCGGCCGCGGGTCGCCTGTCCGGTCTCGCCGGTCGCGGTGATCACCGACCGTCGGGAGAGGATGCGCAGCAGGTTGGTGGAGTCCACCGGGTAGCCCAGGACGGCGACGTAGATGTCGCGCAGCTGTGAGACGGGGAAGGCGCGAGGGGCGAGCGCGAACCCGATGTTCGAGTAGGAGAGCCGGGCCGCCAGCCGGGCGCGGGCGCGGTGCACCATCGCGGCGTGGTCGAACGCCATCGTCGGCAGGGCTTCGACGGGGTGCCACGTCGTGTCGTCCGGGAGGCGCGGATCGGTGCCGGACCGGACGAGGCCGAGGAAGGTCGAGGCCAGCGTGCGGTCCGCGTGTTCGCTCGCCGGCACCCGGTGCGGATCCGAGAACTCGGCGAACTGCTCCAGGTGTGCCACCTCGGTGAGGTCGACCTTCTCCGCGAGCAGTCGGCGGGCGCTGGTCGGGAGGTCCTCGCGGGCGTCGAGCAACCCGCCCGGGAGCGACCATGCGCCCTGGTCGGGGGCCATCGCGCGCTGCCACAGCAGGACCTCGACGGTGCCCTCGCTCACGCGGAACACGACGGAAAGAACTTCGTGCGCGACGTGGTGCGGGGGAGCGGTGCTAGCATCGGCCATATATCGATCATAGGTCGATAAATCATCGGATCGAGAAAGGGAGGCGAGATGACCACAGCCACGTCCGCCACCATCACGGAATTCAGCTCGCCGCTCTCCGAGCGGATCGTCGAGGGCGGTGGCATGTACACCGGTGTCGACGGCGACCGGGAGTGGGCCGCCGAGGTCAAGCGTCTCGCCAAGCTCCGCGACGCCACGATCCTCGCCCACAACTACGAGCTGCCCGCGATCCAGGACGTCGCCGACTTCGTCGGGGACTCGCTGGCGCTCTCCCGGATCGCCGCCGACGTCTCCACGTCGACGATCGTCTTCTGCGGCGTCCACTTCATGGCCGAGACGGCGAAGATCCTCAGCCCCGAGAAGACCGTGCTGATCCCGGATCAGCGCGCCGGCTGCTCGCTGGCCGACTCCATCAAGGCCGTCGAGCTGCAGGAGTGGAAGGACGAGCACCCCGGCGCCGTCGTGGTCTCCTACGTCAACACCACCGCGGAGGTGAAGGCCCTCACCGACATCTGCTGCACGTCGTCGAACGCCGTCGAGGTGGTGCAGTCGATCCCCGAGGACACCGAGATCCTGTTTCTCCCCGACCAGTTCCTCGGCGCGCACGTCAAGCGCGTCACGGGCCGGCAGAACATGCACATCTGGGCGGGCGAGTGCCACGTGCACGCCGGCATCAACGGCGACGAGCTCGCCGCGCAGGCGAAGGCGCACCCGGACGCCGATCTCTACGTGCACCCGGAGTGCGGCTGTGCCACCTCCGCGCTGTACCTCGCGGGCGAGGGCGCGGTCCCGGACGACCGGGTGAAGATCCTCTCCACGGGTGGCATGCTCGACGCCGCCCGCGAGACCGGCGCAAAGGAGGTCCTCGTGGCCACCGAGGTCGGCATGCTGCATCAGCTGCGGATGGCCGCCCCCGGCGTCGAGTTCCGCGCCGTCAACGACCGCGCCTCCTGCAAGTACATGAAGATGATCACGCCGGCGGCACTGCTCCGCTGCCTGGTCGAGGGCAAGGACGAGGTCTTCGTCGACGCCGCGATGGCGGACGCCGGCCGCAAGGCCGTCACGCGCATGATCGGGATCGGGCAGCCCGGCGGCGGAGAATGACCACCACCGCCGTCGCCGATCTGCTCGTCGTCGGCGCGGGCGTCGCCGGCCTGACCGCCGCGGTCGCCGCGGCGGACGCGGGCCTGACCGTCACGGTGCTGTTCAAGCCCTCGACCGGCAGCGCACCGTCGACCTCGACGGCGTACGCGCAGGGCGGGATCGCGGTCGTCGACCCGTCCGATCCGGACGACTCGATCGACCGGCACGTCGCCGACACCGTCGGCGCGGGCGGGCCGCTCGTGGACGTCGTCGCGACCCGGTCGATCCTGGCCGACGGGCCTGCCGCGGTGGACCGGCTGATCTCCTGGGGCGCCGCGTTCGACAGGCGCCCCGACGGGCGACTCAAGCGCACCCGCGAGGGCGGGCACACCGTCTCGCGGATCATCCACGCCGGCGGCGACGCCACCGGCGCCGAGGTGCAGCGCGCCCTCACCGCCGCCGCGAAGACCCGTCCCACCCTGACCGCGCGCCCCGCCCAGGCGTACGCGCTGCTCGCCGACGGTGACCGCGTCGTCGGGGTCCGGACGGCCGAGGGCGACGCCTTCGGGCGGACCGTCCTGCTCGCGACCGGCGGTGCCGGACACCTGTTCTCGAGCACCACCAACCCGTTGGGCGCCACCGGCGACGGCATCGCTCTGGCCGAGGCGGCGGGCGCCGACGTCCGCGAGCTCGAGTTCGTGCAGTTCCATCCGACGATGCTCTACACGCCGGGTGCCCGCGGCCGCCGGCCCCTGATCTCCGAGGCCGTCCGCGGCGAGGGGGCGCACCTCGTCGACGCGAACGGCGACGCCGTCATGGACGGCGTGCACCCGATGGGTGACCTCGCGCCCCGCGACGTCGTGGCCCGCGCCGTGACCGACGCGATGGAGCGCACGGCGGCGCCGTGCGTCTACCTGGACGCGACGATGATCCCCGATGTGGCGGACCGTTTCCCGACGGTGACCGAGGCCGTCCGCGCCGCGGGCCTCGACCCGCAGACCGACTTGATCCCCGTCGTCCCCGGCGCGCACTACCTGTGCGGCGGCGTGGTCACCGACCTGCACGGCGCGACCGGCGTCCCCGGTCTGTACGCCGCGGGCGAGGTGGCCCGCACCGGCCTGCACGGTGCGAACCGCCTCGCCTCCAACAGCCTGCTCGAGGCGCTCGTGATGGGCCTGCGGGTGGCGACCGCCGCGCAGACGGCGCCCGCGCTGCCGGGCGGCCCCGTCCGCGAGATCGCGCCGCCGCACGCCCGTGCGGAGCGGGACGCCCTGCAGGACGCCATGACCCGATCCTGCGGCGTCCGGCGCACCGTCGACGGCCTGTTCGGCCTGACCGCGCTGCTGGCGGATCCCGCCTTCGTCGCGGACGCGCCCGCGGTATCGTCCCGGGACCGGGAGGACGCCGTGCTGACCGCGGTCGCCCGGCGGATGGCGGGGCAGGCCCTGGCCAGGCAGGAATCCGTGACCGAGGTAGTGGAGGTACGTCCGTGACCGAGCTGACGCTGGAGCCCGACCGCGCCGAGGTGGTGCGGCTCATCCGCACCGCCCTCGACGAGGACCTCCGCTACGGCCCGGACGTGACCAGCGAGGCCACCGTGCCCGCGGGCGCGACCACGCTCGCCAAGGTCATCAGCCGCGAGCACGGGGTGCTGGCCGGCATCCCCGTCGCGGAATGGGTGCTCGACGAGGTGGTCGGCCCCGGCAACTACCGGGTACCCGCGAAGATCGCCGACGGCACCGTCATTGCGCCGGGCGACGTGGCGATGGCCATCGAAGGCCCGACGCTCGCCCTGCTCACGGCCGAGCGCACCCTGCTCAATGTCGTCACCCACCTCTCCGGCATCGCGACCGCGACGGCCGCCTGGGTCGCCGAGGTCGAGGGCACCGGCGCGAAGATCCGCGACAGCCGCAAGACGCTCCCCGGTATGCGCGCGCTGCAGAAGTACGCCGTCCGCGCGGGCGGGGGCGTGAACCACCGGATGGGCCTCGGCGACGAGGCGCTGATCAAGGACAACCACGTGGTCGCCGCCGGATCGGTGACCGCCGCGATCGAGGCCGTGCGGCGCCGCGCGCCCGGCGTCCCGCTCGAGGTGGAGGTGGACTCGCTCGACCAGCTCGAGGAGGCCTTCGCGCTCGGCGTCGACCTCGTACTGCTCGACAACATGCCGCTGTGGATGACGCAGTCCGCCGTGCAGCGCCGGAAGAAGCTCGCGCCGCGCACGAAGCTCGAGTCGTCGGGCGGGCTCTCCCTCGACGTCGCGGCGGACTACGCCCGGACCGGCGTCGACTACTTGGCCGTCGGGGCGCTCACGCACTCGGTGCGGGCTCTCGACCTCGGTCTCGACCTCTGAGCCGATCGCCCAGCGTCGCGGCCGGCGACCAGCGGCGGGCCAGCCCGCCGCCGGCGAGGACCGTCGCCGCGAGCACGACCATGACCGGGTACTGCACGACCAGTTGGTCTGCGGCCCAGTAGAAGCCGAGCAGTCCCGTCGCGACGAAGGCCGTCGCCCGCGGCAGGAGGCCGATCAGCGCGGCGACGCCCAGGGCGACTTCGGTGAGCGGCACCAGGATCCCGAAGATCGTGGCGAAGCGGCCCATGACCTCGGTGGCGAACCAGACGAACGCGCCCGGCACGCGGGGATTCCCGGTCGCACTGCCGACCACCAGGAGGATGTCGCTCCGGCCGAATCCCGCGTGGTACTTCACGTACCCCTCGTGCAGCCACGCCGCGCCGAGGGCGATCCGAGCGACGACGACGGTCACCGTCGCCGCCCGGGTCGCGGTCGGGGTCATCGCCCGAGCTGCGCGGCGCCGAAGACGGCGAGCGCCTTGTCGCAGTGCACGACCAGGTGCGTGTAGTCGGCGGCCGCGACGCCCTCGGGGAGCGTGAACCGCTGCGCGGCCTTGTCGTAGGCGATCGCGCCGAGGCGGACCCCGCCCTTCACATCGGCCTCGGTGGTGCCCTTGGTCAGGTACAGGTGCAGGTCCGGGCCCTCGTCCGAGGAGAAGCCCGCGAGCTCGACGGTGCCGCCCGTGATCGTCGCGGTTCCGGCGACGTTCTTGCCGTTGAGGCCGGCGAACATCCCCGTGACCGCCGCGGTCGACGGCGCGGACATCGGCATGGACATCTGCGTGGACATCGACATCGGGGCCGCTGTGCTCGTCATCGGCTCGGCCGACATGTCCTTCGAACCGCCGCACGCGGTCAGGGCCAGGCCCAGGGCGACGGTGGCGACGGCGCCGGTGAGGTGGGAAGCGCGCATGATGGGACTCCTTACTCGTGACATGACCGGCGGCTGGGGCGCCGGCTCGTGATCGAGTCAAACGCCGGTCGCCGACGGGGAGAAGGAGAGTGTCAGCGCCGTAAGGGCACCTTTCAGTTCCGTAAGGAACGGCGCGCTCGCCGCCGCCGCGCCTACGCTCGGACTCATGCACGAGGGGTCACGGGTGATGGTCGTCGAGGACGATCCGGCGGTCCGCACGGTCGTCGCCGACCACCTGCGGCTCGCGGGATGCCTCGTCGCCCAGCACCGCGACGGGGCGCAGGCGTGGGAGGCCTTCCAGGCCGAGCGGCCGGATCTCCTGGTGCTCGACCGCATGCTCCCGGGGCTCAGCGGCGACGAGCTGTGCCGGCGGATCCGCGAGGTCTCCGCGGTGCCGATCATCATGCTGACGGCGCTCGACGGCGTGGACAACCGCATCGACGGGCTGGAGAGCGGCGCCGACGACTACCTCGCGAAGCCCTTCTCCCTCCGCGAACTGCAGCTGCGCGTCAACGCCCAGCTGCGCCGCAGCGCGCCGTCCGAGGCCGGCCTGGTCTTCGAAGCCGGGCCGTTCCGCATCGACGCCGCGCACCGCCGGGTGTGGGTCTCGGGCCGCGAGATCCCGCTGACCACGCGGGAGTACGAGCTGCTGCTCTACCTCGCGCGGAACCCGGACCGGGTGATCAGCCGCGACGAGATCCTGCGCGAGGTGTGGCGTTGGGGCTTCGGCGATCCGTCGACGGTGACGGTGCACGTGCGCCGCCTGCGCGAGAAGATCGAGGAGGATCCGCGCAATCCCGCACACCTGCGGACCGAGTGGGGCGCCGGGTATCGATTCGGGTGGGACCGATGATGCTCGACGGTGCCGCGCTCGCGCAGATCGCGGCGACCGCGCTGGCGGTGACGGTCGTCGTCACCCTCGTCACGCTCGGCGTGCTCCGGCTGAGCCGCCGCGCGAGCATCGGCGTCCGGGCGGCGGTCGCGATCGCGGGCGCCCTGGTCTCGGTGGTGGCGTCCACTCTCGCGATCGCGCTGCAGATGTACCTGTCGCGGCACGACCTCACGGTGCTGCTGTGGGTGATCGGCACGTCCGCGGTGTTCAGCGTGATCGCGACGCCCTTCGTCGTGGGGCGCGCCGTCGGGTCGTCGATCGACGCCCTGCGCACGGCGACCCGACGGGTCGGCGACGGCGACGTGGTCGAACCCACCCGCACGGGGCTCGCCGAGCTCGATGCGGTCTCGGCCGAGCTCGCCGAGACCTCGCGGCGCCTGGAGGAGTCGCGGGCCCGCGTGGCCGAGCTGGACGCCGCCCGCCGCCAGTTCTTCGCCTGGATCTCGCACGACCTGCGGACGCCGCTCGCCGGCGTGCGGGCCCTCGCGGAGGCACTCGACGAGGGCACCGCCCCCGATCGCGCGGCCTATCTCACCGCGCTCCGCGGCAAGGTGGAGACGCTCAACGCGATGATCGCCGACCTCTTCGAGCTCTCGAAACTGCAGACCGGGACTCTGCAGATCCATCCCGAGCCGGTGGTCCTGCTCGACCTGATCAGCGACGCGGTCGCGGACTGTCGCGCCGAGGCCGAGCGGCGCGGGATCACGATCGCGCAGGACGGCATCGACGGGCATCTCGTGCACGTCGATCCGCGGGAGCTCACCCGCGTCATCGGCAACCTGCTCGCCAACAGCCTGCGGCACGCGCCCGAGAACAGCGAGGTGGTGGTGCGGGCCGACCGCGTCGACGAGCGCCTGGTGCTCAGCGTCATCGACCAGGGCCCGGGTGTGGCCGCCGAGGACCTGGGGCGGATGTTCGACGTGGGCTGGCGCGCCGACGCCGCCCGGTCCGCCGAGCTCGACGGTGCGCCGCCCGGTGCGGGCCTCGGCCTCGCGATCGTCCGCGGCATCGTCGAGGCGCACGGCGGCACCGTCGTCGCGCGGAGCACCGACGCCGGCTTCCGGCTGGACCTGACGCTGCCGGTGGTCGGCGGCTGACTCAGCCGCTGGCCAGGCTCACGACGAGGTTGATCGTCGTCGCGAGGATGCCGTTCGCGAAGACGAAGGAGAGCAGGGTGTGGCGCAACGTTTCGGCGCGGACGTCGCTGGACGTGATCGCGGTGTCCGAGACGCAGTAGGCGGTCCCGAAGGACAGTGAGATGTACGCGAAGTCGGTGTACCGCGGCGGCTGGGTCTGGTTGAAGTCGATGCCGCCGGGCGGCGGGGTGTCGTAGTAGGTCTGCGCGTACCGCAGCGTGAACAGCAGGTGCATCATGAGCCAGGAGAGGATCGTCGTGCTGAGCGCGAGGCCGCCCAGCGCGAGCCTGCCGTTCGGCGTCGCCGCGTGGGCGTCCGCCATGACGATCGCCACGGCGATGAGGCTCGCGAGCGCGCAGGTCATGGTCAGGAAGTTCCCCAGGCGGCGCTGCGGGTCCTCTTCGGTCGAGTGGGCCGCGGTGGTCTCCGCGTCCATCGGCGAGATGGTCAGCCAGACCCAGACGACGTAGATCCCCGCCGCGGCCGCCCAGCCCGCGGCGGGCGCGTGGCGCCACGAGTCGAGCAGACCCACCGCGACGGCGACCCCTCCGCCCACCAGGACCATGACGGTGGCGCGGATCCTGGCCACCGCTGCTCGTCGCCCCGCCACGGCCGGCCGGCTGTCTTCTGAACCGGTTGCAACTGCATCGTTCGGCATGGGGGAATCTAAGCACCGGATCGCGACTTCCGTACCCCGCGCGGAGAATCCGGCGGGGCCCCGGGGCCGGATACCGGTCGGCGCGGCCGGAGCGCACAATGGAAAGCATGATCGTGAACGCATATGGAGCCGTGTCCGCAACCGAGCCGCTCGCGCCGATGACGATCGAGCGCCGCGATCCCGGTCCGCACGACGTGCAGATCGCCGTCCGGTATGCGGGCATCTGCCACAGCGACATCCACACCGTGCGCAGCGAGTGGGGGCCCGCCCGGTACCCGGTGGTGCCCGGCCACGAGATCGCGGGCGAGGTCACCGCGGTCGGCTCGGACGTCACGAGGTTCGCGGTCGGCGACCGCGTCGGTGTCGGCTGCTTCGTGGACTCCTGCCGCGAGTGCGCGGCGTGCCTGCGCGGCGAGGAGCAGTACTGCGAGCGCGGCATGGTCGGCACCTACAACGCGAAGGGCCGCGACGGCCTGCCCACCCAGGGCGGCTACTCGACGGGCATCGTCGTCGACGAGAACTACGTGCTCCGGGTACCCGAGAGCATCGACTACGCCGCGGCCGCGCCGCTGCTGTGCGCCGGGATCACGCTGTTCAGCCCGCTGCGGCACTGGAACGTCGGCCCCGGCAGCAAGGTCGCGATCATCGGCCTGGGCGGCCTCGGCCACATGGGTGTCAAGCTCGCCGCGGCGATGGGCGCCGAGGTGACCGTGCTCAGCCAGTCGCTGAAGAAGATGGAGGACGGGCTGCGCCTCGGCGCGCAGCACTACTACGCGACGTCCGACCCCGACACCTTCAAGGTGCTCCGCAACCGGTTCGACGTCATCATCAACACCGTCTCCGCGAACCTCGACATGCACCCGTACTTCGGGATGCTGGCCGTCGACGGCACGCTCGTCGAGGTCGGCCTGCCGGAGCACCCGGTCCCGGTCAACGTCTTCGACCTGACCCGCAACCGTCGCTCCTTCGCGGGATCGATGATCGGCGGGATCGCCCAGACCCAGGAGATGCTCGACTTCTGCGCCGAGCACGGCATCGGCTCCGAGATCGAGCTCATCTCCGCCGATCAGATCAACGAGGCCTACGAGCGCGTGATCGCCTCGGACGTCCGGTACCGCTTCGTGATCGATACCGCGACGATCGAGGCGCCCGCCGCGGTCTGATTCAGAGCTGATTGATCCGGATCAGGTTGCCCGCCGGGTCGCGGAAGGCGCAGTCGCGCACGCCGTAGTCCTGGTCCATCGGCTCCTGCACCACGTCCGCTCCCGCGCCGGCGACGCGCTCGAACAAGCCGTCCAGGTCGTCGGTCGACAGGGTGACCGCTGTGTAGGCGCCCTTGGCGATGAGGTCGAGCACCGTCTGGCGCTCGTCGTCGGTGATGCCGGGGTCCATGGCCGGCGGGTGCAGCAGGATCGACGTCTGCGGCTGGCCCGCCGGTCCGACGGTGAGCCACCGCAGGTCCTGGTATCCGACGTCCTTGCGCACCTCGAAGCCGAGGAGGTCGCGGTAGAAGCCGAGAGCGGCCTCGGCGTCGGTGTGGGGCAGGTAGGCGAGCGAGATCGTGAGGTTCATGCGGCCCACGTTATTGCGGCGGGGCGTGCGGTGCTTCTCGATTCCTGACCGGTCGCATCACCTGGCGGGCGAGGCACGCGGGAATGCCCTCGGCGGCGGCGCTGTGGTCGCGCTGGTACACGCTCGGCGGAACGCCGACGAGCTCGGTGAACCGCGTGCTGAACGTGCCGAGGGACGAGCAGCCCACCGCGAAGCAGGCGTCGGTCACCGAGACGTCGCCGCGGCGCAGCAGCATCATCGCCCTCTCGATCCGGCGGGTCATCAGGTACGAGTACGGCGCTTCGCCGTAGACGCGCTTGAACTCGCGGCTCAGATGCCCGGCCGAGAGATGCGCGCCGCGGGCCAACTCTTCGACGTTCAGCGGCTGCGCGAACTCGCGGTCGATGCGGTCGCGGACCCTGCGCAGGACCGCGAGGTCCCGCGCCCGCTGCGCGGGATCAGGACTCCGGGCGCCACTTCTTGGCGTACTCATCCACGTACTCCTGCCCGGTGAGGGCCTGGATCTCCTGCATCAGGCGGTCGGTCACCGAACGCTCGAGCTGGTGCCGCTCGTCGGGATCCGACGGGATGTCGTACTCGATCGGCTCGATGGGCTTGGCGAACTTCACCTGCACCTTCTCGGCGTGCCAGCTGAAGGGTCCGGGCGGCGAGACCTTGTCTGTGCCGATGACGCCGACAGGGATGATCGGGACGTTCGCCTCGAAGGCGATCCGGACCAGGCCGGTGCGTCCGCGGTAGAGCCGGCCGTCGGGGGAGCGGGTGCCCTCGGGGTACATGCCGACGAGGCGGCCCTCGGCGAGGAGCTTCTTCGCCGTGTTGAGCGCGGCGGTCGCGGCGTCGCCGCCCGCGCGGTCGACGGGCACCTGGCCGGTCTGCGTGTAGAAGAACTTCTGCAGCTTGCCCGAGACGCCGGGAGCGGTGAAGTAGTCGCTCTTGGCCAGGTAGGAGATGCGGCGCGGCACCACCAGCGGCACGAACAGCCAGTCCGCGATGGACATGTGGTTGCCGGCGATGAGCGCCGGACCGTCGACCGGGATGTTCTCCAGCCCCTCGACGGTGGGCCGGTTCACCAGCCGGATCGTCGGTCCCACCGACACGTGCTTGATCAGCCAGTACAGGAGGCCCTGGTCGCCGTGGTTGGTCTCAGCCATGGCGGACAACTTACCGGACCGTCAGGTGCCGCAGAGCGGTGAAGCGCGGCGCGGGACGGGCGTGTGACCGCACTCATAGCGGCGGCCGCCGTCCGGTTCGCCGGGGTGCTGCCCGGCCGGAAACCCGGTGGCGCCGGACCCATAGAATGGGGCCATGTCTGATCTGCAGCTGAGCCGTCTCGACCTGCGCGGTCGCCGCCCGTCGCTCGCCGAGCTGCGCGCGGCGCTCCCGCGCGGTGGCACCGATGTCGACGCGGTGGTGCCGCAGGTGCGGCCCATCGTCGACGCGGTCGCCGAGCGCGGCGCCGAGGCGGCGCTCGAGTTCGGCGCGAAGTTCGACGGGGTCCGCCCGGCCACCGTCCGGGTTCCGGCTGGGGCACTGGAGCGCTCGCTCGCCGAGCTCGACCCGGCGATCCGCGAGGCCCTGGAGACCGCGATCAGCCGGGTCCGCATGGTGCACTCCGACCAGAAGCGCGTCGACACCGTCACCGAGGTCGTTCCCGGCGGCACCGTCACCGAGCGGTGGATCCCCGTCGACCGCGTCGGCCTGTACGTGCCCGGCGGCAACGCGGTGTACCCGTCGTCCGTCGTGATGAACGTGGTTCCGGCGCAGATCGCCGGCGTGGGCTCCCTGGTGGTGCTCTCGCCCGCGCAGAAGGACTTCGACGGGCTGCCGCACCCCACCATCCTCGCCGCGTGCGCGCTGCTCGGGGTCGACGAGGTGTGGGCCGTCGGCGGCGCGCAGGGCATCGCGCTCGCCGCGCACGGCGGCACGGATCTCGACGGTGCCGAGCTCGCCCCCGTCGACCTCATCACCGGCCCCGGCAACATCTACGTCACCGCCGCGAAGCGGCTGTGCCGCGGCCTGGTCGGCATCGACGCGGAGGCCGGGCCCACGGAGATCGCGATCCTCGCCGACCACACCGCCGACCCGGTGCACGTCGCGGCCGACCTCATCAGCCAGGCCGAGCACGACGTCATGGCGGCGTCGGTGCTGGTCACCACCTCGCCGGAGCTCGCGGACCGGGTCGACGAGGCGCTGACTGCCCAACTCGAGATCACCCGCCACCGCGAGCGCGTGGACACCGCGCTGCGCGGCCCGCAGTCCGGCACCGTCCTGGTGGACGGGATCGACGAGGGCCTCGCGGTGGTCAACGCCTACGCGGCGGAGCACCTGGAGATCCAGACCGCGGACGCCCGCGAGGTCGCCGGGCGGGTGCGGGCCGCCGGCGCGATCTTCGTCGGCCCGCACTCGCCGGTGAGCCTCGGCGACTACGCCGCCGGCAGCAACCACGTGCTGCCCACCGCCGGCTGCGCGCGGCACAGCTCGGGCCTGTCGGTGCAGACCTTCCTGCGCGGCGTGCACGTCGTCGAGTACGACGAGGCCGCGCTCAAGGACATCGCCGGCACCGTGATCACCCTGGCCAACTCCGAGGACCTCCCGGCGCACGGCGAGGCGGTGCGGCTGCGGTTCGAGTCGCTGAAGGGCGGCCGCGCGTGAACCCGCTGCCCGGTGAGGCCGTGAGCCTCGACCAGCTGCCCATCCGGGACACGTTGCGCGGCAAGGAGCCCTACGGTGCGCCGCAGCTGCCCGTGGCCGCGGCGATGAACACGAACGAGAACCCGCACCCGCCGAGCCCGGCACTGGTCGCCGACATCGCCAAGGCCGTCGGCGAGGCCGCCGCCGCGATGAACCGGTATCCGGACCGCGACCTGGCCGCGCTGCGGAACCGCCTGGCGGAGTACGTGACCGAGCGCACCGGCACCGTCGTCGGGCCGCAGAACGTGTGGGCCGCCAACGGCTCCAACGAGATCCTGCAGCAGGTGCTGCAGGTGTTCGGCGGGCCCGGGCGCACCGCGATGGGGTTCGTGCCCAGCTACTCGATGCACCCGATCATCTCGGACGGTACCGACACGCACTGGATCCCGGGGAAGCGCACCGCGGACTTCGCGCTCGACGTGGACTACGCCGTCGGCGCGATCGACGAGCTGCGTCCCGACGTCCTGTTCCTGACGAACCCGAACAACCCGACGGGGCATCTCATCGCCGAGGACGACCTGATCCGGTTGATCGAGGCGGCGCCGGGCATCGTCATCGTCGACGAGGCGTACGGCGAGTTCAGCGCCGGGCCGTCGGCGGTGCGGCTGTTGGACCGGTTCGCCGGGAAGCTCATCGTGAGCCGCACCATGAGCAAGGCCTTCGCCTTCGCGGGCGGGCGCGTGGGCTACCTGGTGGCCGCGCCGGCCATCGTCGGGGCGATCCAGCTCGTGCGGCTGCCGTACCACCTGTCGGTGTTCACGCAGGCCGCGGCGATCGCCGCGATCGACCATCGCGCGGAGACGCTGGCGTCGGTGGCGCACCTGTCGGCCGAGCGCGACCGGATCTCCGCGCGGCTGCGGGAGCTCGGCTACGACGTGATCGAGTCGCACGCCAACTTCATCCTGTACGGCGGCTTCGCGGACGAGGCCGCCGCCTGGCGCACCTACCTCGATGGCGGGGTCCTGGTGCGCGACATGCACATCCCGGGGCACCTGCGCGTGTCGGTGGGGCTGGACCACGAGAACGACGCCTTCCTCGCGATCAGCGAGAAGCTGGCGCCCGAGCAGAAGTGAGTGACCGCATGACCGATCGCATCGCCCGTATCGAGCGCACCACGAGGGAGTCCTCGATCGTGGTGGAGCTCAACCTCGACGGCACCGGCGTCACCGACATCGCCACCGGCGTCCCCTTCTTCGACCACATGCTCACCGCGTTCGGTCAGCACGGCAGCTTCGACCTCACGGTGCAGGCCAAGGGCGACATCGAGATCGACGCCCACCACACCGTCGAGGACACCTCGATCGTGCTCGGCCAGGCGATCGGCGAGGCGCTGGGGGACAAGAAGGGCATCCGCCGCTTCGGCGACTGCTTCATCCCCATGGACGAGACGCTCGCGCACGCCTCCGTCGACGTCTCCGGCCGGCCCTACGCAGTGCACACCGGCGAACCGGAGTACCTGGTGCACTCCGTGATCGGCGGCTACCCGGGCGTCCCCTACTCGACGGTGATCAACCGCCACGTCTTCGAGTCGCTGGCGATGAACGCCCGGATCGCGCTGCACGTGCGCGTCCTGTACGGCCGCGACCCGCACCACATCACCGAGGCGGAGTTCAAGGCCGTCGCCCGCGCCCTGCGCGCAGCCGTGGAGCCGGACCCGCGGGTCACCGGCGTCCCGTCGACCAAGGGCACGCTCTAGCGGATCCCACGCGCCGGGCGCCGCGCAGGCGTCCGGACCCGCTGCGGCGACCCCGTCCTTTCGGAGGGCGAGGCCGCAAACAATTTTGTAGGATCAACAAAATTGTTCGCGGGAAGTCGGGAGTGCGGATGTCCAAGGTTCGAGGCGTCAGCGCCGTCAGCATCGTGATCGTCCTCCTGGCGGGCCTGCTGGCCTGCGGGTCGCCGGACCGCTCGGGGAAGGACGCAGGGCAGCAGAAGCCGGTTTCGGTATCGGTGGACGTCACCAATCTGCCGCAGCGCATCATCGGGGTGAAGCAGTCGATCCCCGTCAGCGCGGGCGAGGTGACCCTGCTCTACCCGCAGTGGCTCCCGGGCAATCACTCACCGTCCGGTCCGATCGACAAGATCGCCGGCATCTCCTTCTCCGGTGGTGGGAAGAAGCTGGAGTGGAAGCGTGATCCGCTCAATGTCTACGCGCTCAAGGTGACGGTGCCCGACGGCGTCGACACCCTGGACGCGGCGTTCTCGTACCTCACGCCCACCGACAGCACCCAGGGCCGCGTCGTGATGACGCCGAACATGCTCAACCTGCAGTGGAACGCGGTCGTCCTGTACCCGGCGGGGAAGCCCGCGAGCGAGATCCCGTTCACCGCGAGCGTCACCTACCCACCCGGATTCGAGGCCGGCACCGCGCTGGACGTCTCCGGCCGACGCGGCGACACCGTCGACTACCGGACGGTTCCGCTCGACGTGCTCGTCGATTCGCCGGTCTACGCGGGCCGCTTCCACAAGCAGATCGACCTGGCCCCGGGCGCCGAGGTCCCGGTGCGGCTCCAGGTCTTCGCCGACGCGCCGGAGCAGCTCGAGGCCAAGCCCGAGCACATCGAGCAGCACCGGGCGCTCGTCGCGCAGGCGATCAAGCTGTACGGATCGCAGCACTACGATCACTACGACTTCCTGCTCTCGCTCTCCGATCAGCTCAGCTCCAACGGGCTCGAACACCAGCGGTCCAGCGAGAACGGCGAGCCGACCGACTACTTCACGGGGTGGAACCCCGCGGTGGGGAGCGACGATCTGCTCGGCCATGAGTACACGCACTCGTGGAACGGCAAGTTCCGGCGCCCGGCCGACCTGTGGACGCCCGACTTCAACACGCCCATGCAGGACAGCCTGATGTGGGTGTACGAGGGTCAGACCCAGTACTGGGGCAACGTGCTGACCGGTCGGGCGGGGCTGCGGCCGGCGGAGGTCTCCCGCGATGCGCTGGCATCCGTGGTCGCCACGTACACCGACGGCCGCCCGGGCCTGAGCTGGCGGAGCCTGCAGGACACCACGAACGATCCGATCATCGCGCAGCGCCGCACCAAGCCGTACCGGTCCTGGCAGCTCAGCGAGGACTACTACCAGGGCGGTCAGCTCGTGTGGCTGGGCGTGGACGCGCGCATCCGCGAACTGACGGGCGACACGAAGTCGCTCGACGACTTCGCCCGCGCCTTCTTCGGCGTCGACGCCGAGACGTGGAAGACGCAGAACACCTACGACTTCGACAAGGTCGTCGCGACGCTGAACGGTGTGGTCGCCGACGACTGGGCGACGTACCTGCGCGATCGCCTCGACGGCAAGGAGTCGTTCGCCTCGAGCGTCGAGAAGACAGGGTGGAAGTTGGTCTACGACAACAACCCCGGCCCCTTCTTGGCGGCGCAGATGAAGGCGGCGGAGGGTGCGGCCAACTACACCTACTCGATCGGCCTCAACGTGTCCGCGGCGGGCAAGGTCACCGATGTGCGGTGGGACGGACCCGCGTTCAAGGCGAAGGTCGGGACGGGGATGACGGTGCTGTCGGTCAACGACGCCGCGTACTCCCAGGCCACGATGCAGACCGCGATCGAGGCGGCCAAGACGAACCCCGCCCCGATCCGGCTGCAGGTGAAGGACTTCGACCAGACGCGGACCGTCGAGATCGACTACCACGGCGGCCTGCGGTACCCGCACCTGCAACGGATCGAGGGCACCCCGGACTACCTCAGCCGGATCTTCGCGAGTCGTCCGTAGCCGGGGAGCCGGAGGTCAGGCCTCGCCGCGGCGGAGCAGGCGACCGTGGGGGGTCTCGAAGTCGATCTTCTCGCCGCGGAGCCAGGTTCCGCTGACCACGCCGGCGAGGGCGCGGCCGTCGTACGGTGAGATCGCGTTCTTGTGGTGCAGGTGGTGCACGTCGACGACCTGCGCGGCCTCCGGCTCGAAGATCGCGAAGTCGGCGTCGAAGCCGAGGGCGATGCGGCCCTTGCGGGTCATGCCGGCCAGCTTCGCCGGGTTCGCCGACATCCACTCGAGGACCTGCTCGAGGGAGATCCCGCGCTTCTTGGCCTCGGTCCAGATGAGCTGCAGGCCCAGCTGCAGCGACGCGACGCCGCCCCAGGCCACACCGAAGTCGCCGTTCTCGACGTCCTTGAGGTCGATCGTCGAGGGGGAGTGGTCGGAGACGATGCAGTCGATGGTTCCGTCCAGCAGGCCCTGCCACAGGAGTTCCCGGTTCGAGGCCTCGCGGATCGGCGGGCAGCACTTGAAGGCGGTGCCGCCGTTGGGGATCTCCTCGGCGAGCAGCGTGAGGTAGTGCGGGCAGGTCTCGACCGTGAGCTTGACCCCGTCGCGGCGGGCGGTCGCGATCATCGGCAGCGCGTCCGACGAGGAGAGGTGCAGGATGTGCGCCCGCGCCCCGGTCCAGCGGGCGCGCTCGATGACATCGGCGATGGCCACGTTCTCCGCGCCGCGCGGGCGGGAGGCGAGGAACTTCGAGTACTTGTCGCCCTCGGGCTCCGGTGCGTGGTCGATGGCGCGCGAGTCCTCGGCGTGCACGATCATCAGCGAGTCGAACGTGGCCAGCTCGGCCATGTCCTCCTCCATCTCATCGGCGGTGAGGTGGGGGAACTCGTCGACACCCGAGTGCAGCAGGAAGCACTTGAAGCCGAACACGCCGTCGTCGTGCAGCCCGCGCAGCTCGCCCTTGTTGCCCGGGACGGCACCGCCCCAGAAGCCGACGTCGATGTGGGCCTTGGGGCCGGCCACCTCGCGCTTGATGCGCAGGGCCTCGCGGTCGACGGTGGGCGGGATGGAGTTGAGCGGCATGTCGACGAGCGTGGTGACGCCACCCGCGGCAGCGGCCTTGGTGGCGGACTCGAAGCCCTCCCACTCGGTGCGCCCGGGCTCGTTGACGTGTACGTGCGTGTCGACGAGGCCGGGGATCATCACCTGATCGTCGGTCAGCTCGACGACCTCGCGGCCGGTCAGGCCGTTGCCGAGCGGCTCGATGGCGACCACCCGGCCGTCCCGGATGCCGACCTCGCGCGCTACCGTCCCGGCGGTCGTGACGATGCGGCGGCCGCGGACCACCAGGTCGTACTCGGCGGTGTCGGTGCTCATGCAGGTTCTCCTTCGCTAGAAATTCCGAGTCGCGGAATTTCGTCTCGATCCTGGGGCCACACTAGGTGTGACCTGCGCCACTCGTCAAGATCGGTGTTTCCGGTGTGTAGCGATCATATTCCGACATGCGACATGGCCCTTGACAGAGTGACTGAGATAGGTCTTACTTATCGCTACCAGTGGAACACCATTTCCGCACAACGGAAAAGATTCGAGCGGTCAGCCAGCAAGAACGAAGGCCCAGCATGACAGAAGAACTCACCCCCCGCGTCGCGGCGCAGGCGAATCCGATCCGGCTCGGTGACGCGGACGTCGCCGACGTTCCCGACGTGGACGCGCTGAACCGGCTCAGCGCCGGCCTCTACAACCAGGACCTCGCGCCGACGAAGCGGGCGGGCCGCACGTGGGGCGGCTACAACATCTTCACCCTGTGGGCGAACGACGTGCACAGCCTCGGCAACTACGCCTTCGCGATCGGCCTGTTCGCGCTGGGCCTCGGCGGGTGGCAGATCCTGCTGGCCCTCGGCCTCGGCGGCGTGTTCCTGTTCGTCCTGCTCAACTTCTCCGGCTTCATGGGGGAGAAGACGGGCGTTCCCTTCCCGGTCATGAGCCGCATCTCCTTCGGCATCCGCGGGGCGCAGATCCCCGCGCTGATCCGCGGTGTCGTCGCGATCGCCTGGTTCGGCATCCAGACCTACCTCGCCTCGGTGGTGCTGCGCATCATGATCGTCGCGGTCGCTCCGGGCGCGGCGACTCTCGATGAGAACCGCTTCCTCGGACTCTCCACCCTCGGCTGGATCTCCTTCCTGGTCCTGTGGGCGATTCAGCTCGTCATCGTCAGCTACGGCATGGAGATGATCCGCAAGTACGAGGCCTTCGCGGGGCCGGTCATCCTGGTCACCATGGCGGCTCTAGCCGTCTGGATGCTCAGCAAGGCCGATTGGTCCATCGCGTGGACCACGCCGGAGTCCACGACGGGACTCGACATGTGGCTGCAGATCGTCGGTGGCGCCAGCCTCTGGGTCGCGATCTACGGCACCTTCGTCCTCAACTTCTGCGACTTCACCCGCAACGCGACGTCCAAGAAGTCCATCGTGCGCGGCAACTTCTTCGGCATCCCGCTCAACATGCTGCTGTTCGGCGCCATCGTGATCACGCTGGCCGGCGCCCAGTTCAAGATCAACGGACAGGTCATCGAGTCGCCCGCCGACATCGTCCAGACGGTGCCGAACACGCTGCTGCTCGTCCTCGCGTGCCTCGCGCTGCTCGTGCTCACCGTGGCGGTGAACCTGATGGCGAACTTCGTCGCCCCGATCTACGCGCTCAACAACCTGTTCCCGAAGCACCTGAACTTCCGCAGTGCGGGCCTCATCTCGGGCGTGATCGGGCTGGTCATCCTGCCCTGGAACCTGTACAACTCGCCCGCCGTCATCACGTACTTCCTCGGCGGCCTCGGTGCTCTGCTCGGCCCGCTGTTCGGCATCGTCATGGCCGACTACTGGCTGATCCGCAAGTCGAAGGTCAACGTGCCCGACCTGTACTGCGACCTGCCCGACGCGCCGTACTTCTACAAGGGTGGCGTGAACCCGCGTGCCGTCGTCGCGCTCGTTCCCACTGCCGGCGCCGCGCTGCTCATGGCCTTCGTGCCCGCCTTCCACGTGGTCTCGAACTACTCGTGGTTCATCGGAGCCGGCCTCGGCGCGCTCGTCTACCTCGTGGTGGCCGACCGCAAGGGCCCGTTCGTCGACGTCTCCGGCGAGCCGATCGCCGTCCCCAGCAAGCACTAGGAGTCCCGCGATGCGCATTCTCGTCGCCAACGTCAACACCACGGAGTCCATGACGGCCGCGATCGCCGAGTCGGCGCGCTCCGCGGCCTCTCCCGGCACCGAGATCGTCGGGATCACGCCGCGCTTCGGCGCGGACTCGTGCGAGGGGAACTTCGAGTCCTACCTCGCCGCGATCGCCGTCATGGACGCGATCACGCGCTACGAGGGTCCCTACGACGCGGTGATCCAGGCGGGCTACGGCGAGCACGGCCGCGAGGGGCTGCAGGAGCTGCTGGAGGTGCCCGTCGTGGACATCACCGAGGCTGCGGCGTCGACCGCGATGTACCTGGGCCACAAGTACTCCGTCGTCACGACTCTCGACCGCACGGTCCCGCTCATCGAGGACCGGCTCAAGCTGGCCGGACTCGACGCCCGCTGCGCGTCGGTGCGCGCGTCGGGTCTCGGCGTGCTCGAGCTGGAGTCCGAGCCCGAGCGGGCCGTCGAGGCCATCGTCGCTCAGGCGCGGGAGGCCGTCGAGCGCGACCACGCCGAGGTCATCTGCCTCGGGTGCGGCGGCATGGCGGAGCTGGAGGAGAAGGTCTCCGCCGCGACGGGCGTCCCCATCGTCGACGGGGTGCGCTCCGCCGTGACGATCGCCGAGGGGCTCGTACGCATGGGCCTGAAGACCTCCAAGGTGCGCACCTACGCCCCGCCGCGGCCCAAGGTCGTGACGGGCTGGCCCTTCCAGAACTGAAGCTCCTATCGGGTAGTCGTTCGAGAAGCAGGACGGCCGCGCCACATTCCGGCGAAGGGATGCACATGACCACGACTGAGGCGCCGAAGAAGAAGCGCTGGTACAGATCCCTGTTCGTCCAGGTGTTGATCGGCATCGCAGCCGGAATCGCCACGGGCATCTTCTTCCCGGGATTCTCGGACCACCTCGCTCCGCTGGGCCAGGGCTTCATCAAGCTCATCAAGATGCTGGTGTCGCCGCTGATCTTCCTCGTGGTGGTGACCGGTATCGCCAAGGTCGGCAGTATGGCCGCTCTCGGCAAGATCGGTGCGAAGGCCCTGCTGTGGTTCACGGTGTGCACCACGTTCGCGCTCGCGCTGGGGCTCGTGGTCGGCAACGTCGTCCGCCCGGGCGAGGGCCTGAACATCGACCCGTCGACCCTCGACGCGAGCGCGCTCGATGAGAAGACGCACGGCGAGACCCTGCCGGGCGGCGTCGACTTCGTCATGAACATCATCCCGACCTCCGTGGTCGACGCCTTCGCGAAGAACAACCTGCTCCAGGTGCTGTTGTTCGCGGTCCTCTTCGGCGTGGCGCTCGCGGCGATCAGCGAGAAGGTCCAACCCGTCCTGCTCGAGGTCATCGACCAGGCGATGCACGTGATCTTCCGGATCGTCAGCTACATCATGTATCTGGCGCCGATCGGTGCGTTCGGCGCGATGGCCTTCACCGTGGGGAACTACGGCGCCGACTCGCTCAAGTCCTTCGGCATGCTGGTGCTCGCGTGCTACGGCGCCGCCGTCGTCTTCATCCTCATCCTCGCGGTCGCGGTGCGCCTGATCACCGGTGTGAGTACGTGGAAGTTCCTCAAGTACTGCCGCGAGGAGTTCATGCTCGCGCTGGGCACGGGGTCGTCCGAGGCCGTGATGCCGTCGATCATCAAGAAGCTGGACGCGGCGGGCTGCGACCGATCGGTGGTCGGTCTGGTGATCCCGACCGGCTACTCGTTCAACCTGGACGGCGCGGCGATCTACCTCTCGCTGTCGATGATGTTCCTCGCGCAGGCGGTCGGCGTGGACCTCAGCGTGGGGCAGCAGATCACGATCATGGGAATCCTGATCCTCAGTTCCAAGGGGATGGCCGGCGTCCCGGGCTCCGCGTTCGTGGCGTTGTCCGCCACGGCCGCTGCGGTCGGTGCCTTCCCGGTGGCCGCGGTCGCCCTGCTCCTCGGCGCCGACCGCCTCATGGACTCGATGCGTGTGGCGACCAACCTGCTGGGCAACTGCCTCGCCACCTTCGTCATCGCGCGGTGGGAGGGCCTGCTCGACACGGAGAAGATGAAGGCGGTCCTGGAGGGCACGCTCGTCGTCGACGATCCCGACGACGTGCGCGCGCACCCCGGCCACGGCGCGGCCGCGTTCCCGCCGCGTGCCGATGCCGTAGCGCCGGCCGCGGCCGGCGCCGAGACGACCGTCGATGCCGAAGGGGCGAAGAATGTCTGACACCACCGCTCCGGCTGGTCCCGAGGCCACGGTCGCGATCCTCGGCAGCTGGGGCTATTACGGGCTCCTCGACGACGCCCGCGCATACCCGGTGGACACGCCCTACGGCGCGCCGTCGGACGACGTGGTGATCGGGAGCGCGCACGGCCGGCGCGTCGCGTACCTGACGCGGTCCGGCCGCGAGCGGACCATCCCGCCGCACAAGATCAATCACCGCGCCAACATCTGGGCGCTGCACCACCTCGGCGTGCGGCACATCCTCGCCGCCACGCCCGCCGGAGCCTTCGACCCCGCGGTGGGCGTCGGCACCGTCGTCGTCCCGGACCAGCTCGTCGACCGGACCGGGCGCACCGACGACACCTTCCACGACGACGAGGACGTCCGGGTCTCGTTCGCGCAGCCCTTCTCCGAACCGACCCGCGCCGCCGCGATCGACGCGCTCCGCGACCAGCGCTGGGTCGTCGCCGATGGCGGTGTGGTCGTGGCGATCCGCGGCCCGCGCTTCTCGACCGCGGCCGAGTCCCGCTGGTACGCGGCGCAGGGCTGGGACGTCGTGTCGACCACCCCGTACCCGGAGGCGGCGCTGGCCCGCGAGCTCGGCATGGGCTATGCCTGCGTCGCGCTGGTCACCGATCACGACGTCATCGCCGAGACCCCGTGGCCCGTCAGCCAGGAGCGGGTCCAGGAGGAGCTCGACGCGAACACCCTGCGCCTACGCGAGGCGCTCGTGCGTGCCGCGGCGACCCTGTCCTGACCGACGGACCTCCACGCCACAGGGAAGTGCCCCTCCCGGAATCCGGGAGGGGCACTTCACGTATCGGCTCGCTACAGGGCGATCTGGCGGTTGACGTCCTTGTAGAGCAGGTAGCGGAAGTTCGACGGTCCGCCGGCGTAGCAGGCCTGGGGGCAGAAGGCGCGCAGCGACATGTAGTCGCCCTCCTGCACCTCGACCCAGTCGCCGTTGAGGCGGTAGACGGCCTTGCCCTCCAGGACGTACAGGCCGTGCTCCATGACGTGGGTCTCGGCGAACGGGATCGACGCGCCCGGCTCGAACGTCACGATGTTGCAGTGCATGTCGTACGCCAGGTCCTGCGGATCGAGGATCCGGGTGGTGCGCCACTTGTTGTCGGTGCCCGGCATCGGCGAGGGCTCGATGTCGCGCTCGTTGCCGACGGCGACCTTCGGCGTGTGCCCGGCGAGCGGCTCGTAGCGCTTGCGGACCCACTGGAAGACGGCGGCACCGTCGGACGTGTTGGCTACCGACCAAGACGTGCCCGCGGGGATGTACGCGTAGCCGCCCTCGGTGAGGGTGTGCGCCTCGTCGTCGATCGTCACCTGCAGGGTGCCCTGCGTGACGAGGAGGAAGCTCTGGACCTCGGGCTGCGGCTCCGGCGCCTCCGAGCCGCCGCCGGGGGAGACCTCGACGATGGACTGCGCGAAGGTCGTCGAGCCGCCCGCGACGGGGCGGTTGAGCACCCACGCGCGGGTGTTGGTCCAGCCCGGGAAGACCGAGGTCACGATGTCGCGCATGACGCCGCGCGGGATCACGGTGTAGGCCTCGGTGACGATGGCGCGATCCGTGAGCAGGTCCGTCTGCGGCGGGTGGCCGCCCTGCGGCGAGTAGTAGACGGGGGCGGACGAGCTCATCGGGTCTCCTCGGGCTGGGTGATGGTGGGGCGGTTCAGGGCGAGGTCGCGCACCGTCTCGACGGTGACCTCGGCGGCGGACGCGACCTCGGCGGCGGTGACCGCCCCGCAGGTCACGCCGCGATGGATGAAGGACGCGAGCGCGCGGGCCGTCGCCGGCTCGTCGAGGATCGCGGAGTCGATGCGGTGCACGTAGTTCCGCAGCCGGGTCGCGGCGGCGGGGAAGCCGTCGCGGTAGAAGGCGTAGGTCGCGAGGAACCGCGTGACGAGCTGAGCCGGGTGCAGATCCCAGCCCTGGTAGATGCCGCGCTCGAGGTGGCGGCGCACCAGCCGCGCGTGCAGGCGCCAGGCGTCGGCCACGTGGGCGGGATCGCCGATCGGCAGGATGTTCGTGGAGCCGTCCGAGAGGTGCACGCCCGTTCCGGCGACGGCCAGCTGCATGACGTTCTTGGCGTGGTCCGCGGCGGGGTGTTCCATCGACTGGTACTGCGCGGCGATGCCGAGCGAGGCGGAGTAGTCGTAGGTGCCGTAGTGCAGGGAGGTGACCCGCCGGTCGGCGGCGTGCAGCAGGGTGGCGACGGGTGCGGTGCCGTCGGCCCCGAGGATCACCTGGGGCGTCTCCACCTGCACCTCGAAGCGGAGCCGGCGCTCGCCCAGGCCCAGTGCGGTCTCGAGGCCGCGGCTCGCGTCGACCATCGCCTCCACCTGGCCGGCCGTGGTCACCTTCGGCAGCGTGATGGTGAGTCCCTCGGGCAGCGGGCCGGCCGCGACGAGACCGCTGACGAACAGGTCGAGGGTCCGAAGTCCGCGGGCGCGGGTGGGCGCCTCGAAGCACTTGAAGCGGATGCCGATGAACGGGGCCGTCGACCCGTTGGCCACGGCCTTCGTCACCGCGTCGACGGCGCGGGCCACGTCGGCGTCCTCGGCGTCGTCGCCGCGGTCGCCGTAGCCGTCCTCGAAATCGAGCCGGATGTCCTCGATCGGCTCCTCGGTCAGCTTGCGCCGCACCAGATCCGGGAGATCTCGGTCGTCGAGGCCCAGGGTGCGGGCGACCTCGTCCAGGCCGCCGGCGGCGTCGGCCGCCGCGAAGGCCTGCTCGCCCCACTCCCGAGTCGTCTCGGGTGTGAATCGGTCGGCCGGCAGGTAGACGGTGTGCACGGGCTGCCGGCGACCGTCGTCTCCGGGGAATTCGCGGGCCAGGAGCGCATCGGTGTCGGCCAGGCGGCGATCGATCGAGGCCAGGGCGTCGTCGGAGAGCGAGCGGCTGGGCATGGGTCCTCCGTCAGAGCTGAATGGAAAAGAAATTCCGTATGGTGGAGTCTACGCCGGTCCTTTGCTTCGCACAAGGATATTCGCGACGTCGTCCGACCGCTTCGCCCTAGGCCGCGACCTCGTCCCCGCCGATCCACACGCGCGCGACGTCCGCGGGGGTGGCCAGGGAGAAGATCTTCGCGAGGGCGTTCTCCGCCGAGGCCGCGTGCCGCAGGCACACGTCGAGCGGTTGGCCGTTGTGGGGGCGCACCAGGATGGCGTCGAACTGGCTCCCTGTCGAGAGGTCGCCGACGTCGTCCAGGCCGAGCGCGCTCGCGCCCGCCCGGGTGGCGAGGTACAGCAGGTGGGCGGCGGTGAGCGGCACCCCGTCGGACATCAGGAGCTGCTGCATGAAGTACGCCTGCAGTCCCTCCTTGAACAGGGAGAAGCCGCTGCCCGCGCCCACGTCCGAGCCGAGGGCCACCTGGACGCCGTGTTCGAGGTGGCGCCGCAGTGGGAACGATCCGCTGGCGAGAGCCGAGTTGGACGTCGGGCAGTGCGCCACCGCGGCGCCCGCGCTCGCCAGCAGCGCGAGCTCGGGATCGGTCGGATGCGCGTTGTGCGCCAACACCGAGCGCTCGTGGATGAGCCCGTGGCGGTGGTAGGTGTCGAGGTAGTTCGGCGATCCGGGGAACTGCTCGATCACGGCGGCGATCTCGGCGGGGTTCTCGTTGATGTGGGAGGTGAACCACAGGCCCGGGACGTCCTGCATGAGCGCGGCCCCGCTGGCGAGCATAGCGGGCGTGGTGGAGTACGAGAACCGGGGCGTGACCGCGTATCGCAGTCGACGGTGCCCGTGCCAGCGCTCCGCGAGCTTGCGGCCCTCGTCGTACGTCCGTTCCGGCGTGCTGAGCAGCGGCTCGGGCAGGTTGTGGTCGCTGGTGACGAGTCCCGCGGTGACGCGCACCCCGACCCGATCGGCCTCGGCGAAGAGGGCGTCCACCGCATCGGCGAAGTGCGAGCCGAAGACCAGCGCAGTGGTGGTTCCCGCGGCGGTGAGGCCCGCAAGGAATTCGCCGGCGATGGTGCGGGCGTACTCCGGATCCTCGAGCTTGCACTCCTCGGGGAGCGCGCACTGGTCGAGCCAGTCCAGGAGCGGCATCCCGAGGCCGCCGATGGCGCGGACCTGCGGGTAGTGGACGTGGGTGTCCACGAAGCCGGGGAGGAGGACGCCGTCGCGGACGTCGACGACCTCCGCCTCGGGGTAGTTGTCGGCGATGGTCCGGAAGTCGCCCCGATCGACGATCTTCCCGTCCTGGACCGCGAGGCCGGCATCGTCGGCGGAGCGGAGAGTGCCTCCGGCGAAGGGACTTTCGGGCGTGTCGAGCACCTGGGCGCGGTAGATGATCATGCGGGGTCTCCTTGAACGGCTGAGGGGAACCGGACGAGCAGGTCGGCGGCGACGCTCACGGCGATGGTCGCCGGATGTTTGCCGCCCAGGGCGCTCAGCCCGATGGGGGATTGGATGGTGTCGATGGTCGCGGCGTCGTGTCCGGTGTCGGCGAGCATGGCGCGGAAGCGGGTCCACTTCGCGGCGGAGCCGATGAGGCCGACGCTGCCCAGGCCCGGCGTCCGCAGGACCTGGTCGCACAGGCTGAAGTCCTCGGCGTGATCGTGGGTCATGATCAGCACGTGGCAGCCCGCGGGCAGATCCTCGAGGACCTCCTCGGGCAGCATCGAGTGCCGCAGGTGCACGGTGGCCTCACCGGGCTCCAGGGCGCCGGCGGCCTCGATCTGCTCGGGGCGCGAATCCGTCAGGTACAGCTCGACGTCGTGGCGGGACAGGATCCGCGCGAGTTCGAGGCCGACGTGGCCCACCCCGAAGATCGCGACCGCCGGTACCACCGGGAGCGGCTCGAACAGGAGAACCACCTCGCCTCCACAGCATTGGCGCCCGTGTTGATTGCGGGCCTTGTCGTTGAGGCGCAACGTGAGCGTCTCGGGCGTCGCGACCGCGTCCCGGAGCATCTCCCGGGCCCGGTCGATCGCCGTCAGTTCGAGATTGCCGCCGCCGATCGTGCCGAATTCGCCGTCGGCGGTGGCGATCATCTTGGCGCCCGCCTCGCGCGGAGCGTGCCCGCGGACCCCGATCTGAGTGATCAGGACCGCGGAGACGCGTTGCCGACGCAGGCGGGCGGCGTCGCCCAGCCAGGTCATGGCGGGCTCAGCCGAGAGGCGCGGGGGCCGGCGCCGCGGAGGCGGTTCCGGCCGCCGGGACGGGGGTCCGACGGTGACCGTTCCGCTCGGGACCGGCGGAACGCGCGGCCTCGACCGCCCAGTACACCGCCTCCGGCGTCGCAGGGGAGGCCAGCTCCACGGCGGTCCCGGGCGGGCCGAACGCGGCCGCCGCCTGGCGCAGCGCCTCGCGGACGGAGAAGGCGAGCATGAGCGGGGGCTCGCCGACGGCCTTCGAGCCGTAGACGGCACCGTCCTCGTGCGCCTTGTCCAGCAGCGAGACCCGGAAGTCGGGTGGCATCTCGGAGAAGCTCGGCAGCTTGTACGTGCTCGCCGACTGTGTGAGCAGGCGGCCGCGGGTGGGGCGGTCGCTCTCGTCCCAGCGCAGATCCTCCAGCGTGAGCCAGCCGGCGCCCTGCACGAACCCGCCCTCGATCTGGCCGATGTCGATCATCGGCGAGAGGGAGTCGCCCACGTCGTGGACGATGTCCACGCGGCGCAGGCGGTACGCGCCGGTGAACCCGTCGACCTCGACCTCGCTCGCCGCCACCCCGTAGGCGAAGTACTTGAAGGGCACGCCCTGCATCGCCTTGGCGTCCCAGTGCAGTCCCTCCGTCCGGTAGTAGCCGGAGGCGGAGAGCTGCACCCGCTGGAAGTAGGCGGCGTGCACGACCTCCTCCCAGCTGAGCTTCTGCGCGGAGGCGCCGAGCCCGCTGATGGTCCCCTCGCTGAACCGCACGTCGGAGGGATTCGTGCCGATGAGTGACGCGGCGACGCCGGCGAGGCGGTCGCGGATCTGCTCGCACGCGTTCTTCACCGCGCCGCCGTTGAGGTCGGCGCCGGAGCTCGCGGCGGTGGCGGAGGTGTTGGGCACCTTGTCCGTCCGCGTCGGAGCCAGGCGGACGCGCGACAGGGGGACGCCGAGCGTGGTCGCGGCGACCTGCAGCATTTTGGTGTGCAGCCCCTGCCCCATCTCGGTGCCGCCGTGATTGATCAGGATGGAGCCGTCCTTGTAGACCAGCACGAGGGCGCCGGCCTGGTTGAAGGCGGTGAGGTTGAAGGAGATCCCGAACTTGACCGGAGTCAGGGCGAGGGCGCGCTTGACGTTCGGGTGCGTCGCGTTGAACGCGGCGATCTCCGCCTCGCGGGCCTCGACCTCGCCGGTGGTGATGACCTGCTCCCACGCGGTCCGGACGCGGTCGGCGTGGCGGACGGGCTGGCCGTACGGCGTCGTCTGGTCGTCGCCGTAGAAGTTGCGGCGCCGGAGTTCCCGCGCGGACAGGCCGAGGCGCGGGGCGCAGGTGCCGAGGATGTCCTCGATGACGAGCATGCCCTGCGGCCCGCCGAAGCCGCGGAACGCGGTCTGCGAGGTCTTGTGGCACTTCGCGATCCGTCCGTGCACCGCGATGTTGGGGATCCAGTAGGCGTTGTCGATGTGGCACAGCGCGCGAGCGAGCACCGGCTCGGAGAGGTCGAGGCTCCAGCCGCCGTCCGCCGTGAGGGTGGATTCGAGGGCGGTGATGAGGCCGGCCGCGTCGAAGCCGACCCGCCAGGTGGCGTGGAAGCCGTGCCGCTTGCCCGACATGGTCATGTCCTGCGTGCGGTCCAGCCGCAAGCGCACCGGCCGACCCGTGAGTGTGGCGCCGAGTGCGGCGATGGCGGCGAAGCCGTGCGGCTGCATCTCCTTGCCGCCGAACGCGCCGCCCATCCGCAGGCACTGCACCGTCACGGCATTGCTGGGCAGGCCCAGCACGTGCGCCACGATGTCCTGCGTCTCCGACGGGTGCTGGGTGCTGGACTGGACGAAGATCTGGCCGCTCTCGTCGACCTGGGCCAGGGAGGCGTGAGTCTCCAGGTAGAAGTGCTCCTGGCCCGCGAACTCGAACTCGCCGGTGTACACGTGCACCGCGTCGGCGAAGCCGGCGTCGAGGTCGCCGCGTCGGACCGTGGGACGGGCACCGTGGAAGCTCTCCGCCCTGATGGCGTCGCCCAGCGAGATGAGAGAGGGGAGCGGCTCGAGCTCGAGCTTCACCGCCGCGGCGCCCAGTCGGGCCGCCTCCAGCGTCTCGCCGAGCACCCAGCACACCGCGTGCCCGAAGAACATCACCTCGTCCTCGGGGAACAGCGGCTCGTCGTGCTTGACGCCGGCGTCGTTCACGCCGGGGACGTCGGCGGCGGTCAGGACGCGGACGACGCCCGGTACCCGCAGCGCGGGAGCGGTGTCGATCGAGAGGATCCGGGCGTGGGCGCACTCGGCCTGGACGGGGTGCGCATGCAGTGCGCCGGGCGTGCGGCCGACGAGATCGTCCGTGTAGAGGGCGGCACCGCTCACGTGCAGGGCCGCGCTCTCGTGCGGGACGTCGAGCCCGACGACGGGGTTCGCGGGGCGCTCGGACAGGTGGCTCATGACAGCTCCTCTCGGGCCGTGGTCTCGGCGTGGAGCTTCTCGAGCGAGCGGCCCAGCATGGCCACCCGGTAGCGCCCGGAGGCCCGGTGATCGTCCATCGGGGTGCCCTCCGCGCGCAGCACCTCGGCGGCGGCGCGCACGGTGTCCTCGGACCAGGGGCGCCCGACGAGTGCCTGCTCGGTCGCGGTCGCACGGAGCGGGGTCGCCGCCACGCCGCCGAGCCCGATGGCGGCGCGGGTGACCGTGCCGGCGTCCACGGTCAGCGCGAAGGCGACCGCGACGCTGGAGATGTCGTCGAAGCGGCGCTTGGCGATCTTGTGGAACGCGGTGAGCGGGCTCAGCGGCAGAGGGATCCGGACCGCCTTGATGAGCTCGTCGGGGCGGCGCACCGTCGCGCGGTAGCCGGTGAAGTAGTCCGCGAGCGGGACCGTGCGCTCGCCGTCGCGCGAGGCCAGGACGAGGCGGGCCTCGAGTGCGAGGAGCGCGGGCGGGGTGTCGCCGATCGGCGAGCCGGTCCCGAGGTTGCCGCCCAGCGTCGCGGCGTTGCGGATCAGCCGGGACGCGAACTGCGGGAAGACCTGGGCCAACAGGGGGACGCGCCCACCGAGGCGGCGTTCGATCTCGGACAGCGTCAGCGCCGCGCCGATCTCGAGTTCGTCCTCCTCCCAGCGCAACTCGCGGAGCTCGGGCAGGCGGTCGATGGCGACCACGAGGGGCTCGCGCCGTCCCTTGAGGTTGACGTCGACGCCGAAGTCGGTGGATCCGGCGACGAGGACGGGGGAGTCCTCGCCGGCGAGCAGGTCGAGGACTTCGCCGAGTCCGGCGGGCCGGACGAACCGTCCCTGCGGACCGTCGACCACGGTCGGGGCGGCGGCGGGGGCTGCTGCAGCACGTCGGGCGGCGAGTGGATCGTCGGCCGCGGGTTCCGCGGGCAGGCCGTAGGCGGCGTCCCGGATCGGCCGGTAACCCGTGCAGCGGCACAGGTTGCCGGAGAGAGAGTGCAGGTCGAAGCCGTTGGGGCCGTGCTCCTCGTCGTGGGCGGGGCAGGCGTCGCTTCCGGTTTCCGGTGCGTCGGCCGCGGCCCGGTCGGGCCGGTAGTACTCGGCCGCCATGCTGCAGATGAAGCCGGGCGTGCAGTAGCCGCATTGCGATCCGCCGCGGAGCGCCATGGCGGTCTGGACCGGGTGCAGGTCGTCCGGCGCGCCGAGTCCTTCGGAGGTGATCACCTCCTGGTCGGCGAGGGCGGCTGCGGGGGTGAGGCAGGCGTTGATCGCGGTCCAGCGTGTGCGGTCGGCCGGGGAGTCGGCGTCGCCGGGGCGGGCCACGAGGATCGAGCAGGCGCCGCACTCACCCTCGGCGCAGCCCTCCTTCGCGCCGGTAAGGCCCTGGTCGCGAAGCCAATCGAGGGCACTCGTGTGTGCCGGGCCGGTGAAGGGTCGGGATCGACCGTTCACGGTCACATGACATCCGGTCAGCGTTTCGGTCACCGCTGCATCCCTACTGAACCGCGGCATGCGGTTCCGACAGGCATGGTTTGCGAGGCTGAGCTGGACCGCTGGTTTTCCATGCGAACACGATCCAGTGCATTTCATGATAGGTGACGGGGGTCACATCGGGAAGAGCTTTTCGGAATCTTCTTTCCGCATCACGGAGTGTGATGCGGGAGCCGTTCCGGCTCGGCCCTGCGTCGTTGCAGGTCAGCCGCCGATCAACGCGGTGATCGGTCCTCGGACGAAGTAGAGGATGAATCCGATCGAGACCGCCCACAGTAGCCAGTGCGCCTTCTGACCGCGACCGCTGAGGAGGCTCAGGAGGGCCCACGTGATGAAGCCGACACCGATGCCGTTGGCGATCGAGTAGGTCAGCGGCATGGTGACGATGGTGAGGAAGGCGGGCAGGGCCACCGAGAAATGGGTGAAATCGATCTCCCGGATCTGTGCCACCATCATCGATCCGACCACCACCAGGGCCGCCGCGCCGACCTCCATCGGGATCACGCCGATGAGCGGCGCGAAGAACATCGATCCCAGGAACAGCACGCCGGTCACGCAGGCGGCCAGGCCGGTGCGCGCGCCCTCCGCGATGCCGGACGCCGAGTCGACGAAGACGGTGTTCGACGAGCCGGACGTCGCGCCGCCGGCGACCGCGCCCATGCCCTCGATGACGAAGGCGGACCGGATGCGGGGGAAGGTCCCGTCGGGCTGGCCGACGCCGGCCTGGCGGGCGAGGCCGGTCATCGAGCCCATGGCGTCGAAGAAGTTGGTGAAGACCAGCGTGAACACCAGCATCGTGGCCGCCAGCGCACCGACCCGCTCGAACGCCCCGAACAGGTCGAACTGTCCGACGAGGCTGAAGTCGGGCAGCGCGACGATCTGGCTGGGCAGCTCAGGAGCGCTGAGGTTCCAGCCCTTCGGGTCGGGGTGCGTCGGGTCGCCGACGGTGCCGAGCTTGGCGAAGTGCTGCACGACGATCGCGGCGAGGGTCGCGACGACCATACCGATGAGGATGGCTCCGGGGACGCGGCGGGCGATGAGCACGGCGATCAGCAGCAGGGCGAAGATGAAGATCGCGGTGGGAAGCGTTTCGATCGAGCCGTCGTGGCCGAGCTGGACCGGCGGGCCGGCCGGGGTGCGCGTGACGAAACCCGAGTTCACGAACCCGATGAAGGCGATGAACAGGCCGATGCCCACCGTGATCGCGGTCTTGAGCTCGGCCGGGACCGCCCGGAAGATCGCCGTCCGGATGCCTGTGGCGCCGAGTACGACGATGATCACGCCGTTGATGATCACCAGGCCCATCGCCTCCGGCCACGTGACGTCCTTGACGACCGCGACCGCGAGGAAGGAGTTCATGCCGAGGCCGGCGGCGAGCGCGAAGGGGAGGCGCGCGACCAGGCCGAAGAGGATCGTGATGACGCCCGCCGTCAGGCCCGTTACGGCGGTGACCTGGACGAATCCGAGCTTGCCCTCGAGCGCATCGGACGAGCTGCTCAGGATCAGGGGGTTCAGTACGACGATGTAGGCCATCGCCACGAAGGTGACGAGGCCGCCCCGGATCTCCCGGGGGATCGTCGAGCCGCGGCGGGTGATCTCGAAGAAGCGGTCCAGGAACTGCGAACTCGCCGGGCTCTCGACGCGTTCGTCGGCCCCGTTCTGTTCTTGCTGGCTGGTCATGGTGGTCCTCTCGGTCCGAAACGCCGGGCGGGGCCCGTCGCGTTCAGGCGCTCCGGGGAGCGGCGGCGAAGTGGGGCTGATCGAAGGCGACGCGTGGTGGCGATCGCGTGGGGCTCCGCAGATTTGCGTTCCGCCCATCGGAAATGTGATTCCGATCACGTTGAGTGAAGCATGCGGCCTGGGGGCTGTCAAGCAGAAGTTCTGCGCGATTCTCGCCGACTTCCGCCGGGCGACAACACTTGCCGGACGAGACCGGTGGATCGAGGGGGCATCTACGCGAGCCGAGGCTCCGAGAGCTGTTCCGTATCGTGGCGGATGACTTTCGGTCAGCAGGCGTGGTTCAGCTGCCTTGTCCGCAGTGGATCGAAATCAATACCGCAATACGGAACGCAGGATGGAATTGTGAGCGTACCGTCGGGATTGGAACAGCAAACGATCAGACGTTCGGGGAGGCGATCATGGCGGGGAAGTCCACCTCCGGTGTGCAATCTGTGGAGCGCGCTTTCGAGTTGCTCGAGCTCATGGGGCGCGCCGGCGGCGAGTGCTCGCTGAGCGAACTGTCCGCGGGCACGCCGCTCCCTCCACCCACGATCCACCGCCTACTCCGCACGCTCGTGGGTATCGGCTACGTCCGGCAGCTGCCCAATCGGCGCTATGCACTCGGGCCCCGGCTGATCCGGCTCGGTGAGGTCGCGAACCGGCAGCTCGGTGCCGTGGCCGTGCCCGTGCTCCAGGCGCTGGTCGACGAGCTCGAGGAGACCGCGAGCCTCGCGGTCCTCGACGGCGACATGGTCATCTACACGGGACAGGTTCCTTCGCAGCACAGCATGCGCACCAACAACGAGGCCGGTCGCCGGGTCAACCTGCACAACAGTGGCGTCGGCAAGGCGGTGCTCGCCGAGCTCGACGACGCGCGCATCGTCAAGCTCGTCGGGCAGGCCGGTATTCCCGCGCCGACCGCGAACAGCGTCAGTACGTTGTCCGGCGTCTTCGCCGAGGTGGAGAAGATCCGTGCCCGCGGCTACTCGATCGACGACGAGGAGCAGGAGGTGGGGGTTCGCTGCTACGCCATGGCGGTGCCCGGCGCCCCGACCCCGATGGCCGTGGGCATCTCGGGCCCGGTCTCGCGGCTCAGCGCCGACTTCGTCGACCGCGCGATCCCCGCCCTGCAGCGGGCCACCGGCATCATCTCCGACGCCCTGATCGGCGCCCGCGAGATCTGACGATCAGTCGAGCCACTCGATGACGGCCGGACGCCGCGCCGACGCCGCCGCGGAGAAGTCGCGGAGCGCGAGGAAGTGTCCGGTGATGTTTCCGCGCGGGTCGAACGGGACCTCGGCGTCGAAGAACGCCGCGGCCGGCACGATCGCCGTCGTCATGCGGTCGAGTACGGAGCGTGGTCTCCAGGCGGCAACGGACTTTCCGTCCCGGTGAGCCGAACCGGAATGGATCCCGGCGCTGCGCAGTTGTGCAGGGCATGGCGAAAGTAGTGGTGGCACAGGCGTTCGGAGGGCCGGAGGTCCTCGAGGTGATCGAGCGGGAGCTGCCCGCCCCGGGGCCGGGCGAGGTGGTCGTCGAGTTCCGGGCGATCGGCGTCAACCCCATCGACTACAAGCTCTATAGCGGAGCGTTCGGCGACGATCCGTCCACGCTGCCGCAGACCGTCGGGAGCGAGGGTGCGGGGGTGGTGACCGCAGTCGGTCCCGACGCCGTCGGACCGCGCGGCCCGATCTCCGTCGGCGACGAGGTCGTCGTCTACCGGGGAGACGGCGTCTACGCCTCCTCGGCGATCCAGTCGGCCCAGGCGGTGCTCCCGAAGCCCGCGGGCCTGGGCTGGGAGGACGCCGCCGGGCTGCTGCTCACGGGCGCGACCGCGTGGGACGCCGTCGAGCGCATCGGCGTCGCCGCCGGCGACACCGTGCTGATCCACGGCGCAGCCGGCGGGGTCGGGTTGCTGGCGGTGCAACTCGCGCGGCTCCGCGGCGCCACCGTGATCGGCACCGCACGGGCCGCCAATCACGAGTACCTGCGTGGCCTCGGTGCTACCCCCGTCGAATACGGCGACGGGCTCGCGGACCGAGTGCGCGCGCTGGCGCCGGACGGCGTGAGCGCGGCCATCGACACCGTCGGCACCGACGAGGCGGCGGACGTCTCGCTCGACCTCGTCGCCGACCGGAAGCGGATCGTCACCATCGCGGGATTCGGCCGCGCAGTGCAGGACGGCTTCCTCGCGATCGGCGGGCCCGACCCGGACAGTGCCCGCATTCGCGACGAGGCCCGCGGCCCGCTGCTGGACCTCGCAGGCGAGGGAAAGCTGGTGAACGCGGTCGCCAAGACGTTCCCGCTCGACGACGCCGCGCGGGCGCACACCGAGCTGAAGGCCGCGCACCCGATCGGGAAGTTCATCCTGATCCCGTAGTACTACGGTGCGCCCGCCAGGTGTTCGAGCAGAAGTGCCGCCCATTGGGCCTCGTCGTGTCCGCCGGAGTAGACGGTGTGCTCCACGTCGTGGCCCGCGCGGTCGGCGGTGGTCGCGAGGTCGGCGACTGCGGGGGTGAGTTCCTCCTCGAAGGCCCCGGACGCCAACCGGATCGAGAACGCTCGGGACGGGCAGGCGGCGATCAGGTCGTGGATCCAGTCCTGTCGCGCCGCGACGTCCGCGGGCCGGCCCGTGAGGCCGGGGCGCCACCAGACGGAGGGGGAGTACGCGAGTACCTCGTCGACGAGCCCGGGGTGCCGCGCCGCGAACGCGAGTGCGGCCAGGCCGCCGAGGCTCTGCCCGGCGATCGTCACCCTGCCCGGGGAGTCCAGGCGTTGTAGCGCAGCGGGAAGGATCTCGTCCGTGATCGCCGCGAACAGCTCGTCATGGGCGCCGAGGAACCGGAGCCGCTCCGCGGGGTCGGCGGGGGAGTCGATGCCGAGCACGGCGCACCGTCGGCCCGAGGCGGCGAGGACGTCGGGCAGGCGGAACCGGTCGAGCCACGCGTCGGCGTCGAAGGCGATGAGCAGTTCCATCGACCCTGGGCCGGACGGTGCGGACAGTCGGTACCGGAGGGGCTCCGGGCCCAGGTCGATGGTGCGGTCGAGCGCCGTGGACGTCGCGGCCGCGGGCGCGGTCCAGGCGTCGAGCCGGGGTGCGTCCGGCCCGGCCAGGAGCGATCCGAACGGCGAGCCGGCCAGCGCCGCAGCGTTGTGCGGGTCGATGCGTGCGCGGCGGAGCAGCTCGCGCGGGGGTGGGATCTCGGGCCCTGCGTGGCCCGCGGCGCGCAACGGGAGCACGCGGTAGGTGGCCAGCACGTCGCGCGGCACCGCGAGCTCGGCGAACCAGAGGTCGCTCGCGGCCCGGCGCCGCATCATTCCGAGGGCGACGTGCCGCTTGTCGGTGAGACGGTTCACCCAGAGGTACGCGCCCCCGGTCGGGTCGTCGGGAGCAGGGCGCCACGTGAACAGCGCCCGGACCCGCGTCGGGTCGTCGGGGTCGTCGGTGAGCAGTGGGCTGGTGAGCGACCGCAGCCCTGCCATCGCTATGGCCGAGACAGGTTCCGTCCCGTGGACGATGCAGCGTCGCAGCGCATCTGCCGACGGCTCCGAGCGGATCGTCACGTCTGCGGTCCCGGCTGCGTCGCGGGCTCCGCGTTCCGAGGCTCGACTCGGGCGCCCCGGCGGATGTAGTAGGCCGCAATGAAGGCCGTGGCCCCGAAGACGGCGCAGAGTACGGTGCCGACGACGTCGTTCGAGTGCTCCTGCTTGCGGACCATCCGTGTCCCTGCGTAGTCATACGGGGACGGATCGGCTGAGATCCCGCGCTGGCGTGCGGCACGTTGGGCTTCGAAGCGGGAGGCGGGCGCACCGGCGGGCGCGTACAGGTCGAACGCCGAGCCCGCCTCCGAGAGCACCATCCAGCAGGTGTCGGCCGGCCCCATGCTCCGGCCCTCACAGCGCACCGCTCCGCCGGACCCCCGCGCGACGTCAGCGCCCAGGGTGATCGCACCCCAGGTGGCGACGATGCCCATCATGACCAGCAGAACCGGCAGTACCTTCACTGCAAGGCGGTCGTTCTCCGCCGCGAGTTCGGCGCGATAGGCCCGCGCCTCCTCGCTGCCCTCGTCCGCCCTGTCGAAGACCCCCATGCGGCAAGCGTAATACTGCGATGCACCGCCTCTGCGGGGCCGATTAGGCTGGGGAGCATGAAGAAGGTGGCGATCCTCGACTACGGCTCCGGCAACATCCGGTCGGCGCATCGCGCGATGGAGCGCGCCGGGGCCGAGGTCACCGTGACCGCGGACGCGAAGACCGCCCTCGCCGCCGACGGCCTCCTCGTGCCGGGCGTCGGCGCCTACGAGGCGTGCATGGCGGGCCTCAAAGCGGTGCAGGGCGACCGGATCATCGGCGAGCGGCTCGCGGGCGGCCGGCCGGTCATGGGCATCTGCGTGGGCATGCAGATCCTCTTCGAGAAGGGGATCGAGTTCGGCGTCGAGACCGAGGGCTGCGGGGAGTGGCCCGGCACCGTCGAACGCCTGCAGGCGGAGGTCGTGCCGCACATGGGGTGGAACACCGTCGAGGTGGCCGAGGGCTCGAAGCTGTTCGCGGGTACCGACGCCGACACCCGCTACTACTTCGTGCACTCCTACGCCGCCCAGACGTGGGAGCTGGACATCGCCGACCACATCCGCGCCCCGAAGGTCACCTGGGCCGACCACGGAGGCCGGTTCGTCGCCGCCGTCGAGAACGGGCCGCTGTGGGCCACGCAGTTCCACCCGGAGAAGAGCGGAGACGCGGGCGCGGTGCTGCTGAAGAACTGGGTGGACACGCTGTGAGCGGCCGACGGGGCCTCTCGCTCGGGCGGCTCGCGCTGTTCTCGCTCGGCGCGGCGGTCGCTGTGCTGGCCGTCGTGGTCATCCTGCTCAACGTGCTGCGTCCGAGCCCGTGGGTGAGCCTGCTCATCGTCGCCGTCGGCCTCGTGGGGGCGGTCGCCGCGATGGGGATCGTCTCGAACCGCATCGTCGGGCGCGCCGTCGAGGACCAGCAGGACCGGGAGCCCGGAAAGTCGGATGACACGACGCACTAGGCTGGTCGCGTGAGTCTGGTACTTCTTCCCGCAGTCGATGTCGCCGAGGGCCGGGCCGTGCGCCTGGTGCAGGGGGAGGCCGGCAGCGAGACGGCCTACGGGTCGCCGCGCGACGCCGCCCTCGCCTGGCAGAACGACGGGGCGGAGTGGGTGCACCTCGTCGACCTCGACGCCGCCTTCGGCAAGGGCAGCAACCGCGAGCTCCTCGCCGGCGTGATCGGCGAGCTGGACGTCAAGGTCGAGCTGTCGGGCGGCATCCGCGACGACGACTCCCTCGCGGCGGCGCTCGCGACGGGCTGTGCCCGCGTGAACCTCGGCACCGCGGCCATCGAGAACCCGGAGTGGTGCGCCAGCGCGATCGCCCGTTACGGCGACAAGATCGCCGTCGGCCTCGACGTCAAACAGCTCGACGGCCAGTGGCGGCTGCGCGGCCGCGGCTGGGTCACCGACGGCGGCGACCTGTGGGAGGTCCTCGAGCGGCTGAACAACGACGGCTGCAGCCGCTACGTCGTCACCGACGTCTCGAAGGACGGCACCCTCACCGGCCCGAATCTCGACCTCCTCGCCGCCGTGGCCGCCGCCACGGACGCGCCCGTCGTCGCCTCCGGCGGCATCTCGGCGCTCGAGGACCTGACCGCGATCGCCACCCTCGTCGAGCAGGGTGTGGATTCCGCGATCATCGGCAAGGCCCTCTACGCCGGGCGGTTCACCCTCCCCGAGGCGCTCGCCGCGGTGTCGCGCTAGTGGCCGCCCTTCCCGCCGGTTTCACGGCCGATCCCGACCGGCTCCTCGCCCTGGCGAGCGAGGCGCTCGACGTCGTCGCACCCCGCTTCATCGAGGGCGTCGGCGCGCCCGCGTCCGTCGCGAAGGGCCCGGCCGACTTCGCCACCGATCTCGACCTCGAGCTCGAGCGGCGCATCACCGCGGCCGTCGCCGAGGCCACCGGCATCCCGGTGCACGGCGAGGAGTACGGCGGGCCCGCCGTCGACGAGGGCACCGTCTGGGTCCTCGACCCCATCGACGGCACCTTCAACTACTCCGCCGGCTACCCGGCCACCGGCACCCTGCTCGGCCTGCTGCACGACGGTAAGCCGGTCGCCGGCCTCGCGTGGTTCCCGCTCGTCGGCGACGCTTTCGCCGGCCACGTCGCGGGCCCCGTCCGCAACCGCGGCGAGGAACTGCCGCCGCTCGGCCACGCCGGCCTGGACGACGCCATGATCGCCGTCGGCAGCTTCAGCCGCGGCAGCAACGGGCACTTCCCCGGCGACTACCGCTACGCGATCCTCGGCGAGGTCTCGCGCCGCGTCGCCCGCGTGCGGCAGTTCGGCTCGACGGGCGTCGACCTCGCCTACACCGCCTCGGGCGCGCTGGGCGGCGCCGTTGTCTTCGGCCACCACGCGTGGGACAACGCCGCCGGCGCGGCGCTGGTCATCGCGGCCGGCGGCCGGGTGACCGACCTGTCCGGCGAGGACTGGCACGTCGGCTCCGACTCCGTGCTCGCGGGCGCCCCCGGCGTCTACGACGAGCTGCTTGCCATCGTGCGGTCGGTCGGCGCACCGTCGGACTACCGCGGCGAACCCGGGCACTCCGGAACCCTGAGCTACTAGAGAGATTCGAAGGAGGCCGATCCGATGACGGTGGCCGTGCGCGTGATCCCGTGCCTGGACGTCGACGACGGGCGCGTCGTCAAGGGCGTCAACTTCCAGAACCTGCGCGACGCGGGCGATCCCGTCGAGCTGGCCGCCGCGTACGACGCGCAGGGCGCCGACGAGCTGACCTTCCTCGACGTCACCGCGTCGAGCTCCGGCCGCGGCACCATGCTGGAGGTGGTGCGCCGCACCGCCGAGCAGGTCTTCATCCCGCTCACCGTCGGCGGCGGCGTCCGCTCTGTCGAGGACGTCGACACCCTGCTCCGCGCCGGCGCCGACAAGGTCTCCGTGAACACCGCCGCGATCGTCCGCCCCGAGCTGCTCCGCGAGCTCTCGAACCGGTTCGGCAGCCAGTGCATCGTGCTCTCCGTCGACGCCCGCACCGTGCCGGACGGCGACGAGCCGACACCGTCGGGCTGGGAGGTCACCACGCACGGCGGCCGCAAGGGCACCGGCATCGACGCCATCGAATGGGCCCGTCGCGGTGAGGAACTCGGTGTGGGGGAGATCCTCCTCAACTCCATGGACGCCGACGGCACCAAGGCCGGCTTCGACCTGCGGATGATCGCCGCGGCCCGCGCGGCGGTGCACATCCCGGTCATCGCCTCAGGCGGCGCGGGCGTCGTCGAGCACTTCGCGCCGGCCGTGGAGGCGGGCGCCGACGCCGTGCTCGCTGCGAGCGTCTTCCATTTCGGGGACATGACGATCGGGCAGGTCAAGGACGAGATGGCGGGACACGGACTGGTGGTGCGACGGTGACGGGACTCGATCAGGGCATCGCGGCCCGGCTCAAGCGCAACGCCGACGGCCTCGTGGCCGCGATCGCCCAGGAGGAGGGCACCGGCGACGTCCTCATGATGGCCTGGATGAACGACGAGGCCCTCGCGAACACGCTCGCCACCCGCAGGGGCACGTACTACTCGCGGTCGCGGCAGCAGCTGTGGGTGAAGGGCGAGACCTCGGGGCACGTGCAGGAGGTGCTCGACGTGCGTCTCGACTGTGACGGCGACACCGTCCTGCTCACCGTCCGGCAGACCGGGCCCGCGTGCCACACCGGCACGCACTCCTGCTTCGACGGGGACCTGCTGCTCGGCCGGGAGTGACCGTCAGCCGCTGAGCGTGCGGAGGAAGGCCAGCGTCTCCTCGACGTGCGCCACCGCCCGCAGCTCGCCCACCACGATGTGCAGCACGGTCCCGTCGGCGTCGATGAGGAAGGTCTGTCGGCGTACCGGCGCCATCGCGAACTTGCCCCGTTTGACGTCGTACTCGGCGGCGACCGCTCCGTCGGCGTCGGTGAGCAGCGGGAAGCCCGGCTCCATGACGTCCGCGAAGGCCTGTGTGCGCACCAGCGGGTCCATGCTGATCCCGATCCGGGCCGTGCCGCGGCGGTCGAACTCCTCGCCCGCGTCGCGGAATCGTCCGACCTCCGCGACGCACACCGGCAGGCCCGCCGTGAGGTAGAAGAAGACCGCCGCGCGGCCGTCGCCGCGGAGCTCGGAGAGGGTGCGGACGGTGCCGGTGCGGTCGGGAAGGGCGAAGTCCGGGGCCTGCTGGCCGATGCGCATGACCACGAACCTACCGGCGCTGGGATAATGGCAGGCGATGAGTACCGCACAGCAGCCGAACCTGCAGCCCGACGGCGCGACCACCAGCCTGGACGAGTTCCGCGCGCTCGCGGACCGGCACCGCGTGGTGCCGGTCATCCGTACGGTGCTCGCCGATGCCGAGACCCCGCTGTCGGCCTACCGCAAGCTCGCCGGCGGGCGCCCCGGCACGTTCCTCCTCGAGTCCGCCGCCGCGGGCCAGTCGTGGAGCCGGTGGTCCTTCGTCGGCGCGCCCGCGCCCGCCGCGCTCACCGTCGTCGACGGAGCCGCCACCTGGATCGGGAAGGCGCCCGCCGGCGCACCGTCGGGCGGCGACCCGCTCGAGGCCCTGGGCGAGGTGCTGCGGCTGCTGAGCTCGGAGCGGATCGAAGGGCTGCCGCCGCTCAACGGCGGCATGGTCGGCTACCTCGCCTACGACGCGGTGCGGCGCCTGGAGCGGCTGCCGGACACCACCGTCGACGACCTGCACCTGCCGGAGATGGTGTGGCTGCTCGCGACGGACCTCGCCGCGATCGACCACCACGAGGGGACGATCACCCTCATCGCCAACGCGGTGAACTGGGACGGCTCCGCCGACCGGGTGGACGAGGCCTACGCGGACGCCGTCGCGCGGCTCGACGCGATGGAGGCCGCGCTGGCCGCGCCCCTCGCCTCGTCGGTCGCGTCCTTCACCCGGCCCGAGCCGGAGTACACCGCCCAGCGGACCGTCGAGGAGTACAGCGCGATCGTCGAGAAGCTGGTCGGCGACATCGAGGCCGGTGAGGCCTTCCAGGTGGTGCCGAGCCAGCGCTTCTCCGTGCCGTCCGACGCGGACCCGATCGACGTCTACCGGGTACTGCGGGCCTCGAACCCCAGCCCGTACATGTACCTCGTGCAGGTGCCCGCGCCCGACGGCTCCGTCGCCTTCTCCATCGTCGGCTCCAGCCCCGAGGCGCTGGTCACCGTCGCCGACGGGACCGCCACGACGCACCCGATCGCCGGCACCCGCTGGCGCGGCGCGTCCCCGGAGGAGGACCTGCTACTGGAGAAGGACCTACAGGCCGACGAGAAGGAGAACAGCGAGCACCTGATGCTCGTCGATCTCGGCCGCAACGATCTCGGCCGGGTGTGCACGCCGGGGACCGTCCGGGTCACGGACTACCGGCGCATCGAGCGCTACAGCCACGTGATGCACCTGGTGTCGACGGTCTCCGGCGATCTCGCGCCCGGTAAGCAGGCGCTCGACGCGGTGGCCGCGTGCTTCCCCGCCGGCACCCTCACCGGGGCGCCGAAGGTGCGCGCGATGGAGCTCATCGACGAGGCCGAGATCACCCGCCGCGGGCTCTACGGCGGCATCGTCGGCTACCTCGACTTCGCCGGCGACGCCGACACCGCGATCGCCATCCGGACCGCCGTGCTCAAGGACGGCACCGCCTACGTCCAGGCCGGCGGCGGCGTCGTCGCCGACTCGGTCGGGGAGTACGAGTTCAACGAGTCGCGGAACAAGGCATTGGCCGCGCTGAAGGCCGTCGCCGCGGCGAACACCCTGCGCGGCGTGGCGGAGGAGGCACGATGAACGGCAAGCGGAACCTCGCGATCGCCTCGGTCCTGCTCGCCGCGGCTGCGGGCGCGGTGTGGGGCTCGGGACGGATGTCGTGGATGGGGGTGACCATCGCCGACGGGCTCTCGCCCGAGCGGACCATGGAGGTCGCCGGGAACACCTGGGCACCCGCGCTCTCGGCGCTGTGGCTGGTCTTCCTCGCGGCGATCGCCGCGGCGCTGGCGCTGAAGAACTGGGCCCGCGGGGTCGTCGCCGTCATCGTCGCGGTCGCCGCGATCGGCGCCGCCTACCCGGCGGTCACGGTGCTGACGCAGGAACCCGACATCGGCTACCTCGAGAAGATTCTGCGCGACGCCCCGGGCGGCGGCGACGCCGGCACCGCCGTCATGGGCAACAAGGACTACATCTCCCAGGTCGACCCGACGACGGCGGGCCCGTGGGTCGCGATCCTCGGCGCCCTCCTCGCGGTCGGCGCGGCGGTGCTGCTCATGCGCGGGCTGCGGGGCGGCGGCATGGGATCGAAGTACGTCTCGCCCGCCGCGCGCCGCGCCGAACTGGAGCAGCGCGTCTTCGACGACACCGCCGCGGAGCCGGCCTCCGAGCGCGACCTGTGGGACGCGCTCGACGGCGGGGACGACCCCACCGAGGCGGGCGGCGCCCGTCCCGACGCGGGCGAGGGGGCCGGACCCGAGCGCCCACGGACCGAGGGCTAATGTTGGAGCACGCTCGACGACCCACGAAAGGCCTCCAGCCGTGACTTCACCCACTGCTCTCGACTCCATCATCGAGGGTGTGCGCGCGGACCTGGCGGCCCGTGAGGCCATCGTCGACCTGGCCACCATCAAGGCCGCCGCCAAGGCCGCGCCGCCCGCCGTCGACGCGACCGCCGCGCTCCGCGAACCCGGCATCGCTGTGATCGCCGAGGTGAAGCGCGCCAGCCCGTCGAAGGGCGACCTGGCCGGCATCGCCGACCCCGCCGAGCTCGCCTCCGAGTACGAGGCCGGCGGCGCCCGGGCGATCAGCGTGCTCACCGAGGAGCGGCGCTTCAAGGGGTCCCTGGCGGACCTCGACGCGGTCCGCTCCCGGGTGCGGATCCCCGTGCTCCGCAAGGACTTCATCGTCACGCCGTACCAGATCCACGAGGCCCGCGCGCACGGCGCCGACATCGTGCTGCTCATCGTCGCCGCGCTGGAACAGCCGGTCCTCGTCTCGCTGCTCGACCGCATCGAGTCGCTCGGCATGACCGCGCTCGTCGAGGTGCACACGGAGGACGAGGCGGACCGCGCGCTCGAGGCCGGCGCGACCGTGATCGGCGTGAACGCCCGCAACCTCAAGACCCTCGAGGTGGACCGCGACTCCTTCGCGCGGATCGCCCCCGGACTGCCCTCCTCGGTGATCAAGATCGCCGAGTCGGGCGTGCGCGACAGCCGCGACCTGCTGACCTACGCGGGCCAGGGCGCCGACGGGGTCCTCGTCGGCGAGGGGCTGGTCACGGCCGGCGATCCGCGGACGGCAGTCGCCGACCTCGTGACCGCCGGCTCGCACCCCAGCTGCCCGCGCCCCGCGCGCTAGTCCCGCGCGCCCCGGCGCTCCAGCTCGCGCAGCGCGATCTGGATCGCGCCGCGCACCGGATCGACCGTGAGGACCCGCAGGTCGGAGATGCCGCGCATCCCCAGGTGATGCCGCACCCGGCGCTGTAGCGCCGGCTGATGCACGGCGAGGCCGCCCGCGAGCACGACGGGGCCCGCCGAGCCGATCCGCTCGGCGACCGAGACGGCGATGTGGGTGAGTGCGATCGCGGCCTGGTCGACGATGTCGGTGCTCACCGGGTCGCCCGACTGGGCGAGCTCGAAAACCACCCGGGCCCGGCCCGCCCAGTACCGCCGCTCCTGCTGCGCGTAGAAGTGATCCAGCAGTTCGTCCGGGTCCTGCAGGCCGCAGTCGGCGGCCAGCTGCTGGCCGAGGTGATCGGCGGGCTCCTCGCGGTCGAGGCGGATCAGGGTGCGGCGCACCGCCTCCTTCGCGACCCAGTAGCCGCTTCCCTCGTCGCCCAGCAGATAGCCCCAACCGCCCGCGCGGGCGTGCTTGTCGCCCGCTCGGCCCCACGCGACGGCGCCGGTACCGGAGATGACCGCCACCCCGTCGCGCACGCCGGCCGCAGCGAGGATCAGCTGGCTGTCGTGCACCACCCGGATCCGGGCGCCCGGGATGCGCTCGGCGAGGAGTGCGGTGAGCGTGGCCGCGCCGGCCGGGGTCTCCACCCCGGCGGCGCCCGCGCACACCGCGCCCACGTCGTGGACGCCGAGCCGGCCGAGCGCGATGTCGAGCTGGCGACCGGCCTCGTCGCGGCCCACGGACGAGATGTTCGCGCTGCCGGCGAGCGCCTCGGCGACCACCACGCCGTTCTCGGCGCGGACGGCCTGCGTCTTGGAGCCTCCGATGTCGAGGCCGATCACCGCGGTGCTCACTGGGACACGGCCCCCGTCTTGTCGGCGTCGGTGGGCCAGGTGCCGTTGTTCTGCCAGTAGTGCTGGATGTCCTCGAGCTTGCGGCCCTTGGTCTCCGGTGCGAACTTGAGCACGAACAGGAAGGCGACGACGGTCAGGGCCCCGAAGACGGCGAAGGTGCCGGTGCCGCCGAGCAGTTGGCTGTTGAGCATCGTCAGCGTGACCTGGGCGACGATGGCGTTCGCCACGAGGTCCGAGGTCAGCATCGCCGACGAGCCGTAGGCGCGGAGCCGGGCGGGGAAGGCCTCGCCGGCGTACACCCACACCAGGGAGCCGAAGCCGAACGAGAAGCCGATCACGACCAGCACCAGGCCGGCGAAGCCGACGACGCCCGCGGTCTCGTGGTTCTTGAAGTCGCCGTCGGCCATCTGGTAGGCGAGGATCATCACGGCGAAGGCGAGGATCATGGTGCCGATGCCGCCGAGCAGGATGGGGCGGCGGCCGAACTTGTCGACGGTGAAGATCGAGACGACCACGGCGAGCAGGCCGAAGAGCTGCACGAAGGCGGGCAGCATGTACTTGCCGAAGTTCCCCTCGTAGCCCATCGACGCGAAGATGTCCGGGCTGTAGTAGATGATCGCGTTGATGCCGGTGATCTGGATGAAGAAGCCGAGGACGACGACGAAGAAGGTGGCGCGCAGGTAGGGCTGGCGGAAGAGCTGGCTGAGCTTGCCGCCCGTCTCGTCGGAGAGCTGGGCGCGCATCTCATCGAGTTCGGCCTCGATGCCGGCGGCGGTGGAGTCGGGCTCGACGGAGATGAGTGCGGCGCGGGCCTCGTCCTCGCGACCGCGGGTCATGTACCAGCGGGCGGTATCGGGAAGGCGCACGAGCAGGAGCGTGACGATGATCGCGGGCACGGCGGCGACGCCGAGCATCCACTTCCACGAGGTGGTGCCGAGGCCGGCGAGCAGGTAGCCGAGCACGTAGCCCAGGATGATGCCCACGATCGTGGCGAACTGGTAGGCCACGAGCATCGCGCCGCGGCGCTTCGCGGGCGCGGATTCGGCCACGAAGACCGGGACCACCACGACCGAGACGCCGACGGTGAGGCCGAGCATGAACCTCGCGAACAGGAGGAGGGGCACGGTCGGTGCGAGGGCGCCGAACAGGGCGAAGATCGTGTAACCGGCGCCGACGGCGATCATCGCCTTCTTCCGGCCGACCTTGTTGGCGAACCAGCCGCCGACGATCGCGCCGAGGATCTCGCCGACGACGACGACCGTGGCCAGCGCCTGGGTCATCCCGTCGCCGAGGCCGAAGTCCTGCCGGATGAAGTCCTTCGCCGCGGCGATGTTCGACGTGTCGTAGCCGTAGATCACGCCGAGGCTCGCCGCCGCGACGCCGACGAGGACCGCGCTCGATTTCGCAGCCTGCGTACTGCTCATGTCATCTCCTTGAAGTCGGCTCCAAGTGGTCTACACCATTTGGAGTAGGCTAAGAGTGGCATAGACCACTTTGACCGTCAAGGGGTAATGTGGAACACATGACGCTCCCTCGTTCGTCGCACACCGAGCCGCCGCGCTACTTCCGCGCCAAACTCGAGCTGCAACGCCGCATCGGCGACCTCGGGCACGGGGACACCCTGCCCGCCGAACGCCGGCTCGCCGAGCAGCTCGGCGTTTCGCGCACGACCCTGCGCAAGGCACTGGCCGAGCTGTCCGCCGAGGGGGTGCTGCGCCGCGAGCACGGCAGCGGCACCTACGTCGCGCCGCCCAAGATCGTCCGGGTCCGACAGCTCACCTCGCTGAGCGAGGACTTCGGCGTCGACGGCAAGCAGGTGAGCTCACAACTGCTCTCGTGCGACCACATCACTGCGGACGCGGAGACGCAGGTGGCCCTCGAACTCCCGCGCGGGGCGCGCGTGTACCGCGTCACCCGGCTGCGCATCGTCGACGACGAGCCGCTGGCCATCGAGATGGCCCACCTGCGGGGCCCGCTCCGCGGACTCGCCACGCGTCTCGAGGAGCAGGCGTCGCTGTACCGCGTGCTCCGCGAGCAGTACGCGCGATCGATCACCGCGGTCGAGGACACCGTCGAGACGGCGCTCGCCTCGCCGTCCGAGGCGGAGCTGCTCGGAGTCACCGCCGGGCACCCCCTGCTCATGGTGCACCGCCTGGGCCGGGACGCCGAGGGCCTCGCCCTCGAGTGGACCCGCAGCATCTACCGCGGCGACCGGTTCAAGTTCGTCGCCCGCGCGACGAGCCCGGCCGCGACGCTGGACGTCGCGGCCGGGCCGTCGGAACTCTGAGGACGCTCCCGCGTCACTTGTCGGTGATCGGCAACCCCGGCGGGTTGATTTCCGACGCGGGCACGGCCTCGGCCTCGAGTCCCCACCGCTGCAGCACCTTGGCGTAATCACCGCTGCGGATCGTTGACTCCAGGGCCGCCTGCACGGCGCGGATGATGCCGCTGTCCTTCTTCGTCGTCGCGCCGATGAGCCCCTGCAGTGTCGAGCCGGCGCCGGACACCCGGCCGACGATCTTCGTCGCGTTCGGGGTGCCCTTGGTCTGCGCGACGTGGAAGGCCGAAATGGGGTTCGGGCCGAAGTAGGCGTCGATCTGGCCCGACGCGAGCGCGGCGTAGGTACCGGTGTTGTCCTGGTAGTTCTTGATCGAGATGCCCGGCTTGCCCGCGGCGCGCAGATCCGCGTCGTAGCGCTGCAGGATCCGCTCCTGGTTCGTACCGGACCCGACGGCCACGGTCTTCCCGGAGAAGGAATCCCCGCCCGCGAAGGTGAACGTGGAGGACTCCTGGACCTCGACGGCGAGGTCGTCCTTGCGGTACGTGGCGAAGTCGTACTTCTGCTTACGCGCCTCCGTGACGGTGATGTTCGAGACGCCCAGGTCGAACTGGCCGCTGTCGATGCCCAGGAACAGGCCCTCCCACGAGGTGTTGGACTCCTCGAGCTTGAGGCCGAGGGCGCCGGCGATGAGGTACGCGATGTCCGACTCGTCACCGATGAAGACGCGCTCGTCGTCGGTCGCGGGGAAGTAGAACGGCGCATTGCCGGCGCCTGAGCCGTGCGCGACTCGGAGCACTCCTCGATCGCGGACCGCCTGGGGGAGTAGGGCCGCCGCCGCCTCGTCCTTCGCCGGCACGATCCGGTTCTGTTTGCTGGTCAGGTTGAGTTGCTGCCCTGCTGCGCCGGTCACGCTCGCGGTCGTCGACTCGGTGGTCTGCCCGCCGCAGCCCGCCAGCACCGAGCCCGCGAGAGCGAGGGCCGCGACGAGGGCGGGCAGACGATGTCGAGCGGAACGGGTGGTCATGCGGTCTCCTTGGTGGTCCAGTGGGCGAGGAAGGTGCGGGTGCGATCGGTGGCAGGGCGGTCGAGTACGGCGGTCGGCGTCCCGACGGCGACGACGCGGCCCCGGTCGAGAAAGACGATCCGATCCGAGATGCGGCGGGCGAGGGCCAGTTCGTGGGTCACGACGACGAGGGTCCGGCCCTCGGCAGCGAGCTCGGCGATGACGGCGTTCACCTCGCCGACCAGCTCGGGGTCGAGCGCGGAGGTCGGCTCGTCGAACAGGATCAGATCCGGGTCGAGGGCGAGGGTGCGCGCGATCGCGACGCGTTGCTGCTGGCCGCCGGAGAGCTGACCGGGGTAGTGGCCGGCGTGCGCGCCGAGCCCGACCCGGTCGAGCAGATCGCGGGCCCGGGCATCGGCCTCGGTCCGGCTGCGGCCCAGCGTCAGGCGCTGCGGTCGCGCGACGTTCTCCGCGGCGGTGAGGTGTGGGAACAGGTTGAACTGCTGGAAGACGAAGCCGATGCGGGCGCGCTGACGGCGCAGCTCGCGCTCGGGCAGCGCGACGAGGTGATCGCCGCGCCGCCGGACGCCGATCAGGTCACCGTCGACCCGGACGACCCCGGAGCTCGGCTCCTCGAGATGGTTGAGCAGCCGGAGCAGCGTCGACTTGCCGGACCCGGACGGTCCGATGATCGAGACGACCTCGCCCGGCGCGACGGTGAGGTCCACGCCGCGGAGCACCTCGTCGTGGCCGAAGCGTTTCGACAGGCCGACGGCCTCCAGGCGCGGACGCGGAGCGGTGGCGGTCATGTGGACTTCTCCTTCTTCGCGGGTTTCGTGGCCCCGTAGCCGCGCGCGAGGCGCTTCTCGAGGTAGTGCTGGCCGATCGACAGGACGGTGGTGAGCACGGCGTACCAGGCGACGGCGACGAGCAGCAGCGGAATGATCCGGCCGTTGCGGCCGTACACCACCTGAACCTGGTAAAACAGGTCTGGCAGCGCCAGGATGAAGACCGCTGTCGTGCCCTTGAGCAGGCCGATCACCTCGTTCGCGGCGGGCGGCACGATGGTGCGCAGCGCCTGCGGCAGCGTGATCCGCAGCAGGTGTGCGGCCGGCGGGATCCCGAGCGCGCGGGCCGCGTCGTGCTGGCCCTCCGAGACACTGAGGATCCCGGCCCGCACGATCTCCGAGCCGTACGCGGCCTGATTCAGGACGATGCCGATCACCGCTGCGGTGTACGGCGACAGCAGGTCCTTCGTCGGGGAGTCGACGAAGGTCGGCCCGAACGGGATGCCGAGGCCGAGCGTTGGGTACAACGCCCCGAGATAGCCCCAGAACAGGATCTGCACGATGAGGGGGATCGACCGGAACAGCCAGATGAAACCGAAGCTGAAGGCTGCGAGCACCCGATTGCCGGACAGCCGGGCCAGGGCGAGCGCGCCACCGAGGAGGAAGCCCAGGACCGCACCGATCACGGTGAGCTGGATCGTGAACCAGAGCGCCTCGAGGATCGTCGGACTGAACAGGTAGGCGCCGAAGGTGGGCCAGTCGAAGCGGGGGTTGGTGACGGCCGAGACCGCGAGCTGCGCGAACAGGACGGCGGCGACCGCGACCGCGATCCAGCGGCCCCATTGCACGCGGTGCCGAACGGGCAGTCCGGCGAGCTCGGCGAGCTCGGGATCGGTGGCGGCCGGCTGCGGCCGGGTGAGGGCGAGGGTCATGACTCTCCGGTCGGTCGGGCGGGCGGCTGGACGAGGAGCAGTGGGATCGACGCGCGGAGCCGGAACCCGAGCCCCTCGTACACCGCTCGGGCGCCGGTGTTCTCGGCGGACGTGTGCAGGAACGGGACGTCGCCGCGGGCACGGATGTGGTGCCCGACGGCGCGGACGAGGCGGGTCGCAAGTCCCCTGCCGCGGTGGGCGGGGTCTGTACACACCGCGCTGATCTCGGTCCATCCGGGCGGGCGCAGGCGTTCCCCGGCGAGCGCGATCAGCCGACCGGAGTCGTCCCGCAGGCCCAGGTAGAGCCCCAGTTCGACGGTGCGTCGCTCGAACGGCCCCGGGCGGGTGCGCTCGACCAGATCGAGGATCTCGTCGGCGTTCCGGGGGCCGAGCACCTCGGCCTCCTCGTCGGGCGCCGTCGCGAGGGCGGCGCCGTCGTACTGGACGAGCGGGATCTCGTCGACGATCCGCCACCCCGCGGGCAGCGGCCCGCGCACGCCGCGGAGGGAGAGCGGCGTGCCAGGGACGGCGAGACGGGCCAGGGCCGCGAAGTCCTCGGTGGTCGGCCGCGGCGGGTGGCCGACGAAGCGTGCGACGTCCGGCCGGTAGCGGACGACCGCCCCGTCGCCGAGGCGGAAGCGGGCGTGCGCGCCGTACAGGGAGGCCCGCACGGGATCGTCGAGGACATGGCCGAGCGTGGTGGTCATGCCCGGAAACACTCGTCGCGGAAACGGATTCGCGGAACGTTTGGCGTCGCTGTGATTCCACTTTGACGGAGTAGGGATAATCGTTCCTGTGAGCCTTCCTGAAGCCAGTACCGGACTGTCCGAACGATCGGCCTTCGAGCCGGACGGGACCGGTCATTGGGGTGCGTGGGGCGGTCGGCACGTGCCCGAGGCGCTCATGGCGGTGATCGAGGAGGTCGCGGCCGAGTTCGAGAAGGTCCGGAGCGATCGGGAGTTCCTCAGTGAGCTCGACCGGCTGCAGCGGCAGTACACGGGTCGGCCGTCGCCGCTGTACCCCTGCGTGCGCCTGAACGAGTACGCCGGCGGCGCGCAGATCTATCTCAAGCGCGAGGACCTCAACCACACCGGCAGCCACAAGATCAACAACGTCCTGGGGCAGGTCCTCCTCGCCAAGCGGATGGGCAAGCCGCGGGTCATCGCGGAGACCGGCGCCGGACAGCACGGGGTCGCGACCGCCACCGCGTGCGCCCTGCTCGGCATCGAGTGCGTCGTCTACATGGGCAAGGTCGACACCGACCGCCAGGCGCTCAACGTCGCGCGGATGCGGCTCCTCGGCGCCGAGGTCGTCGCGGTCGCCTCGGGTTCGGCGTCGCTCAAGGACGCCATCAACGAGGCCCTGCGCGACTGGGTCAGCAACGCCGACACCACCTACTACTGCTTCGGCACCGCCGCGGGGCCGCACCCGTTCCCGTTGATGGTGCGCGACCTGCAGCGGATCGTCGGCATGGAGGCGCGCGAGCAGATCCTCGAGGCCGAGGGCCGCCTGCCGGACGCGGTCTTCGCGTGCGTCGGCGGCGGCTCCAACGCGATCGGCATCTTCCACCCCTTCATCGCGGACGAGAGCGTGCGCCTGATCGGTTGTGAGGCCGCGGGCGACGGTGTCGAGACCGGACGGCACGCCGCGACCTTCACCGGCGGCAGCCCCGGCGCCTTCCAGGGCTCGTACTCGTACCTGCTCCAGGACGAGGACGGCCAGACCATCGAATCGCACTCGATCTCGGCCGGATTGGACTACCCGGGCGTCGGGCCCGAGCACGCGCAGCTCAAGCAGGACGGCCGCGCCGAGTACATCCCGATCACCGATGCGGAGGCGATGGAGGCGTTCGCCCTGCTGTGCCGCACCGAGGGCATCATCCCGGCGATCGAGTCCGCGCACGCCGTGGCCGGCGCGCTCGAGCTGGGCCGGGCGATGGGGCCGGACGCCCTGATCGTGGTCAACCTGTCCGGCCGCGGGGACAAGGACGTCGACACCGCGGGGAAGTGGTTCGGCCTCCTCGACGACCACGGGGACGTGGTCGGGCAGAAGGTCGTCGGCGAGGACTTGAACACCGAGCTGCGGGACGCGCAAGCGCGCGCGGCGACGAACACGGGGGAGAGCAAGTGAGCGCACTGGCACCGGTCTTCGAGCAGTGCCGCGCGGAGAACCGCGCCGCGTTGGTGACCTACCTGCCCTGCGGGTACCCGACCAAGCAGGGCGGGCTCGACACCGTCGTCGCCATGGTCGAGGCCGGCGCGGACATCGTGGAGCTGGGCATCGCCTACAGCGACCCGGTCATGGACGGCCCCGTCATCCAGCGCGCGGCGGACGACGCCCTCCGGGGCGGCATCCGCGTGCGCGACGTCTTCGCCTACGCGGAGGCCGTCGCCGCCGCGGGCGCTGCGCCCGTGGTGATGACCTACTGGAACCCCGTGCTCAAGTACGGCGTCGAGGCCTTCGCGCGGGACCTCGCGGCCGCCGGCGGCAAGGGCCTGATCACCCCGAACCTCATCCCCGACGAGGCCGACGAGTGGATCGCCGCGGCCGATCGGTACGGCCTGGACAAGATCTTCCTCGCGGCACCGTCGTCGACGCCGGAGCGGCTCGCGATGACGGCGAAGGCCTCGTCGGGCTTCCTCTACGCGGCGTCGACGATGGGCGTCACCGGCGCGCGCGATGCCGTCGACAACGTCGCGCCGGAGCTCGTCGCGCGTATCCGTGAGGTCTCCGACATCCCCGTCGGCGTAGGGCTCGGCGTGCGCTCGCGCGCGCAGGCGGCGGAGATCGCCGCCTACGCCGACGCGGTGATCGTCGGCTCCGCTCTGGTCAGCGCCGCCGGTCGATCGATCGACGCCGTCCGCTCGCTGACCGCCGAGCTCGCCGCCGGTGTCCGCCGCGCCTGACCGACCGGCGCCCGCCGGGCGCGGGCCCCACCGGACGTCCTGGCGGCGACTACTGCGGCGCGGCGGGCGAATTCTGCTCGACGGCCGTGCCTGGCGCAGCGCCGGGCAACAGGAATACACGTACATGACGACCGCGATCCGGTACCTCCACGGAGAGCGCACCCTGCGGATCGCCGTCGCCCTGCTCGCGATGATGATGCTCCCGTTGGCCCTGGTGATGCAGTTCAACCCGATGGGCCCGCAGGGAGTCCCGGCGCGGGTGGTGCATCTGAGCGTCGCGGTGATCGGCTTCCTCCTCGGGGTGCGATGGCTCGTGGGGCGATGGCCGTCGGCCCGGGAGGCCATGTGGTTCCTGTTCCTCTCCGACCTGTTCATCGGCATCGCCGTCGCCGTCCTGTCCGACCCCACCGCACGGATCTGCGGCACGATCCATCTCGCGATGGTGGGGCTGTTCGCGGCTTTCTTCCTCGGCTGGCGGATCCTGCTGCTGCACTGCGTGTACGCTCTGTTGCTGATAGCCGGACTGACCGGGCACGCGATCCTCACCGAGGGGCGGACCCTCGTGGACCTGTACGTCTACACCACGCCGGCGATCACCACCGTGGTCGGCCTCCCCGTGGTGATCCAGGTGGTCGTCGAGCTCGGCCGGCACGGCGCCGCCAATATCACCCAGGAGTGGAACGTCGACAGCCTGACCGGTGCGTACAGCCGGCGCGGCATGAATCTCGCGATCCGCAGGACCGCGCGCCGGGCGACGGACGACGGGGTTGTGTTGGTCGGTGCGCTGGACCTCGACGGGTTCAAGCAGTTCAACGACACCCGCGGCCACGGGGCCGGCGATCAGCTGCTGCGCGACGTCGTCGACCGGCTCAAGACGGTGCCGCGCGTGCTCGTCGGTCGTTTCGGCGGCGACGAGTTCGGGATCGTCGCGTTCCGGGGCGGTTCCGAGGACGCGGCGCGCACCCTCGGCGAGCTCAGGGCGCTCCTCCGTCCGCGCGATGCTACGGACGACGGCAGGATCCCCGGCAGCCTCGGCATCGTGATCGCGCCCGGTAGCGACCGGTCGCGCGTCGACGATCTCGCGCTCGACGCCGACGCGGCGCTGTACGAGGCCAAACGTTCGGCGACGTCCGCGGTCGTCGTGCGTGACCTGGCCCAGCGCTGAGCGAGAGGCCGGGCATCCGAGTCCGTGCCGCCACCAGTACAGGCACCCCGGTAATGACCGGAACTAAGCGTTGACCGCTGATGCGCGGCGATCTGCGGGCCCGTGGTGGAGAGCGGTCGATTTACCGCACCCCGCCGCCGGGAATCCGGCGTGGCGCGCGACTCGAGTGGAAGCCCTCGATTAGCGCGCAGCGGTTCCTGCGCGCGGTGCGGCGCCGGCTCACCGAGCGCGATCGCTGGCGGGACGCCGGGCGCGAGCACTTCGCGATGGCGCAGTACTGGCTGCGACTGCATGGCGGCGGGCTCGCGCTGAGGGTCGCGGTGGGCGGTCTCGCGCTGATGATGGTGCCGCTGTGCATCGGGATCCTGTTCTCCGAGGGCCGGCCCACGACGCCCATCGCCATGGTGGTCTTCGTCGCCGCCTCCAGCGGCAGCGCCGTGCTGGGGGCCTGGTGGCTGCGACTGCGGAATCCGAGGGCGCCGGACGCCATCCGGTTCGTGGCGACCGCGGATCTGTGCCTGTTCGTCGGCTGTATGGCCCAGTCCGGCATCGCGCGGATCAGCGGCACCATCCACCTCGGCACGGCCACCTGTCCGGCGATCAACTCCTCGTCGACACGGGCAAGGCGCTGCACGACGGGCTCCCGAGACGATCGTGTCCCGGATGGGCGGCGACGAATTCGTCGTGGTGGCGCTGCGATCGTCGCGCGCCGCCGCCGACATCGTGGTGGCAGGCATGCGCGTCCTGGTCGTCGGAGACGGAACCAGGGAGTGGCCCGTCGCCGGCAGCGCCGGCGCCGTGGTGCTCCCGCAGCTGAGGCCCGGCGGGCTCGCGGCCGCCGTCGCCGAGGCGGACCGGGCGCTCTACGAGGCGAAGGCCGATCGATCCCGACGCATCGTGGTCCTCGAGCGCGAGAGCGACGCCGCCCCCGGAGAGGCACCGGGCGATTCCGCGCCATGACGCGGTGATCGGCGTCACCACCAGGGAAACGAAGGTGAGAACCGGACCTCCGGACCGGTAGGCTGGACCGTTGTGATCACCGCGACCGACCTCGAAGTGCGCGCCGGCGTCCGCACCCTGCTGACCGCGCCGGGCGACCAGTTGCGCGTGCAGGCGGGCGACCGGATCGGCCTCGTCGGCCGCAACGGCGCCGGCAAGACCACGACGATGCGCATCCTCGCCGGCGAGGGCGAGCCCTACGCCGGGAAGATCATCTCCTCGGGCGACGTGGGATACCTGCCCCAGGATCCGCGCGAGGGCGACCTGAACGTGCTCGCCAAGGACCGCGTCCTCTCGGCCCGCGGCCTCGACCAGATCGTCGCGCAGATGGCCAAGCAGCAGGTGCGCATGGGCGAGCTGGTCGGCGACGAGCTGGACACCGCGGTCCGCAAGTACGGCAACCTCGAGGAGCGCTTCTCCTCGCTCGGCGGCTACGCCGCGGAGTCCGAGGCCGCCCGGATCTGCAACAGCCTCGCGCTGCCCGAGCGGGTGCTCGAGCAGCCGCTGCGCACCCTCTCCGGCGGTCAGCGCCGCCGCGTCGAGCTGGCGCGCATCCTGTTCGCCGCGTCGGACGGCTCCGGCGGCAAGTCCGACACCACGCTGCTGCTGGACGAGCCGACCAACCACCTCGACGCCGACTCCATCGGCTGGCTGCGCAGCTTCCTGCAGAACCACGACGGCGGCCTCATCGTGATCAGCCACGACGTGGACCTGCTGTCCGACGTCGTCAACCGCGTCTGGTTCCTCGACGCAGTGCGCGGCGAGGCCGACGTCTACAACATGGGCTGGAAGAAGTACATCGACGCCCGCGCCACCGACGAGCAGCGCCGGCGCCGCGAGCGCGCCAACGCCGAGAAGAAGGCGGGCGCCCTGCGCGTCCAGGCCGCGAAGATGGGCGCCAAGGCGACCAAGGCCGTCGCCGCGCAGAACATGCTGCGCCGCGCCGAGCGCATGATGAGCGAGCTCGACGACGTGCGCGTCGAGGACAAGACGGCGCGGATCAAGTTCCCCGCGCCGGCGCCCTGCAGCAAGACGCCGCTGATGGTCAAGAACCTCACCAAGACCTACGGCTCGCTGGAGATCTTCACCGGCGTCGACTTCGCGATCGACAAGGGCTCGCGCGTCGTCGTCCTCGGGCTCAACGGCGCGGGCAAGACGACCCTGCTCAAGCTGCTCGCTGGCGTCGAAACGCCGGACACGGGCGGGCTCGAGCCCGGCCGCGGCCTCAAGATCGGCTACTTCGCGCAGGAGCACGACACCCTCGACGACGAGGCGTCCGTCTGGGACAACATCCGGCACGCATCGCCGGACGCGGGGGAGCAGGACCTGCGCAGCCTGCTCGGCGCGTTCATGTTCACCGGCCCGCAGCTCGAGCAGCCCGCGGGCACGCTGTCCGGCGGCGAGAAGACCCGCCTCGCCCTTGCCGGGCTGGTCTCCTCGGCCGCGAACGTGCTGCTGCTCGACGAGCCGACCAACAACCTGGACCCCGTCAGCCGCGACCAGGTGCTCGAGGCGCTGCGCTCATACGAGGGCGCCGTCGTCCTGGTCACGCACGACCCGGGCGCCGCCGAGGCGCTCAACCCGGAGCGCGTGATCCTGCTGCCCGACGGCACCGAGGACCACTGGAACGCCGAGTACCAGGAGCTCATCGAGCTCGCCTGACCTCGGTGCCCGACGGCGCCGTTGTGGACGCCCGTCAGGGGAGGATCGAGTCGACGTAGCCGCCGTCCACGCGGACGGCGCCGCCGGTGGTCGCCGAGGCGAGCGGCGAGCTGAGGTAGACCACCATGTTGGCGATCTCCTCGGGCTCGATGAGGCGCTGGATCAGCGACTGCGGGCGGTGCAGGCGCATGAACTCGCGCTGCGCCTCCTCCCACGGCAGGTCGCGGCTCACGAGCTGGTAGACGAAGTCCTCCACGCCGCCGGTGTGCGTCGGTCCGGCGATGACCGAGTTCACGGTGACCCCGGTGCCCGCGGCCGCTTTGGCGAAGCCGCGGGACGCGCCGAGCAGCGCGGTCTTCGAGACGCCGTAGTGGATCATCTCGGCGGGGATGACGATCGCCGAGTCACTGGCGATGTTGAGCACGCGGCCCCAGCCGCGGTCGATCATGCCGGGCAACAGCAGCCGGGTCAGACGCACTGCGGCGAGCACGTTGACGTCGAAGTAGCGGCGCCACTCGTCGTCGGTGACCTCGAGCGGGTCCTCGGCGCCGAACACCCCCAGGTTGTTGACCAGCACGTCGACCACGCCGAGTTCGGAGACCGCGTGCCCCGCCTCGACCTCGACGGTGACGTCGGCGACGACGGGCACGAGCTCGGCGCCCGGCACCTCCTCCCGGATCGCGGCGATGGCACCGTCGACCCGGCCCTCGGACCGGCCGTTGATCCCGACCCGCGCTCCCGCCCGCGCCAGGCCCACGGCGATGGCGAGGCCGATGCCCTGGGTGGATCCGGTCACGAGGGCGGTCCGCCCGCTCAGGTCGATACGCATGCTTTCGACACTAGCCGCGGGACGGTCAGGCGCGCTCCGCGTAGACGAGGTCGTTGTTCTCGTAGCCCATCGGCGGGCCGATGAACTTCCCGCCGCAGGTGACGAGGATCAGCGTCTCCGGGCCGTCGAGCCGGTTGAGATCGTCGGTCGGGAGGACGCCCTTGTGCACGGACGCGGTCCGGGTGACCCGGTAGGCGACCTGTGCGCCGTCCTTGCCGGTCAGCGTGACGGAGTCGCCCCGAGCGAGTCCGGAGAAGCGCTTCGCGTAGCCCGCGCCCTGCCGGGCGTCGTCGACGTGCCCGGTGACGACGACCGAGCCGGCGCCCGATCCCGGCAGCGCGGAGTCGACCCACCAGCCGAGCCGGTTCACGTCCGTCGGCGGATACAGGGCGCCCTGGGAATCGGTGGCGACGGCATCGATCGGGGCCTGCGCCCCGTCGACGGTGACGGCGACCGGTGTGGTCGGCTCCGCCGCCGTCGCGCTCACCGGGGGCCGCAGGTCGCTCTGCGCGCTCGGGTTCGACGACGGTGCCGCCGCCGTCCCCTCGACGGTGCTCCCGCAGCCCGCGAGGGCGAGCACCGCCGCGGCGGCGACGAGGAGCGAGGACGTGCGGCGCGGCATCAGAGCGTCCGTCCGGACGGGATCGACGCGATCGGGACGCGGACGCCGGGGTTACGGACCACCGGGCCGGCGCCGATCCTCGAGTTCGTCACGCGGACGAGGAACTGCGGCGTCAGGCGCACGTCGAATGCGACGGCCGCGGCGTCGCGGACGTAGCCCGCGGGGGCGGCGGTCTCGATGGCGCGGTAGCAGCCCGACGGCAGTGAGAAGGCGGCGACGCCGTTCTCGCCGGTGGTAACGGCGCGGACGGCCTCATCGGAGCCGCAGCGGGCGATGACGAAGGACGCGCCCGCGAGCGGGGCACCGGTGACGCGGTCGGTCTTGACCAGGGTCCCGTTGGTCTCGACCTCGCCGGGCGGGATCGTGACGCCGCAGCGGAAGCGGAAGGCCAGCCGATTGACACCGTTGCCCTCGACGCGCGAGTAGGCGTGCGGGCCGAGCAGCACGCAGGAGGACGGCCACGCGGTGGGCACCACGCTGACGCAGTCGCGGGGGAAGGCGCCCCCGCCGTTACCGGCGCTGTCGGTGCGCGCGCCGCCCAGCGGCCGCCAGGAGTCGCACTCGGCGACCGCGTACTCCGAGGCGACGCCCCGGCCGTCCTGGTCGCGGGCGGCGACCGTGAAGCGGACGGTGCGGTTCGGCGGCGGCGTGGTCGACGTCGGCGGGACGATGCCGCCGCGCTCGAGGCTGAAGATGAAGTCGACGCGTCCCGAGGTCGACGTCCTCGTCTGCACCGACGGTGAGACGAGGTGCCAGTTGGTCGGCACGTTCTCCATCGTGGCGCGGACACAGGGCCCGGTCACCGTCGTCGCCCCGCCGTGCGACAGCGTCGCCGCGGGGCCGCCGGAGCAGCCCTGGACGCGGACCGTCGCGCCGGGGACGCCGATGCCCTGCGTCTTCGCGTCGATGATCTGCACGGCGCCCACGGTGAGCCGCCCGGGTGGTCCCTGCGGCGGCGTCGTGGTGGTCGGCGCCGGCGTGGTCGGGAGCGTGATGGTCGGCGACGGGGTGGTCGCCGGGGTGGTGACCGGTGCCGGGGCCGGCGTCGTCGGTTCGGCGCTCGCGACGGCGGGCATCAGCCCCAGCATCGGGATGAGCACAGCTGGTAGCGCCAGCGCGCCTCGGATCCGGTTCCTCCGGGTCGTGTTCCGCATCGCGTCCTCCTCGTGGTGATTCCCCCTGCGGCGATGTCCGCCGACATGAGGGAATCGCACGGCGACGCGGATTCCGTTAGCCGTGTTACGCGATCGTTATGGCCCGCTCCACGGCCACGAGCACCGCCGACGCCCCGTCCTCCGCAGCGATCGCCCTGCTCAGGGCGCCCGCGGCGGCGCGATACCGAGGGTCGTCCACGGCGGCACGTATCGCGTCGGCGAGGGGGGAAACCGTGACCTTCGTCCGAGGGATCGGGGCGGTCGCCGCGCCGAGCGCATGGATGCGGTTCGCCCAGAAGAACTGGTCCGCGCCGGGCGAGGGGAGCGGCACCGTCGGGACGCCGGCGCGGAGGGCGGACGCGGTGGTGCCCGCGCCGCAGGAATGCACGACGGCCGCGAGGCGAGGGAACAGCCACGAGTACGGGGCGGCACCGATGTTCAGGACGTCGGCGCGGTCCGGGACGCGCAGCCCGGCGCCGCCCGCCTGAACGATCCCGCGCACGCCCGCGCGGGCGAGCGCCTCGTCGAGGACCGCGGAGAGACGGTCGCGCTCGGCGGTGTCGACCATGAGCGAGCCGAGGCCGACGAGGACGGGCGGCGGACCGTCGGCGAGGAAGGCTTCGAGATCGCCCGACGGTGCCCATCCGTCCGGCTCGGGGGACCACCAGTACCCGGTGACGTCGATGCCGGGGCGCCAGTCGGCGGGCCGGGGCAGGACGGCGGGTGACCAGCCGCCGAGGATGGGCTGCTGCGCCGCCGCGCGGTCCCGCCGGAGCCAGCGGGCGGAGCGCCGCGGGAGCTCGAGATCGCGGCGCAGGTCGGCGATCACGCCGTTGTACAGAGTGTCGACGGTGCGCTCGGCGGCCCGGCCCGCCGCGAGATTGAGCGCACCGCCCATCGACCGGGCGGCCATCAGGCTGGGCGGGAACGCGCGCGTGGCGGAGATCGGCTGCAGCCGCAGCGGAATCCCCGGGGCGCCCCGTGCCTCCGCGAGCGCCTGGCCCGCGGGTTCGGCGAAGGGCGTCATGAGCACGACGTCCGCGGGGACGTCGTCGACCGCGTCGAGGATGTTCCGGCTGAGCTGCCGGATCCCCGCGGGCTTGACCAGCGCCATGGCGTCCCCCAGGGAGGGCTCGCCGGACGGTTCGCCGAGGTCGAGGTCGATCGCGCGGGCATCGAGGCCGAGGGCTGCGGTCTCGTCGGCGAGCTCGGTGTTGGTGGTGATGGTGACCGTGTGGCCGGCGCGCTGCAGGCGCAGTCCGAGCCCGGCGAGGGGCGTCGTGTCGCCGCGCGAGCCGTACGTGGCGATCAGTAGGTGGGCCATGGTGTGCCTCGATTCGATGGGGTCAGGGTGCGCACGCGCGGAGGAAGGCGTCGACGAGGTCGTCGGCGTAGCCGTCCAGATCGAAGTAGGGGTCCACGATCCGGCTGAACATGGCGTTGCCGATCGCCCCGCGGACGGCGGAGGCGATGGACGCGGGGTTGATCGGACGGAACTCGCCGGTGTCCACGCCCTGCCGGAGGATGGCCTCGAGCTCGACGCGCCCGCGGGCGTCGTCGTGCTCGGTATCGACGGGCAGGTCCCACAGGCGGATGCCGCCCTTGCCTCGGAAGCCGTTGCCGATCTCGGTGATCGCGACCTGGTGCGCGGGGTGGGTCGCGAGGTAGCCGAGGTGCGCGCGGATGTGGGCCTCGAGCTTGCCGCCGGCCGTCGGGGCTGCGTCGACCGCCGGGACCATGACCTCGAACAGGGTGCGGTAGCATTCGGAGACGACCGCCGCGATGAGGGAGTCCTTGTCGCCGAAGTGGTAGAGCACCACGCTCATCGCGACGCCGGTGCGGTCGGCGATCTTGCGGACGGAGGCCTGCGCGTAGCCGAGCTCGGCGATGGCGTCGATGGCGCAGGCGGTGATCTGGGCGCGCCGGGCCTGCTCGGTGAAGGTCTCGGTAGATCGCATGATCTAACTATAGATCACTTGATCTAGCTATGTCAGAGGAGCCGGTCCGCCGGCGACGTAGCTCCCGACGGTTCCACGTAGTACTCGGTGCCGACCAGCGGTGCGAGCACCCACGCGGGCAGGTGGAGCACCAGCCGCAGGATCCGCGCGACGGTCCCCGACTTCGCGATCTCCGACCGGTGGGCGGCGAGCGCGCGCTGCTTGGCGGCGACGTGCCGGCGCACGTCGACGCGGTGCGTGATCTGCGCCGCCGGCGTGAACCAGGTGCGCGCCTGCTCGAGGTGGCCGGGTCGCAGGAACCGGAGGCGGACGGCGATCGCCAGGACGCGCAGGATCGACTCCCGCGGCGCGGTCGCCTCGGCGAGCCGGATGCCGGTGAGTTCCGCTGCGCGGCGGGCGATGTGGTGCACGGCGAGGTGGTCGCGGTGCCGGTATCCGCCGGCCTCGTCGGAGCCGAGCAGCAGGTCGGCGGATACCTCGTGCAGGATCGCCGCGAGCCGCTCCGCCGGTTCGTCGACGCCGGCGCGCGCGAGCCTCACCCGGCCCGGAGGATCCGGGTACAGCTCGCCGCCGTGGCCGCTGTCCGCGTAGCCGAGCCACCGCACCTCGTGGACGCCCAGTTCCGCGGCGGCGGCGGACAACTCGTCGAGCCGTCGTCGGGGGTCGGGCTCGTCGTCGCCGCGCATCATCCCGTCGGTGGCGACCACGATCACCACCCGGTGTCCCTCCGCCGCGAACCGCGCGAGGGTTCCGCCCGCGAGCAGCGTCTCGTCGTCCGGGTGGGCGTTGAGCGCGACGACCGAGGCCATGCGCTCTGTATAGCAGTTCCGGGGCCGCCGGGCCCGCCGCCGGTCCGCCACCGCCGGGTGGCGGACCGTGCGCGGTCAGGCGTCGCGGAGTTCGCGGCGCAGGATCTTCCCGGTCACCGTCTTCGGCAGCTCCGCGACGATCCGAACGTCGCGGGGGTACTTGTACGCGGCCATCCGCTCGCGGCAGTGCGCGATGAGCTCCTCCGGCGCGGCCTCGGCGCCCGGCAGGAGGCTGACGAAGGCCCGCACGGTTTCGCCCCGGACCTCGTCGGGGACGCCGACGACGGCGGCCTCGCGGACAGCGGGGTGCTCGGCGAGCACGTCCTCGACCTCGCGCGGCCACACCTTGTACCCGGAGGCGTTGATCATGTCCTTCTTGCGGTCCACGATGAACACCCAGCCGCGCTCGTCCATGAAGCCCACGTCGCCGCTGTGCAGCGCGCCGCCGGGGAGCCCGGCCGCGGTCTCCTCGGGTTTGTTCCAGTACCCCGCGACCACCTGCGGCCCCTCGGCGACGATCTCGCCGATCTCCCCGAGCGGGAGGTCGGCACCGTCGTCCCCGACGATCCGCACCGCCGTCGACGGGGCCGGCAACCCGACGGACAGCGCGCCCGAGTTCGGGTCGACGGGGATCTCCACGCCGAACGGCGAGACCGTCATCGGGCTCGTCGTCTCGGTGAGGCCGTAGGCGTTGTGCAGCGGCCGGCCCGTGGCCTCGGCGAAGCGCCGCGCGGCCGTCGGGGAGATCGGCGCGCCGCCCGAGTACACCGACGCGAGCGAGGCGAACGCGTCCCGGTCGTAGTCGGGATGGTTGAGCAGCGCGTTGAACGCCGTGACCGCGCCGATCGTGCAGGTGGGGCGGTGCTCGCGCATCGTCTCCAGCATCACCGCGGGGTCGAAGCGGTACGCCAGGATCATCGGCATCGGGGCGAGCATGCTCAGCGCGATGTGCCCGATGAGGCCCGTGATGTGGAACAGGGGAGCGATCGCCAGCACCGCCGCGTCGGGGCCGGGCGCGAACGTCGCCGCGTCCCGGTAGACGGTGGCGGTGAAGACCACGTTGCGGTGGGTATTGATCGCGCCCTTCGGCTTCCCGGTGGTCCCCGAGGTGTAGGTGAGGAAGGCGGTGTCGCCGGGCCCGGGGGAGACGGGCGGTGGCACCTCGCCGCGGTGCTCCTCGACGAACTCCAGCAGGTCCTTCGCGCCCTCCGGCGTCGCCCGGCGGGGTCCGGGGAACAGCCGGGGATCGGCGCGGGTCTGCAGGTCGAGGCCGCTGGTGGTGAGCACCGTGCGGACCGCGGTGCCCGGCACCACGTCGCGCGCGACGTCCTCGTACAGGTCGTCGAGCGCGAGGAGCGCGGTCGCGCCGGAGTCGAGGAGCAGGTTCTCGAGCTCGCGGGCGCGGCTCATCGGGTTGATCGACACGGTGCACCCGCCGGCCTTCCAGGCCGCGACCATCCCGATCACGAACTGGGGCACGTTCTGCAGGTAGAGCGCGAGCCGGTCGCCGGGCGCGAAGCCCTCCGCGAGCAGTCCGGCCGCCAGCGCGTCCGTCAGCGCGTCGAGCTCCCGACGGGTGATGGTCCCGTCGAAGTAGCGGATCGCCGCCTGGTCGGGATGGCTCGCGACGCCCGCTCGGAACATGTCGAGCGCGCTGTCGAAGGCGATGTCCACCTCCGCGGGCAGCGACTCGTACCGGCCCACCCAGGGGCGCTGCGCGGATCCCGTCACGGTGCTCACTTCACCACGACCGGGTTGACGGGCGCGCCGCTGCCCTGCGCGATCTTCAGTGGGGCGGCGGTGTACATGAACTCGTAGACGCCGTCGGCGGCGCAGTCCGCGGCCAGGGCCTCGAGGTCGGTGATCTCCGTGAAGACCACGCCGAGGTTGCGCATCAGCGCGCAGTGCAGGGTGAGCGCGACGCCGTTATTCTGGTCGGTCGTCACCTCGTTGGCGATGGTGTCGGTCACCAGGTTGGGGATCTCGTTGTCGGCGAACCACTGCACCAGTTCTGGGCTGTACTGCAGGCCGGGCTCGCAGAAGCCCTCGTAGAAGGCGTCGCCGAGCTCGAAGAAGAGCTGCAGGTAGTTGGTGCGGATGAGCAGCACGTCGCGCGGCCGCAGCTGCACGCCCTGCGCGGCGGCGCACGCCTCGAGGTCGGTGTGGTCGAAGGTCTCCGCGGTGTCGAGGTGCTCCTTGCCCCGGAAGCGCGCCATGTCGAGCAGCACGCCGCGGCCCACCACGCCGCGCTGCGCGATCGGCTCCACGCTCGCCACGTCCATGCCGCCGACCGTCGTGCGGGCGTCGTAGCCGTTCCACAGCTTGCCGTCGTACCAGACGTGGCCGAGCGCGTCGTACTGCGTGGAGCCCTGCAGGAAGGCGTCGATCTTGTCGTCGGCGTAGTGCAGGCCGCCGGGGAACTGCGGCGCCTCCGCGCCGTCCCACGTCGCCTCGTCCATGATCTGCGTGCGCACCGCGGGGCTGCGGCCGGGCCAGACGGGATCGCCCTTCGGATCGCCGATCAGCCGCTGCAGCGTGAAGACCTTGCCGGTGCGGACCAGCGTCGCGGCGGCGACCGCCTGCTCCGGGCCGAGGTAGTTGAGCGAGCCCACCTCGTCGTCGGGGCCCCACTTGCCCCAGTTCGACGGTGCCTGGGCGAGCAGGTCGCCGAGGGCGGGCGCGGTCACGGTCTGTTCGGTCATCGGTCCTCCTGGTTCGACGGTGCGCCGGGTTCGCCCGGCGGTGACGCGTGTCACAATCGAAGGTAGGAAGCGCGCGGCGGCGGGACGTTCGCCCGCGCGCACGGTTCTTGCGCGCAGGCGCACGCGCCGCGGGAGGGGAGGAGCAGGGCGTGCCGTACACGATCGACGGCCTGGTCACCGGGTCCGAGCGGCGCCTCACCGGTTCCCGCGCGCACGGAGCGTGGCGGGATTGGTGCAGCGGCGTCCACGGCGAGTTCGACATCTCCTTCGACGGCGACGGCTACCGCGGCGACGTGCTGCGCCAGCGCACCGAGGAGTACCAACTGGTCTCCTGGACCAGCCAGCGCGAGCACGTGCGCCGCGACGCCCGCGGCATCCGCAACGACCCGCGCGGCCATTACGAGCTGTTCATGCCCCTGAAGGGCGCGCTGCACGTGGGCGGCGACGTCACCGAGAGCGCGCTGATGCCGGGCGAGATGGTGCTCGTCTCGATCGATTCGCCGTTCGTGCTCGCGCACGAGGACGACGCCTCCGCGCTGGCCCTGCTCATCCCCGAGCACCGGGTCTCGCGGACGCTCGGCTCGGTCGCCAAGGAGGGCGTGCGGCTGCGCGGCGGCCGCGGGCTGGGCCGGGTCACCCGGGACCTCGCGGCGGCGCTCATCGACGAGCGGGAGCAGCTCACGGCGGCGGAGTTCGACGCCGCCTGCGACCGCGCCGTGGACCTGTTCTGCCTCGCCGCCAGCGGGGAGGCCGACGGTGCCGGCGCCGCCGACGACGACGTCCGGGCCGCGGTGCTCCGGCACGTGCGCGCCCACGCCACCGAGCCGGACCTGAGCCTGGCGGGCGTCGCGGCTGCCGTCGGCTGGTCGGCGCGGCACATCCAGGCGGTGCTCTCCCGCACCGGCGAGACCTTCTCCGACGCCGTGCGCGGCGAGCGGCTCGATCTGGCCCGGGACCGGCTCACCGATCCGCGGTGGGCCGCTCGCGGGATCGCGTTCATCGCCGACTCGGTGGGTTACGGCTCGGCGAGCGCGTTCAGCACCGCCTTCAGCCGGCGGTTCGGGCGCTCGCCGCGGGCGCACCGAGCCGGCGCCGCCGACTGACGCACGCGACCCGCGCAGCCGCGCCGGGGGGCGGCGGACCGGTCAGCGCGACGGGGCGAGCTCGCCGAACGTCGCGTACCGGGCGTCCGAGCGGGCACCGTCGGGCGTGACCTGCTTGTCCACCAGGATCACCTGCCCGATGAAGGGCTCGACGATGCCGACCATGCGGATCGGGGCGGCGATGAGGAGCTGGAAGCCGAACTGCTCGAACGCCCGCAGCGACTGCGCCGAGAAGCGCTCGTCCGACTTGCTGAAGGCCTCGTCGAGCATGAGCGGCGCGAACGCGGGCTCGTTCGATCCGTCGATGCCGTGGCTGCCCAGGGCGAAGCTCAGGGCCGCCGCGAGGCAGAACGCGACCAGCTTCTCCTGCTCGCCGCCGGAGTTGGTGGCGGTGTTGCGGTAGGTGACCACCGCGGGGGCGTCCGGCTCGGCCCCGACGGCGTTCTCCTTGCCGTAGAAGGAGTAGCCGGTGCGCACGTCGAGGACGTTCTCCGTCCAGCGGCGCGACTCGGGGTCGTCGCCCGTCAGGCGCAACACCAGGCCGCGGATGCGCTTGAACTGCGCCGCCATCGCGGCCGGCTCGGCGCGCTTCGCGGCGGGGGCGTCGCGCACCATCTCGTCGACCAGCTTGGCGAACTCCGTCGCCTCCGGCGTCGGGCGGGCGGCGTAGGCGATCTGCAGGTAGGTGCCCTCGTTGAACTCCACCCGGCGCAGGCCCGCGTTGACGTCGGCGATGCCGCGGGTGATGGCCCGGTGGGTGTCGTCGACCTCCTTGAACAGGTTCGACACCGAGTGGCTGACGTCGGTGGTGATGAGCCGGCGGAACTTCTCCGTGGCGGCGGCGAGCCCGTGCGCGACGAGGTTCTCGTGCACCGCGACGAAGTCGGGAGCGGAGGCGGCATCGGCGGACAGCTCCGTCGAGGCGTCGGGCCACTCGCGCAGGAACTGCTCGGCGGTGCGGACGATCCGCGCCTCGGCGGCGTCCCGCTCCGCCGTCGCGGCGGCCTGCTGGCGCTCCAGCTCCGCGCGGAGGTCGGCGCGGACCTCGCCGAAGGAGTCGAGCGTGAGCCGCCGGGGCTTCGCCTCGTCGGCGGTGAGCAGGTGCCACAGGGCGGTCGCGAGGAAGTCCTCGTCTTCGCTCGTCAGCTTCGGGGCGCTCTCGGCGTCGATCTTCTCGAACTCGGCGAGCAGATCGTCGAACTCGGTGCCGGCGCGGTTCATCGTCTCGGTGAGGGCGCCGATGCGGGTCTGCGCCTCGGCCAGCTCGCCGTAGGCGTTGTCGGCCTGCAGCTCCAGCTCCCCGAGGTCCGCGTTGCCGGAGCGGGCGTCGGAGATCCGGTCGGCCAGCTCCTCGGCCTCGGCCTTCGCCGCCCAGTGGTCGAGCTCGGCCCACGACGTGTAGCCCAGCACGCCGGCGGCGCTGTCGGTGACGGCCTTGTGCTCGGCGAGGTCGTCGCGCAGTGTCGCCGACGCCTCGGCGGCCTTGGCGTGCACGGCGGCCAGCTCGTCGCGGCGGCGCTGCAGTGCCTCGCGCTTGCTGCCGGTGTTGGTGCCCAGCACCCACTGCGAGCGGTCGGCGACGGCGCGGCGGTCGTCCTTGCGGAACCGGCCGCCCGCGTTCTTCACCAGGCCCTCGGCGGTGACGGCCTGCTCGTGGCGCTCCAGTTCGGCGGGGGAGTCCACGCAGGTGTGCCGCGCGGCGCGCGCGACCGCGCCGGACAGCCATCGTCCGGCCTCGGTCGACGTGTCCACCGTCAGCTTGGCGGCCAGGGAGCCGGGATCCGGGCGGGTGGGGTCGGCACCGTCGACCACCTGGTACGTGAGCACGCCCTGGACGCGGTTGGCGTTGACGTAGTCGGCGACGGCGCGCTGGTGCTCGGCGGGGACCAACAGCGTCGTGGCCAGCGGGCGCAGCACGCGCTCGGCGGCGCCCGCCCAGGTCGCCTGCTCCGCGGGCCTTACGTCGATCAGCTCCGCCGCGTACGGAAGTTCCTCCGCGGGAACGCCGGTGGCGCGGGCGATCACGTCGCGCTGGTCCAGCAGCGCGGGCGGCAGCAGCGAGGCGCGGCGGTCGAGCACGGACAGCTCGTCGTCCACGGACTCGACGGCGCGGCGCGCGTCGGACTCGTCCGTGTACGCGGAGTGCACGCGCCCCGCGAGGGCCTCGGCGGCCTCGGTCGCGCGGTCGCGGATGCCGGGGACCTGCTCACGCAGCGCGGCGAACTCCTCCGCCGACTCGGGCGCGCGCTCGCCGAGCTTCTCCACCGCGGCGGCGAAGCGTTCGTAGGCGCGCTGGCGGGCCTGGGTCTGCAGCTCACGCGACTGGAGCTCGGCCTCGAGCACGCCGACCTCGCCCTGCTCCTGCCGGAGCCGGTGCAGCAGGTCGTTGTAGCGGATCTTGCGCTCCTCGGCGCGGTCCTCCCAGCGGGCGATCTGCGCGTCGGTGCCGGCCCGCTCGCCCTCGATCCGGTCCATCTGCTCCTGCAGCAGCCGCAGCTTGTGCCCGCGCAGGTAGGACCGCACGGGTGCGCCGAGCAGGTCGGCCGCGCGGGTCGTCCCGACGGTGGCGGAGCGGTACTTCTCGTACGCCTCCGGCATCGGCCGCAGCACCTTCTCCTGCGCCTCGGCGCGCGCGGCGGCCCGGTAGGCCTCGTCGAGCTGGGTGAAGTTCTCCACCAGGCGCTCGGCGCGGGCGTAGGTCTGCGGCCGGTCGAGCATGTACGTCCGGATGAAGGCGTCGAGGTCGCCGACGTTCTTCATGGCCTTGGCCTTACCGAGCAGCGCGAGCGCGGCCGAGGAGGTGCCGATGCCGACGCGGCGGCGCAGCGCGTCCTGATAGGCGGCCTGGGTGTCGAAGGACTCGACGCCGCTGTGCCGGGAGCGCCAGCCGCGGGTGTCGAAGCCGGCGGTCGCCCACTCCTGCAGGTCGAGCAGATCGAAGGCGCCCGAATGCAACTGGTACCAGGACTTGAGCGAGGCGCCGTCGGTGCCGCTGCCCGGGAACCACTTCACGGCGACGGCCGTGGTCACGTTGCCGGCGCCGTTGTCGTAGGTCGCGGCGACGGCAGACCAGGTGGCCGAATCGCCGCGCAGGTACTGGACCTTGGACTGCTGGTGCTCGTCGTCGTTGACCGACCATGCGCCGCGCACGTAGTCCGCCATGGAGCGGGCGGCGCGCTTGGCGCCCTTCGCCGTCATGTCCGCGGAGGCGTTGAAGGACTGGTCGTAGGTGGGCAGCAGCACCACCGAATGCGCGTCCATCAGCGAGCTCTTGCCCGAGCCCGACGGGCCGGTGAGGATCACGCCCCGCTCGTCGATCGGGAAGTCCTTGTAGCCGTCGAAGGTGCCCCAGTTCACCACCTGCAGGCGGGTGAGGCGGTACTGGCCGAGATGCTTGCGGGTCACTGCTGCTCCTCGGTCTCGTTCTCCGGCCGGCTCTCCGGTTCGACGGTGCCGTCCTCGCCGTCGTCGACGGGGGCCGCCGCCTCGCCCAGGTCCTGATCGGTGCTGGCGAGGTCGCGGTACGCGGCGGTGTAGAGGTCCACCTGCTCGGGGGTGAGCAGGGACGCGATCACCGAGTGCACGGCCCACCGGTCGCTGGTGCCGACGCGGCGGATCAGGCGGCGGGTCTCCAGCTGGTTGATCGCGGCGTCGGCCTTCTTCACGAAGCCGGCCTCGTCGGTGTCGCGCGCGGGTCGGAAGGTCAGCAGGTGGTCGATCATCTCCTGCCGCTCCACGACCGCCGTCTCGTCCGGGCTGGACAGGTGCTTGAGCCGCAGGAACAGCGCCAGCACCGAGGCGGCGAGCGAGAGGCTCTGCGCGCGCAGCAGATTCCGCTGCCGCGGGTCGTTCTCGCTGACCTGGCGCGTGAAGGCGTGCTTGGTCTCGCGGTTGATCTCCAGCAGGAGGTTCAGCTCGGAGAGCCTGCTGCGCAGCAGCGTCTCCTCGGCCTCGATCACGGCCCAGTTCTTCGACCGCGACGAGACGTGCGGCGCCGCGATCAGCTCCTGCAGCGCGTAACAGACCGAGTTCGGCAGCGCGGAGGTGTCGCCATCGAAGCGGGGCGCGGTGTCGGCGCCGCGCAGCGACTTGATCGCCTCGTCGTCGGCGATGCTGAAGTCGGCCAGGTCGATCTCGGGGAGCACGTCGTCCGCGATGTCCAGTGCGGCGTCGAGCGATTCGTCGGTCATGTCACTCCTGCTCGAACAGCGTGGTGGGCTCGGGCGCGGCCGAGGCGGGGGTCAGGGGCGGGAGCGCGGCGGCGAAGGCGATGTGCGGCACCGTCATCTCGCGGGGCCCCCGTTTCGTGTGCGCGACGACGGTGACCAGGCGGTCCTCGTCGACGGTGCCGTACCGCGCGCCGAGCGACCAGACGCCGACGACGTCGCCGGCGCGGGGCGCGTCGATCGCGGCGAGGATCTCGGTGATGTCGGCACCGTCGGACGCGCTGACCTGCTGGTTGATGGCGGAGGCGAGTGCGTCCCAGTCGATCGCCTCGCGGCCGACGAGGCGGGCGGGGTCGATGGTGAACTCACCGGAGGTCTCGCGCACCTCGGGCGGCAGGGTGACGATGCCGTCGTGGAAGCGCAGGGCGCCGACGGAGCTGGTGTCGACGGCCGACATGGGGACCGCGAGGCCGGTGTCGCGGCCGGCGGAGACGGTGTCGAAGGCGTCGACGGCCGCGCGCTGCGCCTCGGTGATGCGGGCGCGCAGCGACTGGTACTGCAGGAAGTCGCCGTCCTTGACGAAGGTGTTGATGCGGCGATACACCTGGCCGCGGATCTCGTCCACGCGCTGGACCTGCATCCACATGCGGTCGAGGAAGCCGGTGAGGGAGTCTCTGAGGTCGTCCGGCAGCTCGACCTCGTGCACGACGGAGGCGACCGAGGTCTCGAGCTGGCGGCGCAGGCGGTGGTCCGAGAGCAGCGTGTAGAAGGCGTCGAAGGCCTTGCCCTCGGGCGTGTTCGCCAGCTCGTCGTGGCCGTCGAAGAGGCGCTGCAGCGTCTTCGCGTAGGCCTCGGCTTCCGTGGAGTCGGAGGCGTCCAGGCCGTGGGTGAGGAGGGCCCGGGTGTGCTCGCGGAGCTTCTCGCCGTAGCCGAGGATGTCGGCCGGCATGCGCTCGGCGAGGGAGCTGACGATCTTGAGGTCGTCGACCACCTTGTCGCGGTCGTACTCGGGGATGAGGCCCTGGCGCAGGGCCTCGCGTCGCTGGGTGAGCTCGGCGATCTGCTGGTCCAGGGCGCGGAGGTGGTCGTCGGGGTCCGCGCTGACGGTGACCGCGACCGCCGACAGGCGGGCCGTGACGAGCTCGAGCGCGGTCTCGGTGGCGACGTTGCGGTCCAGCGACACCGCCTGCACCTGGCCGAGGGCCGTCGTGGCGCCGCGGGTGAGCTGGATGACCTCGCGGTCGTCTTCGTCGAGGGTGCGGGAGACGAAGCCGTGCTTGACCCACTGGTCCAGGACGTCCGGACCGGCCGGGACCGGTCGGGCGCGCTCGGTGAAGTGGCTCTGCAGGGACTGCAGGTCGACGGTGAGCGCGTCGCCCAACTCCTCCGCGTCGACGGGGCCCGTGCCCAGCCGCGCCGCCATCAGTGCCAGGTAGGCGACGGCGTGGGGGGAGCGGAGCAGGCGGAGCGCGACGTCGTTGTCGGCGTTGTCCGTGAACGCGGCGTACAGCTGCGCGGCCGACTGCGCCATCGTGTACCTCCCCTTGCGTATGCGACGGTCCAGTGTATCGGGGAGCCCTTCATGTCGCGGACAGGTCGGGTTCACCGTGGCGGCCTAGCGTGCGGTTCATGAACCTGCGGCGTCCGACGATCATCGCTCTGTCTCTCGCGCTGCTGGTCGGGGCGGCTCCGGCCGGCGCGGCGCCGCGGACCGTCGACCTGCAGGCGCACCGGGGCGGGCTCGGCCTGCAGACGGAGTCCACGCTGGAGGGCTTCTCCGCAGCGATGCGGCTCGGCGTGACCACGCTGGAACTGGACACGCAGGTGACGAAGGACCGGACGGTCGTGATCACGCACGACCGGAAGGTGGACGCACGCAAGTGCGCGGACACCGCGCCGGCGACGCCCGGCGACCCGCAGTACCCGTACGTCGGCAAGTACGTCCGCGACCTGACCTACGCCCAGGTCCGGACGATGAACTGCGGATACGAGAAGGTCACCGCCTCGCAGCGCGTGGTGGCGGGAGCCCGCATCCCCGAGTTGCGCGAGCTCTTCGACCTCGTCCGCGCGCGCCGGTCGCCGGTGCGGATGAACATCGAGACGAAGGTGGAGGCGGGGGCACCGTCGGAGACGGCGCCACGAGGCGAGTTCGTGCGGGCGGTGGCGGGGGAGATCACGCGCTCCGGCCTCGCCCGGCAGGTCACGATCCAGAGCTTCGACTGGACCGCCCTGCGGGAGATCGGGCCGCTGCTCCCGGGCGTCGGGCTGATCGCGCTGACCAACGGCGAGCAGTTCCTGCAGACGGGGAAGCCGGGCGGGTCGCCGTGGCTGGGGCTCGACGTGGACGCCTACGGCGGCGACTGGGTGCGGGCCGCGAAGGCGACCATCCCCGGACTGACCGCCGTCTCGCCGGTGCAGGGCGATCCGCAGGACGGCGGCGTCGGCGACGCGGACTTCGTGCGCTTCACAAAGCCGGAGCTGATCCGACGGGCGCACGGCCTGGGCCTGAAGGTCATCCCGTGGACGGTCAACGATCCCGCGACGATGCGGGCGCTGCTGCGGGACGGCGCGGACGGGCTGATCACCGACTACCCGGACCGCGCCCGTGCGGTGTTCCGCGAGCTGGGGATCGCGCTGCCCGCCTCCTCGTAGGGGCGGACGGACCAGCACTTTCGGTGCGTGTCGGCGACGACACGCCGCTCGTCGACCGCAGGAATCCACCGAGGCTCTCGGGTGCTCTCGGCGTGCCCCGGACGTGGTGTCGGGTACGAATCATCATTCACGTGTGCAACACACGACTCAGTGGTGTAGTTTTCCACCGATAGACTCATTTGTCACGGAGGGCAACATGCGTGTCTCTGGTTTCTTCCGCTCGATCGTTTCGCTGACGGCCGCCGTTGCGGTCGCCGCCACCCTGGCGACGGGGACGGCGGGGGCGGCACCGTCGACCACCACGTCGTCGACGTCCCTGACCAACCAGGCGATCGACCGCCAGGCCGCGGGCGACACCGCGGGCGCGCAGGCCGCCATCAATCAGATGCCGGTCGACCAGGCGCAGAAGGTCGTGGCCCTGATGACGAACGTCAACAAGGCGCTGACCTTCCCGCTCACCGACCAGGTGCCCGGCGGCGTCGCGCCCGGCACCGCGATCGTCATCCTCGGCTTCGGCCTGGAGAACAACGGTGCGATGCGGCCGATCCTCGTCGAGCGGCTGACCAAGGGGCTCGCGGTCGCGCAGGCGTACCCCGCATTCCCGATCGTCGTGACCGGCGGCGCGCCCAAGGCCGGCAAGACCGAGGCCGCGGCGATGAAGGAGTGGCTGCTCGCGCAGGGCGTCTCCGGCACCCGCATCTACACCGAGGAGAAGGCGGGCTCGACCCAAGGCAACGCCATCAACACGGCGGTCCTCATGCGGCAGAACGGCTTCGGCAACGGCGCGGTGCTCGTCACCTCCGCCGACCACACCCGGCGTTCGGTCGCCGACTTCCTCGTCGCCGGCATCACGCTGCAGGCCGTCGTCGCCTCCGACGCGAAGATCCAGTCCGGGCCGATGTCCGCGAGTGGCGTGGCGGGCGTCTACCGGGACGCACGCGGCGTCGCCAACCTCTAGCCCGACGGTGCCGTGGGCGGGTTCGACACCCGCTCACGGCAATCGGCGGCGCAGGCCGATTCAGCGATCGTCAGCGCCGTGTCGATCGAAATCTGGAAACTTGTCGGCCCGGTGTGCCACCGTTGTCGCCATGACCGCGTACCACGCCCCGCTGGGCGCACCCGTGTGGATCGACCTCATGACCTCCGACGTCGAGCAGGCCGTCGAGTTCTACGGCGCCGTCTTCGGTTGGGAGGCGGAGCCCGCCAACGACGACTTCGGCGGGTACCGCAACTTCCGGGTGAACGGGAACCGCGTCGCCGGAGTCATGTCGCCGCCCGACGGTGGTGGTGGCCCCGGCGACGTCTGGTCGACCTACCTGCGGGTGGAGGACGCGAAGGCGTCGCTGCGCGCGGCCACGGACGCGGGCGCCTCGCTCGTGGTCCCGGTCGTGCCGGTGGCCGACCTGGGGCGCTTCGCCTTCGTCATCGACCCGGTCGGCGCGGCCATCGGCATCTGGGAGCCGGGGAAGCACGAGGGCTTCGTCGAGCGCGGCGTGCCCGGTACCCCGTACTGGTTCGACTGCATGAGCCGCAGCTACGACGCGACCAGGGCCTTCTACCGAGACGTCTTCGGCTGGGAGTCGGAGGAGATCGGCAGCGGGGGGCAGGAGGGCTCTTTCGGCCCGGACCGCTACAGCCAGGTCTTCACCGGTACGGGCGCGCAGCGGGACGCGGTCGCGGGAATCATGGACGCGGCGCCGCTCTTCGACTCGGGCGTCTTCGGCGAGGGCATGCCGTCGTTCTGGCAGGTGTACCTGACGGTCGAGGACACCGCCGCCGCCGAGCAGCGCATCGTGGCCGCGGGTGGCGAGCTCCTCCGCGCGGCGGAGGTGACGCCCTGGGCCACCATGGGATCGGCCAAGGATCCGGGCGGCGCGGTCTTCCTCTACGCGACCCCGCCCGAAGGGCGCTGAGCCGCACCGAAGATCACGTTTGGGCGTCGGCAACCGGATCGCAAGGCCGACGGGGCTACGCTCCCCGCATGACCTACAACCAGGGCGGATACCAGCAGGGCGGTCCCTACCCCCAGGGCGGCGGGCAGGTGCCGCCGCACCAGGGCCGGCCCCCGCAGCAGGGCGCTCCGTACGGCGGCCCGCCGCAGCAGCCCGGGCAGCCGTGGGGCGCCCCGCAGCCTCCGCCGGGACAGCCGGCGTACGGTCGGCCGGGACAGCCGCAGTACCCGCAGTCGGGGCAGCCCCAGTACGGGCAGCAGCAGTTCGTTGGGCCGGGTCAGTACGCCGGCCAACCCGGGCCCTACGGGCAGCAGCCGGGGCAGTTCGGTGCACCGGGCCCGGCGGGGCCGGGCGGTCCGGCACCGTCGGCGAGCGGTGGCGTCGGCACGATCCTGCAGTTCCTGATCGCCGGCGCCGGCGCGCTCGTGATCCTGGGTGCCTTCCTGCCGTGGGCCAGCGCGTCGGCGAAGATCGGCGGCACGTCGATCACGAGCTCGGCGTCGGGGATCGACGGTAGCGACGGCTGGATCACGCTGTTCGCGGCGCTCATCGCCGGCGGCGTCGCGGTCGCGGCGGCGGTCGTCACCACGACGGGAGTACCGCTGCGGCTGATCTCCGGCATCGTCGCGACCGTCGCGGGGCTCGGGATCACCGGCCTCGCCGGCTACGACCTCGCGAACGTCGTGAAGCTGACGTCGACGTACTCGTCGATGGTCGACGTCTCGGCCGGCATCGGCCTCTACCTGACCCTGCTCGCGGGCATCGCGATGCTCGGGTTGGGCATCGCGACCCTCGTCCCGGCGCTGACGAAGCGCTAGGGACGCCGCACGCTCTCCTCGACCAGGTCGAGCACCGCCTCGAGGCCCGCCGTCGGCCGGCCCGAGGCGAGGTGGGTGACTAGCCCGTCGAGCACGAGGTCGAGGTAGCTGAGGATGACGTCGGTCGGCAGGTCGTCGCGCAGCCGGCCGCGCTGCTTCTGCCGCTCCAGGCGGCGCAGCGTGGCCTCGGTGAGCTCGGCGCTGCGCTCGGTCCACTCGGCGCGGAAGTCGCCGTCGTTCTTCAGCCGGCGCGCGATCTCCAGCCGGGTGCCCAGCCAGTCGAAGCGCTCCGGATGGCTGAGCATGTCGCGCATGACCTGCACGAGGCCCTCTTCCGCGGCGATGTCGGCCATCCGCTCGGCGTCCTCGCGGGCGAGCGCCAGGAACAGCGCGTCCTTGTCGCGGAAGTGGTGGAAGATCGCGCCGCGCGAGAGGTCTGTGGCGGCCTCGAGCCGGCGGACGGTGGCCCCGTCGTAGCCGTACTCGGCGAAGCAGGTCCGCGCACCGTCGAGGATCTGGCGGCGCCGCGCGGCGAGGTGATCATCGCTCACCTTGGGCATGTGGATGCTCCTGATCGAACGGGGACGGTTACTCGTTTGTCCACTACGCGGACGGCGGGCCCGGCCGCTGGGGCCGGACCCGCCGTCACTGGTCGAGACTGAAGCGATCAGCTCTTGACCATGTTCCGCAGCACGTACTGCAGGATGCCTCCGTTGCGGTAGTAGTCCGCCTCACCGGGGGTGTCGATGCGGACGTCCGCGTCGAACTCCACCTTCGTGCCGTCCGTCTTCGTCGCGGTCACGTGCACCGTCTTCGGCGTGACGCCGTTGTTCAGCTCCGTGATGCCCGCGATGTCGAAGGTCTCCGTGCCGTCGAGGCCCAGGGTCTTCCAGGACTCGCCCTTGGGGAACTGCAGCGGGACGACGCCCATGCCGATCAGGTTCGACCGGTGGATGCGCTCGAAGGACTCGACGATGACGGCCTTGACGCCCAGGAGGCTGGTGCCCTTGGCCGCCCAGTCGCGCGACGAACCGGAGCCGTACTCCTTGCCGCCCAGGACGACCAGCGGGACGCCGGCGGCCTGGTAGTTCTGGCACGCGTCGTAGATGAACGACTGCGGGCCGCCCTCCTGGGTGAAGTCGCGGGTGTAGCCGCCCTGCGTGCCCTCGAGCCCGATGGTGTCGAGCACACGGTTCTGCAGGCGGATGTTCGCGAACGTGCCGCGGATCATCACCTCGTGGTTACCGCGCCGCGAACCCAGCGAGTTGTAGTCCTTGCGGGCCACGCCGTGGGAGTCGAGGTACTGCGCGGCCGGGGTGCCGGGCTTGATCGGGCCGGCCGGGCTGATGTGGTCGGTGGTGACCGAATCGCCCAGCAGCGCCATGACGCGGGCGCCCGCGATGTCGGTGACCGGCGACGGCTCCATCGTCATGCCGTCGAAGTACGGCGCCTTGCGGACGTACGTCGAGTTCTCGTCCCAGGCGAACGTGTCGCCCTCGGGGGTGTCCAGGTTCTGCCAGCGGTGATCGCCCGCGAAGACCGTGGAGTAGGACTTGCGGAACATGTCCTGGTTGATGGCGTTCTTGATCGTGTCGTCGATCTCCTGCGCCGACGGCCAGATGTCCTTGAGGAAGACGTCGTTGCCGTCGTGGTCCTTGCCCAGCGAGTCGGTCTCGAAATCGAAGTCCATCGTGCCCGCGAGGCCGTAGGCGATGACCAGCGGCGGCGAGGCCAGGTAGTTCATCTTCACGTCGGGGGAGATGCGGCCCTCGAAGTTGCGGTTGCCCGAGAGCACCGCGACCACGGTCAGGTCCTCGTCGTTGACGGCCTTGCTGATCTCGTCGGGCAGCGGGCCGGTGTTGCCGATGCACGTGGTGCAGCCGTAGCCGCCCAGGTAGTAGCCGAGCTTCTCGAGGTACGGCCACAGGCCGGCCTTCTCGTAGTAGTCGGTGACGACCTGCGAGCCGGGGGCCATGTTGGTCTTGACCCAGGGCTTGGTGGTCAGGCCCTTCTCGACGGCGTTGCGCGCGAGCAGCGCCGCGCCGAGCATGACCGACGGGTTCGACGTGTTGGTGCAGGACGTGATTCCCGCGACCGCGACGGCGCCGTGGTCGAGGATGAAGGTGCCGCGCTCACCGGTCACGGTGACCGGCTTGGACGGGCGGCCCTCGGCGCCGTTGGCGGCGGACTGCACGTTGACGGCACCGTCATCCGCGAAGGACAGCGCGGCCGGATCGGAGGCCGGGAAGGACTCCTCGACGGCCTCGTCCAGCTGCGTGTGCGCGGCCGGGTGCTGCTCCTCCACGTAGTTGTGGATGTCCTTGCGGAAGGCGGTCTTCGACTCCGACAGGAGGATGCGGTCCTGCGGGCGCTTCGGGCCGGCGATCGACGGCACGACGGTGCCGAGGTCCAGCTCGAGGTACTCGGAGTAGGCGGGCTCGTGATCGGCGTCGTGCCACATGCCCTGCTCCTTGGCGTACGCCTCGACGAGCGCGAGCTGCTCGTCGGTGCGGCCGGTCAGGCGCAGGTAGTTGATGGTCTCGCCGTCGATCGGGAAGATCGCGGCGGTGGAGCCGAACTCGGGGCTCATGTTGCCCAGGGTGGCGCGGTTGGCGAGCGGCACCTCGGCGACGCCCTTGCCGTAGAACTCGACGAACTTGCCGACGACGCCGTGCTGACGCAGCATGTCCGTCACGGTGAGCACCACGTCGGTCGCGGTGACGCCCGGCTTGATCTCACCGGTGAGCTTGAAGCCCACGACGCGGGGGATGAGCATGGAGACCGGCTGGCCCAGCATGGCCGCCTCGGCCTCGATGCCGCCGACGCCCCAGCCCAGGACGCCCAGGCCGTTCTCCATGGTGGTGTGCGAGTCGGTGCCGACGCAGGTGTCGGGGTACGCCTGGCCGTTGCGGGTCATCACGACCGGCGCCAGGTACTCGATGTTCACCTGGTGCACGATGCCCATGCCCGGGGGGACGACCTTGAAGTCGTCGAACGCGCCCTGGCCCCAGCGGAGGAACTGGTAACGCTCGCCGTTGCGCTGGTACTCCAGGTCGACGTTGCGCTCGAGGGCGTCGGCGGTGCCGAAGACGTCGAGGATGACCGAGTGGTCGATGACCATGTCGGCGGGGGAGAGCGGGTTGACCTTGTTGGGGTCGCCGCCCAGGGCCGTGACGGCCTCGCGCATGGTGGCGAGGTCCACGATGCAGGGCACACCGGTGAAGTCCTGCATGATCACGCGCGCCGGCGTGAACTGGATCTCGACGCTCGGCTCGGCCGAGGGATCCCAGTTCGCCAGGGCGTTGATGTGATCGGTGGTGATGTTCGCGCCGTCCTCGGTCCGCAGCAGGTTCTCTGCGAGGACCTTCAAGGCGTAGGGCAGCTTCTCGGTGCCGGGCACGGCGCTGAGGCGGAAGATCTCGTATGACTGATCGCCCACCTCGAGCGTGCCGCGCGACGAGAAGGAATCGATGCTCTTGCTCACGTCAGCTCCACTCAACGTTTTGTGGTGTGCACCGACGGGCTGTGTCGGTGCCTGAAGTCGATAATACAGTACGCTTGTCCTGTGAGAGTCCGCGGGGCTGAAACTCGCCGGACGCAGCTCATTGTGCCTCGTTCCGGGCGCGCCCGCGGGCGTGTCGTACTGTGAGGCCCATGGGTCCGCTGCCGATTCTCACCGAAGTTCCGACCGATGTGGATCTGTCCGCGCTGCAGGCGGACCTCGCGACGGACGGCGTCGCCGTGCTCAACCCCGCTCACGCCGATTCCGTGCCCCAGCTGGTGCAGGTCGTCAAGGACGCGCGGGCCAACGGCATCGAGAACTTCCAGGTGGTCGTCCTGGCGCACGATTACAACCCGGACACCTCGCTGCGCGACCTCGGCACCGAGCTCGGACGGCAGATGAACGCCGATGCCGATCATCCGCTGACCGTCCTCGTGATGTCGCCGTCGCAGGTCGCCGGGTACTCGACCCAGCTCTCGCGCTTCCAGATCGAGAAGGGGCAGGACGGCTACACCGGTCGACTCGCGCTCAACAACCCGCCGAAGGCCGCCGAGGACTTCGCGACCGTCGCGAACGACGCGACCTTCCCGTGGACGGGCTTCACCGTCGGGCTGGTGCTGGTCGTCGCCGCGCTCGCGGGCTGGGCCCGCGTGGTGACGCGCCGCCGCAGCCGGGCGGTGGACGCCGCCCGGCGTGCCGCGGCCGCGCCGGTGGCCGCAACGGTCGGGGCGGAGTCCTCCGACTCGACGGTGCCCACGACCGAAGAGAATGGCGGCTCCGCTGTTCGATCGAACGAATAGCGCACATTCATTCGAAATTCCAGCTGTGTAATTAGCAGCGCCTGTCCGATTCGAATGCCATTCGACGGACGATGATCCGTGCAGGTCAGCGCGGATCTTTCGGTACTCACACCTGTGTAATTTGTGAATCTTGTTTTCTATTGTTGTGAAAGTGCCGTACGGTACGTCTGAAGCCAATGTTGTGCGTGTTGCCCATGCGCACTCATCGGGTCTGAACGAGTCTTGAGTTGAGGGAGACACCTTGAGGCGTACGGCACACCCCGCCACGAATTTCGCTGCGCGGTCGTTGCTCGCGGCAGTCGCCACCGGTTCGCTGGTGGCCGGCTCCGTCGCAGGCGCGGGATCGGTCTTCGCCGAGCCCAACGGCCCCGACGCGAATCCCGCCAACGTCGTCGCCGCGCTCGTCGACCGCATCGCCCAGACCGACCAGCGCATCGCGGACCTCCGCGGCGACGTCGCGACGAAGCGGCAGTCCGTCAACCGCGCCGTCGTCGACCTGCAGTCCGCCCGCGACGCCGCCACCGCGGCGACCGGCGCGATCAAGGTCTCCGACACCGCGGTCGCGGACTCCGACGCCAAGATCAAGACCGCCCAGGACGCCTTCGACCAGGTGGTCCGTGCCGCGTACGCCCAGGGCAACAGTGCCGGCGCCCTCGTGAACACGCTCGGCGGGAACGACCCGGGCGATGCCGTCGACCGCGCGACCACGCTGCGGATCGTCGCCGACAAGCAGAAGGTCGCGCTCGGCGACCTCCGGGCCGCGAAGACCCGCGCCGAGGCCTCCCGTACCGCCGCCCGCGCGGCCAAGGTCCAGGCCGACGCCGCCACGGCCGCCGCGGCCGAGCGGAAGACGACGGCCGAGGACTCCATCACGCAGACCGTCGCCGCCCTGACGACGCAGCAGCAGGAGCAGACCACGCTCAGCACCCAGCGCGAGCTGGCACAGCGCGCCCTCGAGCAGGCCAAGCGCGCCGAGGACCGTGCGGCGCAGCAGAAGATCTACGCGCAGTACGTCGTCGACGAGCAGCAGACCCAGCAGATCGCGGCCCCCGCCGCGCCCGCCGACCAGGCCGCCGCTCCGGCGGCGCAGGCGGCCGCCCCGGCGGCCCCCGCTGCGCAGGCCGGCACCGTCGACACCGCGGATCCGCTCGCCGCGGCCCGGACCTTCGCCCAGGGCATCGTCGGCCAGGCGTCGTCGCTGTTCAGCAACCCGTTCGGCGCCGTCACCGGCCAGTCCGGCGCTGCACAGCAGCCCACCGCCCCGGCCTCGCAGGCGGTGCCCGGCGTCGGGAGCATGAGCGGCGCGCAGATGATCGAGACCGTCATCCAGCGCGGCATGTCCGTCATCGGCGTGCAGTACGCCTGGGGCGGCGGTAACGCCTGGGGCGCGACCAAGGGCGTCCGCGACGGCGGCGTCGCCGACAGCTACGGCGACTTCAACCGCATCGGCTTCGACTGCTCGGGCCTGATGGCCTACATGTACGCCGCGGTCGGGATCGCGCTGCCCAAGTACTCGGGCTACCAGTACACGACGGGCAACAAGGTGCCGATCAGCCAGCTCAAGCGCGGCGACATGGTCTTCCGCGGCCCCGGCGGCACCCAGCACGTGGCGATGTACCTCGGCAACAACCAGATCCTCGAGTCGCCCCAGTCCGGCGGCGCGGTGCGGATCGCCCCCTTCGACGCCTCGACGTTCCTCTCGCAGGGCGTCCGCGTGATCAACAGCTGACCGCGCGCGATTCAGTACGCTCGTGGGAACGGGCCGCCGCGGCCCGGGATCGGACGGGCCCGCACGGGCCGGGGGAACGACGACGAAGGGGACTATTGCGTGACGCACTCACAGGGGCAGGACATCGCGTCGAGCGATGAGGTCAAGCTGCTGGAGCGGGCGGTCTACGAGGTCAAGCGCGTGATCGTGGGCCAGGACCAGCTCGTCGAGCGGATCCTGGTGGGCATGCTCGCCAAGGGCCACGTCCTCCTCGAGGGCGTCCCCGGCGTCGCCAAGACCCTCGCGGTCGAGACCTTCGCCACCGTCGTCGGCGGCTCGTTCTCCCGCATCCAGTTCACGCCGGACCTGGTCCCCTCCGACCTCGTCGGTACCCGCATCTACCGGCAGGGCAAGGAGCAGTTCGACACCGAGATCGGACCGGTCTCCGCGAACTTCCTGCTCGCCGACGAGATCAACCGCGCCCCCGCGAAGGTCCAGTCCGCGCTGCTCGAGGTCATGGCCGAGCGCAAGGTCTCCATCGGCGGCAAGACCTACCCGATGCCCGATCCCTTCCTCGTGCTCGCGACGCAGAACCCCATCGAGAACGAGGGCGTCTACCCCCTGCCCGAGGCCCAGCGTGACCGCTTCCTGTTCAAGGTCGTCGTCGGCTACCCCTCCATCGAGGAGGAGCGGGAGATCGTCTACCGCATGGGCACCATCCCGCCCGTGCCCTCGCAGGTGCTCGACCCGAGCACCGTGATCCGCCTCCAGCGCGCCGCGAGCGAGGTCTTCGTCCACCACGCGCTCGTCGACTACGTCGTCCGCGTCATCGCCGCGACCCGCACCCCGCGCGAGTTCGGCCTCGACGACGTGGCCTCCTGGATCACGTACGGCGCCTCGCCCCGCGCCACCCTCGGCATCGTCGCCGCCGCCCGCGCCCTCGCGCTGCTCCGCGGCCGCGACTACGTCGTCCCCCAGGACGTCGTCGAGATCATCCCGGACGTGCTGCGCCATCGCCTCGTCATGAGCTACGACGCCCTCGCCGACGAGGTGACCGCCGACCAGGCGATCAACCGCGTGCTGCAGACCGTCGCGCTGCCGCAGGTCGTCGGGCAGCCCGTCCCGCAGCAGGCCGCGCCGCCGGCGCCCGCCCCGCAGCAGTACGTGCCCGCGCAGCAGCCGCAGGGCTGACGATGCCGGCCACACCCCCCGGCACGCCTCCCGGTCCCGGGCCCCGGCACAGCCCGCTCCCGAGCTTCGCCGGCGGCGAGGTCGACGAGACCCGCATGCAGGCGTCCCTGAAGATGCTCGAACTGCTGGTGCGCCGCCGGCTCGACGGCGTCCTCAAGGGCGATCACCAGGGACTGCTCCCCGGACCGGGCTCCGAGCCGGGGGAGTCGCGCCCGTACACGCCCGGCGACGACGTCCGCCTCATGGACTGGTCGGTCACCGCCCGCACGACGCACCCGCACGTGCGGCAGATGATCGCCGACCGCGAGCTGCAGACCTGGATCGTGGTCGACCTGTCCGCGTCGATGGACTTCGGTTCCACGGGCGGCACGAAGCGCGACCTCGCCGTCGCCGCGTCCGCCGCCGTCGTGCACCTGGTGAGCGGCGCCGCGAACCGCGTCGGCTGCCTCGTCACCAACGGCGCGCAGCTGGTGCGCGTGCAGCCCAAGTCCGGCCGCGCGCAGCGGCAGAAGGTGCTCAAGGCCATCGCCACCGCGCCCCGCGCCGTCGAGGGCACCCGCGGCGACCTGCGCATCGCGCTCGACGCCCTGCGCCGGCCCGAACAGCCCCGCGGCCTCGTCGTGGTGATCAGCGACTTCCTCGGCGACGTGGACTACGTCCGCGAGCTCCGCGGCATCGCCGCGCGGCACGAGGTGCTCGCCGTGGAGGTCCTCGATCCGCGCGACGTCGAGCTCCCGGCGGTCGGCGAGATCGCGCTCCGCGACGCCGAGTCCGGCGCCGTGCGCGAACTGACCGTGACCCCCGAGCTGCAGCAGCGGTTCGCCGCGGCGGCGCAGGAGCACCGCAAGCAGGTGGCGCGCACCCTGCGCGGCGTCGGCGCGCCCGTCCTCGAACTGCGCACCGACCGCGACTGGCTCGCCGACATCGTGCGGTTCGTCGCCGCACGTCGACGTGGATTGGCTGGTGCTTCCTGACATGGGCGGATTGACCTCGCTCGCCACCCCGATCTGGCTGCTCGGCATCCTCGTCGTGCTCGCCATCCTGGCGGGGTACGTCTACAACGAGCGGCGGCGCAGCAAGCGCGCGCTGAAGTTCGCGAACATGTCGGTGCTCGACTCCGTGGCCCCGCCCGGGCCCAACCGGTGGCGGCACGTGCCCATCGCGCTGCTGAGCATCGGCCTGATCCTGCTCATGATCGCGCTGTCCGGGCCGCAGGCGATGCGCAAGGTGCCGCGGAGCAAGGCCACTGTCGTGCTCGTCGTCGACGTCTCCCTGTCGATGAAGGCCACCGATGTCAGCCCCAACCGCCTCGACGCTGCCAAGGAGGCGGCGAAGAAGTTCGTCGGCGAGCTGCCGCAGGGCATGAACCTCGGGATCGTCTCCTACGCCGGCACCGCGCAGCTGCTCGTCTCGCCGACCCCGGACCGCTCGCTCGCGACGAACGCGATCGATCACCTCGACCTGGCCCAGCGCACCGCGACGGGCGAGGGCATCTACGCGGCGATCCAGTCGATCAAGAACATCCGGGACGTGCTGGGCGGCAAGGACGCCGCGCCGCCCGCCCGGATCATCCTCGAGTCCGACGGCAAGCAGACGGTGCCCACCGACCTCGACGACCCGCGCGGCGGTTTCACCGCCGCCCGCAAGGCCAAGGAGGAGGGGATCCCCATCTCCACCATCTCCTTCGGCACGCCGAACGGCACCGTCGACATCGAGGGACAGAACATCCCCGTCCCCGTCGACGACGACTCGCTCCGGAAGATCGCCGAGCTCTCCGGGGGCAACTTCTTCTCGGCGTCCTCGCTGAGCGACCTCAATGAGGCCTACGGCACCCTGCGCGACGAGATCGGGTGGGAGATGCAGAAGGGTGACAACTCGCGGATCTGGGTGCTGTGGGGCACGGGCCTGCTGGTGCTCGGCGCCGCGGGCGCAGTGCTGTTCAACCGGCGTCTGCCGTGACCTCGGTGCCCGCGGAACGCACACCCGCGACGACTCGCGTGCCCGGAGATTTCCCGGGTCGCGAGCGTGATTGATACGTTGTCACCCATGTCGACTTCTGAATTCACGCCCCGGTCCGTCCTCGTCACGGGCGGCAACCGCGGTATCGGCCTCGCGATCGCGCAGCGCCTCGCCGCCGACGGCCACAAGGTCGCGGTGACGCACCGCGGCTCCGGCGCCCCCGAGGGCCTGTTCGGCGTGCAGTGCGACGTCACCGACACCGAGTCCGTCGACGCCGCCTTCAAGACGGTCGCCGAGCACCAGGGCCCCGTCGAGGTGGTCGTCTCCAACGCCGGCATCACCGACGACACGCTGGTCATGCGCATGAGCGTCGAGAGCTTCGAGAAGGTCATCAACGCCAACCTCACCGGCGCCTTCCGCGTCACCAAGGCCGCCACGCGCGACATGCTGAAGAACCGCTGGGGCCGGTTCATCTACCTCGGCTCGGTCGTCGGCCTCGCCGGCACCGGCGGCCAGGCCAATTACGCCTCGTCGAAGGCCGGCGTCGTCGGCCTCGCCCGCTCCGTCACCCGCGAGATGGGCTCGCGCAACATCACGGCCAACGTGATCGCGCCGGGCCTCATCGACACCGACATGACCCGCGAGCTCCCGTCGGACATGACCGAGCCGCTGATCAAGCAGGGCATCCCCGCGAAGCGGATCGGCCAGCCCGAGGAGGTCGCCGCGGTGGTCTCGTTCCTCGCCTCGGACGACTCCTCCTACGTCACCGGCAACGTCATCAACGTCGACGGCGGCCTGGGCATGGGCCACTAGGCCCGAGACAACAGGCCACTAGGCGCGACCGCGCACCGTCGAACCAGCCACGCAGCACGAACACACTGAAGGAGGCACGTCCGTGACCGGACTGCTCGAAGGCAAGACCATCCTCATCACCGGCATCATCACCGATGCCTCCATCGCCTTCTCGGCCGCCAAGGTGGCCCAGGAGCAGGGCGCCAAGGTGATCATCACCGGCATCCCGGACCGGCTCCGCCTGATCGACCGCATCGCCAAGCGTCTCCCGCAGGAGGTGCCGCCGGCGATCCCGCTCGACATCACCGACGAGGAGTACCTCGGCACGCTGGCCGACAAGGTCCGCGAGCTCGCGCCCGAGGGCATCGACGGCGTGCTGCACTCCATCGCCTTCGCGCCCCGCACCCTCATGGGTCCCGACGCCGTGCCCTTCCTCGAGGGCCCCGGCCCCGACGTGGCGAAGTCCTTCGAGATCTCCGCGTGGAGCTACGCCTCGCTGGCCCGCGCCGTGCTGCCCGTCATGAACGAGGGCGGCTCCATCGTGGGCATGGACTTCGATCCCCGCACCGCGATGCCCGACTACAACTGGATGGGCGTGCAGAAGGCCGCCCTCGAGTCGGTCAACCGCTACGTCGCCCGTGAGGTCGGCTACGCCAAGAAGATCCGCTCCAACCTGGTGGCCGCCGGCCCGATCAAGACCCTGGCCGCCAAGGCGATCTCGGGCACCGCGACCGACGACGCCAAGAAGCTCAACATGCTCAATCAGTACTGGGACGGCGCCTCGCCCATCGGCTGGAACGTCGACGACCCGGAGGTCGTGGGCAAGAGCATCTGCGCGCTGCTCTCGGATTGGCTGCCCGGCACCACCGGCTCCATCGTCTACGTCGACGGCGGCGCCAGCCACAACACCTGGTTCCCCGAGGAAATGATCAACGCGCAGTCGTGACCCACGATGCGCTGCTCGTGCTCTCCTTCGGTGGGCCCGAGCACCCCGACCACGTACGGCCGTTCCTCGAGAACGTCGTGCGTGGTCGTGGCGTACCACCCGAGCGCCTGGACGCCGTCGAACAGCACTACCAGCGGTTCGGCGGCGTCTCGCCGATCAACGAGCAGAACCGTGCGCTGATCGCGGCCGTATCGGAGGAGTTCGACCGCCGGGGCCGGGCGCTGCCGGTCTACTTCGGGAATCGGAACTGGCATCCGATGGTCGAGGACACCGTGCGGCGGATGAAGGACGACGGCGTGCGCGACGCGCTCGTCTTCGCCACCTCCGCCTGGGGCGGCTTCTCGGGTTGCCGGCAGTACGACGAGGACATCGCCCGCGCCCTCGCGGCCGTGGGACCCGGCGCGCCGCGGCTGACCAAGCTGCCGCAGTTCCACGATCACGAGCTGTTCCTGGACTGCTTCGCCGACGCGGCGCAGGCCGCCCTGGCGACGGTGCCCTTCGGCTCGCGCCTGGTGTTCACGGCGCACTCGATCCCGGAGGCCGCGGACGTGAACGCGGGCCCGCCCGGGGTGTCCAACCTCTACTCGCGACAGGTCCGGGACGCGGCCGCGAACGTCGCCGCCCGGCTGGGGATGGATCACGACGTGGTCTGGCAGTCCCGTTCCGGCCCGCCGCAGGTGCCGTGGCTCGAGCCCGACATCTGCGACCACATCCAGGCGCTGTGGGACGAGCGGGTGCCCGGCGTCGCGGTCGTGCCCATCGGCTTCATCTCCGACCACCTCGAGGTGATCTGGGACCTCGACACCGAGGCGCGCGATCTCGCGGGGGAGTTGGGCATGCCCTTCGCCCGCGCCGCGACCCCGATCCACGATCCGCGGTTCGCGGCGATGGTCGCCGACCTCGTCGACGATGCGGATGCGGGCAGGTCCAGCGGGCTCGGCGTCAGCGTCGACGGCGCCGCGTGCGTCGAGGGCTGCTGCCCGGCAGTGCGGCGCCCGGTTCGCACCTGAAACCCGCGCTCAGCTGATCCGCGGCGCAGTATTTCGAGCGTCCCTCATCTGAACGACGGTTTCAGAATGCTCCGCGCAGTTCGTCGCGGCACACCGCGTTCACGGCGGCCACCCGCGCGGCGCGGACGGTGCGCCACAGGTCGCGGTAGGCGGCGTCGCCGCCCTGCGCGGAGGCGAGGGTGAGACCGGCGTACGGGTTCTCCGCACCCGCGACCAGCAGGATCGCCTCCACCATCCCGGCGCTGTCGAGCACGCGGTGCGCCCGCTCGGCGGCACCGAGGGGCAGCCGGTGCGCGCCCAGGTAGCGGGTCAGCTCCATGACGACGCCGCGCGGGTCCGACGCGGCGTCGGGCGCGGGCGGCAGGCTGGCCAGCGCGGACGGCGCCTCGCGGACGGCGTCCCGCAGCGCATGCTCGGCGGCGCCGAGGGACACCGGATCCGGATCGACGAGTGCGGGCTCGTGGAGGAAGGCCTGCCAGCGCATCACATCGGCGGCCTCGGGCGTCGGCACGAGGGCGATCGTGGACGTCGCGCCGTCGAAGAGCACGACCTCGCCCCGGGCCATCGCCGCTTCCTCCAGGTCGGTGCCCGCGGGGAGGCCCCGCGCATCGCCCGGCGCGGGCAGCAGCAGCCGAACCGAATGCGGCTCCAGGGCACGGATCTCGGCCAGCAGATCGGGGAGGTCGCCGTCGACCACGGACTGCACCGGCGCCCACTCGCCGAGCGCCTCCAGCAGCTCGTCCGTGCCCGCCGAGCCCGCCAGCCAGGCCGCAGACCACACCGCGAAGCCCTGGGCGGGCCCCGCGGTGGCGCGGCGGGCGAGGGTGACGACGGGGGAGCTCATGGGCATTCATCCTAGTCGCGGCACCCGCTGGGGTGTGCGCCCCAGCGGCGCGACTCCCGGGATACGGCGTGCCCGCGCCGCTGGAGCCCACATCTCAGCGCCCACGCCCGCAACGCCGCCATCGCGAGATTTCTGAAACATGTTCTAGCAAAGGCCGCGCGGATCTACCCTGACCGGCATGACCGAATCGGACACCTTCGCCGAGCAGGCCCGCCCGGCCTCCTCACAGCGCACCCCGGACGAGGTGCGCGCCCAGTTGCAGCAGTGGTTCGCCGCGCGCGAGCCGGGCGCGGAGGTGCTCGACCTGCACTTGCCCGAGGGCAACGGCATGTCGAGCGAGACCCTGCTCGCCGCGGTCCGGTTCGGCGACGAGGAGCGGCGCCTCGTCATCCGCGTGGCGCCCCGGCCGGAGTCCGACCCGGTGTTCCCGACCTACGACCTGCCCGCGCAGTTCGCGGTGATGCGGCACGTCGAGTCGTACGGGGTCGCGGCGCCGTCGTGCCTGTGGGTGGAGGAGGACCCGGCGGTGATCGGCGCCCCGTTCCTCGTCATGGACCGCGTCGACGGCGACGTCCCGCCCGACGTCATGCCCTACACCTTCGGCGCCTGGCGCCCCGACTCCACCGACGCGGATCTGCGCGAGCTCGCCGACGCCTCGGTCGACGTGATCGCCACGATCCACGCCGTGCCCGCCCCCGCCGACGGCCTCATTCCGACACCCGAGCCGGGGGAGACCGCGCTCGCCGCGCACCTGCGCCGGCTCCGCGCGTTCTACGACTGGGCGGCGCAGAAGCACGGCGGGGCACCGCTGCTGGACCGCGCGCTCGCGTGGGCCGAGGACAACCTCCCGCCGCACGCCGACCAGGTGCTCAACTGGGGCGATGCCCGCATCGGCAACCTGATGTACGGCGGCCCGGCCGGCAACACGCCCGTCGCCGTGCTCGACTGGGAGATGGCGACCGTCGGACCGTGCGAGCTGGACCTCGGCTGGTTCGTCTACCTGCACCGCTTCTTCCAGGATCTCGCGGAGCTCGCCGGCCTGCCCGGCCTGCCGGGCTTCCTGCGCCGGCAGGACGTCGAGCGACGGTACGCCGACCGGACCGGCCACGTGCCGCGCGACATGGACTTCTACACCGCCTACGCGGCCATCGTGCACGGCGTGATCATGTACCGGATCCAGACCCGGGCCATCGACTTCGGCGCCGCCGTCGCGCCGGAGAACCCCGACGACATGATCCTGCACCGTGCCAGCATCGAGAAGTTGCTCGCCGGCACGTACTGGGAGTCCGTCGTATGACGCTGTCGCCCTTCGACGACTACCCGATCCACCAGGTCGCGGAGGTGATCCGCCACCCCGCGACGTCGGACCGAAACTTCTACGACCGCTACTACTTCAACGCCCACAACGGCACCGCCGCCGAGCCCTTCCTCGTGCTCGGCCTCGGCGTCTACCCGAACCTGGGCGTCGTCGACTGCTTCGCCGTCGCCCGGCACGGCGACGACCAGATCGTCTTCCGCGCCTCCAAGGCCCTCGGCGCCGACCGCGCCGACACGACCGTCGGGCCGATGCGCGTCGAGGTGCTCGACGGGCTACACCGCCTGCGCGTCACCCTCGAGCCCGGCGCGGACTACGACCTCGCCTTCGACCTCACGTTCACCGGCACCGGCCCCGCGCACCTCGAGCCGCGGCACTTCCACCGCCAACTCGAGCGCGTCACCTTCGACACCCAGCGGTTCGTGCAGGTCGGAACCTGGGCGGGCAGTCTCACGGTCGACGGGACCACGTTCGACGCGCGCACCTGGCGCGGCAACCGCGACCGCTCCTGGGGCGTGCGCCCCGTCGGCGAGGCCGAGCCGCCCGGCCGCCGCGTCACCGAGGCCGGCAACTTCTTCTGGATCTACTCCGTCCTGACCACCGCCGACGCCGCGATCTGCGTCGTGCTGCAGGAGGATGTCCGGGGCCGCCCCGTCGTCGAGGACGCCACCTGGATCCCGCACGACGGCTCCGAACCGCGCTGGCTCGGCCACGTCGCGCACGACATCGACTTCGTGCCGGGCACCCGCCAGGCCCGGGCGGCTCGGCTCGTCTTCACGGGTTCCGACGGTGCCGCGACCACCGTCGACGTGCGCATCACCACCGCGAACCACTTCGGCTTCGGCACCGGCTACGGGCTCGACCAGGACTGGCGCCACGGCATGTGGCAGGGCGAGGAGAAGGTCGAGGGCCGGCGGTTCCGCGTGTCCGAGCTCGACGTCAACCTCACGATGCTGGTGCCCGTCGAATACCTCGCGACCTGCACCGTCCGGCATCCCGACGGGCGCACCGAGGAGGGCGAGGGCCTGTTCGAGTTCGGCGCGATCGGGCCGCACACGCGCTACGGCTTCCAGCACTACGTGGATCCCGCGCCGTAGAATCATCCGCCGTGGGACACGGCTATGGCGACATCTACGCGGGGCACGCGAGCAAGAAGGCGCGGGTGGTCCCCGAGGTTCCCGCCGACCACGATCTCGTGGTCGAGGACGCGGCGACCGGCTTCTGCGGGGCCGTCGTAGGCTTCGACAAGAGCTACGACGGCGACTTCGTCAAGCTCGAGGACGGCCGCGGCGTCGTCCGCGTCTTCGCGATGCGCCGGGCCGCCTTCCTCATCGACGGGAAGCCCGTCACCCTGGTGAAGCCGCGGGCGAAGGCACCGTCGGGCCCGCAACGCAGCGCGTCGGGCTCGACCCGCGTCGAGGGCGTCAAGGCCCGCGTCGCGCTGCCCAGCCGGATCTGGGTCGAGGGCATCCACGACGCCGCGCTCGTCGAGCGCGTCTGGGGCCACGACCTGCGGGTCGAGGGCGTCGTCGTCGAGCAGCTCGAGGGCCTCGACCACCTGGGCGCCCGGCTCGCCGAGTTCCAGCCCGGCCCCGGCCGCAAGGTGGGCGTGCTCGCCGACCACCTCGTCGAGGGCTCCAAGGAGTCCCGGATGACGCAGTCGCTCGGGAAGTACGTCATGGTCACCGGCCACCCGTTCATCGACATCTGGGCCGCGGTGAAGCCCTCGTCCGTGGGCATCGCGGCCTGGCCCGACGTGCCGCGCGGCGAGGACTGGAAGACCGGCACCTGCGCGCGCCTCGGCTGGGGCTCGCCGCAGGACGGCTGGCGCCGGGTGCAGGGCGCGGTCACCTCCTTCCGCGACCTCGACGCCTCGCTCATCGGCGCCGTCGAGCGGCTCGTGGACTTCGTCACCGATCCCGCTTCCTGACCGCGGCGCTTGCGGTCGCAGTTATAGAATCCGCAGGTGGCATCGACCCCGACGACCAAACCCGACACCCGGCAGCAGATCCTGCGCGCGGCTCTCGACTGGGTCGACGAGGCCGGCCTGACGCGGATCTCGATGGGCGCCCTGGCCAAGCGCGCCCGCCTGGCGCGGGCGACGCTCTATCAGCACTTCACCGGCAAGGACGCGCTGGTGGAGGCCCTCGTCGCGAGTGAGCTGGACAAGTTCTACCGGCGGATCCACGACTTCGCCGACGAGATCACCGACAACGACGAGCGGCTGGCGTCCGGCTTCGGCTACGCCTACGCCTACCTGCGGGAGCACCGCGCGCTGCAGCACGTGCTGGCCTCGAACCCGGCGCTGCTGCTGCCGTACATCACCGGCGATTCGCCGCAGATCCAGCAGGGGCGGCGGTTCTTCCTGGGGGAGATCCGGCGCGGCGAGTACCGCGACGGCGCCGACGTGCACGCCTTCGCCGACTACTTCGTCCGGCAGCTCCACTCGCTGCTGCTGACCCCGCTGCCGGCCGTCGAGGGCGTCGTCGACGATGCCGACCACCGGGGCCCGAGCTCGGCGAACGTCGAGGCGGGCCGACGGTACGCCCAGGCCTTCGTGCTCCCGGTGCGCGCGACGATCGCTCCCTGACACGCCCTGGAGCTGCTCGAATAGACAGTTCGTTGCGGACTGTCCGGCAGTGGTGTTACGTTCGCCACATGACCGATACGACTTCGCCCGAACGTACCCGCGATGCGGTTGCCGACCGGCTCCTCGGCGGCTCCGTCAAGCGCTCCTACGCGCCGGTCGTCGACATCGACTGGGACGCCCCGATCGACCCCGACAAGTTCTTCCTGCCGCCGCACATGTGCACCCTCTACGGCACGGACATCTGGAACGGCATGACCCGCGAGCAGCAGATCGCCCTCTCCCGTCAGGAGATGGTCAACCTGCTGTCGATGGGCATCTGGTTCGAGAACCTCCTCAACCGCCTCCTGCTCCGCGACCTCCTGTCCAAGGACCCCACCTCGCGCGACGCCTTCTACTCGCTCACCGAGATGGGCGACGAGTGCCGCCACATGGTGATGTTCGGCAAGGTCATCGACCGCGTCGGCGAGCGCCCCTACCGCCTGCGGGGCTGGCAGCTCGCCGTCGTGAAGTACGTTCTCGCCCCGGTCATCCGCGGCCAGGCCGTGTGGATCGCCGCCCTCGTCGGCGAGGAGATCTTCGACGCCCAGCAGCGGCAGATCAAGGACGATCCGGAGCTGCAGCCCATCGTCGCGCGGCTCATGCAGATCCACGTGACCGAGGAGGCGCGGCACATCGGTTACGCCCGCGACGGCGCGCGCCGCGGCGTGGCCGACCGCACCCGGCTGCAGACGCTGCTCGTCGGGAACCTGCACGCCGGCGCCGCTTTCGGCTTCCGGATGCTGTTCGCCAATCCGCGCATGTACGCCCGCGTCGGACTCGACCCGAAGGCCGCCTACCGCGCCGCGATCACCAACCCGCACCACATCAAGGCCAAGCAGGACGGCTTCCGCGACCTCGGCCGCTTCCTCGATTCCGTCGGGCTCATGGGCCCGCTCGCGCGGTGGTCGTGGAAGAAGGCGGGGTTCCTCGCGTGACGTCGGCGGAGCATCCGCGGATCGTCGTCATCGGGTCGCGCGTCCCCGGGGTCGACGGTGCCGTCCTGGCACCATCGGACGTGGTGGACCTGAGGTTCCGGCCCGACCGTGACGCGTGGACGCTGACCACCCCGGCGGGCGTGACGGACTACGACCTCGTGGTGCTCGCGGGAACGACGGCGGCGATCGAGGTTCCCGCGCTGGACCCGCGCGTTGTGCCGCCCGGCACCGTCGGGCCCGCGGACGCCGAGCGCGCGTACCTGGGCATGCTCGTCGACGGGGTGCCCAACCTGGTGCTGATCGACGGTGCGAAGCTCCAGCTGGACACGCTGGATGCCTGGCTGCGGTGGATGTACACCGAGGCGGCCACGCGCCTGCTGTCGCGGCCCCCGGTGACCGCCCGCTGGATCCACAAGGGGCGGCGCGCGCCGTCCCGGCCGGACCGCGACGCGATCGACCTCTCCAACGACCACGTGCGCGACGAGGGCGTCTACGCCGGCGAGGCGGTGCTCCGCTCCGGCGACTTCGAGGCCGTCTCGCCCGTCCGGCTCGCGGGGCACCTCGAGCCGCTCGACGGCAACTACCACTGGTACGGCACCGTCGACGACCTGGAAATCGGTGCGGCGCTGAAGAAGATGCCCCGCGGCAGCGTCACGGTGTCCGTCGGCGGGGGAGAGGCGTCGCCCGCGATGGTCACCGACAAGACGGTGTGGGGCACCTACCGCCTGGTCGGCGTCGGCGCGCCGCCGTACCCGCTCTGACTCATCCCTGCTCGGCGGCCGGCCCGGACACGAGGCGACGGATCTCCTCGACGATCACCTCCGGGTCGGTCAGTGGGACGTTGTGTCCCGAGTTCGCGGCCACGACGTGCCGTCCGGTCGCGGACGCGGCGGCCCGCCCGGCGTGCGCCTCGTTGACCCGCGCGCGCACCGCCTTCCCGAGGCCCGCGCTCTTCGCCCCCGAGATCACGGTGACAGGCAGATCGCCCAGGTCGGGCGCGGCGTCCTGCCACGACTGCAGCTCCGGGTAGAAGGTCTTCAGCTCCTGCGCCATCGCGTCGATCGCGCGCTGGGTGGTCGCCTCACGCGCGAGGTCGGCGCGCACGTCCGCCGGCACTCCGCGGAACAGGAGTCCGCCCAGCAGGCGAAGCGCACCGGTCCGCGCGAGCACGCGGGCGATCGCCGTCGTCAGCGCCACGCGCCGTTCGACGTTCCCGTGGAACATGTCCTCCGCCGCCTCGTCCGACGGGTCGACCAGGACGAGCCCGACGATCCGGTCCGGACGGCGCGACGCGGCCAGGCGCACGATCACGCCGCCCAGGCTGTGGCCGACGAGCACGAACCGGGTGTCGTCGCCGTCGGCGAGGCCGTCGAGGAGGTCGTTCAGGTCGTCGGCCATCCGCCCGAAGGTGCGGTCCGCCGCGTCGGGCTCGCTGCGGCCGAGGCCCGACCGGTCGTACGCCACCGCGGGCGCGAAGACGGACACCGGTGGTTGCGCTGTGCCCCAGGACGACCGGGTTCCGCCGGCGCCGGCCTCGAAGACCACGACCGGCGCACCGGCCGGACCGTCGAGCTGCGCCGCGTGCAGTCGCCTGCCGTCCCGCGTCGTGAGGTACCGACTCCGCCCCTGAGTGTGTGCCATGGCCCCAGGCTAGCGCCGCGCACCGACGGGGTTCTCGCCCGTGCTGTCCGATTCTGGCAGGATCGAGGTATGGCAGCGGCGCTCTGGCTCATCGGCGCGATCCTGCTGGCCGTGGCGGAGACGGCGGCCGGCGAATTCACGCTGCTCATGCTCGGCGGCGGGGCGCTCGTCACCGCCGGCGCGACGGGCGTGTTCGACCTGCCGCTGTGGGCGCAGGGCGTCGTCTTCGCCGTCTCGTCGGTGCTGCTGCTCCTGCTGGCCCGCCCGCCGCTGCGGCGGTACGTCGAGAGCAAGCGGGGTGAGGCACCGTCGTACCTGGAATCGCTCCCCGGCATGAAGGCGACTGTGCTGCAGTCCGTCTCGGGCGAGGCGGGCCGGGTGCTCATCGGCGGGGAGGAATGGTCCGCGCGGACGCCGTACGACGGTGTTCCGATCGCGGTGGGCGTGGAGGTGACCATCGTCGAGATCGACGGCGCGGTCGCCGTCGTGGTCGACAGCTGACCGAAGACCTAGGAGAGGAAGATCCATGGAGGGCATAGGAATCGGACTGGTCGTACTCCTCGTACTGATCCTCGCGGCGGTGGTCGTGCTGGTGAAGTCGCTGGTGCTCGTCCCGCAGGCGCAGGCCGCGGTGATCGAGCGGCTCGGCCGGTACACGCGCACGGTGTCCGGTCAGCTGGCGCTGCTGATCCCGTTCGTCGACAAGGTCCGCGCGCGGGTGGACTTGCGCGAGCAGGTGGTCTCCTTCCCGCCCCAGCCGGTGATCACGCAGGACAACCTGACCGTGAACATCGACACCGTCGTCTACTTCCAGGTGACCCGGCCCGAGGCCGCGGTCTACGAGATCAGCAACTACGTGGTCGGCGTCGAGCAGATCACCACGACCACGCTGCGCAACGTGGTCGGCGGCATGACGCTGGAGGAGACGCTGACCTCGCGCGAGAAGATCAACGGCCAGCTCCGCGGCGTGCTCGACGAGGCCACGTCGCGGTGGGGCCTGCGCGTCGCCCGCGTCGAGCTCAAGTCGATCTTCCCGCCCCCGTCGATCCAGGAGTCGATGGAGAAGCAGATGAAGGCCGACCGCGAGAAGCGCGCCACCATCCTCTCCGCCGAGGGCCACCGGGAGGCCGCGATCAAGTCGGCCGAGGGCGACAAGGCGAGCCGGATCCTGCTGGCGGAGGGCGAGCGGCAGGCCGCGATCCTCGCCGCGGAGGCCGACCGGCAGGCGGAGATCCTGCGGGCCGAGGGCCGCCGCGCCGCCGCGTACCTGGAGGCCCAGGGCGAGGCGAAGGCCATCGAGACCACGTTCTCCGCGATCAAGTCGGGGCGTCCGACGCCCGAACTGCTCGCCTACCAGTACCTGCAGACCCTGCCGGAGATGGCGCAGGGCGACGCGAACAAGGTGTGGGTGGTGCCGAGCGACTTCAACGCCGCCCTCCAGGGCTTCATGCGCAACCTCGGCACGCCCGGATCCGATGGGGTCTTCCGGTTCGAGCCCTCCGAGGACGCGCCGGGCACCGCGCCGGACATCGACACCGAGGGCTGGTTCGACACGCCGGAGCCCGTGGCGCCCGTGGTCGTGACGAAGGACGAGGTGCCCGACGCGCCGATCGCGCCCTCCGCGCCCGCGCCCTCGGCGCAGGAGGCGTCGGCGGAATCCCTCTCGGAGGTCACCGCACAGTTGCCCAGCGGCCAGTCGGCGAGTCAGCTGGGCCAGGGGCACACGCGCTGGCAGAGCCTCGCGCCGTCCGAGGTGCAGCAGCCGGGACAGGTACCGCCGCAGGAGAGCTGACACCACGCGGGGTCGGCACCCGGCACTGGTCAGCGCCCCAGGGCGACCGCCACGCCGGCGCACGCGACGGCCCACAGCACCGAGACGAAGGTGCCGATGATGAACTGCTCCGCCGCGCCGGGGTGGCGCAGCTCGGGGTAGCGGGCGAGGCCCTTCGCGGCGACGATGACCGCGAGGCCGCCGCCGAAGTTCGCGAGCACGCACACCGCGATGGCGGCCCGCTCGAGGATGCCGATCGCCAGGCCGCCGCGCAGGGGTGACGCGGGCGCGGGCTCGTCCGCGGGGCCGCCACCCCCGGGCTCGTCGTCCGAAGGATCACCGTCGGCGGGCGGGCCCTCCGTGGGCGCGGTGTCGCCGTCGGGCTCGTCCTCGCCGGTCGCTCCGGCCAGCGTGAACGCGGCGGTGACCAGCGCGCTGCCGCCCGCCATCGCGGCGAGCACAGCGGCGACCCGCACCGCGGCGAGGCCGAAGCCGGTCGCCGCCGGGGCGGCGAGGGCGACGACGGCCGCCGCCCCGACGAGGACCGCCGGAACCGCGGCCCAGACCATTCCCGCCGGTCCGCGCGCGCCGCTTCGCGACGCGAGGACGCCGGCCACCGTCGCGGCGAGCAGCAGCGCGATCACGACGGCGATCATCGAGCCGCCCCTGCGCCGGGATCGGCCGCGGCCAGCAGTTCGACGGCGAGGGCGCGGCCCGCCGGCTCCACCGACCAGCCCGCCGCCGCCGCGCGCTGCGACGCCGCCTGCCGCGAGACGCCGAGCTCCGCCGCGGCCGCCGTGATCGACATTCCCGTGTTCAGCAAGGCGGTCACCTCCTGTCCCTCCCGTGATCTACGGCCCACGATAAGGCCGAGCACCGACAGGATCGCCTCGGCGCGCGCCGCCGCGGCCCCGTCGTCGCCCCGGACCTGCAGCGGCACGGCCGTGCCCTTCGCGGCCTCGACCGCTTCGCGTGCCGCCTCGAAGGCGCGTCCGCGGCCCGCCCGGGTCTGCGCGGGGAGCGGCTGCTCCACGGGGCCGGCACCGATTCCGATGCTCCAGTGCCCGTCGGCGAGGAGCGCGAGGGCGGCGTCGACGGCTACTGCGGCGTCGTCGGTGACGGCCTGCAGTTCGTCGCCCGCCGTCCGGTCGGGTGCGCGGAGCCAGGCGAGGGGCGCCAAGAGGGCGCGCGCCGCCTCGACTCGGTCGGAGTCGGAGCGGCTGCCCCGTTGGTCGGCGGTGAGGACGAACATGACGCAAGTGTATGGACTTGCTAAGGTCTAGCGCAAGGTTTTTGACTTGCCGGGCAGGCGGCTGCTGCTCGGGCGCCTCACGCGGCGAGCTCGGGATGGCGGAGCAGCGAGCCGCTGACGACGGCGCGGGCGAAGGTGCCGCGTGCCGCGGTGACCCACCCCGCCACCAGGCCGAGGAAGAAGACGACCGCGAGCACGGCGTATCCGGTGGCGCCGGTCGCCGCCGCCATCGCGCTGAAGCCGGTGGCGCAGGTCCCGACGGGGAAGGTGAAGGACCACCAGGTCAGGGCGTACGGCAGGCCGTCCGCCGTCCCCAGCGCGGTGCGGGCGGTGAGCACGAGCGCGACCGCGGTCCACATCAGGACGGCGACCGTGACGCTCCAGCCGTAGTCCGTGCCGAAGCGCTGCAGGCCGGCGGCCAGGTCGGGGCCCACGGCGAGGTGCGCGGTGGAGCCGAGCCCGTTCGCCGCGGTGATCGACTGCCCGAGCGGGCCGAGCACGATCCACGCGGTGGGGATCATCGCCGGCGCCCAGAGGGGGCCGCGAACCAGGCGGAGGAGCACTGCGGGGAGCACCACCAGCGAGGTGGCGAGAGTGAAGGCGAAACAGGCGTAGCTGAACCACAGCAGCGCGGTGCGCACAGCGCCCTCCGCCGCGTAGGGCAGCAGCACCGCACCGCCGGCGGCGGTGACCATGGGGGAGACGACGGGCATCAGCCAGCCCGCGAACGCGGCGTCCGAGCGGTAGTGGCCGCCGCGGACCATCAGCGCGGGGATCAGGAGGGCGAAGAACAGGCCGAGTGCTGTGCCGATCACCCACAGGGTGGTGCCCAGCGCGAGCGCGGCCGTCAACCCGATCCAGTCGCGGCCGACGAGCACCGCCCCGATGCCGACGGTGAGGAACGCCATCGCCATGGCGCCGTAGAAGTTGCCGATCACGGGGTCGCGGTGGTGCCGGCGGGCGAACGCGGGGTACCGGATCCAGTGCGCGACGGTGCCGAAGGTCAGCACGGCGAGCAGGACCGCCGCCAGCACCCACACCGCGGCGGCCGCGGTGCGGAGGCCGGGCGCGTGGACGGGGAGACCCACTGCAGCGTTGGCGATGATGCCGGTGCCCATGACCGAGGCGAACCAGTTCGGCGTGAGGTTGGAGAACGCCTCCCACGGGCTGCGGAGGTCGCGCAACAGCCCGGACGGGGCGGGGCCGGCGGCGCGGTCGGCGGTGGTCATCGCGTGCATGAGACCACTCTGTTGCCCGATCGAGGCATCCAGAACCCACAGGGCACCTATTTACCCATAGAATAAGGCTATGGATATGCCGTCGGTGGAATCGCTGCGCCTGCTGGTGGCGGTTGCGGATCTGGGGTCGATCTCGGCCGCGGCGCGGGAGTGCTCGATCTCCCAGCCGAGCGCCAGCTCCCGCCTGCGCCACCTCGAGCGCCAGCTTCGGCTCGACCTGCTGGATCGCCGCACCCGGGGCGCCGAACTCACGCCCGAGGGCGCCGCGGTCACCGAGTGGGCGCGGTCGGTGGTGACCGCGATGTCGGCCCTGCAGACCGGCGCGGAGGCGCTGCGCTTCGACCACACCGTGCGGATCGCCTGCAGCCAGACCATCGCCGAGTACCTCATGCCGGCGTGGCTCGCCCGGCTGCGCGAGCACACCGACGAGCCCGTGCACCTCACCGTCGGCAATTCCGCCGCCGTGATCGCCGAGGTGCGCGGCCACGTCGCGGACCTGGGCTTCATCGAGGGCCCGACGGTGCCCGACGACCTCGCCTCGCGGACCGTCCGCACCGACCGGATGGTGCTGGTCGCCGCGCCGGGGGACCGTCTGTCCCGGCGGCGGGACGACCGCCCCGTGACCGCGGCGGAGCTCGCGGAACTGCCGCTGGTCACCCGCGAACCCGGGGCCGGCACCCGCGACGCGCTCGAGGCCGCGCTGCGGAGGGTGGGGCTCGAGTCGGACCCGCGATCCATCGCGCTCGGCACGAACGCCGCCGTGAAGATCATGGTCGCCGCGGGCGGCCGGGCCGCCGTGCTCAGCGAACTCGCGGTGAATGCGGAGCTGCGCGACGGCCGGCTCGTCGAGATCCCCACCGACGGCGTCGACCTGCATCGACGCCTGCGCGCGGTGCGGCGCAAGGACGCCGCACCGCGCGAGGTGGTGGATACGTTGCTGGCGGTTGCTAGCGGGCGCGCCGCCGGAACGCCGAGAGCACGCCGAGGATCACCACGGTGACCAGTACGAGGAACATCGTGTTCGCGGCAGCGCCGAACAGGTCGCCGCGGTCCGACTGGGTGAACACCGTGACGGGCAGGGTCCGCCACGACGCCGGGTAGACCATGATCGTCGCGCCGAGCTCGCCCATGCACAGCGCCACCGACAGGCCCGCCGCGGCGGCGATCGACGGCAGCAGCAGCGGCAGGCGCACCGTCAGCAGCAGGCGCAGCGGCGACGCGCCGAGCGAGCCGCCCACCTTGTCCAGCATCGGATCCAGCTGCGAGACCGCCGCCGAGACCATCGAGTAGGCGAAGGCGAAGACCAGGATCGCCTGCACCAGGATCACGATCGACGGGGTGCCGCCCAGGACGATCGGCGGCGCCGAGAAGGCCACGAGCACGCCCAGGCCGACGACCACCGAGGGCACGGCGACGGGCAGGTGGAAGAACGCGTCGATCGCGCCGCGGAGCCGCCCGGGCAGGCTCGGCACCGCCAGCGCCGCCCACGTCCCGGCCACCACCGCGAGCGCGGAGGCGAGGAGCGCGGTCTGCACCGAGACGCCGATGCTGGCGGCGTTCTCGGGCGTGAAGACGTCGGCGACGTGGTCGGTGGTCAGCGCGGACGGCAGCACCGAGGTCCAGCTCGCGCTGAACGCCGTGATCACCGTGACGGCGATCGGCGTGATCACCAAAGCCAGCAGGACGACGGCGAAGGCCGCCCAGACGGCGACGCGGGCCGCCGGGTTACGCACCAGCATCAGCGGAGTCCCTTCTTCATGAGCAGGCGGTACGCGACGTACGCGCCGATGGAGATGAGCAGCTGCACCGTCGCGAGCACGGCCGCCGAGGCGAAGTCCTGCCCCACGATTGAGCGGGTGTAGATGAGCATCGGCACGGTGATGACGTCCTTGGCGCCGGTGAACAGCACGATCCCGAACTCGTTGAGCGTGAGCAGGAACGTGAGCGAGCCCGCGGCGGCCAGCGCCGGCAGCACCGCCGGCAGGATCACGCGGGCGATGATCCGCAGCGGTCCCGCGCCCAGCGACGACGCGACGTCGATCTGCACCGTCGGGAACTGGCCGAAGGCGGCGAGCATCGGCCGCACCACGAACGGCGTGTAGAAGGCGATCTCCGCGAGCACCACGCCCCACAGCGACGTGGTGAACGAGCCCGTCGGGACGCCGAGCGCCTGGGCCACGCCGACCGGGCCGAGCAGGACGCCCAGCGCGAGCGGGATGAGGAAGCTGGGGAACGAGACCACGACCTCGATCAGGCGCGAGACCGCCGCCGCGCCCGGGAAGGGCACGAAGGCCAGCACCAGCGCGAGGAAGGTGCCCGCGACGAGGCAGCCGGCCGTCGACAGGGCCGCGACCTTCACCGTCGTGCCCAGGGCGCTCAGTACGGCTCCGTCGGTGAGAGTGTCGCGCCAGGTCGCCAGGCCGGCGGGGCGCTCGGCCTTGTCGGTGAACGTGCGCGCGACGATCCCGACCAGCGGGTACACGACCGCGACGAGGATGAACGCGACCGGCGGCAGCACCCACACCCAGCGCGGCACCGCGAACGACGGGCCGGCGGGCGGGGCCGGGGGCGCGGGCGGCGCGTCCAGTACGACCGTCACCGCGGCACCACCATCACGTCGGCGGGGTCGACCTCTACCCACAGCGTCTCGGCCTTGAGCGGCGCCTCGGTGAGCACCGGCACGTCGACGCCGATCGTCTCGCCCGTCTCGGCGACGCGCGCCGTCACGTGCCGGACCGCTCCGCGCCACTGCTCCTGCTCGACGGTCACCCGCAGACCGTTCGACGGTGCCGTCCGCGTGAACCGCCAGGCCCACGGGCGGACCGCGAGGTGGTGGTCACCGTCGGGCAGCGGACGCGAAGTACGGAGCGCCCCGCCGGGCAGGACGTCGGCGCCGCCGAGGAAGGTCGCGGTGAACCGTGTCGGCGGGCGGTGGAACAGCTCCTCGGTGGTGCCGATCGCCTCGAGCCGGGCGTCGCGCATGATCGCGACCCGATCGGCCAGGGCGAGGGCCTCGCTCTGGTCGTGCGTCACGTAGACCATCGCGACGTCGGGCAGCTCGGCGCGCAGGCGCTGCAGCTCGCCGAGCATGTCCTTGCGCATGCCGGCGTCGAGGGCCGAGAGCGGCTCGTCGAGCAGCACGACGTTCGGCCGGGTGGCCAGCGCGCGGGCGATAGCGACGCGCTGCTGCTGGCCGCCGGACAGCTGCCGCGGCAGGCGATCCGCGTATTCGGCCATCCCCACCATGCCGAGCACCTCGGCGACGCGGGGAGCGATCTCCGACCGGTCGGCGCCGCGCGAGCGCAGGCCGAAGGCGACGTTCTTCGCGACCGTCATGTGCGGGAACAGGGCGTAGCTCTGCACCACGATGCCGATGCCGCGCTTGGCGGGGGACAGGCGCGTCACGTCGCGGCCGTCGATGGTCACGGTGCCCGCGGACACCTGTTCGAAGCCGGCGATCGCCTTGAGGGCGGTGGACTTTCCCGATCCCGACGGCCCCAGCAGCGCGACGGTCTCGCCGCGCGCGACCTCGAAACTGCAGTCCCGCAGGGCGACCGTGTCGCCGTAGGTGACGCTGACGCTCTCCATTCCGACCGCCACCGTGCGGCGGACCGTCCGATCCACGGCGTCGTCGTCGAGTCCCTTCGGTGCCCCGACGGTGCGCTTCGGCGCGGTCACTGACCCGTCGCCTTTTCATAGCTCTTGATGTCCGCGTCCAGCCCGCCGAGGACCTCGTCCCAGTTCGGGTACCAGATCTCGACGCCGTCGATCGCCTTCTGGAAGGCGTCCCACTGCGGGCCCGACGGGGTGACGTCGCTGCGGACCGGCGCGCCCCAGGCGCGGGCGGGAACGTTCTGCTGGACGTCCTTGGAGAGCAGGTGCTCCATGAGCTTCTTGCCGTTGGCCGCGTGGGGCGCCTTGTCGGCGAGGCCCATGTAGTACGGCAGCGGCAGCGTGGTGCGCTTGCCGTTGAAGGTGGGGTAGAAGACCTCGTAGGCGACCTTGTCGGCGGCGATGGCGGCGAGCGCCATCTGGACGTCGGAGTTCGCGACGATCAGCTCGCCCTTGGACGTCTTCGGGCCGAGCTTGCCGGTGGACGTCGACGGGCCGACGTTGTTCGGCTGGAGGTCGGCGAGGTACTTCAGCGCGGCCTCCTTGCCCATCACGTGCTGCAGGAGGAGCAGGAGCGCGGTGCCGTCGCCCGCCTTGCCCGGCGTCGAGTACTGGATCTTCTGCGTGAACGCCGGGCCGGTGAACTCGGCCCAGTCGGCGGGCTTCGGCTGCGCGGCCGTGTTGCGGATCATCGCGAAGTAGTTGTTGACCACGGCGACGTAGGTGCCGTCGGCGGCCTTGAGCTGGGCGGGCACCGCGGAGGTGTCGACGTCCGACTTCGTCAACGAGCCCTGCTGCTGGGCCTGCTGGATGAACGGCGGCAGGGTGACGAGGACGTCGACCTGCGGGTTCGCCTTCTCCTTCTGGGCCCGGGAGACGACCTCACCCGAACCGGCCTCGACGAGGGCGACCTTGACGCCGGTGTGCTTGGTGAAGTCCTCGAATTCGGCCTTGTACCAGTCGCCGAGGCCGTCGGCGCTGTAGACGGTGACGGTGTCCGAGGAACCGGTGCCGCCGCCGGTGCCGCCGCACGCGGCGACCGCGAAGACCGCGGCGACGGCCGTGATCGCGGAGAGGGATCGGGTGATGCGCATGGGGGAGTGCCCTTCGTTCGAGTGGAGCGGAGGTGAGGTGGTGGTGAGACGAGGTGTTCGGTCGGGTCAGTTCGGGAAGTGCCGGCGGGCGAGGCCGTGGGCGATGGTCATGCCGACGCCGGAGGTCACGATGCGCACGCTGAGGCGCTCCTCCGGCTCGGCGACGAGGTAGGGGTGCAGGGGGCTGGAGGCGTAGACGCCCTGCCAGCGCTCGATGATGCGCAGCCGGTCGACGCCGAGGACGCGGGCGGTCTCGGCGCGGAGGGTCTCGGTGACGGCCTCGTCCAGGAAGGGCTCGACGGTGCGCTCGGTGTGGTGCGAGTCGCCGATGAGCAGGGTGCCGTCGGGGCGCTGGGTGAACATGACGTTCGCGTCGATGGCCAGCAGGTCGGGCCGGTCGGCCTCCATCCGGGTGCGGAGCGCTGCGGCGCTGGTGGTCTCGGCGAACGCGGGGTAGCGCAGCAGCGAGGTCGCGGTGAGGACGGCGGGCGTGACGACCGCGCCGGGGTCGGCGGCGCGGGCCATCTGCAGGGCGCACCGCTCGACGCGGTGCTCCTCCGCAAGGTGGGGGTACAGGTGGTCGAGGTCGTGCCCGACGCAGACGATCACCCGCTGCGCCGCGATGGGGCCGCGGCTGGTGTGGGCGCGGGTGCCGTCGAAGCCGAGGTAGGCGGTGCCGAACCGGACCTCGGCGCCGTCCTGCGCATCGACCCAGGCGGCCAGTCGCGCGACGGTGACCCGGGGGTCCACCCGCAGGTCCGCCAGGAGTGCGGCGCCGCCCACGACGTCGTCGGCGCCCCCGCCGGGAAGTTCGGAGCGGACCTCGTCGGCGGTGCGCAGTGCGACCTCACCGGGCCGGGCGGCGGCGAGTTCCTCGAGGACGGCGAGCTCGGTGGCGTGGCGGGCGACCGCCAGGCCGCCGGTGGCGCGGGCACCGAGCCCGGCGCGGCCGTCCAGGTCGAGCCAGCGTTCGCGGGCGAGGTGTGCGAGCTCAGCGAGGTCGCCCGTCTGTCCGGTGACGCAGGCGTGGCCGAAGTTGCGGATCGAGGCGCCCACGGCGCGGCTGTCGCGCTCGACGACGGTGACCGTGAGGCCCCGATCGAGGGCCTCGACGGCGTGCGCCAGACCGACGACGCCGGCGCCGACGACGAGGACGTCCGTTGCGGTGTTCATGGCTCTCAGCGTGGCCTCCCGACGCCTCGCTTGGCAAGCCTGATCGGAGGATGTCTATACAAGTTGGTTCGATGTACACCCAGGTAAGGCGGTCGTTCATCTGCCGTTCATCGTGCGTGCAGGTGAGCAACGCTTTCACTTGTATACTCAATGACGTGGTCGCAGCTCAGCCTCTCCATCAACGTCTCGCCGCGGAGTTCCGTGCGCGCATCTCCTCCGGTCGCTGGCCGGAGGGGGAGCAGGCACCCAGCGAGGCGCTCCTCTGTGAGGAGTTCGGCACCTCGCGCGGGCCGGTCCGCCAGGCGCTGGCCACTCTCCGCGCGGAGGGACTGATCGTCGGCGGCCAGGGCCGCTCGCCGATCGTCCGCCGCAACGTGCCCAGTCACAGCGCCAGCGCCCTCGGGTCGTTCACCGCCTGGGCCCGCGAACAGGGCCGCGAACCCGGACAGCGCACCACTCTGCAGGCCCGCGTGCCCGCGACGCCGGACCTCGCCGAACGGCTTCAGATCGAACCCGGTGAGCCGGTGCTCGAGCTCCGTCGCGTGCGGACGCTCGACGGCGCTCCGGCGCTGTGCGAGACCATGTTCTTCGTCTGGGCGCTGGGCAAGCGCCTCATGGAGTTCGACCCCGACTCCGGTTCGGTGAACCGCTTCCTGCTCGACGCGGGCGCCGACCTGTACGCCTCCACCCACCAGATCGACGCCGTTGCCGCGACCGCCGAGGACGCGGCGCAGCTCGGCCTGTCCGAGGGTGCCCCGCTGCTGCGGGTGCGCCGCACCACCACCGACGCCGCCGGCGACGTCGTCGAATACTCCGAGGACCGCTACGTCCCCGGCGTGACCACCGTGATCGTCGAGAACCGACTCTTCGCAGCGCCCACCGCGAACCCGCCCGCGCTGCGATCCGTACCCGTCAGGAGAGACGCATGACCGAATCCGACCGCACCATCGAGCTCGTCGCGCTGGACATGGCCGGCACCACGATCGACGACGGCGGCGCCGTCTACGAGGCGCTGCGCGGCGCCGTCGAGGACGGCGGGGCCACCGTCGCGCAGGCCGACCTGCAGGTGTGGATGGGCACCGACAAGGTGGAGGCGATCACCAACCTGCTCCGCCTCGGCGGCGTCGAGCCCACCCCCGAGCGCGTGGACGCCGGCTTCGCCCGGTTCCGGGAGCGCCTGCAGTCCGCTTACTCGTCGACCCCGCCGACCGCGATCGACGGCGTGCCCGGCGCCCTCGCCGAGCTCCGGGGCCGGGGGATCAAGGTGGCCCTCACCACCGGGTTCGACGATGCCGTCGCCCTCCCGCTCCTCGCCGCGCTCGGCTGGAAGATCGGCGACGGTGCCGACGCGGTCGTCGATGCCGTGGTCACCACCTCCGACGTCGCCGCCGGCCGCCCGGCGCCGTACATGATCCACCGCGCGATGGAGCGGACCGGCGTCCGCGACGTGCGCCGCGTGCTCGCCGCCGGCGATACGGCCGTCGACGTGCAGGCGGCGAACAATGCCGGTGCCGTCTCCGTGGGAGTGCTCACAGGCAAGGCCGACCCGCAGGTGCTCGCCGACGCGGGCGCCGACCACGTGCTCGACGGCGTCGTCGACATTCCAGGGCTCCTCGTCACGCCCTAGTCGAGCCGGTGCAGTTCCCTGCGATCAGCATCGCGTGAGATGACGGGCCCGGGCGCCCAGACGGACACCTAGCCCCGCCGGTTCACCAGTTCGGTGAGCGTGATCCTGAGAGAGGTCCGGGTTCCGGAGTCAGCGTCGCTCCGGCGTTGGATCGGAGAGTCCGCGACGATTGATCACCTGCAGATCTTCTTCACGCACGGTGACAACCGCCAGGGTTTCGTGGTCGGCATTCGTGAACTCGACCTCGTAGGAAGCGGGCGCGTCCTCGGGCGGGTACTGCGTGTAATCCATCACGACGGTGCCCTCGGCTCCCACGGGCAAGGCGTGCTCCTGCAGGGCGCGAACCAGTCGCACGATGTCGAATTCTTCGGGCTTCATTGCGCTGACACCTCCCATCTCGACAGGATAGAGGCACGCGTCGTACGACTCCGCCTTCGTTTCGACCCTGCGCACGCGCCACGCCGCCGGCCTTGCGATCGGTGCCGCCATCGGATCAACGGAAGACGGGCTCGTCAGCATTCGCCGGGGCGCCGTTGACCGGTGCGAGATCGACTTCGATGCAATGACCTAGAACGGTGGCGGCTGGAGGGGTGCGGTGTCGTCGTACTCCTCGCCGGCCGACTCGGCGCAAGCATGTTCGTGTTCCCGTTGCCGGACTTCGGATTCGACCTTCTGTCGTTCGTGGTTCCGGTGGCGCAGGAGCTGGTTCTCCGCGCGGAGGGCGCGGCGGGCTTTCGCGCGTCGTTTCGCGGCGGTGGTGAGTCCGTCGGGGTTCTTGGGTTTCGGCGGCGCGGGTTCGGGGACGTCCCAGATGATCCGTTCGAGCCCCGGCAGGAGGTCGCGGGCGGTTCCGGGTGGGACGGTGTGCACTCCTCCCGCGGGGTGTCGCCATTCGACGGTGCCGTCGAGTAGGAGGTCGGAGAGCCAGCCGGTCTCCGTCTTGATGCGGTGGTGGAAACCGCACAGCGGTACCAGGTTCCCTGGTGAACCATGGCCGGCGACGGTGGTGGCTCCGCCTTCGGTGGGCTGATGGTGGTCGTACTCGGTGACGTGGTCGGCCTGGCAGCGGTCCGACGGCGTGCTGCAGCCGGGGAAGACGCAGGTGGGGTAGGTCAGGCGCATGACCAGTAGCTGGTACCAGGTGGGCCGGTAGCCCCCGGCGCCGCGGGCGTGGACCTCCCCGGTCGCCGGGTTGCGGCGACCGACGACCCGCCACTGCGTCTCCATCGCGGCGATCATCTCCCGCGCCTGTTCGACGGTGACCGGGCCGGTGATGCCAGGATCCCCGGTGAGGATCACTGCCCCGCGGCCCGCATCGATGCCGCTGCTGTCGGGATCGCCCGCGTCGACCTCGGCGTCGGGGTCCGGCGTGAACAGATCGGGATCGGGTTCGGGCGGAGCCGCATCGTGATCGTGCGCGTCAGCGGCGTCGGCCGTGCCACTGGCCATGGCATCGGCGAGGTCGGATTCGTTGAGGACGATCACTGCCAGGGCCCGGATCTCCTGCGACACCGCACCGGTGCGCGGACGAGCTTGACGCAGGTCGCAGGATTCCTTGCCGCACAGGCATGCCAGGGCCTCGTAGCCCTCGGCCAGGGCGACGAGCGCGGCGACCTGCCGCTGCCCCAGGGTGCGGCCGTCGTCCCGGCACACCGACTGCGCCACCGGACCGATGAGCGCGGACAACCGCAACGCCTCGTGCTTCGGCATCACCGCCTCCAGATCGACCAAGCCGTCCGCGCGGGTATGGAACTCGAGCCGCTCCCGCGGCGGCGCCGGAGGTGTTTCCCGCGCCGCTGCGGGATCGAGCCGGACCAGGACACCTTTCGCCGCGTCCGTCACCGCCCGCACCGACAGCGACTGCCCGCTGCGGGCGGTGAGCCAGGCCGTGATCCTTTCGTCGAAAGCCAGCGCGACGTCCTCGTCGACAACGGCCGCGGATGCGCGTAGCACCTCCCGTACCACCGCCGGGCTCACCACCCCGGCCGCGAACAACTCGAACACCCGCGGGCAGCGCTCCCGCAGATCCAACCCACGATGCACCGCCGATCCGGCAGCCGTCCGCCCGATCCCGAGGGCGGCGCCGACCTCCGCGACCAACTCATCCCAATCGTCGACGAACCGACGCGACGTTTCCTCCCGCACCCGCCGAGCATCATCCCGCAGGTCGTAGAGCCTGGTCAGCACCGCCGCCCGCTCCGCCTCCAACCGGTTCTGCTCCACCGTCAGCCGCCGCAACCGCGTCACCGCGCCGGCCGCGCTGAGCCCGGACACCGCGCCGTCGAACACCGCGGGCAGCGGGGTGGCAACTCGCCTCCCCAGTGCGAACGCATCGTCCGAATAGCTCATACCTTCTATTCTAGGAGCCTACATCGAACGAAGATAGGTCTTGACACCATCTTTCTAGGCTGACATCGCACACTGGCAATTCGCGCCAGTGCGGTCGATGCAAGTTCAATTCCTTGCGGATATGACGATCAAGCCTCCGGACTTGCGGGCATGCGAGCGTCGAGGAGTAGTCCAGCGATCCCGGTGGCCATGAGTGCGCCGCTGATCACGACGAGCCACGGGGAGGACTCCCCGGTCAGCGCGTCGCCCAGCAGCACGACCGCGATGGTGCCGGGCGCGAGGCCCGCCACCGTCGCGCCGAAGTACGGCCAGAAGGGCACCGGGGACAGCGCCGAGGCGTAGTTGACGAGGGAGAACGGCGCGGCCGCGATGAGCCGCAGCGACCCGACGGCCAGCCACCCTCGCGCCCGGAGCCGGGCCGCGATCGGCGCGTAGGCGCGGTGCTCGCGGGCGCGGGCGATCACGCGCGACGGGTGGCGCCGGTCGATCTCCCGGACGCCGAGGAAGGCGATCGAGGCCGCGACGATCGACGCCGCCATGCAGACCGCGATGCCGACGACCGGCCCGAACAGGAAGCCCGCCGAGACGGTGAACACGGTGCGGGGGATCGGGAACACCGTGATCACGGCGTGCGCCACGAAGAACAGGGCGAGGAACCACGGGCCGGTCGAATCCGCCCAGGCCCGAATGGTGGCCGCGCCGGGGTGCGGGAGGAGCATGCCGAGCGCGACGAGTCCGAGGATCACGGCACCGCCGACGACCGCCCGGACCACCAGTCCGCGGTCGCCGGGCCGGATCCGAGAGTCGTTGGCACCCACGGGACGACCCTACTGGGGCGTAGCAACAGCAATCGGTTAACGTGGGTTCTCGGCCGCCGATGTGACGCGACGGTCGGTGCGCGGTCGTGCGTGTGCGCGGCCACAGGCGAGGAGGCCCACGTGGTGGACAGTCCCTTTCAGGCATGGCGCGAGTCCGTGGGCGCCGTGCTCGCGAAGTCGCGCGGCGGCACGCCGCCCGAGGACCCGATCGCCGCGCTGACCACCCTCACCGAGGACGACGGCGTGCAGATCGCACCCCTGTACTCGCAGCGCGACGAGCTCCCGGAGGCCCCGCTGCCCGGCGCCTTCCCCTTCGTTCGCGGCGGCAACCCCACCCCGGATGTCCGCCTGGGTTGGAAGGTTGCCGAGCGGTTCGACGCGACCACCGACTCCGCCGACGTGCTCGGCGCCCTGGAGTCCGGCGCGAGCGCCCTCTGGTTCACCCGCCCCGACCCGGCGCCGCTCCTCGACGGCGTCTACCCGGACATGGCGCCGATCCTGCTCACCGCCGGCGGCCGGGCCGCCGAGGCCGCGGCGCAGGTGTACGCCGCGCTGGACAAGGCCGCGGAGTCCGACGCCTACCGCGCCGACCTGGTCCGCGTCAGCCTCGGCGCAGCCCCGCTGACCTCGCAGGTGGTCGGCCGCGCCGACGTCTCCCTCGACGAGGCCGTCGAGCTGGCCCGCGCCGCCGACGCCCGCACCGAGGACGTCCGCGCCCTCGTCGCCGACGGTGCCGACCTGCACAACGCCGGCGCAACCGCCGCCCAGGAGCTGGGCCTGACGGCCGCCGCCGCCCTCGATCAGGTGCGCGCCCTCACCGCGGCCGGCCTGACCACCGCTGCTGCGCTGAACCAGCTCACGATCCGCCTGGCCGCCACCGACGACCAGTTCCTCACCCTCGCCAAGATCCGCGCCTGGCGCACCGTCTGGGCCCGCGTCGCGCAGCACCTCGGCGCACCCGAGGCCGGCAACGCGCCCGTGCACGCCGTCACCTCGCTCGCCGCGACCACGCAGCGCGACCCCTGGGTGAACCTGCTCCGCACCACCGTCGCCGCCTTCGGCGCCGGCCTCGGCGGCGCGGACTACGTCACCACCCTCGACTACGACGAGGCCCTGCCCGGCGGTATCGAGGGCTACTCGCCCGCCTTCGCCCGGCGCATCGCCCGGAACACGCAGCTGCTGCTCCTCGAGGAGTCGAATCTCGGCCGGGTCGTCGACCCCGGCGCCGGCTCGTGGCACGTCGAGTCCCTCACCGACGACCTCGCCCGCGCGGCGTGGGGCGTCTTCCAGTCCGCCGAGGCCGCGGGTGGCTTCGCCCGGGGCGCCGCGGAGGAGACCGTCGCGACACAGCTGGGAGACTCCGCCGACCGCCGCGACGCCGCCGTCGCACGACGCGCGCGCAAGCTCACCGGCGTCAACGAGTTCCCGAACCTCGCCGAGCCGCCGATCGCCCCGTCGGCGGCGACCAACGGCCCCGTCGTGCGGTCGTACGCCGCGCCGTTCGAGTCCCTGCGCGCCCGGTCCGACGCGTTCCTGCGTGAGCACGGCGTCCGCCCCCGGATCCGGATGGTGACCATCGGCACCGTCGCGCAGTACAACGGCCGGTCCACGTTCCTGACGAACCTGCTCGCCTCCGGCGGCATCGAGACCGTCCTGGACGCGGCCGAGCAGGCCGCCGGCGCCGCCACGCTCGACGGTTCGCCGGGCGCGCGGATAGCCGCCCTGGCCGGATCCGACCCCGGTTACGCCGAGGAGGGCGAGGCCCTGGCCCGCTCGCTGCGCGAGGAGGGCGCCCTCGTGCTGCTCGCGGGCGCGCCGGGCACCGTCGACGACGGCCTGATCGACATCTACCTGCACGCGAAGATCGACGCGGCCGCCGCGCTCGACGATCTGCTGACCCGGCTGGGGGCCTGAGATGAGCGACACCACCATCGGCAGCTTCGCCGACGTCCCGTTCGACGACGATGCGGTCGCGGCAGCCCAGGCACCGTCGGGCGCGGACGTGGACGCCTTCGTCGAGGCCTCCGCCGCGGCCTACGCCTACACCCCGGACCAGCTGACCTGGACCACTCCGGAGGGCATCGACGTCAAGCCCGTCTACACCCGCGCGGACCGCGACGCCGTCGCCGAGGCCGGGTACCCCGTGGACTCCTACCCGGGTGCGGTGCCCTTCATCCGCGGCCCGTACCCGACGATGTACGTCAACCAGCCGTGGACGATCCGGCAGTACGCCGGCTTCTCCACCGCGGCCGAGTCGAACGCCTTCTACCGGCGCAACCTCGCGGCGGGCCAGAAGGGCCTGTCGGTCGCCTTCGACCTGGCGACGCACCGCGGTTACGACTCCGACCACCCGCGCGTCACCGGTGACGTGGGCATGGCGGGCGTCGCGATCGACTCGATCCTCGACATGCGTCAGCTGTTCGACGGCATCGACCTGGGCGGCGTCTCCGTCTCGATGACGATGAACGGCGCTGTGCTGCCGATTCTCGCGCTCTACGTGGTGGCGGCCGAGGAGCAGGGCGTCGGCCCGGAGAAGCTCGCGGGCACCATCCAGAACGACATCCTCAAAGAGTTCATGGTGCGCAACACCTACATCTATCCTCCGGTGCCGTCGATGCGGATCATCTCGGACATCTTCGCGTACACCTCGCAGAAGATGCCGAAGTTCAACTCCATCTCGATCTCCGGCTACCACATCCAGGAGGCCGGGGCCACAGCCGATCTGGAGCTCGCGTACACGCTGGCCGACGGTGTCGAGTACATCAAGGCCGGCATCGACGCGGGCCTCGACGTGGACAAGTTCGCGCCGCGCCTGTCCTTCTTCTGGGGCATCGGCATGAACTTCTTCATGGAGGTCGCGAAGCTCCGGGCCGCGCGCCTGCTGTGGAGCGAGCTGGTGGCCGAGTTCGATGCGAAGAACGCCAAGTCGCTGTCGTTGCGCACCCACTCGCAGACCTCGGGCTGGTCGCTGACCGCGCAGGACGTCTTCAACAACGTCGCGCGCACGTGCGTGGAGGCGATGGCGGCGACGCAGGGTCACACCCAGTCGCTGCACACCAACGCCCTCGACGAGGCGATCGCGCTGCCGACGGACTTCTCCGCCCGCATCGCCCGCAACACGCAGCTGGTGCTGCAGCAGGAGTCGGGCACCACGCGGCCCATCGACCCGTGGGGCGGCTCGTACTACGTCGAGACCCTCACCCACGAGCTGGCCGAGCGCGCCCGCGCCCACATCCGCGAGGTGCAGGAGGCCGGCGGCATGGCGAAGGCCATCGGTGAGGGCATCCCGAAGCTGCGCATCGAGGAGGCCGCGGCCCGCACCCAGGCCCGCATCGACTCGGGCCGCCAGCCGGTGATCGGCGTCAACAAGTACCAGGTCGCCGAGGACACCGCGATCGAGCTGCTCAAGGTCGACAACTCGAAGGTCCGCACCGAGCAGCTGGCGAAGCTCGAGAAGCTGCGCGCAGACCGCGACCCCGCCGCCGTCACGGCGGCACTGGCGAACCTCACCCGCGCCGCCTCGGCCGACGGCGGGGCCAACCTCGAGAACAACCTGCTCGCCCTCGCGATCGACGCGGCACGCACCGGCGCCACCGTCGGCGAGATCTCCGACGCGCTCGAGCAGGTCTACGGCCGCCACCAGGCCGAGATCCGTACGCTCAGTGGCGTGTACCGCGACGAGGCCGGCGCGGCCGGCAACATCCAGACGGCCACCGAGCTGGTCGAGAAGTTCGAGGAGGCCGACGGCCGTCGTCCCCGCGTGCTCATCGCCAAGATGGGCCAGGACGGCCACGACCGCGGCCAGAAGGTGATCGCCACCGCCTTCGCCGATCTCGGCTTCGACGTCGACGTGGGCCCGCTGTTCTCCACGCCCGAGGAGGTCGCGCAGCAGGCCGCCGACAACGACGTGCACGTCGTCGGCGTCTCCTCGCTCGCCGCGGGCCACCTCACGCTGGTGCCCGCGCTGCGCGACGCGCTCGCGGAGGTCGGCCGCCCCGACATCACCATCGTGGTGGGCGGCGTCATCCCGCCGGGCGACTTCGACGAGTTGTACGCGGCCGGCGCCTCGGCGATCTACCCGCCCGGCACCGTCATCGCGGACGCCGCGGTGAACCTGCTGCACGAGCTGGGGAACAAGCTGGGGTACCAGCTGGCGTGATCACCGTCGCCGAACTCGCGGACGGGGTCCGGGCCGACAAGCGCGCCGTGCTGGCGCGCGCCATCACCCTCGTCGAGTCCCGGCGCCCCGACCACCAGGCCCTCGCGCAGGAGCTGCTGCTCGAGGTGACGCCGGGGCCGGACGCGCCGATCGCTACCCGGGTGGGGATCACCGGCGTGCCCGGGGTGGGGAAGTCGACCACCATCGAGGCGCTGGGCAACCACCTGATCTCGTTGGGGCACAAGGTCGCCGTGCTCGCGGTGGACCCGTCGTCCACCCGCAGCGGCGGCTCCATCCTGGGCGACAAGACCCGCATGGGCACCCTCGCCGTCAACCCGCGTGCGTACATCCGGCCCTCGCCCACCTCGGGCACGCTCGGCGGCGTCGCGAAGGCCACGCGCGAGACCATGGTGCTCATGGAGGCCGCCGGCTTCGACGTGATCCTGGTCGAGACCGTCGGCGTCGGGCAGTCCGAGGTCACCGTCGCGAACATGGTCGACACCTTCACCTTCCTCACCCTCGCGCGCACCGGCGACCAGCTGCAGGGCATCAAGAAGGGCGTGCTCGAGCTCGCCGACGTGGTGGCCGTCAACAAGGCCGACGGGGACCACGTGGTCGAGGCGCGCGTCGCCGCCCGCGAGCTGTCGAGCGCGCTGCGCCTGATCCACCCGCGCGGCTCCCTGTGGCGCCCGCCCGTGCTCACGCAGAGCGCCGTCGAGGGCACCGGCATCCCCGAGTTCTGGGACGCCGTCCTGCGGCACCGCAGCACGCTGCAGGAGGCGGGGGAGTTCGACCGTCGCCGACGGCAGCAGCAGGTGGACTGGACCTGGACGATGGTCCGGGACGCGATCCTCGGCCGCGTCGAGCACTCCGACGGTGTGCGGTCCGTCCGGTCCGAGGTCGAGGCCTCCGTGCAGGACGGCTCGCTGACGCCGGCCCTCGCCGCGCAGCGCATCCTCGACGCCTTCGACGGGCACTGACCGGTACGGACGCCGTGCCCGAGCTCACGCCGCAGGAGGACGCGAACCGTCGGCTCCTGCGGGCGCGGGACGCGATGGACCGGCGCTACGCGGAGCCGCTCGACGTCGCGGCGGTCGCGCGGATCGCCCTCATGTCGCCCGCCCACTTCTCCCGGGAGTTCGCCGCCGCCTTCGGTGAGACGCCGCACCGGTACCTGCAGCGGCGCCGGATCGAGCGGGCCATGGCGCGGCTGCCCGACACCGACCGCGCGATCACCGAGATCGCCTACGAGGTCGGCTTCGGCTCGTCCGGCACGTTCAGCCGGACCTTCCGCGCGATCGTCGGGCGCTCGCCGTCGGAGTACCGGCGCGACGTGGCGCCGGTGCGCGCCCCGGGCTGCGTCGTGCGGGCGTGGACCCGTCCCGCGCACTGAGCAGTTTCGGATAAGCGGAGCCCGCGCGGGCTTCGTAGGCTCAGTCGCATGTTCACCTCGATCGCCATCACCTCCGTCTTCGTCCTCGACCAGGACGAGGCCCTCGACTTCTACGTCGGCAAACTGGGTTTCGAAGTCCACGACGACGTCGACATGGGTTTCATGCGCTGGCTCACCATCGCCCTGCCGTCGGACCCCCAGCGCGAACTGGTGCTGGAGGTCCCCGGCGTGGGCGGCGGGAGCCCGGAGACCACCGCCGCGCAGCGGGATCTGTTGACCAAGGGCGCGCTCGGCGTGGCCTGCATCCTCAACACCGACGACTGCCGCGGCGTCTTCGAGAAGCTGAGCGCGCAGGGCGTCGAGTTCACCGAGGAGCCGCAGGAGCAGCCCTACGGCATCGACTGCGCGCTGCGGGACCCGTTCGGTAACCACATCCGGATCACCCAGCGCAAGCAGGGCCCCGTCGAGGTCACGCAGGCCGACGTGGACCGCTGGTCCGGAGCGTGACCGGCTGATCCGTGCCACGATGGGGCCATGTCGGCACTGGTGATCTGCGCGTCCAAGCACCACGGCAACACCCGGAAGGTGGCCGATCGGATCGGCGGGGTCCTGAACGCCCCGGTTCTCGCGCCGGGGGAGGTGACGGCGGAGCAGATCGACGCGGCCGACCTGGTCGGCTTCGGCTCGGGCGTGTACTGGATGGCCTTCGACCCCGCGCTACTCCGTCTCGTTCGCAGCCTCCCGGCGAAGCCGCGCGGAACGGCTTTCGTCTACGCCACCAGCGGCCTGCCGGAGACGCCGCTGCGCCGGTACACCCGCACGCTCGCGGACCTCCTCACCGACGCCGGCTTCCGGCTCGCGCCCGACCTGTTCCACTGCCGCGGACTCGACACGATGGGACCGTTCGGCCTGGTCGGCGGCGTGAACAAGGGGCGTCCCAGCGCGGCCGACCTCGCGGACGCCGAGGACTTCGCGCGCGGGCTGCAGGATTTGCGGGGATAATCGGACGGCGTTCGCCTGGTCGGTTGTGATTGCGATCACACCGGCCTACTGTGAGGCTTGTGGCTTCAACGGTCGCCGACGAGATTGCAAATGCTTTGTATGCGTACGGTTTTCGCCACGCATACGGTATTCATGGTGCCAACTCCGAGGACCTCTTCGCCGCCCTGCTCCGGAGCGACGCGGACCACCGCCTCACGGTGACCATCGCCAAGCACGAGTTCGGTGCCGGCGCCATGGCCGACGGTGCGGCGCGCATGACCGGGCGGCCCGGCTGCCTGATCGCCACCTCCGGCGGCGCGGCGATGAACTGCGTTCCCGCCCTGGCCGAGGCGTATCAGTCCCGCTCGCCGGTGCTCGCGCTCATCGGCAGCCCGCCGATCGCCGCCGAGGGCCGCGGTGCCTTCCAAGACATGTGTGCGGCGCCGCGCACCGTGGACGTCCTCGCCGTCCTCCGCGGAGTGACCGGCTTCGCCGCGAAGGTCTCCGGACCGGAGGATCTCGCCCCCGCGCTGGACGGCGCCTTCGCGGCGCTGGAGCAGGGACTGCCCGCAGCGCTCCTCCTGCCCAAGGACGTCCAGCTCGCCGACTGCCCCGCATCGGCGGCGCGCGCGCCGATCCCACCCGGGCCGGAGGTGCCGTCGGACGAGGTGGTGCGCCTCGTCGGCGCCGCCCGCAAGCCCCTGATCCTGCTCGGCGAGGCCGCGTCCCGGGCCCGGCTCGCCGGCCCCGTCGCGGCGCTGGCGGCGGCCACGGGCGCCGTGATCGCGGTCGGCCCCAACGGGCGCGACGCCGCGCCCCGGACCGGCGTCGTGGGCGTCGCGGGCGTCATGGGGCATCCCTCGGTGCCACGGGTCGCGGCCGAGGCGGACCTCATCCTGGCCCTGGGCACCGAGCTCGACCTCATGGACCGCACGGGCCTCGACGCCGCGATGGACGTCACCTGCACGGTGCACGTCGCAGCGGAGCCGCCGCTGCGCGAGGTGACGGTCCACGAGCCCGCCCGCGACCTCGCCGCCTACGCGAGGGCCCTCACGGACGCCGTCGTCACGCGCCCGCGCTCCCCGTGGACCGCCGCGGCGCCCGTCCCGATCACCGTGCCGCGGAACGAGTCCGGGTTGCTCACCTGCGCCGATGCCGTGGACGCGCTGGCCGCCGCGATCCCCGCCGAAGCCCTCGTCTTCGCCGATGCCGGCAACGCCGGGGCCGCCGCGGTGCACCGGCTCCCGCTCGGCACCGGCGACCGCTTCCTCGTCGCGCTGGGCATGGGCGGCATGGGGCACGGGATCGCGGCGGGGATCGGCGCCGCGATCGCGACCGGCCGGCCCACGGTGATCCTCGCCGGCGACGGCGCCTTCTACATGCACGGCATGGAGATCCACACCGCGATCGAGGCGCGGGCGCCCGTCCTGCTGGTGGTGCTCAACAACGACGCCCACGGCATGTGCGTGGCGCGCGAGGGGAAGTTCTTCCCCGACCTCCCCAGCATCAACCGGTTCCGGCCCAGCCGGATCGCCGACGGCCTCGCCGCCATGTTCCCCACCCTGCCCGTCAGCTCGGCCACCACGCCCGACGGTGCGCGGTCCGCCGCGGCCGAGCTCCTGGCCGTCACGGGCCGCGGACCGTCGTGCCTGGAGATCGGGACCGACCCCGCGGAGATCCCGCCGTTCGCAGCGCTGCTGCCCGATACCGCGAAGGAGCGGCAATGATCCCGGTGATCGACATCGAAGGAACCATCCGGATCGAGAGTCACCCGCGCCCGGTGGCGCAGCCGATCCTCGTCGACCGCATGCGCTCGGTGTACCCGCACCAGCAGATCTACGGCGACTTCTGCCCCGTGCAGTCCTACGTCAACGCCCCGCCCGACGATCTCTACGACTGGCTCTCCGACACCCGCTCCCTCGAGGAGTGGACCTACAGCCTGCGCGGCTTCCGCGAGACCGACGAGGCCGGCCTGTGGGTCGCGCGCGACATGCTCGGCGCCGACACCGAGATCTACACGCGCACCGTCGCCCACCCGGACGCCCGGACCGTCGACTACCACTGCGCCTGGGACCAGGGGAAGCATCTCTGGATGATCTACCTGATGCGGATCGTCGACGCGCAGCTCGTGCTGAACAAGCCCGGCTCCGTGGTGCTGTGGGTCAACTGCCACCACCCCTTCTACGACGAGAACCCGTACCCCGAGACGGCGCCGCCCGAGCGGCCCGTGTGGGTCGGCGACCTGTGGGACACGTTCGGAGCCGGGCACCAGATGGAACTCGAGAACCTCAAGGCGATCGCCGAACACCGGCACGCGCACGGCGAGCCGATCAAGCCCGAATGGATGACGTCGTGACCGCCCCGCTCGTGAACCCGCGGATCGTCGGGCTGACCTCGTACCTGCCCGAGAACCGGGTGCCCGCCGAGTACTTCCGCGAGTTCGCCGACGCCGACAGCCGCACGCTCACCGCCAATCCGATGTTCGCGCCGCCCGCGTACCGGCATCACGCCGCGGCGGGGGAATCCAACGTCGACCTGATGTGCGCGGCGATCGACCGGCTCCGCGAGCAGGTCGGGGACGAGGCCCTGCAGGTCGACGTGGTCCTGAGCCACTCGCAGCTGCCGGACCTGCCGGTCGTCGGCTGCGGCGGCGACGTCGTGCGCCGGCTCGGCACCCGGCCCTCACTGGTCCTGGACATCCACAACGGCGGCTGCGCAGCCTTCCTGCTCATGCTGCACCTCGCCCGCACGATGTTCACCGCCGGGACCGCGCAATCGGCCCTGCTCCTCACCGCCACGAACGCGGCCGGGAACGTCTTCACCCAGGACCGGGTGCGGAACCTGCCGCAGGCCGCCATCCCGGGCGACGGTGCCGCCGCCGCCCTCGTCGTCGCCGACCCGCAGGCCGGAGGGCTGGAGGTCCGGGAGGTGGTGTGCGCGCAGCACAGCGAGTACGCGGGCGACATGACCGCCGCCGTTGAGCCGTCGCGCAAGTACTGGGAGGCGGGCGAGGGACAGCTGCACGTGGGCTTCACCGAGGCCAAGATCGCGAAGGTCCTCGCCCGCGGAAACCGGCTCGTGCCCGAGGTCGCGCTCGCCGCCGCGGCGTCGGGAGGCCTGCGCGGCCCCGACGTCGGGCACCTCGTCACCAATCAGCCCAACCGGACGTTCCTCCGCAACTGGCGCGAGGCGCTCGAGCTCCCGCCGGAGCGGCACCCCGACACCTTCGACGAGTGCGGCAACCTCTTCGCCGTCGGCGTCCCGCACACCTTCGCCACCGCCCGCGCGGACGGGCGGATCGGCACGGGGGAGGACGTGGTCCTCGCGGCCTTCGCGCACGCCGGCGACTTCGCGGCCGGGGCGCTGCTGCGCACCTAGCCGGTTCGGGCCGGCCGTCCGGGGCCGGTCGTTCGGGCTAGCCCCGAAGGCCCAGGCGGCCGCCGAGCCAGTCGAGTTCGGCGGTCAGCCCGCCCGACCACACGGTGAAGTCGTGCCCGCCCCGGATCCATCGGGTGCGCACCGTCATCCCGGCTCCCGCGGCGGCGACGGCCACCCGTTTCGCGGCGGCGGTCGATGCGGCGTCGTCGGTGCCTGCGACGAGCACGCCCGCGCTGTCCGGGAAGCGCCGCAGCGACAGCTGGGTGAGCGGGTCCGCCCGCGCGTACGCACCGCGATCACCGGCGAAGGCGTCCCGGACGGTGGCCTCGCGCCCTCCTCCCAGGTCCGGCTCCGCGTCGGGCGAGAGCGCCAGGAACGTCCGGAAGACCTCCGGGAACCGGGTCGCCAGTTGCAGCGCGCAGGTGCCGCCGTAGGAGTAGCCGCCGACCGCCCACGCCTGCGGGGCGGCATCCACCGCCAGGTTCTGGCGCACCCACGCGGGCACGTCCTCGGCGAGATAGGTCGCCGCCCGGGCGCGCCGGGTGTCGGCGCAGAGCGGGTTCGCGAACTGCCCGCCCGTCGCGTCCGGCACCACCACGACCGGCGCGACGCCGCCCCGCCGCTGCGCATAGGAGTCCATCGTCCGGGCCAGCTTCCCGCCCGAGAACCAGTCCCGCGGCGAGCCCGGCTGCCCGTGCAGGAGCATCAGCACCGGCAGCCGCTCGCGCGCACCGGACAGGTACGCCGGCGGTAGGTAGACCAGCGCCGGGCGGGCCGCGAACCGGGAGCGGGTGGGCGGCACCGTCGCCCGTACGACCACGCCGCGCTCGGCGGTCGTGCCGGGGGAGGGACGGGGCACCGTCGCCGGGTAGTCGACGGGCAGCAGGTCCTCCACCGACGGGTACGCCGAGTACAGCGAGTTCACCTGGCCGGCGCCCATCAGGACCACCAGGCCGACCGCCGCGGTGCTCAGCGCCGTGGACCGCCACGACGGTGCCCGAGTCACCCGCACCCCGGCGAGCAGCAGGGCGAGCACGCCGAGGGCGACCCACAGCAGCACCAGCGGGTCGAGGCGGTCGGGGAACGGCTTCCACACGAACTCGACCAGGTAGTCCACGAGCGCGGTCACGCCGAGCGCGGCGGCCACGCAGGCGAGGACGGTGCGCGCGGACCCGCTGCGACGGGTCGCGGAGATCAGGCCGGCGAGCGCGGCCGCTCCGGCGAGGAGCAGGAGGAGTGGTACCGGACCGGCCGTGAGCTGCAGGTTCCGCAGGGGGCTCACCGGCCGCACTCCCGTCCTCGCACGCGCCCAGAATAAGTGCGGCCCCTAAGACGGACCTGTGGGAAAGGGCGGCATTCGCGGCGTTCTACGCTGTGAGCCATGACACTCTCGGACGCCGCCGCGCACCAGGACATCACGACCGTCGAGGTCCCCACCCACTGGTACAACCTGGCCGCGGAACTGGACACGCCCATCCCGCCGCACCTGCACCCCGGCACCAAGGAGCCCGTGCAGCCCGAGGACCTGGCGCCGCTGTTCGCTTCGGGCCTCATCGCGCAGGAGGCGTCCACCGAGGCGTACCACGAGATCCCCGAGCCGGTCCGCGAGATCCTCGCGATGTGGCGCCCGTCGCCGCTGATCCGGGCCCGGAAGTTCGAGCAGGCGCTCGGCACCACCTGCCGCATCTACGTCAAGTACGAGGGCGTGAGCCCGGTCGGTTCGCACAAGACGAATTCGGCCGTCGCGCAGGCGTACTACAACTCCGTGGACGGCGTGACGAAGCTGACCACGGAGACCGGCGCCGGCCAGTGGGGCAGCGCCCTCTCCTTCGCAGGTGCCCAGTTCGGCATCGACGTCGAGGTCTGGCAGGTGCGCGCCTCTTACGACTCGAAGCCCTACCGCGGCCACCTCATGCGCACCTACGGCGGCACCGTGCACCCGAGCCCGTCGGAGCTCACCGAGTCCGGCCGCGCGATGCTGGCGAAGGATCCGGACACCACCGGTAGCCTCGGGATGGCCGTCTCGGAGGCCGTCGAGGTCGCCGCCCAGGATCCCGACGCCCGGTACGCGCTCGGCAGCGTGCTCAACCACGTGGTGCTGCACCAGTCGGTCATCGGCCTCGAGGCCGTCGAGCAGCTGAACCTGCACGAGAAGGGTGCCGACGTCGTCTTCGGCTGCGCCGGAGGCGGATCCAACCTCGCCGGCCTCGCCTTCCCGTTCCTGCGGGAGAAGATCCACGGCCGGCAGGACCCGCGCATCGTCGCCGCCGAGCCCGTGGCGTGCCCGTCGATCACGAAGGGCGAGTACCGCTACGACCACGGCGACGTCGCCGGCCTCACTCCGCTGCTGAAGATGCACACCCTGGGGATGGACTTCGTCCCGGACCCGATCCACGCGGGCGGCCTGCGCTATCACGGGATGTCGCCGGCGCTCAGCCACACGGTGGAGCTGGGGCTCGTCGAGGGCATCGCGATCGAGCAGAACGACGCCTTCGCCGCGGGCGTGCTGTTCGCGCGGACCCAGGGCATCGTCCCCGCCCCGGAGTCGACGCACGCGATCGCCGCCGCCGCGGACTACGCCCGGGAGCACTCCGACGAGGTGCTCGTCATCGGCCTCTCGGGCCACGGCCAGCTCGATCTGCCCGCCTACGCGGAGTACCTCGCGGGCGGTCTGGCCTGACGGTGCGCCGCTACGCCTCCGGGGGCGCCGCGGGCGAGCCCAGGGACCGGCGGATCTCGTCGAGCTTCGCCTTCGCCGCCTTCTCCCGCTCCTCGAAGGCGCGGGCGGCGTCCCGCCCGGCGGAGGTGCCGTGCGCGAGCTCCTCGGCGCCGAGCGCGGTGGTCGTGCGGCGCTCGATCTTCTCCCGCACGTGGTCGAAGGTGGGAACGCCGGCGGTGGTGTAGCCGGTGACCTGCTCGTATGACGGTGCGACCGGCCCGCTCGGCGGGAGGTCGACGAACTCGGCCTCGATCGGCTCCGACGCTCCGGGAGCCGGTTCGGTGGCGGCCGGTTCGGTGGGCGTCGGCTCGGGGGCCGGGGGCTGCGCGGGGTCGCCGGGGTGCGTCATGCCCCCAGGGTAGCGCCGGACGGCGGGCGGGCGGCCCCATCGACCCCGGTCGTCAGGCGTCCTCGCCGCCCCGCACCGCCCACTGTCGCAGGTGGTCCAGGTCCACCGCCCGGGACCACAGGAAGCCCTGCGCGAAGTGGGCGCCGGCGGCGGCGAGCGCCGTGGACTCCGCGGGGCACTCGATGCCCTCCGCGATGACGTCGAGATCGAGGGCCCGGGCCATGGCGACCGCGGCGTCCAGCATGGCCTCGAGTTGCGGATCGTCGTGGCCCGTCGAGGCGGTGACCACGGACCGGTCGATCTTCACCAGCGCCAGGTTCAGGTCCCGCAGCTGCGCGAGGCTCGACCAGCCTGTGCCGAAGTCGTCCAACGCGATCCGGATGCCGAGCTCGATGAGGCGGTGCGTGGCGGCCAGGACGTGCCGTTCAGGGACGACCCGCTCGTTGATCTCGAGGATCAGCCGCGCCGGGTCCAGTCCCGACCGGGTCAGCGCGGTCTCGATGACGTGCGGCAACTGCGGGTCCGCGAGGTCCTCCGACGCCAGGTTCACCGAGACCCAGCCCAGTTCCGGTGCCACGGCGAAATCGGCGCAGGCACGGTCCAGCACGATCCGCGCCAGGTCGGGGAGCATGCCCAGGGCCTCCAGATGCGGGAGGAAGCCCGCCGGAGCCAGCTCGTCGCCGTCGGGGCCGGGCATCCGGGCCAGGGCCTCCGCGCCCACCATCGCGCCGGTCGCGAGGTCCACGACCGGCTGATAGCGGACGATCACGTCGCCACGGCCGATCACCGACCGGATGTGGGTCGCGAGCGCCACCCGTTCCTGCTGCGGGGCGTGCAGCCCGACGGAGTGCTGCACGATGCGGTTGCGCCCGTCGCGCTTGGCCTGGAGCAGCGCCAGGTCGCCGTCGATCAGCAGCTGCGTGATGCCGTCGTCTGCGGCCCCCGATTCGACGAGGCCGATCGAACAGGTGACGGTCAGCTGCAGGCCGTCGACCTCCACGGGCTTCGCCATGGCGGCCCGGACCCGTTCCGCCCAGTCCGGTGTCCGTCGAGCCGCATCCACCCGGGGGCGCAGCACGACGAATTCGTCGCCGCCGAGGCGGGCGACGAGGTCCGTGGGCAGGCTCGCCGACTGCAGTCGTCGGGCGACGACCTGCAGCACCTGGTCGCCGAGCTTGTGGCCGAGGGAGTCGTTGATCCGCTTGAAGGAGTCGAGGTCGATCCAGAGCACGGCGAGGGCCCCGCCGTCGGCACGCCGCTGTTCGACGACCTCCGTGGCGCGCTCGATGAACCCCGCCCGGCCGAGCAGCCCGGTGAGGTCGTCGTGGTCGGCACGCCAGCGCAGGCGGCGGTTGAGCTCCCGGATCTCGGACTCGGCGCGGCGCCGCTCGGTGACGTCGGTGTGCGTGCCGATCAGGCGCGTCGGCAGCCCGTCGGGCCCGGTCTCCATCGCGCGCCCGCGGTCGTGGATCCAGCGCCAGCTGCCGTCCTTGGTCCGCATGCGGTGCTCGACCGAGAACTCGGCGGTCTCGCCGCGCACCACGCCCTGGACCAGGGCCCAGGACCGCTGGTAGTCGTCGGGGTGCACGAGCTCGGCCCAGTCCGCGACGGTCTCGCCCACGTCCTCGGCCGAGTAGCCGAGCATCGCCTTCCACTGCTGCGAGTAGAAGACGGTGCCCGAGCGAACGTTCCAGTCCCAGATGCCGTCGCCGGCACCGTCGATCGCGAACTGCCAGCGCGCCTCCGCGTGGCGGAGCAGGGCCTGGTCGCGTCGCGCCGCGGTGATGTCGCGCGAGATGCCGATCAGGCCCACCACCTTCCCGTCGGCGTCCCAGTACGGTGCCTTGTTCGAGAGGTAGGTGCGGAGCTCGCCGTCGACCTCGGGGTACTCCTCGACCTCGTGGCCGATGCCGGACCGCATGATCTCCTCGTCCGTGCCCATGAGGGTCTCCGCGATGGCGGGGAAGACGACCGTGTCGTCGGAGCCGATCGCCAGGACCGGGGAGATCCCGGCGAGTTCGGCGACGGCGGAGTTGATGTACTGATACCGGCCCTGGCGGTCCTTGATGTAGACGAGGTCAGGCGCGGCGTCGATGACGGCCTGGAGCAGTCCCGCGACTCGCTCCGAGTGGTGCGCCGATTCCACGGCGCGCTCCTCGAGCCGGCGCTGGGCGTCGCTCATCGCCCGGACGGACGCGACGCGTTCCGAGATGTCGCGGGTGAGGCCCGCGATGTACCGGCGACCGTCGATCTCGTGGAAGAAGAGATGGGCCTCGATGGGGAAGGTGCTGCCGTCCTTGCGGCGATGCATCGCGGGGATCACCTGCATCGTGCCCGCCAGCGCGAGCTCCCAGTTGTGGCGCGCCTCGCTGACCGTGACCTGCACGATGTCCAGGGCGTTCATGCGCAGGAGCTCGGCGCGGGTGTAGCCCGTACTCGTGCAGGCGGCGTCGTTGACCGCGACCAGCCTGCCGTCCTCGTCGTGGACGAAGAAGCCGTCGAGGGACCGGTCGATGAAGGCGCGTGCCAGGTCCGAGGACGGCACGCCGGATCCCGCGGCCTGCGGGAACGGCGTGTCGCTCACTGGGCGGTGGGTGCGGTGGCAGCCTGAATGAGAGCGATCACACGTTGCAGGTCCAGCCCGCGGCACACTCCGAGGGGATGGTCGACACCCGCGGCGATCGACGCGAGGAACTCGTCGAGCAGGACGCGGAAGCACTCGATCGCCGAGGTGCCGCGATTGTCGAGCACGACCGCGCCGCGCGCGGAGTGTGCGGCCACCCGCACGATGGTCGGCTCGACCGGAGTGCGCAGCGACAGCGACGCGGTCGACGCCGTGCCTCCGGCGTGGGCCAGTTGCGCGGTCCACGTGTCGCTGGCGGGGTCGTACCGCGCGGCGTCCACCCCGGTGATCGGCCCCGCGACTGCGTCGAGAAGATCGAGGACGTGCGGGCCGACGTCGAAGAGTGCGCCTTGCTCCTGTCGCCAGGCCGACGCGGCGAATCTACCGGCGAGTGCGGCGCCGGAGAGCCACTGGGCCTCGGCCGCGATGGGCTCGAGCTCGGCTGCTCGGGCGAGGAACTCCCTCGTCTCCGGCGCGAACCGGCGAGTGAAGGCGATGATCGACCGCACGCCTGCGGCCTCAACGGTCTCCGTCAGAGCTACTGCGCCCTCGACGTCGAATGCGATGGGCTTGTCGAGCACGAGGTGCTTCCCGGCCCGCGCCGCCTCCGCCGCGAGCGGGGCCTGCACGTTCGGTGGCACCGCGAAGGAGACCGCGTCAACGGCGTCGAACAGCTCAGCGGGCGAGGCGAACGCCCGCGGGAAGACCTCCGCCGCGGCCGCGGGATCGCGGGCCCAGCCGCCCACGAAATCGATGTCCTGGTGCGCCGCGAGTGCCGGCGCGTGCGTCTCCCGCGCCCAGGGGCCGGCTCCGACCAGACCGATACGCATCGTCATTCGTCAGAGTCTGCCACGGCGGCCTCCCTGCCCAACACGGAGTGGCGCCGACCGTAGAGGAGGTAGATGGCGACCCCGAGCGCGAACCAGACGAGGAAGCGCAGCCAGGTCGCGACCGCGAGATTGAGCATGAGGTAGACGCAGGCCAGCCCGGACAGGACGGGGATGGCGGGGGAGAAGGGAACCTTGAACGGGCGCTTCAGATCCGGCTTGGTGCGACGCAGGATCGGCACCGCGAGCGAGACCAGGAGGAAGGCGAAGAGCGCGCCGATGCTGACCATCTCGGACAGCGCCTCGATCGGGATGAAACCGCCCATGAGGGCGCAGACGATCACGATGATCACGGTGAGCCGAGTCGGGGTGCCGAACTTCGGCGAGACCTTCGCGACCGACGGCGGGATGAGGCCGTCACGGCCCATGGCGTAGCCGATCCGGCCCATCGTCACCAGCTCGACGAGGATCACCGAGGTGAGTCCGGCGACCGCGGCGATCGCCACGAGGTCGCCGGCCCAGGACGCGCCGACCACGTCGAAGGCCTTGGACAGCGGGGCGCTGGAGTCGATGTCGGTGTACTTGACCATGCCGGTCAGCACCACCGAAACGAGGACGTAGAGCAAGGTGCAGGCGAGGAGCGTCCCGATCAGTGCGCGCGGCATGTCGCGCTCGGGCCGGCGGGACTCCTCGCCGAGGTTGGCGACCGCCTCGAAGCCGGTGTAGGCGAAGAAGACGACCGCGGCGGCGGTGAGGATGCCCGCGACGCCGAAGTGCGACGGCGCCCCGCCGAGGATGGTCTCGATGAGCGGCCGGTCCAGAGCGTCGCCGCCCGACTCCGCCGGCACCGAGTCGGGGATGAAGGGCACGAGGTTCGAGCGGGTGATGAAGAAGGCGCCGACGATCACCACGAAGACCGAGATCGCGACCTTGACCAGCACCAGCAGGTTGGTCACCCGGGCGGATTCCCGGATGCCGACGGTGGCGACCACGCCGAGGACGACGATGACCAGGATCGCGCCGATGTTGACCGGCGCCTCCTCGGTGAACCACTCGGGCGGTAGCCCGAACAGGTCCGCCAGGTAGCCGGACCAGCTGCGGGACACGACCGCGGCACCGAGCCCGAACTCGAGCAGCAGGTCCCAGCCGATGATCCAGGCGAAGACCTCGCCGATGGTCGCGTAGGCGTAGGTGTACGCACTGCCGGCCGTCGGGACCGCGGACGCCAACTCGGCGTAGCAGAGGGCCGCGAAAAGACTGACCACGCCGGCCACGATGAAGGAGATCGCGATCCCGGGACCGGCGTTCACCTTGGCCTGTACGCCGGTCAGGGTGAAGATGCCGGTCCCGATCACGATGCCGACGCCGAAGCCGATGAGGTCGATGAGCCGCAGATCGCGGCGGAGTCCGCCCTCGGCGGCCCCGTCGGCCTTGATCCTGGCGAGAGGTTTGGTCCGCAGGATGTCCATTCCGCGGGACGCTACACCCGTTCGTACGCCTCCGCAGTGGTCTTGGCGTCCTCGATGAAGCGCTCGACATCGGCCTCCGTGCGGAAGTCGAGGATCGGCGCGGGCTCGGAAAGGAGCCCGAACAGCGCGGCGCCCACGGCGTCATCGGCGACCGCGCCCGCGAACAGCAGGCCCGCGGCGAAGGCGTAGTCCGGATCGCCCAGGAACAGGCGGGTGACCTCGGCCGCGGCGTGACCGCGCTCCTCCCAGTGCCGGTCGAACTGGTCCGTGATCCATTCGGCGGTGAAGTCCGAGCCGCGCGCCTCGATGGCCTTGACCAGCGCCGCCACCTGGATCAGCCCGGTCTGCGCGCCCTGCCCGGCGATCGGGTCGAAGGCGATCGCGGAGTCGCCGAGCGCGAGGACGGGGCGGCCGCCGCGGGTGTGGCCGACGCCCTGCCGCACGGTCGGGGTGACGGCGCCGCGCAGCCACGAATGCTTGTCCTCGTCGATGACGCGGAGCTTCTCGATGTCGGGCAGGTCGTCGGGGAAGTAGTCGCGGTAGACGCTGACCACCACCTCGAGGGCGCTCTGCGCGTCGGTCACCTCGCCGAACCGCTGCACCCAGTCACCGTCGGGCTTGGCGAACCCGAGCACGCTCCACGTCGCGCCCGCGTCCTTGTGCCAGTACGGCCCGATCCAGATCTCGCCGTGGTCGGTGTGCAGGTTGAAGACGTTGTGCTTGCCCGCGCCGTGCCCGCGCGCCGTGAAGACGTCGTCGCCGTGACCGAGCCCGGTGAACGCGGCGGCCAGGAGGTGCCGCTGGGGCGAGCGGTAGACGGTGCGCGCCTCGTCGACCGGGAAGAGGCCCGACAGGCCGCCCTTGCCGGTGGAGATCAGCGTGAGATCGTGCGCAGCGGCGATGGCGTCGAGGTTCTCGGGGGTGACGGTCTCGACCTGGAAGTCGCCGCCGGCCTGCTCGAACAGGCGGATCCGGTCGTAGGCGCGCAGGCGCACGTCGATACCGGCGGCGGTGTAGGTGAAGTCCGGGTCGAAGGCGAGCACCTGCTCCAGTGCGCCCGGCGCACCGGTGTTGAGGCGGGTGTTCATGCCGGTCGAGAGCGGGGCGTCGGGATAGAGCTCCTCGACGAGGGTGTGGTCGACGTCCCGGGAGTGGCCGAAGAGGACGGCGGTGCCGGTCGCGGGGACCTCGTCGCGCAGCTGCTCGGCCGTGCGGTCGCTGTAGAGGTCGACAGGGTGGCCGGCGCGGGCGAGGACGAGCGCGGCGGTGGCTCCCACCACTCCGGCGCCGATGATGGCGATGCGTGCCTGGGTCATGGTCGTGCCTTTCGGTGGTCGGACATGGGGGTGGGACTAGGAGGTGGAGGCGGTGCGGGCGCCCGCGTTCCACGCGTAGGGCAGGTCGGCGCCGTTGAGCAGGAGATCGCCGATGGCGCGGGCCTTCTGGATCGCGGGATTGTGCACCGCCAGGGTGCGGGCGTTGCGCCAGTGCCGGTCGAGGCGCAGGTCGGCGTCGACGATCGACGCGCCGCCCACCTCGAACAGCTCGGTGGTGGCCTTGAGGACCGTGTCGATGACGGCGAGCTGCGCGTGCGCGGCGGCCAGCTCGGCCTCCGGCACCAGGTCCTCGTGCACCCGACGGTCCGCCAGGACGTCGTCGAGCACGTCGGCGACGGCGAGCACGGACTGTTTCGCGGACCACGCGGCGCTGGAGAGCCGGCCGATCACCTGCTGCACGAGCGGATCGTGGCGCTGCAGGTCGGCGGCGGCGTGCGAGAACGTGCGGGTGCGGGCCTGCACCCAGGCGACGGTGTCGTCGGTGGCGCGCTGCGCGATGCCGGCGAGGCCCGCGAGCTGCACCAGCTGCAGGTAGGAGGTCGCGTACGTGGCGCCCGGCGCGCCGTAGCCGGGGCCGAGCAGCCGGTCCGCGGGGACGGCGACGTCGGTGAAGACGGTGGTGCCGCTCGCGGTGAGGCGCTGCCCGAAGCCGTTCCAGTCGTCCACCCGCTCGACGCCCGGCGCGTCCGCGTCGACGAGGACGCCGACGCGCTCGCCGTCGAGGTCGGCGGCCACCAGGATCTCGTCGGCGTAGAGCGAGCCGGTCGAGTAGAACTTGGTGCCGGTGAGGCGGTAGCCGCCGTCGGTGCTCGCGGTGAGCTTGGTGGCGTAGCCCCCGACGGAGCCCGCGCCGGGCTCGGTGATCGCGTTCCCGACGACGGTGCCGTCGGCCGCGGCCCGTAGCCACGCGTCGCCCGCGGGGGTGTTCGCGAGCCGTTGGTCCTCGACGAAGTTGACGTGCACGCGCAGCGCCTGCGGGATGTTGGAGTCGGCGGCCGCCAGGTTGATGAGCTGCCGGAAGAACTGCCGCAGCGTCACGCCGCCGCCGCCGAGCTCCTGCGGTACGCGCAGGGCGGTGAAACCCGCCTCCTTGAGCCGCGCGATCGGCTCGTGCACGAGCTCGCGGTCGCGCTCGCGGGCGACGGCGCCCTCCGCGATCCGGGCGTACACGGGGCCGAGGTTCGCGTCGAGCTCGGCGTCGGTCTTCGGGGGCGTCAGCGAGGTGGTCATGGCCGACAACTGTGGTCTGCGAACGATCTGCTGGCGAGGATTCCCCGCGCCGTGAACGTTATTCACGGATGATCGTGGGGTGTTTCGCGTCCGATTCCGCCCCGCGATGCGGTAGAACCTGTTACAACTAGAACACGTTCTGCTGAGCTGAAGCGCTTCGCAGGTCAGGAACAGGAGTGCGCATGAAGTTCAACCTCGCCGATGTCTTCGAGGCGGTCGTCGACGCGGTTCCGGAACGGATCCTGCTGAGTTTCGAGGGCGATCAGACCTCGTACGCGGAGATGGACGGGCAGGCGAACCAGGTGGCGCACCTGTTCGCCGCGAACGGTATCGGCGCGTACGACCACGTCGCGCTGTTCCTCAAGAACAGCGTCGAGCACGTGCAATCGCTGCTGGCGCTCATCAAGATCCGCGCGGTGCCGGTCAACGTCAACTACCGGTACACCGCGACCGAGCTCGAGTACATCTTCACCAACTCCGACGCGCGCGGGATCATCGTCGAGCTGCCGGAGCACCAGCGCACGCTCGCCGGACTGATCCCGGCGCTGCCCGAGCTGCGGACCGTGTTCGTGATCGGCGAGGCCGATCCGGCCCTCACCGCCGCGGTCGACGGTGCCGAGGGCGTCGCCCTGGTGCCCTTCGCCGACGCTGCGGCCCAGTCGACGGCGCGCGACTTCGAGGAGCGCACCGGCGAGGAGCACTACATCATCTACACCGGCGGCACCACCGGCTACCCGAAGGGCGTCGTGTGGCAGCACGACGACTTCTTCCGCAAGCCGCTCTCCGCCGGCGTGCCCTACGGCGGCGAGCCGCGGCAGAACCTCGACGAGGTGGGCGAGGGGGCGAAGCAGTTCCCGCCGCTCGCCTTCCTCGTGGCCGCGCCGCTCATGCACGGCGCCGCCGCCTACTCCCTGTTCACGTTCTTCGTGCTCGGCTCCCGGATCATCCTCGAGCGGGACTTCAAGGCCGAGCAGATCGTCCGGAACATCAAGCGCGACCAGACGCAGACGATCCTCATCGTGGGCGATGCGATGGGCATCCCGCTGGTCGAGGAGATGGAGAAGCAGAAGGACACCGCGGACTTCTCGTCGCTGTTCTCGATCACGTCGGGCGGTGCGATCTGGTCCAAGCACGTCCGCGACCGGATGGCCGCGATCAAGCCCGAGCTGATCCTGCGCGACAACTTCGGCGCCTCCGAGTCCGGCAACGACGGGGTGATGACGCTCGACGAGAACGGCAACCTGCACGCGCCGCCCACCGACAAGATGATGGTGGTCGACGAGTCCTTCGAGCAGATCACCGAGACCGGCCAGGTGGGGTACATCGCCCGCGTCGGCAACGTGCCGCTGGGCTACTACAACGATCCCGAGAAGTCGGCGCGCACCTTCCCGACGCTGCCCGACGGGCGCCGGATCTCCGTGCTCGGCGACATGGGCTACCCGGCCGAGGACGGCGGCATCGTCTTCCTCGGACGCGGCAGCCAGTGCATCAACACGGGTGGCGAGAAGGTCTACGCCGAAGAGGTCGAGGCCACCCTGCACGGACACCCCGCGATCGCCGACGCCCTCGTCGTGCCCGTGCCGGACGCCCGCTACGGGCAGCGCGTCGCGGCGGTCATCTCCGTCGCGGCGGGCCAGGAGCGCCCTTCGATCGAGGACGTGCAGACCTTCGCCCGCGGCGAGCTCGCCGGCTACAAGGTGCCCCGCACCGTCGTCTTCGTCGACGAGGTCAAGCGCACCCCGGCGGGCAAGGCGGACTACCGCTGGGCCAAGACCACCGCCGAGGACGCCGCGGAATCGGAGCAACCCGCGTAGGACGGGTTGCCGCCGAGCGGGCCTTGTTCTACGAGCGACTCTCCGATTCCGTCCGATACGGACAGTGCGCCGAACACGCTCGCGGATCACTGGTCAGCCCGTGAACTCCCACGGGTTGACCAGTGGCACGCCAGTGGGCTCGAAATGCTTGGTGTTGCGGGTGACAACGGTCAGACCGTGCATGATCGCGGTGCCTGCGATGATGGAGTCGTTCCCAGGTAGAGGGTCCGGCGATCGAAGCTGGGCACTCAGGCGAGCGATCAGGCGATCCACCGGAATCGTACGTTCTGCGAACCTGGCGAGAACGTCGTCGTCGAACCACTTCCGTAGAACCGCGCCTGCTGGGGCGTCCGTGCGTTCCTTCTTGACGATTCCGCGTTCGATCTCCATCACCGTGAGCACGCTGATGAAGTGGCGCGAAGCGTCCTGCCCCTGCGCCCACCTCACGACACGCGGATCCGCGAGGGCCGGGCGGCGCAGTTCGCTGAGGACATTGGTGTCGAGGAGGTAGCTCACGATAAGTCGACTTCGCGGGGCGTCCAATCGATGAGGCCCGTCTCGAACTCGAGGTCCAGGTCGGGATCCACCGGTCCTTTCATCGCGAGGGCGTCAGCTAGGTTCATCGGCGGCTCCTCCCGACGCCGATAAGCCGCAATCGACATCAACACGTACGCGGGTTCCCCTCGGTCGGTGATGAACACCGGCGCCTCATCAGCGGCCCGCTTCGCCGCGCTGACGTCACGGTTGAAGTCGCGGGCGGATATCGACCTGTTCACCATGTCAGTCACCGCGCACCTCCTGGTAGGTAAGTGCCTACCAAGCTACGCTCGACGAAGCCCGTTAGCTACTGGGTTGCCAACCAGTCCAGGTATGCGGCGCCGCGGGGCGAGAGCTCGTAGCCGACCTCGTGGCTGATGGTCAGGCCCATCCCCTTGAGCTTGCGGATGTCGGCCTTCATGGGCAGCAGCTCGACGCCGCGTTCGGCGGCGAGCTCCTTGGAGACGACGTGCGGGTGGTCGCGGATCCACTCCAGGATGTCGCGGGTCCACGGCCCGGTCTCGCGGGCGTCGAGCCGCGCGAGGCGCTTCGCGATGGCCGCGAGCTCGGCGTCGTCCGGGAGTTCCTCCCGCAGGGCGAGGCGCGGGTCCTCGCCGGCCCATTCCAGGTGGACGCGGTAGACGTGCTCGCCGCCCCGCGCGGAGCGCTCTCGGCGAGGCGCGTCGGGGTCGCGGGGCGTCAGCAGCTTCCGGAGTGCGGCGGCGTCCTTGACGCCCGCCGCCCGCGCCGCGCGATCGGAGATCTTCTCCACGTCCGGCACGCGAGTGACGCGGGTGAACCGCAGCACGCCTGCCGGGGTGAGCTGGGTGCCGCCGACCTTCACGCGCGGGGTGTCCCAGCGGCGGTACTGTGTGGTGACGCGGCCGTCGCGGACGCCCTCGGCGATCGCCTTCGGAATGAGCATGGCTTCAGTCTGCGCGCCGCGCGACGACGTCGCGACAGATCTCCATGTGTCCGGTGTGCTGGGTCAGCTCGCGGAGCATGTGCGTCAGCACCCACTCCGGCGTCGCGGTGGCGGCGTTGCGCCGCGTGGTGCCGGTGGCACCGGGATTGCGGATCCCGGTGGCGGCCACCGCGGCCCACCGCGGCAGGTCGTCGCGCAGCTTCGCGACGATCGTCCGGGCCCGGTCGACGGTGCCGGTCGCGTGGAACTCCGACGACCGGTCGCGGGGAATGTCCTCGCCGGCCATGAGCGAGCCGCCCCAGTAGCCCACCGCCCCGCCGACGTGCGTCACGAGGGCGAACACCGAATTCACCCCGGGGACCGGCGGAACGGCGTTGACGGTCGTGTCGTCGAGATCGTCGAGTACGCGGTCGATCGTGTCCAGGGTCTCCGCGGCGACGTCGAGGAACGCCGCGATCTGCGCCTCAGTCGCGGCCACGGGCCAGCCCTGCGATCGAGTCGAGGAGGTCGTCGAAGAAGGCCGCCTGGTCGGTGGCGACGGCGACCTGCGCCGTGTCGGGGCGGTTCCACGCGCCGTGCACGTCCGCGACCGTCGTGCCCCGGGTCAGCGAACCGGTGAGCTCCACGTCCACGGGGTAGGCGCGGGTCTCCACGATCGACGGGTCGAGCGCGACGGCCGCGGCGAACGGATCGTGCATGTGCGCGATGTAGCCGAGGTCGTGATCGCGGTGGAACTCGAAGTAGAACCGCACGGCGTCCGAGGTGGCCCGGACCACGGGATTGCTCGCGGCCGACCGCGTCCCGTCGGCGTCCTCGGGGGCGAGGCACTCGGCCGGGGCGCTCCCGGCGGCGTCGGCGAGGCGCAGCAGGTGGTCCGGCGTGAGCTCGATGGTCTCGGTGAGGTCGAGGGGGCACAGGATCGGCAACGGGGTGCCGGTGCCGTCGAGTTCGCCGTAGGCGCGCAGCACCTCCCACAGCGATTCGGGATCGACTGCGACGTTCCACTCCGAGGTGGGCGTCGTGTTGCCGGGGTGCCAGAAGACGCCGCCCATGATGACGAGGCGGCGCAGGCGGGTGAGGATCCCCGGGTCGTCGCGCACGGCGAGCGCGAGGTTGGTGCACGGCCCGGTCACGAGGGCGACCACCTCGCCGGGGTGGGCGCGGGTCAGGTCGGACCAGGCTTGCGGGCCCGAGATCTCCGACGGTCCGCGGGTCGGCGTCGGCAGCTCGGCGTAGCCGACGCCGAACGGGCCGTGGGTCTCCTCGGTGGTCATCAGCGGCGTCGACAGCGGCGCGTCGGAACCGGGGAAGACCTCGATGTCGGTGCGGCCCAGCAGCTCCAGCCAGCCCAGGTTGTTCTCCACGACCTGCGGCGCGGGCACGTTGCCGGCCGTGGACACGATGCCGAGCAGGTCCACTCCGGGCTTGCTCAGCAGGTACAGCAGGGCCAGGGAGTCGTCGACGCCCGTGTCGCAGTCGAACAGGACCTTCGTTTCCGCCACGCCGTCGACCCTAGCGCCCGCCGCTGACGGGTTTCACCGCGGCGGCGGGCCGGCCGTCACCACGGCGAGGGCTTGTAGTCCTTGAGGAAGCAGCCGTAGAGGTCGACGCCGTTCTCGCCCTGGACGATCGGGTCGTAGACGCGGGCGGCACCGTCGACCAGGTCGAGCGGGGCCCGGAAGCCCTCGTCGGCGAGCCGCATCTTGGTGTGGTGCGGCCGCTCGTCGGTGATCCAGCCCGTGTCGACGGCGGTCATCAGAATGCCGTCCTGCTCCAGCATCTCGCCGCTGGAGGTGCGGGTGAGCATGTTGAGCGCCGCCTTGGCCATGTTGGTGTGCGGGTGGCCGGGGCCCTTGTAGCCGCGGCCGAACTGGCCCTCCATGGCCGAGACGTTCACGACGTACTTGCGCCGCGCGGGCGACGCGGCCAGTGCGGGGCGCAGCTTCGAGATGAGGATGAACGGCGCCACGGAGTTGCACAGCTGCACCTCGAGCAGCTCGAGGGGCTCGACCTCCTCGACGGTCTGCACCCACGAGTTGGTGTGCACGAGGTCGGGCAGGAGCCCGCCGGCGTCGATGGCGGTGCCATCCTCGATGCGTGCGGCCGACGACGAGCCGCCGCGCAGCGCCAGCGCGGTGAGCGCCGCGGGGTCGAGCGCGGCCAGATCGCCGGAGACGCCGCCGGTGTGCCCGTCGAGGGCCTCCGTGAGCGCGGCGGGGTGCGCGGAGCTGGCCCGGCCGAACCGGATGATCCGGTTCGCGAGCTCGGGCGGCACGTCGCCCGCCTCGGATTCGACCAGCGCCGAGTAGGCGCCGGGGGAGCGGCGCACCGTCTGCGCGGCGTTGTTGATGATGATGTCGAGCGGGCCCCGCGCCGCGACGGCGTCGGCGAGGGCGCTGACCTGCGACGGGTCGCGCAGGTCGATCCCGACGATGTGGAGCCGGTCGAGCCACTCGGCGCTGTCGGCGAGGGCGGCGAAGCGGCGGGCCGCGTCCGTGGGAAACCGGGTGGTGATGGTGAGGTCGGCGCCGTCGCGCAGCAGGCGCAGCGCGATGTACATGCCGATCTTGGCGCGCCCGCCGGTGAGCAGGGCGCGGCGGCCGGTGAGGTCGGTGGTGGCGTCGCGCTTGCCGTGGCTGAAGGCGGCGCACTCCGGGCACAGCTGGTGGTAGAAGGCGTCGATCCGCGTGTACGGCTGCTTGCAGATGTAGCAGCTCTGCGGGCGCAGCAGCTCGCCCGCGCTGTCGCCGACGGTGGGCGTGGTCAGCAGGATTCCGGCCGTCTCGTCGTCGATGCGTTCGGCGTTGCCGGTGGCGGTGCGTTCGAGGACGTCGCGGTCGGCGTCCTTGACCTTGGCGCGGGCGGATTTGCGGCGCTCGCGCTTGAGCAGCTTGAACATGTGCCCGACGGCGCGCTGCACCTCGACGGACTGCGGATCGCCGTCGTCGAGGTGCGCGGCGGCCTCGAGCACGCGGTGGAACGCGGCGAGGTCGTCCGCTGAGATCGGGGCGGTGGTATCGGGCATGGGGACGATTGTCCCTCATCGCCCGAGGGGCACCGTCGCCTCGTGCGCCGTGAGGTCGACCACGACCGCGTCCTCGGACCAGCGGATGTCGGTGATCGTCAGCGCGTCGACGGCCGCCGGCACGATCCGCGCCCGCAGCGCGGTGATCCAGGAGTCGATCGCCCAGGCTATCGGGATCGGCACGGGCACGACGCTGACCGGCATCGACAGGTCCGTGGCGCGCAACGCGACCCGGCCGTCCCGCACCGACACCGCCACGACGACCCGTACGTCCACGCCGAGGCCGAAGGCGACGGGCAGCCCGACGGTGACCGACACCGAGCGGCGGCGCGGGAGCAGCGTGAGGGAACGGACCACGATGGCCGCGTCGTCGGCCTCCTCGCGGGCGGTGTCCACGAGGTGCCGCATCCAGGACAGTCGCAGCTCGGCGGTCGCGTCGAGGGATCCGACGGTCACCGCCTCGTCTCCCGGCACCACGTCCGTCGCGTCGGCGGTGAGCAGCAGGACCCGCGGGTCGGCCGCGGCGTGGTGGGTGTCGACGTGCAGCCTCGGGATCCGACGGTGCCGTGCGAGCGGCACCAGCATCGGACGGGAGCCGAGGGTGACCGTCGGCACGGCGCCGAGCGGGTCGGTGGCGGCGCGGCGGATCTCCGCCCGCACCCGAGTGCGGGCCCAGGCCTCCGTGGCGACCAGCGCGAGAGCGAGGAGCAGCACGACCGCGATCGCGGTCGCGACGGACGTCGGCATCCGGTCTCCCTCCCTCGTACCGGGTCATTATGCGTGGCCCGCCGACGGGGCGGTCGGCGGCAGGTGCGCGCTTGCGCCGCGCACGCCCGGGCGGTCGTGATCTACTCGACCGATGGCGACGATCCAGATCTGCGTGATGGGAGTATCCGGCTCGGGGAAGTCGACGGTAGGCGCCGAATTGGCCTCCCGCCTGGGCCGGAGCTTCGCCGACGGTGACGATTTCCACAGTGAGGCGAACCGCGCCAAGATGGGCGCGGGGCAGCCGCTGACCGACGAGGACCGGTGGCCGTGGCTCGCCACGATCGGCGCCTACCTGCGCGACGAGATGATCGCGGAACGCCCCACGGTGGTGGCGTGTTCCGCGCTCAAGCGGGTGTACCGGGACCGGATCCGCGCCGCGGGCGCGTCCGTCTACTTCGTCTTCCTCACCGGCAACGAGGAGCTGCTGCAGGAGCGCATGAGCAGCCGCGCGGGGCACTTCATGAAGGCCGGGATGCTCGCCTCCCAGCTCGCCATCCTGGAGCCGCTGGACCCCGACGAGTTCGGCGTCACGGTGAACGTGACCGGCGACGTCCCGCAGATCATCACCGAGGCCCTCGCCGATTTCGCCGCGACGGAGGTCCCCGGCATCGCCTGACGCTCAGCGGGCTTCCGCGTCGGCGACCGGGCAGCGGGTGCGGCTGTAGATCGTGGGCATGCAGAGGTTGCAGTGAGTGCAGCGGTCGGGTTCGGCCGGGTCGTCCTGCATGCGCCGGACCAGGTCCGGGGTGCGGAGCAGGCCGCGCCCCATCGCCACGAACTCGAAGCCCTCGGCCATCGCCCGGTCCACCGCGGTCCGCTCGGCGATCCCGCCGAGGAGGACGAGCGGCATGTCCAGGGCCGCACGGAACCGCCGGGCGAGCTCGAGCAGGTAGGCGGGGCGGTACGGGTACTCCCGCAGGAAGACGGGGCCGGCGGCACGCAGCCCGGCCCGGAGCGCCGGGCTGGGGAACGCGGCGGCGAACTCGCGGCGCGGCGGCGTGCCGTGGAACAGGTACATCGGGTTGAGCAGCGAGCTCCCGGCGGTGAGTTCGAGGGCGTCGAGGGTGCCGTCGGCTTCGAGCCAGCGGGCCGTGCGCAGGGCGTCGTCGGGGCTGAGGCCGCCGGGCACCCCGTCGGTCATGTTGAGCTTGGCGGTCACCGCAAGGCGCCCGCCGACGGCGTCGCGCACCGCCTCCGCGACCTCTCGCGCGAGCCGGGCGCGGGCCGCGAGGTCTCCGCCGTAGGCGTCGCGACGGCGGTTGAGCAGCGGGCTGAGGAAAGCGCTGATCAGGTAGTTGTGGCCGAAGTGGAGCTCCACGGCGTCGAACCCGGCCTCCTCGGCGAGGAGAGCGGCGTCGGCGTGCGCCCGGACCAGCGTGCGGATGTGCGTCGCGTCCGGACGGAGGGTCGGGCGCAGCGCGAGCGGGCTGATCATCCTGCTGGGCGTCACCGGGCGCCGGTGCTGAGCCCCATCGGCGACGGGCCCCGCGTGCCCCAGCTGCGCCGAGACCGCGGCGCCCTCGGCGTGCACGGCGTCGGTGAGCCGGCGCAGGCCCGGGATCGCCTCGGGCCGCATCCAGAGCTGACGGCGCTCGGTGCGGCCCTCTGGCGCGACGGCGCAGTAGGCCACCGTCGTCATGCCGACGCCGCCCCGGGCGAACTCGGCGTGGAAGTCGATCAGGTCGTCGGTCACGAGCGCGTCGGGGGTGCGGCCCTCGAAGGTCGCGGCCTTGAGGATCCGGTTGCGCAGGTCGACGGGGCCGAGCCGGGCCGGGACGAAGGCGTCCTCCATCCCCGGATTAGAACATGTTCTGGTCATTCGCGGGTGGCGATCGCGGCGGTCAGGCCCCCGAAGGCGAGCACCGCGGCACCGCCGAGCGCGACGGTGCTCAGCCCGCCGCCCAACAGGGCGTCCAGCGGCGCACCCAGGCTCGCGCCGCCGAAGATCGCCACGGTGTAGAGCGACGCGGCGGCGCCGATCGCCGGCGCACCGAGCCGGGTCACCTCCGCCACCACGGACGGGGCAGCGAGGGCCACCGCCCCGACGAGGAGGAACAGACCCGTGCCGACCGCGACCGTCGCGCCGACCGAGCACAGCAGAGCCCCGGCGACGGCGAGCGCCACCGCGGACAGGATCCGGGCCCGGGCCGGGACGCCGCCCAGGCGCAGCGTGAGCACGCCCGCGACGAGCACCGCCGGGAGGGAGCTGGCGCGCAGGACGAGGAGCGTGGTGGCGGACCAGCGGCCGTCCGCCGCGATCGCGGTGTACAGCGCCACGAGCACGCTGAGGAACGTCAGGCCGGTGCAGTAGAGCAGCACCAACCGGGGGCGGGCGAGCAGGCCGGGGATGGCGCGGTGCACGGCAGCGGGCGACGGCCGCGCACCCGCGGGCGCGGCGTCGCCCGGGAGCAGCGCGCGGACCGCAACGGCAGCGGCCGCCGCGGCGCCGGCGAAGGCCAGGAAGACGCCCGTGATGCCGAGCGCCGGCGCGATCAGCTGCGCCGCGACCTGGCTGACGACCGCGGACGCGAGGCCCGCTCCGATCGCGGCCGTGTTGAGCGGGACACGCGCCGAGGCCGGGGCGGTGCGCGCGATGTAGGCGAGGGTGGCCGGGGTGAACGCGGCGGCCGCGAGTCCCTGTGCGGCGCGCCCCACGAGGAACCAGGACGCCGACGGCGCGAATGCCGTAAGAGCGGTCACGACCGCGGTCGCGGCGGCGCTCGCCACCATGAGGCGCCGCGCCCCGAAGCTGTCCGCGAGGGGGCCGAGCGCGAGGATGCCTAGCGCGTAGGCCAGCGCGAAGGCGGTGCTGGCGAGCGCGGGCGTCGAGCCCGTCGCGCCGGGCAGCGTCCCGATCTCGGCTGCGAGCGGCAGCACGACGTAGAGCTGTCCGACGATCGGCAGCGCCCCGAGGGCGGTGATCGCGCCGGTGCGGATCAGGGCGGGACGAGCGGTGTCGGAGCGGGTGGTCGTCGTCATGCGGCGAACGTAGCAACCGTACGGTTGGCGCGTCAACCGAACGGTTGGCGGTAGTCTGTCGGCTGTGACCGACGCCGCCGGATACGAATCGACGCCCACGAGCGAGGCGCTCATCGCCGCCGCCCGCACCGAGTTCACCCGCCGCGGCTTCGACGGTGCCCGCGTCGCCCGCATCGCCGCGGAGGCCGGCGTCAACAAGGAGCGGATCTACGGCTACTTCGGGAGCAAGGAGGGGCTGTTCGAGGTCGTCATGGCCAAGGCGCTCACCGAGCACGTCGAGCACAGCCCGTTCCTCGAGGGGCAGACGCTCACCGAGCACGTCATGGCCGCGTACGACCACCACCGCCGCGACCCCGAGCTGGTGCGGCTGCTCATGTGGGAGTCGCTGCACTACGACGCCGACCAGGGCGAGAGGCCGCCGTTCAGCGACGGCCGACGGGAGTTCTACCGCCGCAAGGTCGAGCGGCTGCGGGCGGTCACCGGCGGCACAGACGACCTGCGCGCCGCGATCGCGCTCTACGTCGCCATCGGACTGCAGGCCGCGCCCTTCATGATCCCGCAGCTCGGCGCCGTCATCCTCGGCCGGCCGCTCTCCGACGACGAGGTGCAGGAGTCGCTGCGGCCTCTGGTCGAGCAGACGGTTCGGTTCATCGAGGAGCGCCTCGCCGACGAGGGCTGAGCGTCACGGCCGGCGCAGGGCGCCGGTGAACATCATCGACTTGTACGGGTGCCCGACCGCGGTGTTCCACTGCGAGACGACGAGGCGTGCGGACTCCAACGTCGAGCCGGGGACGAGGTAGCCGCCGTACAGCTGGGCGACCCGGCCCGCCGCGTGGTCCTCGTCCTGCCACGACGAGCCCTGCAGCAGCGTCACCGGATCGGACCACACCCCGTCGATCCTGTCGGCGAACCGGGCGGCGATCCGGTAGCCGGTGGCGTCGAAGTAGGTCAGCACCCAGGTGTCCTCCACCAGCGACAGGGAGAGCTCGCCGTAGCCCTGGCCGAGCGCGAGATCCGTGGGCGGGTTGCCCCACGCCCAGCCCGTGTCCCGCCGCCAGCCCCAGGACTCCCATTCGACGTTGACGCCCTTGCGGAGGGTGCCGAGGGTTTCCGTCCGCATCCGGTGCAGCCGCAGGCCCTTGTCGCGCGTGAGGCCGCCCGTGGAGACGCTGTAGGTGTAGCCGTCCGGGGCCGGGCACAGGGCCCACATGCACCAGGCGCCGTCCGCGTGGCCGGCGTTGTACTGCGCGATCTCCCGCCACGTCGCGGCACCGTCGTCGCTGCGCCACAGGCCCGTCTGCACGACGGTGTCGAGGCTCTGCATGGTCATCGTGTGCAGGTACAGGACCCCGTCGACCCGGATGCACGTCGTGGGCAGGATCGTCGTGAACCGGCCGGTGTCGTGCGAGTAGTCGAGCAGCTGGCGCGCGCGCTCGGGATCGGGGCCGGCGGGGCGGCTCATGACGCCGTTGCGGTCGCCGAACAACCCGACGGGGGAGCGCCACTCGCCGGCGCCGATGCTCAGCCCCTCGAAAGTGTCCCCGAAGACGTAGAGCACCTCGTCGCCGACGCGGCACGCGATGCCCAGATCGGTACCGCCGACACCGAACCGGGTGACGGGCGTGATGTCGCGGAGCTTGCGGAGGCGGGTGGGCTCGATCGACTGGGGCACGTCCGTCAGCCTGCCAGACGGGGCGTCGTCGCGCGCCGCTCCGGCGGTGCGGGGACAGGTTCGGGGGAACTGTTCCGAATGTCCGGTACGCCGCGGAATCCGTCGCGGCCGGGCGCGAACGGGAGCACCATGAACGGTATGGAAACGTTCACGGGACGCGAACTGTACGAGGCCTTCCACGCGGACTACGACGCCGTCACCGATCGCGATGCGCGGATCTTCGACGCCGAGGGCCGGCTGCTGGCGGCGGGGCGACTGTCGGGGCTCCGGCTCGACGAATCGGGCGGCACCGAGACGGTCGAGTACAGCTTCCTGTCGCTGCACGACGACGTCGTCTGGGCGCCGTCGCACCGCATCGAGCTGGCGCCGCAGCCCGTCCAGTAGAAACGCGAAAACCCCGGCCGGGGCCGGGGTTTTCGTCGTTGTGCGCGGAGGGGGACTTGAACCCCCACGTCCATTAGTAGGACACTAGCACCTCAAGCTAGCGCGTCTGCCATTCCGCCACCCGCGCTGGGAAGCTCGTTAACCGTAATCCACGGGGGCCCGGGAAACCAAATCGGCACGTCGGGGGCACCGTGGGCGCGACGAAGTCGTCGCCCGTCCGTGGTACTCATATGGGTGTGGCTACTGCAGTGAACGCGCTCGACGAGGTCGTCGAGACCGTGAGCGCCCTGATCCGATTCGACACCTCCAACACCGGTGAGCTCGAGACCACCAAGGGTGAGGCCGAGTGCGCCCGCTGGGTCCAGGCGCAGCTGGAGGAGGTCGGGTACGAGACCGTGTACGTCGAGTCGGGCCAGCCCGGCCGCGGCAACGTCTTCGCGACCCTCAAGGGCGCGAACCCGAAGCGGGGCACCCTGCTCGTGCACGGGCACCTCGACGTGGTGCCCGCGGAGCCCGCCGACTGGAGCGTGCACCCGTTCTCGGGCGCCGTCGAGGACGGCTACGTGTGGGGCCGCGGCGCGGTCGACATGAAGGACATGTGCGGCATCATGCTCGCGCTCGCGCGCCAGCTGAAGTCGACGGGCACGGTCCCGCCGCGCGACATCACGTTCGCCTTCCTGGCCGACGAGGAGGCCGGAGGGACGTGGGGATCGCACTGGCTGGTCAAGCACCGGCCGGAGCTGTTCGCGGGCGTCACGGAGGCCGTGGGCGAGGTCGGCGGTTTCTCGCTGACCGTCGACACCCCGTCGGGCGACAAGAAGCGCCTGTACCTCGTGGAGACCGCCGAGAAGAGCATGTGCTGGATGCGCCTGACCGCGAAGGCACGGGCCGGGCACGGATCGTTCGTGCACGAGGACAACGCGGTCACCCTCCTGTCGGAGGCGGTCGCCCGTCTCGGCCGGCATACGTTCCCGCTGGTTCTGACCGACAGCGTGATCGAGTTCCTCCGCGCCCTCGACCGGGAGTCGACGATCGACATCGACCTGGACGGGCCGGACCTCGAGGGCCAGCTCGCCAAGATCGGCGGGCTCGCCCGCATCGTCGGCGCCACGCTCCGCGACACCGCCAACCCCACCATGCTCAAGGCGGGCTACAAGGCGAACGTCATCCCGCAGACCGCCGAGGCCGTCATCGACTGCCGCGTCCTACCGGGCCGGCAGGCCGCGTTCGAGAAGGAGCTCGACGAGATCCTGGGCCCGGACATCGAGCGGGAGTGGATCACCAAGCTCGACTCGTACGAGACCCAGTTCGACGGGGATCTCGTCGACGCCATGAACGACGCGATCCTCGCGTTCGACGCGGACGGCCGCACGGTGCCGTACATGCTGTCGGGCGGGACCGATGCGAAGGCCTTCGCCAAACTCGGGATCCGCTGCTTCGGCTTCGCGCCCCTGCAGCTGCCCGAGGAGCTGGATTTCGCGGCGCTGTTCCACGGCGTCGACGAGCGCGTCCCCGTCGACGCGCTGAAGTTCGGTACACAGGTCTTCGAGCACTTCCTGATGAACTCCTAGAGATCCGCGCACCACGAGAGGAAATCGCCATGACTTCGTTCGATCCGTACGCGGGGCTGCCCGCCCTTCCGGCGCTGACCGTCACCTCCGAGAGCATCGTCGACGGGGCCGAGCTCCCCGTTGCGCACCGCAGCGGCATCATGGGCGCGGGCGGCGAGGACGTCTCGCCGCAGTTGTCCTGGAGCGGCGCGCCGGCGGGCACCAAGTCCTACGCCGTGACCTGCTACGACCCCGACGCACCGACCGCCTCCGGATTCTGGCACTGGGCGGTCGCGAACATCCCCGCCTCTGTCACGTCCCTCGCCGCCGGCGCGGGCGACGGTGCGCCGGGCTCGCTCCCGGAGGGCGCGCTGACGCTCAACAACGACGCGAGCCTGCCGCGCTACATCGGTGCCGCGCCGCCCGCCGGGCACGGCCCGCACCGGTACATCTTCGTCGTGCACGCGCTCGGCGTGGAGAAGCTGGACCTTCCGGCCACGGCGACGCCCGCCTACCTGGGCTTCAACCTGTTCGGCGCCGCCATCGCCCGCGGCTCGATCACGGCGACCTACGCGCAGGTCTGACCGGGGACGAAGGCCGCGCCCGGCGATCCCGGGCGCGGCCTTCGTCGTACGATCAGGGCGTCAGCGATCGACGCCTACCGCCTCGGAGATCGAGGCGAAGCCGTCGGCGCGCAGGCGTGCGGCCAGCTCCTTGTGCACGGACCGGGTCCACGCGGGACCGCCGTAGATGAACTGGGTGTACACCTGCACCAGCGAGGCGCCGGCGCGGATGCGCTCGTAGACCTCGTCGGCGGTCTCGATGCCGCCGACCGAGATCAGCACCAGGTCGTCGCCCACGCGGGCGGAGAGGCGCCGCAGGACCTCCAGCGAGCGCGCCTTGACGGGCCGGCCGGACAGGCCGCCCGCGCCCATGGCCTCGACCTCGGCGTCCGGCGTCGCCAGGCCCGCGCGGCTGATCGTGGTGTTGGTGGCGACGATGCCGGCGAGACCGAGCTCCTTCGCGAGGTCGGCCACGGCGTCGACGTCCTCGTCGGCGAGGTCGGGCGCGATCTTCACCAGCACCGGCACGGTGACGGTGTCGACGACGGCCTGCAGCACGGGGCGCAGCGATTCGGTGGCCTGGAGGTCGCGCAGGCCCGGGGTGTTGGGGGAGGAGACGTTGACGACGATGAAGTCGGCGAGCGGTCCGAGCAGCATGGCGCTGATCCGGTAGTCGTCGGCGGCGCCCTCGAGCGGGGTGACCTTGGTCTTGCCGATGTTCGCGCCGATCGGCACCGCGGTGGGTCCGGCGTCGCGCTTACGCAGCTCGTTCGCGGCGGCGCCGGCGCCGTAGTTGTTGAAGCCCATGCGATTGATCAGGGCACGATCGGCGGGGAGCCGGAACAGGCGCGGCGTCGGATTGCCGGGCTGCGCGTGGGCGGTGACGGTGCCGATCTCGGCGAAACCGAAGCCGAGCGCGCCCCAGCCGTTGACGGCGCGGGCGTTCTTGTCGAAGCCGGCGGCCAGGCCGACGGGCGCGGGGAAGCGGACGCCGAAGACGGTCTGCTCGAGGATCGGGTCCCGGTGCGCGAGGCCCCGTCGGATCCCGGCCCGAACGGGCGGGACGGCGGTGGTACCCCGGATCAGACCGAAGACCCAGTGGTGGATCCGCTCGGGCGAGACGAGGAACAGCACGTTCAGGAGCGACCGGTAGATCGCCTGGGACATCGCCGGCATGGTGTTTACAACCCCTTCGTGGCGTCCGGCGGCAGCATGCCGGACGTTTTCGTGCGTTTGCGGCGCAGCAGGACCCGCCGCGAACCGTCGGTGTACAGCCGCACGCGGGACAGCTCCCACCCGCCGAACTCGGCCTCGATGGCGAGGCGCATCGCCGCGGTGACGCGGGAGACCTCCCGCGGCAATCGCAACGGCAGGAAATCGTACTCCTCGTCGCTGAACGCGCCGCCCTCCCGTGCGCCTGCGGTCGTGGTCATGGGGCTCCTAGCGGGTGGGGATCGCCTGGATGCCGGCGCCGGTCGCCGACTGCACGTACAGGGTCCCGGTCTTCGCGTCCACCGCCAGCGCGTTCGGCTGGCGCACGGTGGGGTACAGCTTGCGCTGTTCGGGAATGCCGGTGTTCAGCGAGTACCCGACCACCTCGTTCGTCGCGGTGCGGGTGACCCACATCAGCTTGTCGGTGTCGTCGTAGTCGACAGCCCAGGGCGAGCCCTTCTCCGGGTACAGGAACCGCTGCATCAACGGCTCGATCGTGTAGCCGATGACCTGGTTCTTCCCCGTGTCGACGGCGAACAGACGTCCGTACGGGTCGACGGCGGCGTTGGTGATGCCGCGGCCCACGCGCAGGCCCTTGCCGAGCTTGCCGCCCGCGACGTCGACCGCGGACACGGAGGACTGCAGCCGGTCGACGACAGCCACGTCGCCGTCGTGCACGAGGATCTTGCTCGCCTCGACGGGGCCGGTGATGGTCTTCGGGTTCGACGATGCCCCGAGCGCGACGATCCGGCCGTCCGACGTCCCGGCGAGGACGGAGAGGCCCTCCTCGCGGTACGGGGCGACCGTGAGCACATCGCCGTCGACGTCGTAGGTCGCGCGGCCGACGGTGCCGTCGCTTCCGGGGAGCTCGACGACCTGCTTGCCGGCCGCGACCAGGAATCCGCCGTCCGGGTTCGCGACGACCTGACTCGGCCGTGCCGGCATGCTCGACCGCCCGACCTCCTTGAGGCCGCCGTCGACGGTGTACTGCACGATCTCGGTCCCGCTGATCGCGGCCAGGCGGCGGTTCTTCGCGTCGAAGGCGAGGCCCTCGCCCGCGGCGGCGGGGGCGACCACTCCGGCGGGGG
>NZ_JAIULG010000030.1 GCF_020169415.1 Tsukamurella sp. M9C
CCCCCGCGGTCCCGACGGTCGCCGCTGCGCCCACCGCGCCGGCCGCGCCGGCGATCCCGGGCATCCCCGCGCCGCCCGCCGCCTCCGCAGTGGCGCCCGTGGTGCAGGCCGTGACCGGCAAGGCCGCGGTCGAGGCCGCGTACGCCGCCGCGGGCGGCGAGAAGGGCACGCTCGGCCGCGTCGTCGCGAACCCGATCGCCTTCCCCGACGGCTCGATGCTGCAGTCGTACCAGAACGGCACCATCTACTACTCGAAGGCGAACGGCGCCCAGGTGGTCCCGTCGGGCGTCTCCGCGCCCGCGACCCTCCTCAACTGGGCCACGGCCTTCGCCGCGGGCGGCGCGCCGAGCCTGCCGCCGCTCCCGCTGCTCAACCTGATCCCGGGCTGGGGCGACGTGGTCGGCATCAACCCGACCCCGGGCGACACCCCGACGGGCGTCCCCGCGGTCCCCGTCACCCCGGGCGACACGGCCGCCGCCGCGACCCCGGGCGCGACCACGCCGTCGGCGCCCGCCGCCCCGGCGGCACCGGCCGTCCCGTCCGCTCCCGCGGCCGCCGCGACCACCGCACCCGCCGCTCCGGCGGCACCCGCGGCGCCGGCGGGATCGACCCCGCTGGCCGTCCCGACGGTGCCGGGCGCGGTGGCTTAGTCACAGGCCCGGGCCGGGTGGCGTCATCCACGCCGCCCGGCCGGTACCCTGAACGTCCGTGGCAACCTCTTCCCCCCAGTCCTATGACCTGATCGTGGTCGGCTCCGGCTTCTTCGGCCTGACCGTCGCCGAGCGCACGGCCGCTGAGCTGGGAAAGCGGGTGCTGATCATCGAGCGCCGCCCGCACCTGGGCGGCAACGCCTACTCGGAGGCCGAGCCGGAGACCGGCATCGAGATCCACAAGTACGGTGCGCACCTCTTCCACACCTCCAACGAGCGGGTGTGGGAGTACGTCAACAAGTTCACCGACTTCACCGGCTACCAGCACCGCGTCTTCGCGATGCACAAGGGCCAGGCCTACCAGTTCCCGATGGGCCTCGGCCTCGTCAGCCAGTTCTTCGGCCGCTACTTCACGCCCGACGAGGCGAAGGCGCTGATCCAGGAGCAGGCCGCCGAGTTCGACTCCAAGGACGCCGCGAACTTCGAGGAGAAGGCGATCTCCCTGGTCGGCCGCCCCCTCTACGAGGCGTTCATCAAGCACTACACGGCCAAGCAGTGGGAGACCGACCCGAAGAACCTGCCCGCCGGCAACATCACCCGCCTGCCGGTGCGCTACAACTTCGACAACCGGTACTTCAGCGACACCCACGAGGGCCTGCCCGTCGACGGGTACACCGCCTGGCTCGAGAACATGGCCGCCTCGGACCTCATCGACGTGCGGCTCGACACCGACTGGTTCGACGTGCGCGACGCCGTCGTCGCCGCCTCCCCGGACGCGCCGATCGTCTACACCGGCCCGCTGGACCGCTACTTCGACTACTCCGCCGGCCGCCTCGGCTGGCGCACCCTGGACTTCGAGACCGAGGTCCTCCCGGTCGGCGACTTCCAGGGCACCCCGGTGATGAACTACAACGACGCCGACGTGCAGTACACGCGCATCCACGAGTTCCGCCACTTCCACCCCGAGCGCACGACGTACCCGTCCGACAAGACGGTCATCATGCGCGAGTTCGGCCGCTTCGCCAACGACGACGACGAGCCCTACTACCCGATCAACACCCCGTCGGACCGCGAGATGCTCGCGGCCTACCGGGCGCTCGCCAAGACCGAGGCCGCGGAGCGGAAGGTCCTGTTCGGCGGCCGGCTCGGCACCTACCAGTACCTCGACATGCACATGGCGATCGCCAGCGCGTTGTCGATGTTCGACAACACCCTGCGCCCGCATCTCGAAACCGGTGCCGCGCTCACCGAGGAGGCCTGAGTGACCAGCGCCAAGACCCTTCTGCAGCGCGTCATCCTGCCGCGCCCGGGTGAGCCGCTCGACGTGCGCTCGCTGTACCTCGAGGAGGCCGAGACCAACTCGCGCCGCTCGCACGCCCCCACCCGCACGTCGCTCAACGTCGCGGGCGAGTCCGAGGTCAGCTTCGCCACCTACTTCAACGCCTTCCCGGCGTCGTACTGGCGCCGCTGGACCGTCCTGAAGGACGTGGTGCTGCGGATCGAGCTCAAGGGCACGGCCCGCGTCGACCTCTACCGCTCCAAGGTCGACGGTGCGCGCATCGCCCTGGGCGGCGACCTGGTCCAGACCGACGCCACCGGCTACGGCGTCGCCGAGTTCGCCACCGACCTCGGCCCGTTCGAGGACGGCGGCTGGATCTGGTTCGACGTGACCGCGGACAGCGACACCGAGATCATCTCCGCCGGCTGGTACGCGACGATCGGCGAGGAGGGCCTGCCGGACAAGCGCGTCACCGTCGGCATCCCCACCTTCAACCGGCCCGACGACGCCGTCGCCGCGATCGCCGCGCTGACCAGCGATCCGCTGGTCGACGGCGTGATCGACGCCGTGCTCATGCCCGACCAGGGCAACAAGAAGGTCATCGACCACCCGGACTACGCGGCCGCGATCGCCCCGCTGGGCGAGCGCTACCGCCGCTTCGAGCAGGGCAACCTCGGCGGCTCCGGCGGCTACGGCCGGATCATGTACGAGGCGCTGCGCCTCACCGACAGCCCGTACGTGCTGTACATGGACGACGACATCGCGATCGAGCCCGACTCGATCCTGCGCGCGCTGCAGTTCGCCCGGTTCGCGAAGACCCCGATGCTGGTCGGCGGGCAGATGCTCAACCTGCAGGACCGCAGCCACCTGCACTGCATGGGCGAGGTCATCGACCGCAACGCCTTCATGTGGACCGCGGCGCCGTTCGTCGAGTACGACCACGACTTCGCCGAGTACCCGCTCTCCGACAAGGAGAACAGCAAGAACCTGCACCGGCGCATCGACGTCGACGGCAACGGCTGGTGGATGTGCCTCATCCCTCGCGTCGCCGCCGAGGAGATCGGGCTGCCGCTGCCGCTGTTCATCAAGTGGGACGACTGGGACTACGGCCTGCGCGCCGCCCGCGCCGGCTACCCGACGGCGACGGTGCCCGGCATCGCGATCTGGCACATGGCCTGGTCCGACAAGGACGACGCCATCGACTGGCAGGCCTACTTCCACCTGCGCAACCGGCTCGTCGTCGCGTCGATCCACCACGAGGGCGATCACCGCGGCATCATCAAGAGCTCGATCAAGGCGCTCATGAAGCACCTGCTGTGCCTCGAGTACTCGACGGTCGCGATCCAGATCGAGGCCATGCGCGACTTCCTCCGCGGCCCCGAGGCGCTCTACGAGCTGCTGCCCACCGCGCTGCCGAAGATCGCCGCGATGCGCAAGGAGTACCCGGACGCCGTCGTGCTGCCCAGCGCCACCGAGCTGCCGCGCACCAGCGGGCAGGCCACGGCGTTCGGCACGCGGATCCCGCTGAACCCCGTCACCAAGGTGTCGACGCTGGTCAAGGCCGTGCGCAACAACCTGCGCCCCGCCGATCCGCACAACCACGAGGTGCCGCAGGCCAACTACCCGCCGCTCGAGGCGCGCTGGTTCAGCCTGGGCCGGGTCGACGGGGTCACCGTCACCACGGCCGACGGCCGCGGCGTGGTCTACCGCCAGCGCGACCGGGACAAGATGTTCGCGCTCATGCGCGAGAGCCTGGCCGTGCACCGCGAGGTGGACCGCCGGTTCGCCGAGATGCAGCAGCGCTACCGCGCCGCGTACGCCGACCTGACCAGCCGCGAGGCGTGGTCCGAGATCTTCGAGCCCGCGGCGCGGGAAGCGGAGCGGAACGAGATCGAGGAGAGCAAGTGAGCAACGCCCCGGAGCAGGCCCTGAGCCCCGAGGAGATGATCCTCGTCGGCGTGCAGGCGCAGCTGGCCGGCCGCCCCGGCGTGCTGCCCGCGGCCCGCGGCCTCAGCCACTTCGGCGAGCACTCCCTCGGCTGGCTCGGCCTCGCCGCGCTCGGCGCGGTGCTGCAGCCGAAGCGCCGCAAGGAGTACGTCACCGCGGGCGTCGGCGCGTTCGTCGCGCACGCCGCGTCCGTCGTGATCAAGCGGATCGTGCGCCGCAAGCGCCCCGACCACCCGTACATCACGGTCGGCGTCGGCACCCCGAGCAAGCTCAGCTTCCCGTCGTCGCACGCCACCAGCTCGACGGCCGGCGCGATCCTGCTGGGCCGCGCGTCCGGCATCCCGGGCGGCGCCGTGCTGGCGCCCGCCGCGGTGGTGCCGCCGATGCTCACCTCCCGCATGGTGCTGGGCGTGCACTACCCGACGGACGTCGCCGCCGGCGCCGCGATCGGAGCGGCGACCGCGTTGGCCGCGATCGAGGGTGAGAGACTGTGGACGCGCCGCGCGGCGTGCCGGAACAACGGGAAGCAGGGTTGATGAGCGAGGAGCCGATCGAGCACGGCGAGCCGAAGGCACCGTCGAACCTCGCCGCCGGACTGATCAAGGCGATCCGGCCCCGGCAGTGGGTCAAGAACGTCCTCGTCGTGGTGGCCCCGCTGGCCGCCGGGCGCGACCAGCTGGAGTTCGTCAACTTCGGGAACGTCGGCATCGCGTTCGTCGCGTTCTGCCTGGCCGCGTCGTCGATCTACCTGATCAACGACGCCCTCGACGTCGAGGCCGACCGCCAGCACCCCACCAAGCGCTACCGCCCGATCGCCGCCGGCGTGGTGCCGGTGAACCTGGCCTACGTGCTGTCGTTCCTGTTCGGGGCCGCGGCTATCGCGGTCTCGCTGCTCGCGAACAAGGAACTGGCGATCGTGATCGCCGCCTACATCGTGATCCAGCTGGGCTACTGCTTCGGCCTCAAGCACCAGGCCGTGATCGACATCTGCATCGTGAGCTCGGGTTTCCTGCTGCGCGCCGTCGCCGGTGGCGTGGCCGCGGAGCTGCCCAAGGGCCTGTCGCAGTGGTTCCTGCTGGTGATGGCCTTCGGCTCGCTGTTCATGGCCGCGGGCAAGCGGTACGCGGAGCTGCAGCTCGCCGAGCGCACCGGCGCGAAGATCCGCAAGTCGCTGGAGTACTACACCACCTCGTACCTGCGGTTCGTCTGGACGCTGGCGGCCACGGCCGTCGTGCTCTGCTACGGCATGTGGGCCTTCGACACGACGAAGCACCCGGACAACATCTGGTACGCCCTGTCGATGGTGCCCTTCACCGTCGCGATCCTGCGCTACGCCGTCGACGTCGACGGCGGCGAGGCGGGCGAGCCGGAGGAGATCGCCCTGGGTGATCGCGTGCTGCAGGTGCTCGCGATCGCGTGGATCGGAACAGTCGTTGCCGCGGTCTACTTCGCCTGACGCCGAGGCCGGCGAGTCCGCCGGCACGGCCCCGTCGACCTTCTCCGCACCCCGAGTCAGCTTCTGGCTCGGGGTGGCGGCGTGCGCGGTCCTGTTCGGCTACGGCGCCTGGCAGCGCCGGTGGATCGCCGACGACGGCCTCATCGTGCTGCGCACCGTCCGGAACCTGCTGGCCGGCAACGGCCCCGTCTTCAATGCGGGCGAGCGCGTCGAGGTCAACACCTCCGCCGCCTGGACGTACCTCATCTGGTTCTTCTCCTGGATCAGCGGCGTGCAGACCGAGTACGTGGTGCTCACCGTCGCGCTGGTGCTGTCCGTCGCCGCGATCCCCCTGGCCATGCTCGGCACGGCCCGCCTGTACCGCGGCGGCCCGGGCTGGGCGCGGCTGCGCGGCTCCGGCCTGCTGCTCCTGCCCGCCGGCGGCCTCGTCTACATGGCGCTGCCCCCGGCCCGCGACTTCGCGACGTCGGGCCTCGAGGTCTCGCTGACCATCTTCTGGGTGGCGCTGCTGTGGTACCTCGCGATCTGCTGGTCGCAGGCCGACCGCGCGCCGGTCGAGCGGCGCGAGCAGGTCCGCTACTGGATCCTCACGTGCGCGACGGCCTTCGTCGCCGGCCTGTCCTGGCTGGTGCGGCCCGAGATGGCGGTCGTCGGCGGCCTCGTCCTCATCGTCATGTTCCTCGCCCCCGTCGGGCTGAAGCTGCGGCTCGCGCTGACCGCCGCCGCCGGCCTACTGCCCGTCGGGTACCAGATCTTCCGGATGGGCTACTACGGCCTGCCCGTGCCCAACACGGCCGTCGCGAAGGACGCCAGCGGCTCGAAGTGGGGCCAGGGCTTCGCCTACCTGATGAACCTGGTCGAGCCGTACTCGCTGTGGCTGCCGGTGCTGGCGCTGGCGATCGCGATGCCGATCATCCTGCTGCCCGCGCGCGGCGCCCGCACCCCGCTGACCGGCCGCTTCCGGCTGCCGCGCGGCGGCGTCCGCGGCCTGCGCGATCACCTGCAGCGACCCGCGGTGATCGTCGCCGTGATGTTCCTCGGCGGCCTCATCGAGACGCTGTACTGGCTGCGCCAGGGCGGCGACTTCATGTCGGGCCGCGTGCTGCTCGCGCCGCTGTTCCTGCTGCTCCTGCCGGTCATGGTGATCCCGCTGCGGATACCGTCCCGCCGCCCCGAGGATTCGACGGTCCGCGGCATCGCCCGCCTCGCCACCGGCACCGCCGGCGCCGCGGTCGCGGCAGTGCTGTGGGTGCTGGTCCTCGGCTGGGCCCTGCACGCCACCACCTTCCGCGGCCAGCCCGACGGCACCGCGATCGGCACCAGCGGCATCGTCGACGAGCGGGCCTTCTACTCGCTGCAGACGGGCCACGCGCACCCGCTCACCGCGGACGACTACCTCGACTACCCGCGCATGACGTCGCTGCAGGAGATCCTGCGCGCGACCCCGCGCGGCGGCGTCTACCTGCCGTCGTTCGACTACGACTGGTGGTTCATCGATCCGCTGCCCTACCCGCGACCCGACGACGTGCCGCTGCGGCAGACCGTCTTCTTCACCAACCTGGGCATGACCGGCATGAACCTGCCGCTCGACGTGCGCGTCTGGGACCAGATCGGCCTCGCCTGGCCGATGGCCTCGCACACCGCGCGGCTCGAGGACGGCCGCATCGGGCACGACAAGGAGATGTTCCCGGACTGGGCCGTCGCCGAGGCGAAGGCCTACCCGAAGAAGCCGGCGCTGCCGCCGTTCATCGACCCGGACTGGGTGAACCAGTCGCGCGTCGCGCTGACCTGCCCGCAGATCCAGCAGCTGCAGGACTCGTACTCCGCGCCGCTCACCTTCGATCTGTTCAAGCGCAATTTCAAGCTCTCGCTCGCGAACATGAAGCTGCGCATCGACCGGGTGCCCGAGTACACGCTGCGGATGTGCCGCATGGACGTCCCGCCGCCGCTCACCGACGATCAGAAGTCGATGCCGAAGCCCTGATGGCGATCAGCGGGGCGTTGCGGGCGATCGCGGACTGCTCCGTGCTCACCGGCGCGGACGCCGTCGCCGGGTACGTCGCCGACTGGACCGGCCGGTGGCGCGGCGGGCCCGCGATCGTCGCGCGCCCGCGCACCGTCGAGGCCGTCTCCGCCGTCGTGCGGGAGTGCGCCGCCGCGGGCGTGCCGGTGGTCCCGCAGGGTGGCAACACCGGCCTCGTCGCCGGGGCGGTGCCGCCCGCCGGCGCCGTCGTGCTGTCGCTGCGCGGGCTCGACGCGATCGGCGAGGTGTCCGACGGTGCCGTCGTCGCCGGCGCGGGCGTCACCCTCGCGGCGTTGGAGTCCTTCGCCGCCGCGCGCGGCCTGACCTGCGGCCTTTCGCTCGCGTCGGGAGAGTCGGCGACCGTCGGCGGCGCGGCCGCCACCAACGCCGGGGGAGCGGAGGTGCTCGGCTACGGCACGGCGCGGGCCCGCATCGCCGGGCTGCGGGCCGTCCTGTCCGACGGTGCCGTCCTCGACCGCCGCCGCCCGCTGCCGAAGGACAACACCGGCTACGACCTCGTCGGCCAACTCGTCGGCTCCGAGGGCACCCTCGCCGTCATCACCGACGTCACCTGGCGCCTCGACCCCGCGCCGCGCGCGCGGACCGTGCTCGCGCTCGCCTTCCCGTCGCCGGGCGAGGCCGTCGCGGCGGTGCCCGTGCTGCGGGGCCTGCCCGGGCTCCTCGCGCTGGAGTGGTCCGATGGTGCCGCCGTCGCCCGCGTCGCCGCCCACCTCGACGCGCCCGCGCCGCTCCCGACGGACGGCTGCTGGGTGTTCGCGGAGTTCGACGGTGCGCCCGAGGCGGCGGGAGTCGTCGCCGGGCTCCTCCCGGACGACCGGATCGCCGTCGCCGGGCCGGAGGATCGAACCAGGCTGTGGCGCTACCGTTCCCGCACCACCGAGGCGGTGGGCGCCGCCGGGGTGCCGGTGAAGCTCGACGTGGGCGTGCCGCTCGCCGCCTTCGCCGCCGCGCGGGAGGCCGTGGTCCGCGCCGTCCGCGAGGTCGCCGACAGCGCCGGCGTCGCGGTGGAGCCGGTGCTGTTCGGGCACCTCGCCGAGGGCAACCTGCACGTCAACCTGCTGCCCGGCACGTCGGCGCCGGAGCGCGGATTCTCGGAGGAGTTCGCCGAGCGGCTGGAGGCGGCGGTGCTGGAGCAGGTGCTGGCCTTCGGCGGCACCGTGAGCGCGGAACACGGTGTCGGCCGGGCGAAACGGGCCTGGCTCGAGCGGCAGCGCGGCCCGGAACAGGTGGCCCTGATGCGGCGCGTCAAAGACGCGTGGGACCCCGCCGGGCTGCTGAACCCGGGCGCCGTCCTCGAGCCGGAGGTCCGCCGACGGACGTCGGGCGACCCCGGCGCGGACGCCCGGTGACTGAATCTTCGCCTGGCTCAATGCGGCTCTTCCGCGTGCCGGACCGCGTATCCTGTTTCGAATAGCAAGACGAACCGAGTTTCAGTAGGAGATGCAACCGTGACCGTCCTGTTGCACCCCCGGGAACACGACCGCGTCGCGGCGGTGAAGTCGCTGCGCATCATGGACTCGCCGCCGATCCCCGACCTGGAGCGGATCGCCGAACTGTCCGCGGTGCTGTGCGGTGTGCCGTTCGGGTCCGTGAACATCCTCGACTTCGACCGGCACTACACGGTCGCGTCGTACGGCACCCCGCCGGTGCACGCCTCGCGCGAGGACAGCCTCTGCGCGCTCGCCATCGAGGACGACAAGGTCCTGTACGCGCCGGATGCGCAGGTCGACGAGCGCTTCCAGGCGAAGCGCTTCCTGCATCTGGCCAAGCCCACGATCCACCTGTTCGCGGCGGCCCCTATCTGCACCGCGGACCGGCTGCCGGTGGGGACGGTCCGCATCTACGGCCCCGAGCCGGGGGAACTCGACGATCGCCAGATCCAGGGACTCGCCGACCTGGCGGATCTCGCGATGAGCGTCCTCGAGCTGCGGTCGGCGGCCCGGACCCTGCACAGCACCGCGACCACCGACGCGATCACCCGGCTGCCGAACCGGCACGCCCTCGAGCTGATGCTCGCGGACGAGGACCAGGCCGCGACCGTCACCGTGGTGGCGTACGCCGACCTGGATCGGTTCAAACGGTTCAACGACGGGCTCGGGCACGGCGCGGGCGATGAACTGCTGCGCGGCGTCGCCCGCCGCATCGATTCGGCGATGGGGCCGGACGACGCGGTCTACCGGGTCGGCGGCGACGAGTTCGTGATCGTCTCCCGCGCGGCGGACGCCGATCCGGACGAGTTCGTCGAGCGCTTGCGGGAGTCCGTCGGGCGGGCGCCGATCACGGTCGCCGGCACCGAGGTCGAGGTGAGCACGACGGTCGGCGCCGTCCGCGTGTCCGAGCACTCGGACACCGGCGCCGCCATCGCCGCGGCAGATGCCGCGATGCTCCGGTCGAAGCCCGCCTCGCGCGCCTGACGGGCCGAAGGCCCCCGGAGACGGTACGGCGCGGTCTCAGAGGTCGTGGCGGTCGAGGAAGTCCTCGATCGCGGCGGCGAAGACCTGATTGTCGTCGCCCGCCACCATGTGCCCGGCGCCGCTGACGTCGGCGACCTCGGCGTGCGGGACCCGCTCCAGCATCTTCGCCACGCCCTCGTCGCTCACCACGTCGGACTTGCCGCCGCGCACGATGAGCGTGGGGACGGTGACGTGCACGGCCGCGGCGCCGAGCCGCCCCTTGTCCTGGATGCGGGCCTCGTTGCGGTCCTCGCCGCGGATGAAGGCGGGGTCCCAGTGCCAGTACCACCGGCCGTCCGGGCGCTGCCGCACGTTCTTCTTCAGGCCCTCGAGGTTGCGGCCGCGCTTGCGGGCCGGGTTGTACGCGGCCACGGCGTCGGCGACCTCGTCGAGCGTGGCGAATCCGTCGGTGTGCGCCCCGAGGAAGTCGGTGACCCGGTCGATCCCCTTCTTCTCCGCGTCCACCACGACGTCCACCAGGACCAGCGCGGAGGCGATCCCCGGGTTCTCGCCCACCGCGCACAGGCTGGTGATGCCGCCGAGCGAGGCCCCGATCAGCACGGGCGGCGGACCGTCGAGCGTGCGCAGCACGCCCAGGAGGTCCCCGACGAAGTCGCCCAGCGCGTACGCGCCGTCCGCGGCCCACGCGGTGTCGCCGTGGCCGCGGGCGTCGAGCGTGATGACGGTGTGCCCGCGCTGCGCGAGCGCCGCGGCCGTGCGATCCCACGAGTGCCGGGTCTGGCCGCCGCCGTGCAGCAGCACGAGGGTCGTCCCCGCGTCCCCGGACGCGGCCCAGCGGTCGCCCGCGATCGTCAGCCCGTTCACGTCCAGCGTGAACGGCGTTCCCACGGCGTCCGCCATGCCATCACCTCATCCGTTTCGTCCGTCTTCCGATCATGAAGTCGTATCACGTCGGCTCGTCAAGGTTGCGCGCAGTGATGACTCGAACCGCCGCCACCGGTTGCCGGAGGGTACGGGCTCCTATGTAGTTAGCGCAGGAATGGGAATTCGCCGGATCGGCGACGACGTGGGGAGTGATAGCCCGTGGTACGAGCTTTGTGGCCGTTCATCATCGGCAGCGTTGCGCTGGGACTCGACGCCTACGTGATCGCGGGCCTGCTGCCCACGATCGCGGACGACCTGCACACCACGCAGTCTCTGGTCGGCCTCGGCGTCACCGCCTTCACCGGGGCGTACGCCGTCTCGGGCCCGCTGCTCGCGGGGCACGCCGGGCGCGACTCGGGCCGCAACCTCACCATCGCGCTGGCGGTGTTCGCCGCCGGCAACCTGCTGACCGTCCTCGCGCCCACGATCGCGGTGTTCATCGTCGCGCGGGTCATCGCCGGCGCCGCCGCCGGCGTGTACTCGCCGCTGTCCTCCGCGGTCGCGGCGCACCTCGTCGCGCCCGAGCGGCGGGGCCGGGCCCTGAGCCTGGTGCTGGCCGGGATGGCGACGGGCAGCGTCTTCGGCGTACCGCTGGGCCTGCTCGTGGGGCAGCGCATCGACTGGCGCGCGACGATCGGGATCATCACCGCGCTCGGCGTTCTCGCGCTCCTGGGCGTGCGGTTCCGCGGCGGTGAGCCCCTGCCGCGCATCGAGGCGCCGGGCCTGACCGCGCGCCTGCGCTCCCTGACCGCGACGCCCACGCTGCTCACGGTGCTGGTCACCCTGTTCACGGGGATCGGCTCGCTCGGCCTGTACACCTACATCAGCCCGCTGCTCTCCACCTCGTCGCTGTCGGAGCACCTCACGCTCTCCATCTGGATCTGGGGGATCGGCGGCGCGGTGGGCGTCTTCGCCATCGGGCGGATCGTCGACGCGCTGAAGAACACCCTCGCGATCACGGCCGCGATCACCGCCACGCTCGCGCTCGTCCTCCTCGTGATCGGCCTCGAGCCCGCCGCGGTCGTCCTCGCCGCCGGGCTCTTCCTCTGGGGCGCGCTGGGATGGTCCTCGCTGGCGCCGCAGCAGCACACGCTGCTCGCGGCCGCCCGCGAGAACGGGCCGACGGCCGTCGCCGCGAACGCGTCCGCGAACTACCTCGGATCGGCCATCGGGTCCGCCGCGGGCGCCGCCCTCGTGGCCGGCGGCACCGTCGGCGGCTCCCTCGCGCTCCTCGCGGCCTGTCCGCTCCTCCTCGCCTTCCTCCTCCAACTCGTCCGGCTCCGCATCGCCCGCGGCGCCGGCGTCGATCAGACCGCCACCGTCGCCTGACGGTCGCGATCCGCAGCACCCTCTCGGCCACCCTCCTCGCTCCACCACTTCGACGAAAGTGAGTACCGGCGTGTCTTCTTCCCTCCTCGCGACCCAGAACCACTACGAATCCGTCGCGCGCGGCAGGCTCGACCGGCTGCGCGCCGTCGGCGAGTACCGCACGTTCGCCAACATCAACCGCCGGGCAGGTGCCTTCCCCGCCGCCGCGGTCGGCGCCGACGGGTCGGGCGATCCCGACGTGGTGGTCTGGTGCAGCAACGACTACCTCGCGATGGCGCAGCATCCGGAGGTCATCGCGGCGGCGCAGGCCGCGCTCGCCGAGTACGGCGTGGGCGCCGGCGGATCCCGCAACATCGGCGGCACGAACCGCGAGACCATCGCGCTGGAGGCCGTGTTGGCGGAGTGGTTCGGCACGGAGCGAGCGCTGGTGTTCCCCACCGGCTACGGCTCGAACGACGCCACCATCGAGGCGCTCAGCCTGGTCTACCCGGAGCTGCAGATCTTCAGCGACGAGCTCAACCACGCGTCGATCATCGCGGGCGTCCGGCGGAACCGGAACGCGCGGCACGTCTTCCGCCACAACGACGTCGACCACCTGCGCGAGCAGCTGCGCGCCGCCGACCCGGGGGTGCCGAAGCTGGTCGTCTTCGAGTCCGTGTACTCGATGGACGGCGACGTCGCGCCGATCGCCGAGCTCGTCGCCGCCGCCAAGGAGCACGGCGCCCTGGTGTTCCTGGACGAGGTGCACGCGATCGGGATGTACGGACCGCAGGGCAGGGGCATCGCGGCCTCGCTGGGGCTGCTGGACGAGATCGACATCGTGCAGGGCACTCTCGCCAAGTCGATCGGCGTCATCGGCGGATTCATCGCGGGCCGGGACTGGCTGATCGACGCGATCCGCTCCTTCGCACCGGGCTTCATCTTCACCACGGCGCTCCCGCCGGCGACCTGCGTGGCCGCGCGGCGCAGCGTCGAGATCGTCCGCGGGGCGGAGGACCTGAGGGCAGATCTGCAGGCGAAGACCGAGCTGCTGCGGCAGCGGTTCCGGGCGCACGGCATCACGGTGATGTCCGCCTCCTCCACGCACATCCTCCCCGTGCGGATCGGCGATGCGCTCCTGTGCACCCGCGCCGCGCGGAAGCTGTTCGACGAGTATCGGATCTACGTCCAGCCGATCAACCCGCCCACCGTGCCCGCGGGCACCAGCCGCTTCCGGATCAACGTCACCCCGGCGCACACGTACGACCACATCGAGCACCTCGCGACCGCGCTGGGAACGGTCTTCCGCGACCTGGGGATCGAGTGACCGCCGCGACCCTCCTCGCCGTCCGCGCCCTCGCCGCGGGCGACGTGGACGCCGCGGTCCGGTTGCGGGAGCAGCTGTTCGCCTCGGACCCGGGCGCGCCCTGGGCGACGGGCGCCGACGACTGGCGCCCGCACTACCGGGCGCAGCTCGACGAGGAGCTCCGGGGTGCGAACCCGGACGCCCGCACCCTGGTGGCCGTCGTCGACGGCGCCGTGGTGGGGACGCTGACGGCGATCGTCGACCGGCACCTCGCGGGCCCCGCGGCCCCGACCGGTCGAACGGGCTGGATCCAGGGCGTGTTCGTCGCGCCGCCGGCGCGGGGCCGGGGTCTCGCCGCGCGGCTGACCGCGGCGGGGGAGGAATGGCTGCGGGGACGGGGCGCGCGCACCGTCGTGCTGGCGTCGACCCCGGCCGCGGAGGCGCTGTACCGGGGAAGGGGTTACGCCGAGGACGGCGAGACCCACTTCCGGAAGGACCTGCGATGACCCGGGCGGACCTGTTCGGCACCGGCTACGAGGGCACCCGGTTGCGTGAGGCGCTGCACGCGGCCACGCGGCTCGCCGGCGCGCCCGAGATCGAGATCCGCGAGCACGGCCGCGGCGACACCGCCCGGCTCGCCGCGCTCGCCCCCACCGACCTGGCCGACGCGCTGCGCGACGCGGACTTCCTCATCAACGCCGTCAACGACGACCAGCACGACGCGATCCTCGATCTGCTCAGCGCCGCGCCGGGATTCGTCGTCAGCGAGAAGCCGCTCGTCGCCCCGCACCAGGACGTCGGGGCCGGCTGGGCGGCCGCGTGGGCGGAGCGGGACCGGTTCGCACTCAACACGATCGAGCGCTACTCCGCGGCGGTCGATCATGTGCGGAACCGCGTCGCCGCGGCGGGTTTGCGGATCGCCCGGATCGACTTCGCCTGGGCCAAGAACAGATTCGACGACCCGCGTCCCACCGTCGGCGTCGTCTCCGAGGTGATCCACCCGCTCGACCTCGCGATCCACCTCCTCGGCGGCAGCGCCCGCGACGTCCGCCTCCGGTCCGTGGCCGTCGTGGAGTCCGACTACGCCGCGGCGGCCACCGTGCTGCCCGAGACGGTGCAGCTGGCCTTCGAGCTGGGCGGCGCCGTGGTCACCGGGTACGCCGGGTTCGGCCACCCGAGCCGCTCCCGGGTCTTCGACATCACGGCGGTCGGGCGCGGCGGGGAGCGGGAGTACTTCGAGATCCGGTTCGACGACCCGGCGTGGGACTTCGACCGCGTCCGGCACTGGTCCACCGCCGGCACCGTCCCCCCGGTCGCCCTGGACTTCACGCCGCCGGCCGACGGGAGCCCCGCGGGCACGGCGAAGCTCGTCCGGTTCTGGCTCGACCTGCTCGATGGCAGGTTCGGCCGCCGGTACACCCGCTACCCCGAGGCCGTCGCGCTGCAGGGGCTCCTCGTCGAGATCTCGGCCGCGCCGCGGTCCGCGGCCGAGTACGGCGGCGGCCCGGCGCGATCCGTGCTCGACCGGCTCGATCCCGAGAGGCTGGGGTAGGTGGACTTCGCCGGCCGCTGCATCGGCGTCCGCGACTTCGGCGGCGCCGAGGTCCTCACCGCGTTCGACGACGTCAAGACCCTCGACGGCCCCGACCGCGTCGTCCTGCGCAACCGGTACTGCGGCGTCAACCCCGTCGACGTCAGCTTCCGGACCGGGCGCATGCGCGCGTACGCGGGCGATCTGGGGCCGGGGCTGGTCCTCGGCATGGAGTGCGCGGGCGAGGTGGTCGCCTCGCGGAGCCCGCGGCTGCCCGTCGGGGCCGTGGTCAACGCCCTCACCCTCCCCGGCGCCGGCGCGCACGCGGGCAGCTACGCCGAGTACGTCGCGGTCGACGCGGACCACGCGGCGCCGCTGCCCTTCGGCCTCGCCGCCGACGCCGCCGCGGTGATCCCCCTCAACGGGGTCACCGCCTCGTCCATCGTGGACGAGCTCAGCCCCGGAACCGCCGTTGCCATCACCGGCGCCGCGGGCGCGCTCGGCCGGTTCCTCGTCTCCGCCGCGAGCGCGGCCGGGCTCACCACGATCGCGATCGCCCGCCCCGCCGACGAGCCCCTGCTGCGGCGGATCGGGGCCGACCTGGTGCTCGACGGCGCGGCCCTCGAGTCCGACGGTGCGCCTCCGGTGGACGCGATCGTCGACGCCGCGGGCCTCGGCCCGGCGCTGACCGCGTGGTTCTCCCCGGTCGACACGATCGTCGCGGTGCGCGCCGACACCGTCCACACGCTCGCGCACCGTCGGCGCGTCGACGCCAACGTCCGGCGGGCGACCCGCGTCGCGGACCGCCTCGCGTGGTGGAACCGGCGGGTGCTGCGGCGGCCCGAGATCGTGGGCCCCATCGAACGGTTCGTCCCGAACGAGGTGGCGGCGGCGCAGGAGCGGCTCGCGACCCGGCACCGGCGCGGCAGGGTCGTGCTGCGCTGGTGGGAGTGCGGACCGGTCGGAGCGCCGGTTCCCGCGCCGTCGCGCTCGTCACAGCTCGCCCTGGCGCGGCACCGGGACGGCGAATGACACGCGTGTAACACTGGTCCCATGTCATCGCTGGGCCGAATCGGAACGCTGCTCGTCGCCGGGGCCGTGGCGGCGGGCACCGTCGTGGCGGCACCGTCGGCCCTGAACCCCGCGCCCGCGCACGCGGACCCGGCCCCCGCGAAGTCCCGGATCACGGACGCGCAGTGGCAGGGCGATCACCAGGTGGACCTCACCGTCTACTCCGCGGCGATGAACGATTCGATCAAGATCCAGCTGCTGCTCGCCCGCGACTGGCACGCCGACCCCAAGGCGAAGTTCCCCACGCTGTACCTGCTCGACGGGATGCGGGCGCGCGAGGACCGCAACGGGTGGCTGCTGGAGACGAACGTCGCGGACTTCTACCGCGACAAGAACGTCACCGTCGTGCTGCCGGTCGGCGGCCAGTCCAGCTGGTACACCGACTGGAAGCGCCCCGACAACGGCAAGAACTACCAGTGGGAGACCTTCCTCGCCAAGGAGCTGCCGCCGCTGCTGCAGCAGGGCTGGCGCGCCACCGACGCGCGCGCCGCCGCCGGCGTCTCCATGGGCGGCACCGCCGCCTTCACCCTGGCCGCCCGCAACAAGGGCCTGTACCGGTTCGCCGGCTCCTACTCCGGCATCCTCTCCACGAGCACCCCCGGCACCCCCGAGTCGATCGCGATCGCCATGCGCGACGCGGGCGGCTTCAACGCCGACGCCATGTACGGCCCGCCCACGGATCCCGCCTGGGCGCAGCACGATCCGCTCAAGCTGGCGGAGAAGCTGCGCGGCATCAGCCTGTACTTCAGCTCCGGCAACGGCTCCGGCGGGACCGGCGCGCCCACCGACCTGCAGGCGATGGCGCTCGAGGTGCTCGCCCGCTCGTCCAACCAGGCCTTCGCGATCGAGCTCAACCGGCTCGGGATCCCCGCGAACGCGCTATACCGCCCGTCGGGCAACCACAGCTGGCCGTACTGGCAGTTCGAGAACGGCCAGGCCTGGCCGCAGGTGCAGGCGGCGCTCGGCGTCGCCAACCCGAAGCCCTGCGGCATCGCCGGAGCCATCGGCGAGGCCGCGCCCAAGACCCCGACCCTGGGGTCGTGCGTCACCGTCGAGTACGCCGTGCCCGGGGGCCGCGCACAGGACTTCCGCGGCGGCCAGGTCTTCTGGTCGGCCGACACCGGCGCGCAGGTCGTGGGCGGCGCGATCGGCGGCGCCTACCTGGGGACGGGCGGCCCCGGCGGCCCGCTCGGGTACCCGACCGGCGGCGAGCGTGCCCTGGCTGACAAGAAGGGCCGCTACCAGCAGTTCCAGCACGGCACCGTCTACTGGAGCCCGCAGACCGGCGCCCGCGCAGTGCGCGGCGCGATCCGCGACAAGTACGCCGCCCTGAACTACGAGCGCTCGGCGCTCGGTCTGCCGCTGGGCGACGAGACGAAGCTCCCCGCCGGCGCCTTCCAGCGCTTCCAGGGCGGGCAGGTCTACTGGTCGCCGAAGACGCCCGCGACCGTGGTGAACAACGGGCCGATCTTCGCCGAATGGGGCCGCCAGGGGTACGAGGGCGGACGCCTCGGCTACCCCGTCGCCGACTCCACGCCCATCCCGGGCGGCTTCGAGCAGCGCTTCGAGCGCGGCGTGATCGCCCTGGTCAACGGGGTTGCGACCGCACGCTGACGCCCGGCCGAGGGTTGCGCTTCGGCGCTGCCGGTAGCCTGGCAGCGTTGCGTTCCGGACGTACTTCAAGGAGAGAAGACATGGCTGGACTTCGGGGAGCCCTCGCGGCCGCAGTGATGACGGGCGGCCTGCTGCTCGGTGCCGTCGCGTGCGGCGGCAGTTCGACGGTCGAGGCGCCGACCACGCCGGTGGAGGGCGAGCCCACGTCGCTGCCCGCGACCGCCCCCGGATCGGCCACGGCACCGTCGGGCTACCCGGGCGCGAGCTCGGCCTCGAACCCGGCGCTGACGCAGAAGGACAAGGACTTCATCAAGAAGGTCCGCGAGGACGGCGTGAAGGCCCCCGACGACGTCGTGATCAACGCCGCGCAGTTCGCGTGCGAGTACGACAAGTCGGGCCGCGACGCCAAGAACCTCGAGCCCTTCGTGGTCGGCATCCTCGGCCCGTACGACGGCGACGCCGCCTCCGGGAACGCGAAGAAGTTCATCACCGAGGCGCGGGCCTCGTACTGCAAGAAGTGATCCCGTGACGCACCAGGAGCCCGGAAAGCCGAGCGGCGGACGCAGGTTCTCGCCGGTGACGATCATCGTCGGCGTGGTCGTCATCATCGCGCTCGTCCTGCTGGCGATCCTCGTGGGCACCTGGCTGCGGCCCGGCCCGGAGCTGCCGCCGGTCTCGCCGGACGGCTCCTCGTCGAGCCCGTCCGCGACCGCGGCGCGGCCCACCTCGCAGCCCGCGGACTGCCCGGACGTGCAGGTGATCTCGGTGCCCGGCACGCTGGAGTCGTCGTCGAAGGACGATCCCTACCGGCCGACGTTCAACCCGAACTCGCTGATGCTCAAGGTGACGGCGCCGCTCGCGGCGGCGCTGCCGGACAGCCGCGCCGACGTGTGGACCACCCCGTACGTCGCGCAGCTGTCGAACCCCGTCGCCATCCCGCCGGACGGGCAGGCCTCGTACGAGAAGTCCCGCACCGAGGGCTACGACAAGTCGGTCGCGCAGATGAAGAAGGTCTACGACAAGTGCAAGCTCACAGGCTTCGTGCTGATGGGCTTCTCGCAGGGCGCCGTGATCGCGGGGGACATCGCCGCCGAGGTCGGTGCGGGCAAGGGTGTCGTCCCGGCGGAGAACATCCTCGGCGTGGGCCTCATCTCGGACGGTCGGCGCGAGCCCGGCGACGCCCGCACCGCGGGCCCGAACCCGCCCGGCGTGGGCGTCGAGGTCGCCTACGGCGGCTTCAGCTTCGGCAGCCTGTCGCTGCGCGGTAAGCGCGAGGGCGGCTTCGGCGCGGTCAAGGACCGCACCGTCTCGCTGTGCGGCAACAAGGACCCGATCTGCAACCAGCCCAAGGACATCTTCCAGGCCGGCAACATCGCGACCACGCTGCCCGAGCTGCAGAAGGTGCTCGCCGGCAACTCGCACGCGCTGTACGCCACGACCACGGACTGGTCGTCGAACGGGCAGACCGCCACACAGTGGCTGCAGGCCTGGGCGCGCGGCGTGATCGACAAGGCGCCTAAGCCTCCCCACAGCTAGCCCTGGTATCCACATAGGAATGGCAGGCACGAAGAGTCAGGGAGCGCGGAAGGCCGGGCGCGTGTTCGGCATCGCCGTCATCATCGCGGCGATCATCGCGATCATCGTCGTGATCACGCTCATCATCACGATGATCCGCAAGCCGGAGCCCACCCCACCCGGCGAGCCCACGGGGCCGCAGGCCGCGGGCTGCCCGGACGTGCAGGTGATCTCCTTCCCCGGCACCTGGGAGTCCTCGGCGACGGACTCGCCGGAGGCACCGACGTTCAACCCGCGCTCGCTCATGCTGCAGGTGACGAACCCGCTGGACAAGCAGTACGCCGACGCCCGCGCCGACATCTGGACCGTCAACTACGCCGCCCAGTTCCACAACCCGATCGCGGTGCCGCCGGACGGCCAGATGACCTACCAGGCGTCGCGGCAGCAGGGCACCGACCGGGCGATCGCCAAGATCACCGCGGTCAAGGACACGTGCCCCCGCACGGGCTTCGTGCTGATCGGCTTCTCGCAGGGCGCGACGATCGCGGGCAACATCGCCGCGCGGATCGGAGCCGGGAACGGCCCGATCACCGCGGACCGGCTGCTGGGCGTGGGGCTGATCTCCGACAGCCGCCGGGTCCAGGGGCAGGGCAGGGCCATCGGCCTCGACCCCGCGGGCGAGGGCGTCGAGGTCACCTTCGCCGGCTTCAGCTTCTCGGGCGTCGACCTGCAGGGCAAGCGCGACGGCGGCTTCGGCTCGGTGAACGACAAGGTCGTCACGATCTGCGGCTCCAACGACCCCATCTGCAACCAGCCGAAGGGCGGGCTGCTGGGCCTGGCCACCGGCCTGCCGCAGGTGATCTCCACCATCACGCAGAACTCGCACGCGGCCTACGGCACCACCGCGAACTGGTCGCTCGACGGCAAGACCGCCACGCAGTGGCTCACCGGCTGGGCCGTCGGCGTCATCGACAAGGCGCCGAAGACGAAGTAGCCGTGCACCGCTGACCACCTGTGCGGTGGTCAGCGGTACACGTCAGGGGCGAGCCGGCTGCTGCTGGGTGGCGCAGTGGATACCGCCGCCGCCCGCGGCGACCGGATCGATGTCGAGTTGCACCACCTCGCGGCCGGGGAACAGCCGCTGCAGCGTCGCGCGCGCCTCGCCGTCGGTCTCGGCGTCGCCGAACTGCGGGCAGATCACCGCGCCGTTGCACAGGTAGAAGTTGATGTACCCGGCGGCGAAGTCATCGTCCTGTGCGTACCGCTCGCGGACCGTCGAGGGCGCGCGCAGCGCCTCCACCTGCAGCTTCCGTCCCTTCGCGTCGGTCGCTCCGCGGAGGATCTCCAGGTGGCGCTTCGTCACCTCGTGGTCGAAGGAGTCGGGATCGTCGTCCTGCGCGGCCACCACCACCCCGGGCGAGGCGAACCGCGCGTAGAAGTCCGTGTGCCCGTCGGTGATGTCCTTGCCCTTGATGCCGGGCAGCCAGATCACCTTCTCGATCCCCAGCAGCTCGCTCAGTTCCGTCTCGACCTGCTGCTTCGTCCAACCGGGGTTCCGATTGTCGTTGAGCACGCAGCTCTCGGTGATGATCGCGGTGCCCTCGCCGTCGACCTCCAGCGCCCCGCCCTCGATCACCAGGTCGGTCCGCACCGCCTCGGCCTTCGCCTGCGTCGTGACGAAGCCGGCGACCTTCGCGTCGGCGTCGTGGGTCTGCTTGTTGCCCCACCCGTTGAAGTTGAAGTCGACGCCCGCGAGGCCCGTGTCGCCGGTGACGAACGTCGGGCCGGTGTCGCGGATCCACAGGTCGTCGAGCTCGGCCGGCACCAGCGTCACGCCCGGCGCCGTGCCGAGCAGACCGCGGGCGGCGTCCAGCTGATCGGGGCGGACGAGCATCGAGACGGGCTCGAACCGGCCGATCGTCGTCGCGATGAGCATGAGCGTCCGCTGCACGTCGGGCAGCAGTTTCTCGCCCCACACGTCGTCGCGCACGGCCAGCGCCATCCATGTGCGCTCGTGCCGATCGCCCTCGTCGGGCATGCGCCACCGTCGCCCGCCCCGGTCCACGGGCGATCTCTCCGCCGGCGTGTTCGACGGTGCGCCGCACGCCGCCAGCACGGCCGCTGCCGCCGCGAGCAGGAAGTTCCGTCGTCGCATCGCGTCACCTCTTCCGACGGTGCCGGCCTCTCCAGCCCCGCCCGCCCATTGTCGCCGGTCGCGGCGTTCCGCGGGGGATTCGGCGCCGCGCGGGGGACGGCCGGTCCCCCACCGGAGGAACGCCGTCTCATGGGGGACCGGACGCCGCGCGGGGGACGTCGACGCCGCGTTGGGGACATCTGGTCCCCCCACGAGGCGACCGGCGCCCGATGGGGGAGGCGTCGTCCCCCACGCCCCGTCGACGCCGCGTGGGGGACGACGGTGCCAAGGCCCGAACGGGGGAACCGAGCGACGGACGGGCAGAGCGACGCCGTCGAGCGGAGCGACCGAGCGCCGAGTGAGCGACGTCTGAGCGAGCGGCGAAGGGCCCACCCGGCCCGGTCATGTGCTGGTCACGGGCACCGGGAATCACAGGGCGGCCGAGGCACCGTCGGGCAACCGTTAGGCTGTCCGCAACGTTTCACGACCGCACCCCAGTCGACCAGGAGTACCCACACGTGACCACTGAGCCCCGCAAGTTCCGGTTCGCGGCCGGCGGCGCCGGCAACGCCGACGAGGGCGGCGCGCGCAAGTTCGTCAAGCTCGCGCAGGAGGCCGAGGAGCTCGGGTTCGACACCTTCGCGATCCCGGATCGGCTGGACGCGCAGGTGGGACCGCTGGCCGCGCTGGGCGCGCTGGCCGTGAGCACCGACAAGATCCGCCTGGCGACGTCGATGCTGGCGATGCCCTTCCGGCACCCGGCGGTGCTGGCCAAGGAGCTCACCACCATCGACGTGCTGTCCAGGGGGCGCCTCGAGGTGGGCTTGGGCCTCGGCGCCTTCAAGGAGGACTTCGACCAGTCGGGCATCGAGTTCGAGTCGCCCGACCGCCGGTTCCAGCGCCTGGACGAGGGCCTGACGGTGCTCGACGCGCTGCTCCGCGGCCAGGAGGCGGAGTTCGAGGGCGAGGTCTTCCGGGTCAAGGAGCTCAAGGGCTACCCGCGGCCGCGGCAGGGCCCGCGCCCGCCGATCGCCATCGGCGCCGGCGCCCGCCGCACGCTGGAGCTGGCGGCCCGGCGCGCCGACGTCGTCTCGATCAACCCGCGCAGCTCGGCCGAGGGCAAGCTCCGGATCTCGGACATGTCGATGGACGCCGTGAAGAACAAGGTCGAGATCGTGAAGGTCGCCGCGGGCGAGCGCTTCGCGGACATCGAGCTCTCCTGGTCCATCGCCACCATCGTGATCACCGACGACCGCGAGCAGGTCGCCGACTTCGCGCTCAAGGCCATCGAGCGCGGCCTCTCGGCCAGCATCGAGATCGACAAGGAGGTGACGATCGACGACGTTCTGGGCTCGCCCTACCTCGCGATCGGCACCTTCGACGAGATCGCCGACCAGGTGCGCGCCACCCGCGCCGCGACGGGCATGTCCTACGTCGGCGTGATCCCCACCCAGATGGAGGCCTTCGCGCCCGTCCTGGAGCAGCTCAAGGGCGAGTGATCGAGTCCACTCCCCAACCTCTCGGTTTTCGTCCCCGCCGTTACCGCGCGGTACGATAGTCGGGTTTGCGGATTTTCACAGCGTGGTTACGCCCCGAACGGGTGAAACATGTTGCGGATATCAAGCACTATGAGGTGGCGCACAGGCCCGCAACGGGCCGTCGCCGCCACGCGATGTACCACTGTATGACCGTCAGCCGCCCGGCGTCGGTGACGAGGAGCAATGCATGAACAACGAGTTTGACCAGTTTCTGGACGAAGACGGCAACATCTTCTTCCGCCCCGGAACCACGCTGGTCGACTTCGTCGAGCGCAACGCACGGGAACGTGCCGACACCCTCGCCTACCGTTTCATCGACTACAGCCGCGAGCGCGACGGCGTCGTCCACGAGCTGACCTGGTCGCAGTTCGGCGCCCGGCTGCGCGCCATCGGCGCCCGCCTGCAGCACATCACCAAGCGCGAAGACCGCGTCGCGATCCTGGCCCCGCAGGGCCTCGACTACGTGACCGCGTTCTTCGGCGCCCTGTACGCCGGCAACATCGCGGTGCCGCTGTTCAGCCCGGACGAGCCCGGCCACACGGACCGCCTGCGCATCGTCCTCGAGGACTGCAAGCCGACGGCGATCCTGACCTCCTCGGGCTCCGCCGAGGCGTGCCGCAACTTCTTCCGCCACCTGCCCGCCAAGGAGCGGCCGCGGATCATCGCCGTCGACGCCATCCCGGACTCGGTGGGCTCGACGCTCAAGCCCTTCCCGATCTACCGCGACACCATCGCGTACCTGCAGTACACCTCGGGCTCCACGCGGAACCCGGCCGGCGTGCAGATCACGTACGAGGCCGTCGGCACGAACGTGATCCAGATGATCCATGCGCTGGACCTCAACGAGAACTCCCGCGGCGTCACCTGGCTGCCGATGTTCCACGACATGGGCCTGCTCACGGTGATCCTGCCCGCGCTCGGCGGCAAGTTCATCACCATCATGAGCCCGTCGGCGTTCGTCCGCCGCCCCGGCCGCTGGATCAACGAGCTGGCCGCCGTCGAGGACGGCGCGGAGACCTTCGCCGCCGCCCCGAACTTCGCCTACGAGCACGCCGCCGCCCGCGGCCTGCCCAAGGAGGGCGAGACCCTCGACCTGTCGAACGTCAAGGGCCTGATCAACGGCTCCGAGCCCGTCACCGTCTCGTCGATGAAGAAGTTCAACGAGGCCTTCGCCCCCTACGGCCTCTCGCCGAAGGCGATCAAGCCCTGCTTCGGCATGGCCGAGGCGACGCTGTTCGTCAGCTCGACCCCCGTCGAGAACGAGGCGCGCGTGGTCTACGTCGACCGCGACCAGCTGGCCGCCGGCACCTTCGTCGTCTCCGAGGAGGGTGCCGAGGGCGCCGTCCCGCAGGTCTCCTGCGGCGACATCGCGCTGAGCCAGTGGGCCTGCATCGTCGACCCCGAGACCGGCAAGGAGGTGCCCGACGATTCCGTGGGCGAGATCTGGCTCCACGGCATGAACATCGGCTCGGGCTACTGGGAGCGCGACGAGGAGTCCCGCGAGACCTTCCAGAACTACCTGACCCCGCTCTCCGACGGCAGCCACTCCGAGGGCGTGAAGAACCTCGAGAAGGCCAAGTGGATGCGCACGGGCGACTTCGGCGTCTACCACGGCGGCGAGCTGTACATCACCGGTCGCGTCAAGGACCTCGTGATCGTCGACGGCCGCAACCACTACCCGCAGGACCTGGAGTTCACGGCCCAGGAGTCCGACACCAAGTACATCCGCACCGGCTACGTCGCGGCGTTCTCGGTGCCGGCCAACGAGCTGCCGGCGGCGGTCTTCGAGAGCAACACCTCGGGCCTCACCTTCGACCCGAACGATCAGAGCGAGCAGCTGGTCATCGTGGCCGAGCTCGGTGCCGGTGGCGCCAAGCAGGACCAGCAGGCCCTGGCGGACGGCATCCGTTCGGCCGTGGGCGCCGCGCACGGCGTGCTGGCGCGCGACATCCTGCTCGTCCCCGGTGGCTCGCTGCCCCGCACCAGCTCGGGCAAGATCGCCCGGCGCGCGGGCCGCGCCGCCTACATCGACGGCACGCTCCGCGGCGGCTACACCCAGACGGCGTTCCCCGACGCCGAGGCGAACGACGTCCAGTAGCGCCCACCGGCGCTCGCACAACCACAACTTCATCACACGCGACTGCGTAACCCACGGTCTCGACGCGAAGGGTAGATACACATGGCTGAGAACGAGTACACCCCCCATGAAGGCCCGACCGGCAAGGCCCGCGAGGATCTGAGCCTCGAGGAACTGCGCGCGTGGATGCGGCAGTGGATCGCCGACGCGACCAAGCAGCCGCTGGAGAACATCACCGACGACAAGTCGCTCGACGAGTTCGGCCTGGGCTCGCGCGACGCGGTCTCGATGGCGTCCGACATCGAGGACTTCACCGGCGTGCAGCTGACGGCCACCGTCGCCTTCCAGCACCCGACGATCGCGCTGCTCAGCCAGCGCATCATCGACGGTGACCCGGTGGTCTCCGACGACGACCTCGCGGCCGAGGCGGCGCGGTACGACCGCGGCGAGGAGTTCGAGGCGAACCGCGGCACGCACGACGTGGCCGTCGTCGGCCTCGCGACCCGCTTTCCCAAGGCCGGCGAGACGCCGGAGTCGACGTGGGAGTTCCTCATCGGGAACGGCGACGCCACCACGGACCTGCCCGAGGACCGCTGGCTCGAGTTCAAGCAGGACCCGCGCCTGAAGGCCGTGCTCGACGAGGCCAACACCTTCGGCGGCTACCTCGACGACGTGGCCTCCTTCGACGCCGAGTTCTTCCAGATGACCCCGCGCGAGGTCGAGATGGTCGACCCGCAGCAGCGGCTCGCGCTCGAGCTGACCTGGGAGGCGCTGGAGCAGGCCAACATCCCGCCCAGCTCCGTCAAGGGCACCCGCACGGGCGTGTGGATGGGCAGCTCGGCGAACGACTACCAGATGCTGGCCGTCGCGGATCCGACGAAGGCCAACCCGTACGCGCTGACCGGCACGTCGACGTCGATCGTCGCGAACCGCGTCTCCTACTTCTACGACTTCCACGGCCCGTCGGTGACCGTCGACACGGCGTGCTCCTCGTCGCTGGTCGCGATCCACCAGGCCGTCCGGAGCCTGCGCGACGGCGAGACCGACATGGCGGTCGCCGGCGGCGTGAACATGCTCATCGTGCCCGCCGCGACGCTGGGCTTCGACAGCCTCGGCGCGCAGGCGCCCGACGGCAAGATCAAGGCCTTCAGCTCCGACGCCAACGGCATGATCCGCGCCGAGGGCGGCGGCGTCGTTCTCCTCAAGCGCCTCGCCGACGCCGAGCGCGACGGCGACGACATCCTCGGCGTCATCGCGGGTTCCGCGGTCACCTCCGACGGCAAGTCGAACGGCATCTTCGCGCCGAACCCCGAGGCGCAGGTCATCAACCTGCGCGACGCCTACATCGACGCCGGCATCGACCCGCGCACCGTCGACTACCTCGAGGCGCACGGCACCGGCACCATCCTGGGCGACCCGCTCGAGGCGGACGCCATCGGCCGCGTCCTGGGCCGCGGCCGCGAGGCCGAGAAGCCGCTGCTCCTGGGCTCGGCGAAGACCAACTTCGGCCACCTGGAGGCGGCCGCGGGCATCGCGGGCGTCGCCAAGGTGCTGCTCGGCATGCGCAACGGGCAGATCCCCGCCTCGCTCAACTTCGCCGGCCCCAACCCGTACATCCAGTTCGAGGCCAACCGCCTCCTCATGGCGGCGCGGAACACGGAGTGGCCCAAGTACTCCGGCAACCGGCTCGCCGGCGTCACCGGCAACGGCTTCGGCGGCACCAACGCCCACGTCGTGATCAAGGAGTACGTCGCGCCCGAGGTCGTCGACGGCGCCGTCGAGTCCGACGAGGCCCCGGCGAACGCCGTGCCCGCGTTCTACGCCGCCACCTCCGACGGTGCCGCGGTCCCGCTCGTGCTCACGGCCTACGTCCCCTCGCGCCGACGGGCCGCCGCCGCCGAGCTACTCGAGTGGCTCGAGTCCGACGAGGCGAAGGAGTACACGCTCGCCGAGATCGGCCGCACGCTCGCGAGCCGCAACCACGGCCGCGTCCGCGCCGTCGTCATGGCGAAGGACCTCGACGAGGCGATCAAGGGCTTCCGCGCGATCGCCGAGGGCAAGAACGCGCCGAACGTCATCTCCGCCAACCAGCCCGACGCGGCCGGCCCGGCGTTCATCTTCTCCGGCTTCGGCAGCCACCACCGCAAGATGGCCAAGCAGCTCTACCTCGAGAACCCGATCTTCAAGCACTACTTCGACGAGGTCAACGAGCTCATCATCGACGAGTCGGGCAACGACTACGCCGACATGATCACGGACGACGAGCAGACCTTCCACATCGAGACCGGCCAGGTGGGCATCTTCGCCATCCAGGTCGCGCTCGTGGGGCTGTTCCGCCATCACGGCATCGAACCCGGTGTGGTGCTGCCGCATTCGATGGGTGAGGCCACCGCCGCCTGGGTCACCGGCGGTCTCTCGCTGGAGGACGCCGTGCGCGTCATCTGCAACCGCTCGCGCCTCATGGGCGAGGGCGAGGAGATGCTGCCGGAGGAGATGGAGCGCTTCATGGCGCTCGTCGAGTACAGCGCCGCCGACATCGAGACCGTGCTCGGCGAGTACGAGGGCCTGGAGATCTGCGTCTACGCGGCCCCCACCCACACCGTGCTCGGCGGCCCCGGCAAGGTCATCGACAAGATCGTCGCCGAGACCGAGGCCAAGGGCCTCATGGCGCGCAAGCTCGTGACCCGCGGCGCTTCCCACACCTCGCAGATGGATCCGCTGCTCGGCGAGCTGCAGGCCGAGCTCATGGGCATCGAGCCGCACGCGCTGCAGTACCCGATGTACTCGACCGTGAACAAGGACGAATTCTACAAAGCCGGCCACGCGCCGGTGCACGACGTGGACTACTGGATCAAGGGCCTGCGCCACAGCGTCTGGTTCACCCAGGCCGTGGAGAAGGCCGTCGAGGCCGGCTACCGCACCTTCATCGAGTTCTCGCCGAACCCGATCACGCTGATCTCGGTCGCCGCGGTGACCTTCGGCTCCGGCATCCAGGACGCCGCGCTGGTGCAGACCCTCAAGCGCAAGGAGGACGAGCAGGGCACCATCATGACCGCCCTCGCCACGGTCTTCGCGCGCGGCCACCACGTGGACGTCGCCTCGCTGTTCGGCCCCGGCCGCTACGCACCGGTGCCGCGAACGAAGTTCCAGCGCAAGCACATCTGGATCCAGACCAAGCTGCCCGACGGTGGCTCGGGCATGGTCCCCGGCGGCCACGTCGCCCTGCCCGACGGCCGGCACGTCTGGCAGCTCGACGCCGGCGCGCTCACCCTGGGCGACGGGACGAAGATCCCGCTGGTCGACCTGGCGAAGAACGCCGCCGTCCAGGTGCTCGACGGTGCCGCGGTCACCGCGGCCGTGGAGCACGGCGAGGTGCGCGACGGGCTGACCCTCACCACGACGCTGACCCCACACCCCGGCGGCGCGTCGATCCAGGTGCACGAGAACACCGGTAAGGGCTTCCGCCTGCTGCTCGACGCCGTCGTCGTGGGCGGCGAGGCCTCCGGCACCGCCGCGGCTCCGCTCATCACCCGGGCGGCGCCCGCGGTGGAGGAGATGGACGAGCTCGACGAGTCCGAGCCCGAGATCACCGTCTCCGACGAGACCGAGGCACCTGCGCCCGAGGGCAGCGGCGAGCGCTGGTCGCCCGACACGGGCGAGTCGGTGGAACACCGCCTGGGCCTGATCATCTCGGAGATCATGGGCTTCGAGATCGAGGACCTGCCCAAGGAGATCCCGCTCATCGACCTCGGCATGGACTCGCTCATCGCGATGCGCATCAAGAACCGCACCGAGTACGAGTTCGACATCCCGCCGATCCAGATCCAGGCGGTGCGCGACGCCTCCTTCAACGACGTGGTGCAGTTCGTCGAGTACGCGGTCGAGCACCGCGACCAGGTGGACGCGCTCGCCGAGCATCAGTCCGGCACCGGCGAGCTCGCCGACGCCGGCCAGCTGGCCGAGATGATGAAGGCCGCCAAGGCGGAGGCCGCCGCGAAGGCCGAGGCCCCCGCGCCCGCTTCCGAGGCGCCGGCCGCTGCCGCACCCGCCGAGCCCGCCCCGGCCGAGGCCGCGCCCGCGGCACCGTCGGACGAGAAGACCACTACCCCCGACCTGCTCGACGGCGCGGCCGTCGCGGCGGCCGTGGGCGACGGCGTGCCCCCGCGCGACGCGGCGGAGCGCCTCACCTTCGCGACCTACGCGATCGTGGTGGGCAAGTCGCCCGGTGGCGTCTTCACCGAGCTCGACGTGCTCTCCGAGGACGTGGCGGAGAAGCTGACCGCCCGCCTGTCGGAGCGCGCCGGCGGCGAGATCGACATCGAGGACGTCATCGACTCGAAGAACATCGAGGAGATGGCGACCTACGTGGGCGCCGTCATGAACGAGGCGACCCCGGTGGACGGCTTCGTCCGCACGCTGCGCAAGCCGGAGGGCTCGGACCGCAAGCCGCTGTTCCTCTTCCACCCCGCGGGCGGCAACACTACCGCCTACGAGGCCCTGCTGCGCAAGCTGCCGGAGGACCTGCCGATCTACGGCTTCGAGCGCGTCGAGGGCGAGATCGAGGAGCGGGTCGCCGAGTACCTGCCGAAGTTGAAGGAGATCCAGCCGGAGGGACCGTACCGGCTCGCGGGCTGGAGCCTCGGCGGCGCCTTCGCCTACGGGCTGGCGCGCGCGCTCGAGGACGAGGGCCAGGAGGTCGAGTACATCGGCCTGCTCGACGTGGTCGCGCCGAAGGTGCCGCTCACCGACGAGCCCGCCGAGAAGAAGGCCCGCCTGGAGCGTTGGGAGACGTTCGCGCGGAAGAACTACGACATCGGCAACGAGATCGAGCTGCCCATGGACCGCCTCAACGCGGCCGACGACGAGGGCCAGTTCCGGATCATCATGGAGCTGGTGCAGCTCTCCGACAAGAAGATCCCGACGTCGATGATCGAGCACCAGCGCACGTCCTTCGTGGACAACCGCATGCTGATCAAGGTGAACCCGGCCGACTACGGGAAGTTCGGCGGCACGGTCACGCTGTACCGCGCGGACCGCATGCACGACGGCGCCGTCGAGCTGGAGCCGAACTTCGCGGACATCGCGCCGGACGGCGGCTGGGCGCCGGTGGTCGAGGACCTGCGGATCGTCAAGATCGGCGGCGACCACCTGCAGCTCATCGACGAGCCGTACATCGGCAAGATCGCGGCGCACATGACGGACGAGCTCAACCGGGCCGACGGCGCCAGCTGAGCTCCGGGCAGGGGATAGGGTGACAGACGTGACGGACGTATCGGACCAGGTCGACCTCAACACGACCGCGGGCAAGCTCGAGGATCTGTACCGCCGCCTCGAAGAGGCGAAGGACCCGGGCAGCCCGCGGGCGCGGGAGCGGCGCGACGCGAAGGGCCTGCCCAGCGCGCGTGCGCGCATGCAGATGCTGTTCGACGAGGGCACGTTCGTCGAGCTGGACCAGCTCGCGAAGTCGCCCGGCGACGACCGCATCAAGGACGGCGTCGTCATCGGCTACGGCCTGGTCAACGGCCGCAAGGTCGCGGCCTTCAGCCACGACCAGACCGTGGGCGCGGGCACTGTCGGCGAGATGTTCGGCCGGAAGATGGTCAAGCTGTACGACTTCGCGGCCTCCGCGGGCCTGCCGGTGGTCGGCATCAACGACTCGGGCGGCGCCCGGATCCAGGACGCGGCCACGTCGATCGCCTGGTACGCCGAGCTCGGCCGGCATCAGGACGGCCTGTGCGGCCAGGTCCCGCAGATCTCGATGATCCTCGGCACCTGCGTCGGCGGCGCGGTCTACGCGCCCGCCAACACCGACGTGCTCGTCGGCGTGCAGGACAACACCTACATGTTCGTCACCGGCCCCGAGGTGATCCGCCCGACCACGGGCGAGACCACCTCAGCGGAGGACCTCGGCGGCGCGATAAAGCAGGCCCAGTGGGGCAACCTGCACCACATCGCGGTCGACGAGCAGGCGGCCTTCGACTGGGTCAAGCGCTACCTGTCCTTCATGCCGGACTCGGTGCACCAGCGCCCGCCGTTGATCAACCCGGGCCTGGAGCCCGAGCTCACCGACTCGGACCTCGAGCTCGAGTCGATCATGCCGGACGCCGACACCGCCGGCTACGACATCCACGACGTGATCCTGCGCGTCTTCGACGACGGCGACTTCCTCGAGTACGCCGAGCTGTGGGCACCGAACATCGTGACCGGCTTCGCCCGCGTCGACGGGCAGTCCGTCGGCGTCGTCGCGAACCAGCCGATGCACATGGCCGGCACCCTCGACACGCAGGCCTCGGAGAAGGCGGCGCGGTTCGTGCGCCTGTGCAACTCCTTCAACATCCCGCTCGTCTTCCTCGTGGACGTCCCCGGCATCCTGCCCGGCGTCGAGGAGGAGAAGATCGGCACCATCCGCCGGTCGGGCAAGTTCATCTTCAGCTACGTCGAGGCGGCCGTCCCGAAGGTCACCATCATCCTGCGCAAGTCCTACGGCGGCGCGTGGGCCGTGATGGGCTCCAAGCAGCTGGGTGCCGACTTCGTCTTCGCGTGGCCGACGGCGCGCCTGGCCGTGATGGGTGCCGAGGGCGCCGCCGCGATCATCAAGCGGCGCGAGATCGAGGAGGCCGGCGAGAACGGCCCCGCGATCCGGCAGGCCTTCATCGACTTCTACAACCAGTTCATGGCGACGCCGTGGCTGGCGGCCGAGCGCGGCTACATCGACGGCGTGATCGAGCCGAAGGAGACCCGCCTGCTGATCCGCAAGTCGATCGCGCAGCTGCGCGACAAGGAGCTGCAGCGCGTGCCGCGCCGCACCTACCTCATGCCGATGTAAATGGCGTCGCTGGAGGGCTTTCCGCAGCTCACCGGGTCGGTGCTCACCGACCCGGACGTGACGGCCGCCTACGCCGTCGATCACTGCTCGCCGGTGCACGGCGCCGTCCCGCTCGCGGTGGTGCTGGCCGAGACCACCGAGGACGTCGCCGCGGCCGCGGCCTGGTGCTACGCCAACGACGTCGTGATCGTGCCGCGCGGCGCGGGCAGCGGCCTCGCCGGCGGCGCCAGCGCCATCGAGGGCTGCGTGATCATCTCGCTCGCGAAGATGAACGCGGTCAAGGAGATCAGCGTCGCGGATCAGTACGCGATCGCCGAGGCGGGCGTGATCAACGCCGACCTCGACCGCGCGGTCCGCGCGCACGGGTTGATGTACCCGCCGGACCCCTCGTCGTTCGAGATCTGCTCCATCGGTGGCAACGTCGCGACGAACGCCGGTGGCCTGCGCTGCGTCATGTACGGCGTGACGCGCGAGTACGTGCTCGGGCTGACCGTCGTGCTGCCCGACGGGCGGATCATCACGACCGGCAGGCGCACCGTCAAGGGCGTCACCGGCTACGACCTGACCCAGCTGCTGGTCGGCAGCGAGGGCACGCTCGGCATCGTCACCGAGGTCACCGTCAAACTCCGTCCCGCGCCGGTGATCCCGCCGACGACCGTCGCCGCGTCCTTCCCGGACGTGGTGAGCGCGGCTGCCGCGGTCGCCGCGGTGGTCGGCACCGGCGTGGTGCCCGCGCTCATGGAGCTCATGGACCGCCGCACCCTCGAGTGCGTGGAGGCGTTGCGGCCCTTCGGGCTCGAGGAGGAGACCCGGGCGATGCTCATCGGCCAGGGCTCGACGCCCGCCGACGCCGAGGTCCTGGCCCGCGAGTTCGAGGCCGCCGGGGCGCACTACACCGTCGTCTCCGACGATCCCGTCGAGGCGGCGGAACTGCTGGCCGTGCGCCGCGCCGCCTTCCACGCCTACGAGCACGCCGGCAACATCTTCTCCGAGGACGTGGGCGTGCCCCGCTCGCAGCTGCCGGAGATGTTCGCCCGCATCGAGGCCATCTCCGCGAAGTACGACGTCGACATCCCCACGTGCGCGCACGCCGGCGACGGCAACCTGCACCCCACGCTGATCTACCCGAAGGACCAACGGGAGGTGCCCCAGGCCATCTGGGACGCCGCCGACGAGGTCTTCCAGGCCGCCCTCGCGCTCGGCGGCACTCTCACGGGTGAGCACGGCGTGGGTGTGTTGAAGGCACGCTGGGTGGGGGAGGAGCTGTCCGAGGACGTCCTCGAGCTGCACCGCGGCATCAAGGCGGTCTGGGACCCCAAGAACCTCCTCAACCCCGGCCGCGGCTTCTAGTCCCGCTCGCTGCGCTCGTGGCCGTCCCTAGCGGGGCGGCCTCCTCCCCAGGTCCATGGACGTGGGGAGTGCACGGCGCGCGGAGGCAGTGCACGCCCCGCTAGGGAGAGCCCGACGGGGCGCCGCGGTCGGGCGAGCGGGCTACGTCAACGAGTCGACGAAGACCGCGGCGACGGCTTCGAGGCCGCGCTGGTCGTCGTCGGTGAACCGCGCCGTCCGCTCGCTGTCGAGGTCGAAGACGCCGATCAGCTCGCCGTCGCGGATCAGCGGCACCACGAGCTCGGAGTTCGTCGCGCCGTCGCAGGCGATGTGGTCCGCGATGGCGTGCACGTCGTCGACCCGCTGCGTCGCGCGCGTGCGGGCGGCGGCGCCGCAGACGCCCCGGTCCAGCGGGATGCGGATGCACGCCGGCAGGCCCTGGAAGGGCCCGACGACGAGCTCGGCACCGTCGTAGAAGTAGAAGCCCACCCAGTTGAGGTCGGGCACCGTCGCCTTGACGAGGGCCGAGAGGTTCGCGGCGTTGGCGATCCGGTCGGGCTCGCCGGCGACGAGCGCGCGGGCGTAGTCCGCGAGCTCGGCGTAGCGCTCGGCGGGGGACTCGGAGAGGTCGGGAAGGGAGAACGACACGCCCTGACGGTACGGGGTCCGACGGTGCGCCGGCACCCTCGTATCCGGCCTGAGTCTGGGCGGAAGCTGAGAGTGCGAGGGGTTGGAACCCGGCGTGATCGAGATCGAAAAACACCGTATGTACTGCGCTGACCTGCCCGAGCGCATCGATCTTCACCGGTAGTTGTAACAGGGTGACGCGACGCTCCGACTAAGAGTTTGTCAGGAACTGAGATCTCGCATACAGTGCCTGACGAGCACTGAACCGCTCGCGTTGCTCTGTCACGGGGCCTCCCTGTGGTACTGACGGGGCCGGCTCGCCGGCACCGCGCAGGCGGTTCGCACGCGCCCACCGGGCGGAAACACTGAGGAAGAGAGTCTCGTATGCGTATGCGTAACGGCTGGGCCAAGAAGGCCGCCGCCGCCGCGGTCACCGTGGCTGCCATTCCGGCCCTGACGATCGCCGGCACGGGCGCCGCGAACGCTTGGGGCCCCGGCAGCGCCAAGAACCCGCCGAAGGGCTTCAAACAGGCCTTCGTCAACGGCGCCGGCATGCCGAACGTCAAGGTCCGCAGCTGGGCCTCGACCACCACCGACCCCAAGAAGGCTCCGACCGTCGTTCTGCTCGACGGCCTGCGCGCCACCTGGGACGTCTCCGGCTGGGAGCGCGACTCCAACGTCGCCTTCCTGTCGCAGAAGGGCATCAATGTCGTGACGCCCGTCGGCGGCACCTCGAGCTGGTACACCGACTGGCAGGGTCCGTCGTCGACGAACCGCCAGGCGTACCGCTACACCTGGGCGTCGTTCCTCAAGAACAGCCTGCCCCAGTACATCCGCAGCCTCGGCTTCAGCGACAACGTCTCGCTGGTCGGCCTGTCGATGTCCGGTAGCGCCGCGATCATCAACACCGTCGAGTCGAACGGCTACTACAAGCGCGCCGCGTCGCTCTCGGGCCTGAACAACATCTCGGCGCCGGGCGTCCCGATCGCCGTCGGCATCGCGTCGCTCGATTCGGGCGGCTACAACGCCGGCCTCGACATGTGGGGCGGCCCGTTCGACTCGCGCTGGGCCAAGAACGACCCGACCGTGCAGGTGAACCGCCTGAAGAACATCCCGCTGTGGATCTCGGCCGGCAACGGCGTCTTCGGCAAGTACACCCCGAACCCGGGCCCGGCCGACGTCATCCAGGGCGTGCCGCTCGAGTGGCTCGCGCTCTCGCAGTCGCGCTCCTTCCAGGGTGCGGCGCAGCGCGCCGGCCTGAACAAGGTGCACTACGACTTCCCGCCGGCCGGCACCCACACGTGGGGCTACTGGCAGGACCAGGTGTGGCAGATGCAGCGCACCGGCTGGTTCTCGAAGTAATCCTTCGCGATTCCACGAACAGATCACACGACAGGCGGCCTCGTTCGGACGAACGGGGTCGTTTGTCGTATTGTGAGCTGGACGACTTTCCTGAGGAAACCGGGAGTGTCTGTAACGACTTACCCTGTGATTTCGATGAGATCCAGGGAGAGTGTCGCCCATGTGACGCGTGTGAAACATGTGACATGTGTGACGAACGATGTTAGAGTGACGACTGTGACAAGGCTGGTCTCTTCGACCATCCGTCCGGTCCACCAGCTACTGCGCGGAGACTCCGCGTGAAAAAGGAGAGGTCAGCAATGCGAGCAGCCTGGGGTAAGCGAGCGGGTGCAGCGGTTCTCACCGCGGCCATGGTGCCCGCCCTCGCCGGTCTGGGTGCCGGCGTCGCCGGCGCCTGGGGTCCGGGGTCGGCGAAGAACCCGCCCAAGGGCTTCAAGTCCGAGAAGGTCGACGGAGCCGGCATGCCGGCCGTCACGGTGCGTTCGTGGGCCTCCACCACGACCGATCCGGCGAAGGCCCCGACCGTCGTTCTGCTCGACGGTCTGCGCGCCACGCAGGACGTCTCCGGCTGGGAGCGTGACTCCAACGTCGCCTTCCTGTCGCAGAAGGGCGTCAACGTCGTCATGCCCGTCGGCGGTACGGCCAGCTTCTACACGAACTGGGCGAACACCTCGAAGCACGGCAACGGCACCTACAAGGCCACCTGGGGCAACTTCCTGGCCTCGAGCCTGCCGGCCTACATCAAGTCGCGCGGCTTCTCGAGCAACCTGTCGCTCGTCGGCATCTCGATGGGTGGCGGCGCCGCCCTCATCAACGCCGCGAACAACCCGGGCGTCTACAAGCGCGCCGCTGCGCTGTCGGGCTTCCTGAACACCTCGGCCCCCGGCATGCCGGTCGCCGTGGGCGTCGCGATGCTGGACGCGGGCGGCTACAACGTCCTCGACATGTGGGGCGGCCCGTTCGACGCCAACTGGGCGAAGAACGATCCGACCGTCCAGGTCGGTCGCCTGAAGGGCACCAAGCTGTGGATCACCGCCTCGACCGGTGAGCCCGGCAAGTACACCCCGAACCCGTCGCCCGCCGACATCGTTCAGGGCGTGCCGCTCGAGATCCTCGCCAAGTCGCAGTCGGAGGCCTTCAAGGCCGCCGCTGACAAGGCCGGCGTGAGCGCTCACTACGACTTCTCGTCGGTGGGCACCCACACGTGGGGCTACTGGAGCGACCAGGTGTGGCAGATGCAGCGCACCGGTTGGTTCAACTGATCACGCGCTGATCGAACGATCGTGAGGAAGGCCCCGGGCACCTGCCCGGGGCCTTCCCGCGTATCGGTACCCTCGTCAGCGAACCCACAGCAGAAACCCGAGGTTGCAGACGATGGCCCCGCTCACCCCCACGACCGAGACCGACGAGCCCGTCGGCTTCCGCATCGATCCCGTGCTCGCTCGCAGCTGGCTGCTCGTCAACGCCGCACAGCCGGAGCGCTTCGACGCGGCGGCCCGCTCCCGCGCGGACATCGTGGTGCTGGACATCGAGGACGCCGTCGCGCCCAAGGACAAGACGGTCGCGCGGAACAACGTGGTCGACTGGCTCAGTCGCGAGGTCGACGGGACGCCGAACAACGGGTGGGTCCGCGTCAACGGCTTCGGCACGCAGTGGTGGGCCGACGACCTGGAGGCTCTGCGGGAGGCGAAGCACCTCGGCGGCGTCATGCTCGCGATGGTCGAGTCGATGGACCACGTCACCGAGACCGCTAAGCGGCTGCCGGACACGCTCATCGTCGCGCTGGTGGAGACCGCGCGCGGCCTGGAGCGGATCAGCGAGATCGCGTCCGCGAAGGGCACCTTCCGCCTGGCCTTCGGTATCGGCGACTTCCGCCGCGACACCGGCTTCGGCGGCGATCCGACGACGCTGGCCTACGCCCGCTCGCGGTTCACCATCGCCGCCAAGGCCGCGCACCTGCCGGGCGCGATCGACGGGCCGACCGTCGGCTCCAAGGGCCTGCTGCTGACGGAGGCGACCGCGGTCTCCGCCGAGTTCGGCATGACCGGCAAGATCTGCCTCACGCCAGACCAGTGCCACCCGGTGAACGAGGGCCTGAGCCCCTCGCCGGAGGACATCCGCTGGTCGCGAGAGTTCTTCGCGGAGTTCGACCGCGACGGCGGCGAGATCCGCAACGGCTCGGACCTGCCCCGCATCGCGCGGGCCACGAAGATCCTCGACCTGGCCCGGGCCTACGGCATCGTCGTGGCCGACGGCCTGGACGGCGAGCACGCCCCGGCACCGTCGGACACCTTCCACTACTGAGCCCGACGACGAAGCCCCCGCACCGCGCTCCGGCGGTCGGGGGCTTCGTCGCGCTGTGGATCAGGCCTGGCGCAGGGCCTCGATGTCGAGGGTCAGGGTGATCTTGTCGCCGATGACCTTGCCGCCGGTCTCGAGCGGCATGTCGATGGTGATGCCGAAGTCCTGGCGGGTGATGACGGTCTTGGCCTCGAACGCCGCGACCTCGCCCTGGCCCATGCCGGGGTTGGTGCCGAGGAACTCGAGCTCGAACTCGACGGGCTTGGTGACGCCGCGCAGGGTCAGCTCGCCGGTGAGCACGTAGTCCGAGCCCTTCGCCGCGACGCCGGTCGACAGGAACGTGGCCTTCGGGTGGTTCTCGGCGTCGAAGAAGTCGGCGGTGCGGATGTGCGCATCGCGCTGCGCGTTGCGGGTGTTCACGGAGGTCACGTCGACCTCGGCGGACAGCGACGCGGTGCCGTCCTCGGCGACCGTGATCGTGCCGCTGAACTCGTCGAACCGGCCCTTGACCTTGCTCACCATCAGGTGGCGCACGGAGAACTCGACGGACGAGTGGACGGGATCGACGACGTAGGTGCCGGCGGGGAGGACGTTGCTCATGGGGATGCTCCTTCGATGGTTGAACTCTCAAGACTCATCGAGCATAACCGGACTGCGGTCCGATGTATTCCGGGTCTGGTGAATCCGTCCTGAACATCCCCGGAATTCCGGTTCTACGCGGCCCCGTGGAAAACGGCCTCCACGTTGTTGCCGTCCGCGTCGCGGACGAAGGCGCCGTAGTAGCCGGGGTGGTACTCGGGCCACAGGCGCGGCGCGTGCAGCGACTCCGCGCCCAACTCGAGGGCGACCCGGTGGAACTCGTCCACGGTGGCGGTGTCGGGCGCGGCGAAGGCGATGTGCGCCTCCCGGTTCGAGGCGCCCTCGGCGGCGCCGGAGATCCAGAAGACGGGCTGCTCGACGCCGTAGCCGACGGCCACCTCGAAGTCCATGAGGCGGCGCGAACCGAGCACCGCCAGCACCCCGTCGTAGAACCGCTTCGCGGCGTCCAGGTCGGCACAGTTGATCCCGAAGTGGTCGATCATGACGGCTCCTCGCCCGATGCCGGGCGCCCGCTGCACCCGTGACGCCCTCAGGTCTAGCACCGGGGGCCGACAGGTTTCAGGCCAATGCGGCGCGCGCCGCCTCCCTGGCCGCCTGGGGGTCCGTCGCGGCGACCGCCGCCTCGGCCGCCCAGCGGCACTGCTGCAGCGTCACCGAGCCGACCCGGGCGCCCACGGCCGCGGCGGCGCCGGCCGCGCACGACAGGGAGGTCACGCCGAGGCCCACGAGCACGCAGGCCAGCAGCGGGTCGGCCGCGGCCTCGCCGCAGACGCCCACCGGCTTGTCCGCGTCGGCGCCGGCGCGGGCGGTGAGCTGGATCAGCCTCAGCACCGCCGGTTGCCAGGGGTCGGTGAGCGCCGCGAGCTCGGTGCTCATCCGGTCGGCCGCCATGGCGTACTGGGTGAGGTCGTTGGTGCCGAGCGAGACGAAATCCACCTCCGCCAGCACGGCGTCGGCGCACAGCGCGACGGCCGGGACCTCCACCATGACGCCCGCCGTCAGCCCGCGCTCCCGGCACTTGGCGGCGAACTCGCGGGCCTCCGCGGCGGTGGCGATCATCGGCGCCATCACCCACGGCTGCGCGGCGGCGCCCTCGGCGGCGGCGGCGATCGCGTCCAGCTGCCGGTCCAGCAGGCCGGGATCGTTCTCCGCGATGCGGATGCCGCGCACGCCCAGCGCGGGGTTTTCCTCCTCGCCGTGGTCGACGAACTTCAGTGGCTTGTCGGATCCGGCGTCCAGCGTGCGGATCACGACCTTCTGCCCGGGGAAGGCGTCGATCACCTCGCGGTACAGCGCGGCCTGCTCGTCGACCGAAGGCTCGTCGGCCCGGTCGAGGAAGGCCAGCTCGGTCCGGAACAGGCCGACGCCCTCCACCTGTCGCTCGGCGGCGCCCCGCGCCGTGACCCCGTCCTGCACGTTGGCGAGAATCGCGACCGCGGCACCGTCGGACGTGTGCCCGGGGCCGCGCCACCGGGCGATCTCGGCCGCCTCCCGGGCCGCCTCCGCGACCCGCGTCCGGGCCTCGCCCTCGTCCGGGTCGACGGTGACGGTGCCCGCCCCGCCGTCGAGCAGTACCGGCGTGCCCGCGTCGACGGTGCCGGCCCCCGTCAGCCCGACGATGCAGGGGATGCCGAGTTGCCGGGCGATGATCGCGGTGTGGCTGGTCGCGCCGCCGAGCCGGGTGCCGATGCCCACGATGAGCGCGGGATCGAGGCCCGCGGTGTCGGCCGGCGCGAGGTCGTCGGCCAGCAGGATCGACGGTGCGTTCGGCACCGGCACGCCGGGCTCGGGGCCGCCGAGCAGCTCGGCGACGACGCGGTCGCGCACGTCGCGCAGGTCGGTCACGCGCTCGGCCATGAGGCCGCCGAGCTTGGTGAACACGTCCGCGAACTGGTCGGTGGCGGCGGCTACGGCGTTCGCGGCGGGCGTGCCGGCCCGGATCAGCTTCTCCGTGGTGCCGATCCACGCCTTGTCGGAGGCGAGGCCCGCGTTCGCCCCGAGGACCTCCGCCGCCGCGCCCTGGGCCTGTGCGGCGCGGGCCCGCAGCCGGTCGGCGACGGCCTGCGCCGCGGTGGAGAACCGGGCGGCCTCGGCGTCCCGGTCGTCCTCGGGCAGGTCGACGGGCGGCGGCACCTCGGGGCGCGCGCCGGGCCACATGACGGGCGCGTAGGCGACTCCGGGCACGACGGGGGTGCCGGTGAGGGTGGCGAGGCCGGACGCGGTCGACTGCTGCGAAGTCATGTGACACAGATTACGAAATCCTCTTGACTTGTCAACACAAACAGGCGTAAAAACAGAAAAATCAAAATCATAACCACAGAAACCCACGAACTCGGAGGGGTCATGTACGCGGAGGAACGACAGCGCGCGATCAGTGAACTGGTCGGTGGCCGCGGCCGCGCGTCGGTCATGGAACTGGCCGAGCGGTTCGACGTGACCCCGGAGACGGTGCGCCGCGACCTGGACGCGCTCGAGCGGCTCGGCGGCGTGCGCCGGGTGCACGGCGGCGTCGTCGCCGCGGGCGTCCTGGCCGGCGCCGAGTCGGGCCTGGGGGAGCGCGAGGGCACCAACGCCGAGGCGAAGCGCCTGATCGGTGCCGCGGCCCGGCGCTTCCTGCCCCCGGCGGGCGGATCCGTCCTCTTCGACGCCGGCACCACGACCATCGCCGCGGCCCGCGAGGTCCCGGCCACCCTGCACATCACCGCGATCACCAACTCCGTGCCCGTCGCGGCCGCGCTGTCGACCCGCGAGGCCGTCGAGCTGCGGCTGCTCGGCGGCCGCGTCCGGGGCCTCACCCAGGCCGCGGTCGGCGCCGGCACCGTCGCCGAGATCGCGGGGCTGCGGGCCGACGTCGCGATCCTCGGCGCCAACGGCCTCGGCGCCGAGCGCGGCCTCTCCACGCCCGACGCCGACGAGGCCGCGGTCAAGACCGCGATGGTCCGCGCCGCCGACTTCGTGGTCCTCGTCGCCGACGCCTCCAAGTTCGGGCGCGAGAGCCTGGTCGCCTTCGCCGGCCTGGGCGCGGTCGACGTGCTGGTCACCGATGCGGCGCCCACCGGCGCACTCGCGACGGCGCTCGCCGACCACGGCGTGGACGTCGAGGTCGCCGCCCGATGATCGTGACCGTCACCGCCAACCCCAGCCTGGACCGGCTCGTCGTCCTCGGCGGGCCGCTGCGGCGCGGCGCCGTGCACCGCGCCGAGGGCGCCGCCGCCGACCCCGGGGGCAAGGGCGTCAACGTCTCCCGCGTCGTGCACGCGGCGGGGGAGGGCACCGTCGCCGTGCTCCCCGCCGACCAGGGCGACCCGCTGCTCGTCGGGCTCTCCCGCCTCGGCGTGCCCGCGATCCCGGTGCCCGTCGGCCACGAGGTCCGCAGCAACATCACCGTCACCGAGCCCGACGGCACCACCACCAAGCTCAACGCGCCCGGGGCGCCGCTGGCGCCGGAGACGGTGCGGGCCTTCGAGGACGCGATCGTCTCCGCCGCCGACGGTGCCGCCTGGCTCGCGCTCTGCGGCTCGCTGCCACCCGGCCTTCCGGACGACTGGTACGCCCGTCTCGCCGCGCGCCTCGGCGCCGGCCCCGCCGGCCCGCGCATCGCCGTCGACACCTCCGGCGCGGCGCTCGCGGCCTCGGCGGTACGCGGCGTCGCGCTGCTCAAGCCCAACGCCGAGGAGCTCGCCGAGCTGGTGGGCCGCGGCCCCGAGGCCGGCGCGGAGTTCGAGAGCCGCGCGGCCTCCGGCGATCTCGGACCCGTCCGCTCGGCCGCCGAGGAGTTGCATCGCGACACGGGCGCCGCCGTTCTCGCCACGCTCGGCGCCGCCGGCGCGCTCCTGGTCACCCACGAGGGTGCCTGGGCCGCGACCCCGCCGCCGATCTCGGTGCGCAGCACCGTCGGCGCCGGCGACAGTTCCCTCGCCGGCTACCTCATCGCTCATGCGCGCGGCGCCGATGCGCCGCAGCGTCTTTCCCTCGCGGTCGCCTACGGCGCCGCGGCCGCCGCACTGCCGGGCACCCAGGCGCCCCGACCGGAGGAGCTCGCCGTCGCCGACGTGCGGGTCACCGCCGTGTAGCCCCCTCGATCCGCCCGATCCACCAGCAGAACCGGAGAACACCCCCATGACCGAATCGATCATCGCGCCCGAGCTGGTCGCGCTCGACGTCTCGGCCGGCACCGACAAGAACGAGGTGATCGCCTACCTCGCCGCCCGGATCACCGACGCCGGCCGGTCCACCTCCGTCGACGGCCTCGTCGAGGCGGCGCTCGCGCGTGAGGCCCAGTCCGCCACCGGCCTGCCCGGCGGCATCGCCATCCCGCACTGCCGCGCCGGGGCCGTCACCGCCGCGAGCCTGGGCTTCGCCCGCCTCGACCCGAAGGTCGACTTCGGCGCCCCCGACGGCGGCGCCGACCTCGTCTTCCTCATCGCCGCACCGGAATCCGGCGGCTCGCAGCACATGAAGCTGCTCAGTGCGCTCGCCCGCGCCCTGGTCCGGCCCGAGTTCACCGCGTCGCTCCGCGCCGCCGCGACGCCGGAGGAGGTGGTCGCCCTCGTCGAGGACGTCATCACCCCGAAGCCCGCGGAGCCGAAGCCCGCCGCTCCCGTCCCGGCGGCCCCGGCTGCACCCGCGGAGGAGACGGCACCGTCGGGCAAGCCCTCGCTCGTGGCGATCACGGCCTGCCCCACGGGGATCGCGCACACCTACATGGCGGCGGACGCCCTCAAGCTGGCCGCCGAGCGCGCCGGCGTCGAGCTGACCGTCGAGACCCAGGGCTCCTCCGGCTCCACGCCGCTCTCGCCGCAGACCATCGCCGACGCGGGCGCCGTCGTCTTCGCCACCGACGTGGGCGTGAAGGGCCGCGAGCGCTTCGCGGGCAAGCCCGTCATCACTTCCGGCGTCAAGCGCGGCATCAACGAGCCGGACGCGATGATCGCCGAGGCGGTCGCCGCCGCCTCTGATCCGAATGCCACCAGGGTCGACGGTGCCGCCGCCGCGAGCGGCGAAACCGCCTCCGCGCCGGCGGGTCTCGGCGGGCAGCTCAAGCGCGCCCTGCTCACCGGCGTCAGCTACATGATCCCGTTCGTCGCCGCGGGCGGCCTGCTCATCGCGCTGGGGTTCCTGCTGGGCGGGTACCAGCTCGGCAACTCGACGCTGTCCGAAGGGATGTCCGACGGCGCGTACATCGCCCTCCACAACTCCCTGTGGAACCTCCCCGACGGCGGGCTGCTGCAGTACCTCGGGTCGGTCAGCTTCGCGACGGGCCAGGCGGCGATGAGCCTCATGGTCGCGGTGCTCGCGGGCTACATCGCCTACGCGATCGCCGATCGTCCGGGGCTCGCACCGGGATTCGTCGCGGGCGTGCTCGCGGTGACCGTCAACGCCGGCTTCATCGGCGGCGTCGTCGGCGGCCTGCTCGCCGGCGTGGTCGCGCTGTGGATCGGCAAGCTCCAGCTGCCCCAGTGGGCCCGCGGCCTGATGCCGGTGGTGATCATCCCGCTGTTCGCCACGCTCATCACGGGCGGCCTGATGTACATGGTGCTCGCCGGCCCGCTTCGCTGGGTGAACGAGGCCATGACGGACGCCCTCAACGGGATGAGCGGCAGCAGCAAGATCGCGCTCGGCGTGGTCCTCGGCCTCATGATGTGCTTCGACCTCGGCGGCCCGGTCAACAAGGCGGCCTACGCCTTCGGCGTCGCCGGGATCGGGCTCGCCACCGCGGGCGTGCCGCAGTGGGAGATGATGGCCGCCGTCATGGCCGCGGGCATGGTGCCGCCGTTGGCGCTGGCGCTGGCCTCCACCGTCCTGCGCCCGAGCCTGTTCACCGAGCCCGAGCGGGAGAACGGCAAGGCCGCGTGGTTCCTCGGCGCGTCGTTCATCTCCGAGGGCGCCATCCCCTTCGCCGCGGCCGACCCGCTGCGGGTGATCCCGTCGATGATGCTCGGCGGTGCCGTGACCGGCGGCCTGTCCATGGCGCTCGGCGCGCAACTGCGCGCCCCGCACGGCGGCGTCTTCGTCCTGTTCGCCATGAACGGCACGTGGTGGAAGTTCCTCATCGCCCTCGCCGCCGGCGTCGTGGTGAGCGCCGTGGCGGTCGTCGCGGCCAAGTCCGTCGGCCGCGCGGGCGATGCAGCGACCGAATCCGCCCAGCCCGCGGCCGTCGCCGCGTAATACTGGTCCTGACCACTCGCGCGGCCGACCGGCGGCGCGGAGACGAACACACCCCACGAGGAGAGACATGCCCAGCACCACCGTCGCCGTCGGATCGGCCGTCGGCCTGCACGCCCGCCCCGCCGCCGTGATCGCCAACGCCGTCAACGAGTCGGGCCACGAGGTCACCCTGTCCGTCGCCGGCGGCGAGCCGGTCGACGCCGGTTCGGCGCTGATGATCATGACCCTCGGCGCCGAGCAGGGCGTGGAGGTCACCGTCGAATCCGCCGATCAGGGCACCGTCGACGCGATCGCCGCCCTCGTCGCCCAGGATCTCGACGCCTGAGGCGCCACGCGCACGAAGGAGGGGCGGCCGGAATGCCCGGCCGCCCCTCCTTCGTGTTCCGGTCTAGGTGACCGGCGCGATGCAGTAGCTCACGCGCTGCGGCGCGGCGTAGTTCAGCGCGGACGAGCCGCGGCAGGTCAGCGGGGCGCCCGCCGCCCGCTCGATCACCCGGATCACGTTCGACGGTGCGCTGCCCGTCGCGGACGGGCAGGCGACGGAACGGATGTCGGTGGTGGCGGCCGTATCGGGCTTGACCTGGTAGCAGTTGCCCAGTGTGAGCTTGGGGACGACGCACAACACGGCGCCCGCGGACTCGACGCGCGCGTAGCTCGGCTGGCTGCACGCGGTCTTCGCGGCGGCCTTCTCGGCGACGGCGAAGCTGAGGCCGTCGCCGTCGCACCCGGTGCGGGTGGCGTTGCCGCCGGAGACGGTGACGCAGTCGCCGACCTCGACCGAACTCACCGGCGCGACCTCCGGGCTCGACGGCTTGACCCCCAGGAGCAGGACCGCCGCCCCCATCACGAGCGCGGCGATGACGCCGGAGTAGACCACCGAGCTGACCACCTTCCAGGTGGTGGTCGGCCGCGCCTCGTCGATCCGCCGGCCCACCGGCGTCGCCTCGAGGCGACGCCGGAGCGCGGCGAGACGCGGCTGCGCGGGGTGGAGGAATGACATCGACATAGTCTCAATCTTAACTTGAGACTCACTAGGTAACACAAGTCTCAGTTTTCACAGATCGAATCGGCGCGGCTGGGCACGGCACCGACGCGGGCTCATTAGGCTTTGCGACATGTCATTCGACGACGCGCCCGTCATCGCCGTGGGTCCGAAGCCCGATCCCGATTTCGACGCCGCGATCACCGCGGGCGGCGGCGAACCCGGCCCGCTGGCCCGCGCCGACGGCCTCATCTGGACCGATTCCCGCGCGCCCCTGCCGAAGCTCCCGCCGAGCGTGCGCTGGGTCCAGCTGCCCTTCGCGGGTGTCGAGGGCTTCCTCGACAGCGGCGTCATCGCGGGCAACCCGAAGGTCGTCTTCACCTCGGCCGCGGGCGCCTACTCCGGCACCGTCGCCGAGCAGGCGATCGCGCTGCTGCTCGCCGGCGTGCGCGGGCTCTGGCGTCGAGAGACGTCCTGGGACGCGGCCGGCGCCGGCGCCCGCACGGGCCGGCTCGGCGGCACGACGGTGGCGATCATCGGCGCGGGCGGCATCGGTCGCGACATCATCCCCGCGCTCCGCGGGCTCGGCGTCAAGGTCGTCGCGGTGAACCGCTCGGGCACCGACGTCTCCGACGCGGTCGTGGTGACCGCCGACCACCTCGACGAGGTCTGGCCCGCCGTCGATCACGTGATCCTGGCGGCACCGTCGACCGCGGAGACCCGCGCGCTGGTCAACGCGAAGGTCCTCGCGCAGCTCCAGCCGCACTCCTGGATCATCAACGTCGCGCGCGGCTCGCTGATCGACACGGACGCGCTGGTCGCGGCCCTGAAGAAGGGCACGATCGGCGGCGTCGGCCTGGACGTCACCGACCCCGAGCCGCTGCCCGACGGCCACCCCCTGTGGTCGATCCCCAACGCGATCATCACCCCGCACGTCGCGAACCCGCCGCAGCACCTGCGCCCCGCGCTGCTCGCCCGCGTCGAGGTCAACGTGCGCCGCTTCGCCAACGACATGGAGCCGCTCGCCGTCATCGACGCCGACCGGGGCTACTGATGTCCGGTGGCCCCCCGGGGCCCCCTCCGCCGGACCCCGATGAGGTCGACCTCATCGTCCGGGGCATCGTCGGCCTGGCGAAGCGGATCCGCAGCGACGCGCGGTTCGTGGGCGCGGAGGTCTCCTACGTCGACTTCACGCTGCTGTTCGTGTTGCACGAGTCGCCGGGGATCCGCGCCGTCGACCTGGCCGAGGCCGTGTCGATCGACAAGTCGACCGCGAGCCGTCAGCTCGCGGGACTCGAACGACGGGGCCTGATCACCCGCGACGTCGACCCCGGCAACCCCCGATCCCGGCAGCTGCGCCTGACCGAGCGGGCGGAGCGCGTGCTGGCCGAGACCGACCGCGAATGGCGTCGCCGGATCGAGGCCCGGACGGCCGATTGGTCCCGCGAGGAATTGCGTACATTCGCGACACTGATCGACCGCTACATGAGCGTCGATCTGCCCGGCGAGGAGCCGCCGTCAGGCCTCTGATCACGGGCGGAATCCCGTGGAGTGATGCGGCTCACGAGGCTACCGAGCAGTAAGTTATGCCGTGCTATGGTCAGCCCACTGTTCTGTGCATCAGGCGACCAGCGTGCCCTCGCGATGCCCGGCGACCCCGGGCCTTCCGCGTCAATTCGCCTCCGTTCACACCGCGGCGGGGTCGTACACGCATGGAGTCGACCCGTTGCCGGAGCTCCGGGCGCGCATCCGCGGCCCGGTAGGGACGACAGGAACGAATCAATGAACGTCGGTGGACCGACCATGACTCCGTCCGCGGGTCGGCAGCGGGAGTGCTGCGCATGATCATCGGAGCTTTGAAAGAGGCACAGCCGGGCGAGACCCGCGTCGCCGCAACCCCCGCCACGGTGGCCCAGCTGATCAAGCTCGGCTACGAGGTGGTCGTGGACTCGGGCGCCGGTGTCGCGTCCTCGTTCGCGGACGAGGCCTACGTCGAGGCCGGCGCGTCGATCGGTGACGCTCGCGCCGCCGATGTGGTGCTCGGCGTCAACGCCCCGTCGGCCGCCCAGCTCGACGGCATGCGCCCGGGCGCGACCGTCGCCGGACTCCTGGCGCCCGCGCAGAACCCCGAGCTGCTCGAGGATCTCCGCGGCCGCGAGCTGACCGCGTTCGCCATGGAGTCGGTGCCGCGCATCTCGCGCGCGCAGTCGATGGACGTGCTGTCCTCGATGGCGAACATCGCCGGCTACCGCGCCGTCGTCGAGGCCGCGCACGTCTTCGGCCGGTTCTTCACCGGCCAGGTCACCGCCGCGGGCAAGGTCCCGCCGGCCAAGGTGCTCGTGGTGGGCGCCGGCGTCGCCGGCCTCGCCGCGATCGGTGCCGCCGGCTCGCTCGGCGCCATCGTGCGCGCGACCGACCCCCGCCCCGAGGTGGCCGACCAGGTCGCGTCGCTGGGCGGCGAGTACCTCTCCGTGCAGAACGAGGAGGCCGAGGTCTCGGCCACCGGCTACGCCAAGGAGATGGGCGACGACTACAAGGCACGCGAGGCGCAGCTGTACGCCGAGCAGTGCAAGGACGTCGACATCATCATCACCACGGCTCTGATCCCCGGGCGCCCCGCGCCGCGGATCATCACCGAGGAGATGGTCGCCTCGATGAAGCCCGGCAGCGTCATCGTCGACATGGCGGCGCAGAACGGCGGCAACGTCGGCGGCACCGTCAAGGACCAGGCGATCGTCACGCCCAACGGCGTCACCATCATCGGCTACACCGACCTCGCGGGCCGTCTGCCCGCGCAGGCCTCGCAGCTGTACGGCACCAACCTCGTCAACCTGCTCAAGCTGGTGACGCCCGAGAAGGACGGGCAGCTCGTGCTCGACTTCGAGGATCCGGTTCAGCGCTCGATCACCGTGACCCGCTCGGGCGAGCTGCTCTTCCCGCCGCCGCCGGTGCAGGTCTCGGCCGCGCCGAAGGCCGCGGCCGTCGAGCCGGTGGAGCCGAAGCCCGTCAAGGAGCCGATGTCGGCGTCCAAGAAGGTCTCGCTCACCCTCGTGGGCGTGCTCCTGTTCGGGCTGCTGATCAGCTTCTCGCCGAACCCGCTGCCGCAGCACTTCACCGTGCTCATGCTGGCCATCGTCATCGGTTACTACGTCATCGGCAACGTCGCGCACGCGCTGCACACGCCGCTGATGTCGGTCACCAACGCCATCTCCGGCGTGGTCGTGGTCGGCGCCCTGCTGCAGGTCGCCACCAACACCACGACGGTCCTGGTGCTGTCGACGATCGCGATCCTGGTCGCGTCGATCAACATCTTCGGTGGCTTCGCGGTCACCCGCCGCATGCTCGCCATGTTCAGCAAGGGGGCATGAGTAACTCATGAGTATCACTGCAATCTCCGTTGCGGCGTACATCGTCGCCTCGCTGCTGTTCATCCTGTCGCTGGCCGGGCTGTCCAAGCACGAGACCTCCAAGAGCGGCCTGACCTACGGCATCGTCGGCATGGGCATCGCCCTGGTGGCGACCATCGCGCTGGTCATCGACAAGGTGCTCAAGCCCGAGCTCGACCTGACCTGGCTGCCGGTGGCGCTCCTGGCCGGTGCCCTGATCGTCGGCGCCGTCATCGGCTTCTGGCGCGCGCGCATCGTCGAGATGACGGGCATGCCCGAGCTGATCGCCCTGCTCCACTCCTTCGTGGGCCTGGCGGCCGTGCTCATCGGCTGGAACGGCGCGCTCGAGGGCTTCCACGCCGACGGCGTGAACCCGGCCGACGTCCGCGCGCTCACCAACATCCACGAGGCCGAGATCGCGATCGGCATCTTCATCGGTGCGGTCACCCTGACCGGCTCGATCGTCGCCAACCGCAAGCTCTCCGGCAAGATGAAGTCGGCGCCGCTCATGCTGCCCGGCAAGAACTACATCAACGTCGGCTCGATCGTCGTGTTCATCGTGCTCACCGCGGTCTACGTCTCGCGGGACACCCACGGCGACAACACCTCGATGATCCTGCTCGGCGTGATCACCGCGCTCGCCCTCTTCCTGGGCTGGCACCTGGTCGCGTCGATCGGCGGCGGCGACATGCCCGTCGTCATCTCGATGCTCAACAGCTACTCCGGTTGGGCCGCGGCCGCGTCCGGCTTCCTGCTGAGCAACGACCTGCTCATCGTCACGGGTGCGCTCGTCGGCTCCTCGGGTGCGTACCTGAGCTACATCATGTGCAAGGCGATGAACCGCTCGTTCATCTCCGTCATCGCGGGCGGCTTCGGCATCGAGGCCGGCCCGGCGGAGGACAAGGACTACGGCGAGCACCGCGAGGTCAACGCCGAGGCCGTGGCCGAGCTGCTCACCGGCGCGAAGTCCGTGGTCATCACCCCGGGCTACGGCATGGCCGTGGCGCAGGCGCAGTACGGCGTCGCCGAGCTGACCAGCGAGCTCCGGAAGAAGGGCGTCGAGGTCCGCTTCGGCATCCACCCCGTCGCCGGCCGCCTGCCCGGGCACATGAACGTGCTCCTCGCCGAGGCGAAGGTGCCGTACGACATCGTGCTCGAGATGGACGAGATCAACGACGACTTCCCCGAGACCGACGTGGTCCTGGTGATCGGTGCCAACGACACCGTCAACCCGGCGGCGTCCGAGGATCCGAGCAGCCCCATCGCGGGCATGCCGGTGCTCACCGTGTGGGAGGCCGAGAACGTGATCGTCTTCAAGCGGTCGATGGCCGCCGGCTACGCCGGTGTCCAGAACCCGCTGTTCTTCCGCGACAACTCGGCGATGCTCTTCGGCGACGCCAAGGACCGCGTGCAGGACATCCTCGCCGCGATGCACTGACGCAGACAGCACACGGGCCCGGCATCGTCCTTCGACGGTGCCGGGCCCGCGTCGTCTGCGGGGGCTTAGGTCCAGGCCTCCTCGATGCGCACGTCGCCGTCGGTGAAGGGCAGGTCCTTCCCGACGGTGTCGGGCCGGTCCAGCACGGAAGCGGCCACCAGCGCGACGTTCGCGCGCGACGTTCCGGGGTTGTCCGCGGCCCGCACCGCCGCGGGATCCACCCGCCCGGTGGGCTCGTCGAGGGTGAGCCGGCCCGGCATGAGCACGGTCCAGTCCAGGTCGGAGGCGCGCACGGCGACGTCGGCGGCGGCCTTCGCCTCCGCGTAGGCGAAGAAGGAGTCGGTCTCCGGGACGCCGTGATCGGGGGCGGCGCCGAGGTACGAGACCATCACGTAGCGCTTCACCCCCGCCGCCTCCGCGGCCTGGACGGAGCGGATCGCGGCGTCGCGGTCCACCGCGTACGTGCGGTCGGGGTCGCCGCCGCCCGCGCCCGCGGAGAAGACCACGGCGTCGGAGCCGGCGAGTGCCGCCGCGATCTCCTCGCGCGACGCGTGCTCGACGTCGAGGACCAGGGGTTTCGCCCCGGTCGCGGCGACGTCCCCCGCGTGTTCCGGGTTGCGGATCCACGAGGTGACCGCGTCGCCCCGGGAACTCAGGACGCGCGCCAGGATGAGCGCGATCTTGCCGTGTCCACCGATGATCGTGACAGCTGCCATGCATCCCAACGTACGCGCTCCGGCGGCGTGCCCGATTCCGCCCGCCGCCACCCACAGGATCGCTGCAATGAGGGCATGCATGCGACGCATGCCCTCGTCACGAGGACACGCCGCTGACCAGTGAAGGCAACAGCCATCCGTGCCACGCATGACTGTTCTGCGAGGACAGACCTCCGTTTCGGCCCCGCGCGGCTCGCGACCACGCCCACCCAGTGCAGACTCGAGCGCTGTCAGCCGCCGAGGGGCATCGTCGCGAGCCGCAGGGCCAGGAGCAGCAGCAGGAGGCCGATCGCGGCGTTGATGGCCCGCCACACCCCGGGCCGGCCGAGCACGCCCGACATTCGGCGGGCGCCGAAGCCGAGCAGGCAGAACCACGCGACGCTGGCGACGACGGCGCCGAGCGCGAACCACCAGCGGTCGGCGCCGTAGCGGGTGGACGCGGAGCCGAGCAGCAGCACGGTGTCCAGGTAGACGTGCGGGTTCAGCCAGGTCAGCACGAGTACCCCGGTCACGACGGCCGCGACCGAGGCGGCGCCGTCGCCACCCGCGACCAGTCCTTCCGACCGTCGCGCCGACCACAGCGACCGCAGGCCGTAGCCGACCAGCACCACGGCGCCCGCCCACTTCACCACCTCCATGAGCAGCGGCCGGCCGGAGACCGCGGCGCCGAGGCCCGCCACCCCGGCGAGGATCAGCGCCACGTCCGAGGCGATGCACACCGCCACCACCGCGCCGAGGCCGCGCCCGCGCACGCCCACCTGCAGCACGTAGGCGTTCTGGGCGCCGATCGCCACGATCAGGGAGAGCCCGAGGCCGAGGCCGGCGAGGAGTGCAGAGGTCATGGCGTCGACGCTAGGGCCGTGGCGACCATTAGCGCCAATACGAAAAGGCGATCACCCATTAGAATCACTTCATGCTGAGCGGGCACCACCTGGAGACCCTCGTCGCGGTGGTCGAGGAGGAGAGCTTCGGCGCGGCCGCCTCCCGCCTGCGGATCACGCAGTCGGCGGTCAGCCAGCGGATCCGCGCCCTGGAGCAGCACGTGGGGCACGTGGTCGTCACGCGCGAGGGCCCGTGCCGCCCCACCGCGCAGGGGGAGGTGCTGCTGGGCCTGGCCCGCGGCGTCGCCTCGCTCGAGGCCGACGCGCTGGGCCGGCTCGCGGGCGGAGCACCGTCGGCCGTGCTCGACGTGGGCGTCAACGCCGACTCGCTCGCCACGTGGTTCCGCGACGTGATCGCCGCGGTCGCCGCCCTGCCTGACGGTCCGTTGCTGCGCCTCGTCGTCGACGACGAGCACCACACGGCCGCTCTGCTCCGCGCGGGCACCGTGCTCGGCGCCGTCACCACCGACCCGGAACCGGTGCAGGGCTGCGCCGTCGAGTACCTCGGCACTATGCGCTACCTCCCGGTGTGCACCCCCGGCTACGCGGAGCGCTGGCGGTCCGGCGGGCGCTGGCGCTGGCGCGAGATGCCCGTCGTGCAGTTCGACCTGCGCAAGGACGAGCTGCAGAACAAGGTGCTGCAGCGCCGCGGCGTGAAGGAGTCGCCGCCGATGCACCGCATCCCGTCGTCGGAGGGCTTCACCTACGCGGTGCGTGCCGGTCTCGGCTGGGGCAGCCTGCCCGAGGCCGACATCGGCGACGCCATCGACCGTGGCGCGCTGATCCGGCTCACGGACGACACGGTCGACGTGAAGCTGTACTGGCAGTCCTGGCGGCTGCACACCCGCGCGACCGAGCACCTCGCCGACGCGATCCACGCCGCGGCCGCCGTCCACCTGCGCTGATCCCTCGCGGACTCCCCGGGGCGGGAGTACCTTGGCGCTCATGCCGGATCATCCAGCGCCGCACCCGCTCCGCACGCTCCACGAGGGGCTCAGCGACCTCGACCGCCGGCTGTTCGACGCGGTCGCCGTCTCGCCGAGTCCTTTGCTGGACCTGACGATGCGCCCGCTGTCGGCGGCGGCCGACCACTCGAAGCTGTGGATGGTGATCGCCGCGGGCCTCGGCGGCCTGGGCGGGCTGTCGTCGCGCCGCGGCGCCGTCCGCGGCGTCGCCACGCTGGCCGTCACCAGCCTCATCGTGAACCAGGGGCTCAAGCGGATCTATCCGCGCCGCCGCCCCGTGCACGACGGGGTGCCGGCCAAGCGGGCCCGCCGCCAGCCCACGTCGACCTCCTTCCCGTCCGGGCACTCCGCCGCCGCGGCCGCTTTCGCGATCGGGGTCGGCCTGGAGAACCGCACCGCGGGCTACGCGCTCGCCTGCCTGGCCGGGGCAGTGGGCTTCTCCCGGGTCGCCACCGGCGCCCACTACCCCGGCGACGTGCTGGCCGGGTTCGCCGTCGGCGCGGGCGTCGCGGTCGCGGGCGCCCGCCTGGTGCCGCCCGTCGACGACAGCCGCACCATGACGCCCGAGCCCACCGTCGAGCGGATCGCGACGGACCCGGACGGCGCCGGCCTCGTCGTCGTGCTCAACCCCGCGTCCGGCGACGGCACCGGCACCCGCGTCGCGGAGGAGATCCGCAGCACGCTACCGAAGGCCGAGATCGTCGAGCTCGATGAGGATTCCGACATCGAGGCCGTCGCCACCGAGGTGGCGGAGCGGGCGGAGTTCCTCGGCGTCGCGGGCGGCGACGGCACCGTCGCGACCCTCGCCGCGCACGCCGTCGCGGCGGACAAGCCCCTGGCCGTCTTCCCCGCGGGCACCTTCAACCACTTCGCGAAGGACATCGGCGCCGAGACCGTCGCCGCCGTCGTGGAATCGATCCGGGCCGGGCGCCTCGCCCACGTCGACGTGGTGTGGCTCAACGACGAGAAGCTGCTGCTCAACACCGCGAGCATCGGCGCCTACCCGGAGTTCGTGCGCGCCCGCACGCGGTACCAGCGGCGGCGCATCGGCCGGGTCACCGCGACGGTGCGGGCGCTGCGCCGGGTGCTCCGCCACACCGCCCCGGTGGACGTGCGGATCGAGGGCCGCCCGGTCACCGTCTCCTTCTTCTTCCTGGGCAATTCCATGTACGGCGCACCGGGTTTCGTGCCGGGCCGGCGGACCCGGATCGACGACGGGGTGCTCGACGTGCGGTACCTCGAGGACGGGCACGGTAATGCGACGGCGCGCCTGTTCGGCTCCTGGATCAGCGGGCGCATCCGTAACTCCAGGGTCTACCGCGAGGTGCAGGCCCCGGTCGTCACGATCGAGGCCGACGAGCCCTTCCGCGTGGCCCACGACGGCGAGGCGGGCGAACTGCACACCCGCGCCCGGTTCCGGGTGGATTACCGGGCGCTGCGCGTCTTCGGCACCAGCCTCACGCGCTGACCCGCACTCACGAGACGCCCAGCAGCGTCATCTCGTTGGCGTTGATGTCCGCGGCGATGAGGGTGCCCGTGCCGCCGCCGGTCCCGGTCCCGTCGGGCCGGGTGTGCACCGTGTTGACCACGCCGACGGCGGTGAACGTCCCGTCGGGCCACCGGGCGTAGACGGGCCCGCCCGAATCCCCCTCGACGGCGGGGATTCCGGCCCAGGTGACCCGGGTGCCGGTCACGTCGTCGAGCACGCCGCAGTGCTTGCCGGTGCGCGCGCCGACGACGCAGATCTCGGGCCGTCCCGCGCGCAGGTCCTCGGTGCGGCTGACGCCCCGGACGGGGCCGATCGCTCGCGCGACGGGCGCCACGTCGCTCCCCGCGAGCTGGATGATCGCGATGTCCTGCCCGCGGGTGCTGCGGGTGGCCTTGATGTACTCGCCGAACGGGGTGCTGCCGCCGTCCGGGGTCAGGTAGCGGGCGACGGGATTGCGGCCCGGCCGGGCTTTCCCGGCCAGCTCGGCGCAGTGCCCGGCGGTGAAGGCCACGACCTGGCCGCCGGGGTAGCGGGCGAGGAAGCCCAGGGTGCAGACGCTCGCGTACACGCCGAACGGGTCGGCGTACGTGGTGATCCCGGACCCGGTGGTGGGCTGCGGCGCCGTCGCGGGCTTGAGGCCGGGCGCCACCACATCGTAGGGCTGCACGACGGGCGTCGTGATCACGACCGCCGGGCTCGACGGTGCCTCCGGCGCGGCGACCTCGTCGCGCTGGACCACCGCGCAGCCGCCGAGGAGGAGGAGCGACACCGCGCACGCCACGGCCCGCAGCGGGCGGCGGGCGACGGTCATCGACTCAGCGTAGGTCGTCAGGCGCGCGAGCGGATGGCCTCGGCGACGGCGGAGATCGCCAGCGCCCGCACCACGTCGACCTTCGCGTCCACCTCGCCGGTCGCGGCGGAGATGAAGGCGTCGCCGTCGTAGCGGGTGTGCGGCGGGTCGATCGCGCGGGCCAGCCCGTCGTGCGCGCCCTGCGCCAGGATGAGGCACTCGATCTTGGTGAGCTTCGCGTTGGTGATCACCACGCCGATGGTGGTGTTCTGCCGGTTGCCGCCGAAGGGCTCGTAGCCGCCGAAGTCGGGGGCCCCGGCCTCGCCGGTGAGGATGTCGCCGAAGGCGTTCACGGCGCACAGCGCGCCCACGACCACGTCGCCCGCGCGGACCTCGGCGTACGCGAGGCCGGCGTCGTGCAGGTTCTCCAGGCCGCGGGCCTTGCCGGTGGTGGCGCCGGTGCCCGCGCCGATCAGGCCGTGGAGCTCGGTGTCGGTGCTCGCGGAAGCTGCTGCCGCGTAGCCGTTCTCGGCGGTCGGGCGGACCGTCGGATCGCCGACCATGAGGTCGAACAGGCCCAGGGTGGGCACGATCGGCACGCGGCCGGCCACGGTCTCGACGCCGCGGCCCTCCTCCTCGAGGCGGCGCATCACCCCGTCGGCGGAGGCCAGGCCGAAGGCGGAGCCCCCGGTGAGCACGGCGGCGTGGATCTCCTCGACGGAGCGCTCGGGGGAGAGCAGGTCGAACTCGCGGGAGGCGGGGGCGCCGCCGCGCACCTCGCCGGAGCCGACGGTGCCGTCGGGGAAGGTCACGACGGTGCAGCCGGTGCGGGCCGCCGCGTCGGTGAAGTGGCCGACGCGGACGCCGGGGACGGTGACGCTCGGGACGACGGGCATGCTCCCAGGCTACGACGGTGCCGTCGCGCGCGGGTGGCGGCGGGTCGGGCGCGGGGTGTCAGGCGCGGGCG
>NZ_JAIULG010000031.1 GCF_020169415.1 Tsukamurella sp. M9C
ACCCTCTCCCAGCCCGCCGTACCGCCGACCCCGGTGCAGCACACCCGCGCCGAGACCATGCACGAGCCGCTGCCGTCCGAGACCGCGTCGCAGCCCTGGACGCCGCCGCGGAAGAACCGCGCGAAGTCGTGGATCATCGTCGCGCTCATCGCCGTCGTCTCGCTGCTGCTCGCGTTCGGGGGTTGGTGGCTGGCCTCCGGCCAGTACACGACGGTGCCCAACGTGACGGGCATGGACCGCGCTGCGGCGGAGAAGTCGATCAAGGACGCCGGCCTCGACGTCGAGCTGGCGGGCACGTACAGCAACGACATCACCGAGGACACGATCACCCGCGTCGACCCGTCCGCGGGCAGCCGGATCAGCCGCTTCGGGACCGTCACCATCGAGTACTCGCGGGGCCGGCCGACCGTCCCCCAGTTCCGCCCCGGCGACAGCCCGGAGAACGTCGAGAAGCAGCTGCGCGACAACGGCCTCGTGCCCAAGCGCGGCCCCGCGCAGTTCAGCCGCGACATCGCACAGGGCGGCGTCATCGGCCTCTCGCCCACGCCCGGCACCCGCGTCGCCGTCGGCGCGACGGTGACCGTGGTCGCCTCCGCCGGCAACCAGCCCGTCGACATCCCCGACGTCCGTGGCCGGACGCCCGAGGAGGCGACGGCGCTGCTGCGTGCGGCGGGCCTCACGGTCAAGGAGACCCAGCAGCAGTTCGACTCCGGCACCGAGGCCGGGAAGGTCTTCGGCACGGACCCATCGGGTCAGGTCAACAAGGGCGGCAGCGTGACGCTGCTCGTCTCGAACGCGCTGACGGTGCCCGACGTGATCGGCAAGACGTCCGCCGAGGCGCAGCAGCTGCTGCAGCGCGCGGGCCTGGTCGCCGAGCTCACGGGCGAGACCGGCTCCGGCTCCGTGGTCACCTCGACGAGCCCGTCCGCGGGCGGCCGCGTCGACCCGGCGAACAAGCGCGTCACCGTCACCATGGCCTCCCGGGTCACGGTGCCCTCGGTGACCGGGATGAACGTGGGCCAGGCCCGCTCCGTGCTGCGCGACGCCGGACTGCAGGTCAAGGTGAACGGCATCTTCGCCTCCGACAAGTCCCAGGTCATCTGGCAGGATCCGGGCGGGGGCACGCGCGTGCAGGCCGGGTCGACGGTGACCGTCACGGCCCTGCCGTGACGTCCGGGAACCGTCGATGAGCAGCCCCGCGCCGTTCGATCCCGGCTTCGTGCCCGACGCCGCGACGCTGGCGCAGGCGCGCCGCATGCGCGACGAGCTGACGCGCTTCCTCATGGAGTACCAGTTCGCCGTGAAGGAGGTGCTCACCAAGGTGACGATCCTCCGCGAGGAGTTCCTGCAGCTGCACCGGTACAACCCGATCGAGCACGTCACCTCGCGGATCAAGAAGCCCGAGAGCATCGTCAAGAAGGTGGCGCGCCGCGGCATCGCCCCCGAGCTGCCGCTGATCCGCGAGGCGATCACCGACATCGCGGGCATCCGGATCACGTGCAGCTTCATCGCCGACACCTACCGGATCCTGGAGACCATCACCGCGCAGAACGACGTGCGCGTCGTCGTGGTGAAGGACTACATCGCGGAGCCGAAGCCCAACGGCTACAAGAGTCTCCACGCGATCATCGAGATCCCCGTCTTCCTCTCCACCGGCCCCGTGCACGTGCCGGTCGAACTGCAGATCCGCACCATCGCCATGGACTTCTGGGCCAGCTTGGAACACAAGATCTTCTACAAGTACGACGGTGCCGTCCCCGGCCACCTGCAGGACGAGCTGTCCGCGGCCGCGGCCATCGCCGAACAGCTGGACCGGCGCATGGAGCAGCTGCACACCCAGGTGCACGGGGAGCACGACGCCGCCGTCGCCGCCGACCGCGACGCCGCGGAGACCGAGCTCGCCGGCGACGAGCTGCTCGGCCGCCTGCTCAAGCTCGCTCAGCGCGCGGACTGATCCCCGGCGGGGCCCCGGCACGCGGGATAGCGTGGGCGCCATGAACCGGACCTCCGTCCTGACCCGCGCGGTCGCCCTCGCCGCGGTCGCCGCGATCACGCTCGCCGGCTGCACCGCGAACTCGTCCGACGGTGCGCCGACGTCCTCGTCGGCGTCCTCGTCGGCCGCCGCCCGCGGGGTCGCGAGCCAGGTGGCCGCGCTGCTCGCCGAGGCCAAGGACGCCTTCGACAACCCCACCCGCACGTCCACCGCGGGCAACACCGACAAGACCGTCGACAACATGGCGGTCGTCGAGCAGAAGCTGCTCGAGGCCTCCGCGCTCGCGCCGTACCGCGCCGACCTGCTGTTCAGCGCGGCGTCGGCCCGGATCGCGCAGAAGAACGTCCCCGGCGCCCTGGAGCTCTACCGCCAGGTCCTGGCCTTCGCGCCGGACGACGACGATGCGCACACCTACCTCGCGGTGTGGAACCGCTTCCTGGGCGACGCCGCGGGCTCGGCCGCCGAGGTCGAACAGCTACGCCGGGTCGCGCCGGACCGGGTCCCGGAGGTCGAGGCGCTGTTCGCCGCGATCGATCAGGCCGTCGCGTCCACGCTGACCGACTCGTCGCCGCGGATCGCCCCGCCGACCACCGGCATCGTCGTGCTCGGTTACGCGCTGAAGAAGGACGGCACGATGGACGCGCCGCTGATCCAGCGCCTGGAGAAGACCCTGGAGGTGGCGCGGGCCCTGCCCGCGGCGCCGATCGTGGTGACCGGCGGCGTGGAGCAGGCCGGGAAGACGGAGGGCAGGCTGATGAAGACCTGGCTCGTCGAGCGGGGCGTCGACGCCGCGCGGATCACCGACGAGAACTTCGCCCGCACCACCGTCGAGAACGCGCTGTACAGCTCGTACGTGCTCGCGACGAAGCGCGTCGAGCACGCGATCGTGGTGAGCTCCGCGAGCCACGTGCGGCGCGGCACCGTCGACCTGATCCTCGCGGCGCGGGAGAACCTGCCCGCGACGTTCACCGTGAGTTCGGTGGCGGCCGTGGACAAGCCGCTCGCCGACCTGGCGACGCCGTCGGCGGACGAGCTGCGCAGCATCTACCGCGACGCGCTGAGCACGATCGGCCTGTGGAGCTACCGCAGCGCGCCGCTGCTGCAGCGCTGAGGGCTCACCCGCGGAGCACGCCCCGCAGGTCGTCGAGGACGGCCGGGTTCTCGATCGTCGACGGGACCGCCTCGTCGCGGCCCTCGGCGATGGCGCGCATGCTGCGGCGAAGGATCTTGCCGGAGCGCGTCTTCGGCAGCGCCGCGACGATCGCGACCTCCTTGAGCGCGGCGACGGCGCCGATCGTCTCGCGCACCTGCTGCACGATCTCCGCGCGCACCGCGTCGTGGTCCCAGTCGCCGCCGGCCTTGAGCGCCACCAGGGCCCGCGGCAGCTGCCCCTTGAGCTGATCCGCCACGCCGATCACCGCGCACTCCGCGACCGCCGGGTGCCCGGCGATCGCCGCCTCCAGTGCGCCGGTCGAGAGGCGGTGGCCCGCGACGTTGATCACGTCGTCGGTGCGGCCCATGACGAAGAGGTAGCCGTCGTCGTCGAGGTAGCCGCCGTCGCCGGTGAGGTAGTTGCCGGGGAAGGTCGAGAGGTACGAGTCGATGTAGCGCTGGTCGGTGCCCCACAGCGTCGGCAGGGTCCCGGGCGGCAGGGGCAGCGAGATCACCACGGCGCCTTCGGCGCCCGCGGCCACGTCCTGCCCGGCGTCGTCGACGATCCGCACCCCGAACCCGGGCACCGGGACGGTGGCGCTGCCCGGCTTGACCGGCATGGACTCCACGCCGCGCAGGTTGGCCGCGATGGGCCAGCCGGTCTCCGTCTGCCACCAGTGGTCGATCACCGGCACGCCCAGCTTCGCGGCGGCCCACTCGTAGGTGTCGGGGTCGAGCCGCTCCCCCGCCATGAACAGCGTCCGCAGGCTGGAGACGTCGGAGCGCGTGAGGAATTCGGCGTCCGGATCCTCCTTGCGGATGGCGCGCAGTGCCGTCGGCGCGGTGAACAGGTTGCTCACGCCGTGCCGCTCGATCACCCGCCAGAAGGCGCCGGCGTCGGGGGTGCCGACGGGCTTGCCCTCGTACACCACCGTCGTGGCGCCGATCAGCAGCGGCGCGTAGACGATGTAGCTGTGGCCCACGACCCAGCCCACGTCGGACGCCGTCCACCACACCTCGCCCGGGTGCGCGTCGTAGATCGCCCGCATCGAATAGGCCAGCGCCACCGCGTGTCCGCCGTTGTCGCGCACCACGCCCTTGGGCTTACCGGTGGTGCCGGAGGTGTAGAGGATATACAGCGGATCGGTGGCCTTCACCGCGACCGGGTCCGCGGGCCGCGCCGCCGTCTCCGCCGCGGCCCAATCGTGATCGCGCGGGCCCAGTTCCGCCGTCAGCTGCGGGCGCTGCCACACCACCACGGCGTCCGGTTTCGCCGTCGCAGCGTCGATCGCCGCGTGCACGATCGGCAGGTACGGCAACACTTTGGAGCCCTCGAGCCCGCACGACGCGGTGACGATCGCCTTCGGTTGCGCGTCGTCCAGCCGCGCCGCGAGCTCGGGCGCCGCGAAGCCGCCGAAGACTACCGAGTGCACCGCCCCGATCCGCGCGCACGCGAGCATCGCGACCACGGCCTCGGTGATCATCGGCAGGTACACGACGACCCGGTCGCCCTTGCCCACGCCGAGTCCGGCGAGCACGCCTGCGAACTTCGCGACCCGGTCCAGCAGTTGCGCGTAGGTGAGCGTCTGCACCTCGCCGGTGATCGCGGAGTCGTGGATCACCGCCGGCTGATCCCCCCGTCCGGCCGCGACGTGCCGGTCCACGGCGTTCACGCAGGTGTTCAGCTCCGCGTCCGGGAACCACCGGTAGAGGGGCGCATCAGCGTCGTCGAGGACCCGCGACGGCGGGACGATCCAGTCGATCGCGGCGGCCTGTTCGGCCCAGAACCCCTCCGGATCGGACATGCTGCGGCGGTACTCGTCGGCGTAGGCACCCATGTACGCATGGTCCCAGGACTCCGGCGGCACGGTCAGGAGATTGCCCCGATTGTGGCCCGTTCCTCCCGGTTCCGCGTCGCCGGAACGGGAAGCGCCGGCACATCGCACTTGCTAGCCTCGACCCAGCGGTGGTTCCGGGCGCACCTGGGAATGGATGATGCTATGACACACAACGATTCCCCTTCGTCCCGGCGGTGCGCCGCGGACGTCATGCCCGCCGAGGACCTGCGCGCCATCGAACAGTCCGACTCGGTCCGGTCGCTCCTGACCATCCGGTTCCACGGCGGCCTGGTGGGCGTCCTGTTGCCGGTGGCGCTGATCGCGGTCGACTTCCTCGCCCTCGGCGAGGGCTGCGTGCGCGTGCGCGACTCGCTGAGCGCGTACTACCACTCCGGGGCGCGCGACGTCTTCGTCATCGGGCTCGGCATCGTCGGCTTCCTGCTGTTCTCCTACAAGCTCAACCGGCGATCGGTGGCGAACGCGGCGAGCACCGTGGCCGGCGTCGCGGCCGTGCTCGTGGCCGTCTTCCCGACGAAGCTGCCCGGCCCGATCCCCGTCGGCGAATGCGGCGCGGGATCGGCGATCCCCCTGCCCACGCCCCTCCAGCAGCGGCTGCCCTTCGACACGTCGGTCGTGCACCTGAGTGCCGCAGCCGTCGTGTTCGGCATGTTCGTCCTCATGTGCGTGCTGACGGCACTGCACGACCGGCGGAACCCGTTCCTGCGGCCGGCGCTCGCCCCGACCGGAAGCGGGCGGCTGACGCGGCTCCTCGCGCAGGTGTCGAACCGTCTCGGCTGGCGGTTCCACCTCGGGTGCGCGCTGACGATCGTGGTGGTCGGCGGCCTGTGCCTGCTCGCGTCGCGGACGCACACGACGCTGCCCCTGCACTTCGGCCCGCTCTGGGTGGCCGAGGTCGTCGGCATCCTGGCGTTCTCGGCGTCGTGGTTCGTCAAGGGCCTGGACGACATGTTCTTCCGCCGCGAGCCGTGGTCGCGGCGGGAGATGTCCGACATCCGGATGGCCGTCGCGCGCGGCGAATCCCTCACCGTGACGCCCGGCGGCGACGGGCTCCCGGCGGGCGAGTCCGCCGTCCGGGAGGTCCGCTACCTCGTGTGATCAGCCGCGGAGCATCTCCGCGACCAGGAAGGCCAACTCCAGCGACTGCTGGGTGTTCAGCCGCGGGTCACAGGCGGTCTCGTAACGGCCGGCGAGGTCGGCGTCGGAGATGTCCTGCGCGCCGCCGAGGCACTCGGTGACGTTCTCGCCCGTGAGCTCCACGTGCACGCCGCCCGGGTGCGAGCCGATCGCGCGGTGCACCTCGAAGAAGCCCTGCACCTCGTCGACGATGCGGTCGAAGTGACGCGTCTTGTAGCCGGTCGAGGACTCGTGGGTGTTGCCGTGCATCGGATCGCACTGCCAGATCACCTTGTGACCCGTCGCCTCGACAGCCTCGACGATCGGCGGCAGCGCGGTGCGCACGTTGCCGTTGCCCATGCGGGAGATCAGGGTGAGGCGGCCGGGCTTGTTGTGCGGGTCGAGCTTCTTCACGTACTCGACCGCCAGCTCGGGCGTGGTCGTCGGGCCGATCTTCACGCCGATCGGGTTCTGGATCAGCTCCATCAGCGCGATGTGGGCACCGTCGAGCTGGCGGGTGCGCTCCCCGACCCAGAGGAAGTGCGCCGACAGGTTGTAGAGCACCTGCTGGGCCTCGGGGTCCTCCGGATCGTCGGCCAGGCGCAGCAGGCCGCGCTCGTAGTCGAGCACGAGCGCCTCATGGCTGGAGTAGATGGTCGCGGACTTGAGGTTCCGGTCCTCCACGCCGCACGCGGCCATGAATCGCAGGCCGCCGTCGATCTCGGCGGCGAGCGCCTCGTACCGGGCGCCGGCGGGCGAGTTCGCGACGAACTCGCGGTTCCACTCGTGCACCTTGTGCAGATCGGCCATGCCGGAGCCGGTCACGGCGCGCACCAGGTTCATCGCGGCGCTCGCATTGGCGTAGGCGCGGATCAGGCGCGACGGGTCGTGTTTGCGGACGGCCTCCTCGGGCGGGAAGCCGTTGACCATGTCGCCGCGGTAGCTGGTCAGGCCCAGCGCGTCGGTGTCCGAGGAGCGCGGCTTGGCGTACTGCCCGGCGATCCGCGCGACCTTGACCACGGGCATGGACGCGCCGTAGGTCAGCGCGACGGCCATCTGCAGGAGGGTGCGGATGTTCGCGGCGATGTGCGGCTCGGTGTTGTCGACGAAGGTCTCGGCGCAGTCGCCGCCCTGCAGCAGGAAGGCGCGGCCCAGGGCGACCTCGGCCAGCTGGTCCTGCAGCGACTCGATCTCCGGCGGCACGGTGATCGGCGGCACCGACTCCAGCACCGTGCGCATCGCGTCCGCCTGGTCCCGCGGCCAGCTCGGCTGCTGCAGCGCCGGCTTGGCCAGCGCGCCGTCGAGGCGCTCGCGCAGGTCACCCGGGAGCGCCGGGAGCTTGGGGAGGGTATCGATGGGGACGTCGACGGTCCAATTCACTGCCACGTGAGAAAGATTACGCCGGGTCTATCCGCCCGTGATCGCCCGGTACTTGGCGAGGTTGTGCCGGGCGTCGGCGAGCGCGTCGTGCGCGTCCGCCGGTGCCGCGGGCAGGTGCGGCCGGCCCTGCTCGTCCCACAGCTGCTTGAGTTCGCGGGTGAACCGCGGCATGGACCGCGGCAGCGCCGTCATCGGTCCCCAGAGCTGGCACAGCGCCACGTGGTCGTAGGCCGCGACCCACGCCCACAGCTCGATGTCGCCGGGGCCGGCGGTGAGGAAGTCGAGCACGCCGTCGCGGATCGCGGCGCGCGACCGCCACGACTTGCTCGCGGGCGGCGGCAGCTTGGGCAGCACGTTGGCGCGCACCCACGGCCCGGCGCGCTCGGGATCGAACTCGGTGGAGACGGCGTAGAACTCGCGCCCGTCCTCGCCGACGATGCCGATCGAGACCAGCTCGATGGTCGTCCCGTCCTCGATGAACTCCGAGTCGTAGAAATATTTCACGGGGGTCGACGCTACGCTGCGCCGGCCTCGCGCTCGTCGCCCGGGACGACGACGCCGTCCTTCACGTCCTGCGCGTAGACGTCCACGTACGCCTGGCCGGAGAGCTTCATCAGCTCGTACATCACCTCGTCGGTGATGGCGCGCTCGATGAACCGGTTGCCGGACATGCCCTCGAACCGGGAGAAGTCCAGCGGCTCACCGATGCGGATCTGCACCTTCGTGGGGTGCGGCAGCGTCGAACCGGGCGGGTTGAACTTCTCGGTGTCGACCATCGCCACGGGAACGATCGGTGCGCCGGTCTCCAGTGCCATGCGGGCCATGCCCGTCTTGCCCTTGTACAGCCGGCCGTCGGGGCTGCGCGTGCCCTCCGGGTACAGCCCGAGGAGCTGGCCGTCCTGGAGCGCACCGACGCCGGCGTTGAGCGCGTCCTGCGCCGCGCTCGCGCTGCCGCGCTTGATCGGGATGCAGCCGACGGAGGAGAAGAACCACTTCTTGAAGGCGCCCTTGAGGCCCTTACCGGTGAAGTACTCGCTCTTCGCGAGGAACTTGATCGGCCGGGGAACCATGAGCGGCAGGAAGAACGAGTCCATCACCGCGAGGTGATTGCTCGCGAGGATCGCGGGGCCGTCCTTGGGCAGGTTCTCGACGCCGACCACGCGCGGGCGCCCCAGCAGGCGCAGTACCGGTCCGATGAGGACCCACTTGAAGACCATCCACCACATGTGACCTGCTCCTGATCCCCGACCCGACGTGCTGCGCTTCACTCTACCGAGGGCGCGCGCACGGCGCCGTGCGATCAGGCGCGGACCGCGTCCCGCGCGAGGGCGGCGGCGCCGAGCATGCCGGCGCGTTCGCCGAGCTCGGTGGCGCGGATGCGGGCCTTGCGGCGGTACCTACCGCCGGTGAGCTGCTGCGCGTAGTGATCCCGGGCGTCGTCGAGGAACAGCCGCGACGAGGCTCCGACGCCGCCGGAGAGCACGATGAGGTCCGGGTCGAAGACGTCGCTGACCATCGCGAGGCCGACGCCCAGCCAGCGGGCCAGCTCGCCCACCGCCTCCTGCGCGACGGGGTCGCCGGCCTCCGCGGCGGCGGCGACCTTGCGCCCCGTCAGCGAGCCCGGGTCGTCCGCGAGCTCCCGCGCGAGCAGCACGCCGCGCGAGCCCTGCCCGCCCATCAGGTCGATCGCCGTCTCCACCAGGGCGGTGCCGCTGCAGTAGCGCTCCCAGCACCCCCGCTTGCCGCACTCGCACGGCCTACCGTCGGGAACCACCTGCAGGTGGCCGAGCTCCGGCGCGACCCCGAAGGCCCCGCGGTACAGCGAGCCGTCGATGAGCAGGCCCGCACCGATGCCGGTGCCGAGCGCGACGACGCACGTGACCCGCGACTGCCGCGCCGGACCGTGGACGAACTCGGCCCACGCCGCGGAGTTCGCGTCGTGCTCCATGACCACCGGCAGGCCGATCCGCTCGGTCATCTCGGCGGGCACCGCCGCATCACGCCACGGCAGGTGCGGCGCGAACGCCACCGTCCGGCGCGCCGGATCCAGGAAGCCGGCGACGGCGAGGCCCACGGCCTTCACGTCGTGCTCCACGCACAGTTCCTGGACCACGCGGTCCAGGCAGCGCTCCAGGGCGCGGGCGCTGCGCGGGGTCTCCGCCCGCGCCGTGTCGACGACGGTGCCGTCGTCCGTCACGACACCCGCGCGGACCGAGGTGCCGCCGATGTCGATGCCGATCGTCAGCGTCATGCGGAAGGGTCCTCCTCGGAGGCGGTCAGCCGGACGTCGATGCGCTCGTACCCGCTCGCCTGCGATGAGGGAGCGGGGGGCTCGGCGGGTTCGGCGGCGGGTGCCTGCGGGTCCACCGGGGGCTCACCGCCCACGGTCGCGAGGTAGTCGGCCGCCACGGCCGCCGCGGCGATCCGCGCGCTGCCCAGCAGTTCCTCGGCGAGCCGCAGGAGGTCGGCCAGCACCTCGTCGGCGAAGTGGCCGAAGGACTTCGAGGCCTCGGCGGCGAAGGGCTCGATGTGCCGGCCCACGGCACCGCCGAGCGCGCACAACCGGCAGCCGCCGGGCTCGCCGTCCGGGTGCGCGGAGTGTTCGGCGAGGGCCGCGGCGATCCAGGGCCGGGCGGTCTCGAACAGGCGCGCAGCGGAGGTCAGGAACTCCTCGGAGGGATCGGGTGTCGGATCAGCCACGGGGCCACACCTCCGGATCGGGGACGAAGGTCACGCGCAACTCCCCTTCCTCGTACGTGGCGCCCGCAACGACGCAGCGGCGCAACACAGACGGTAGCCGGATCCGGCGCCGCACACCCTGGGCTTCGACGACGACGTCCTCCTCGACCCGGCCCAGCCCGATCGTCGCGGGGTCGACCAGCGGCAGCGCGACCGACCACTCGTACCGCGCGTCGAGGCCCGCGCCGCCCAGCGGGCGGACCTCCGGCACGGGCACGACCGCGGGCGCGGCGTCGAGGATCGCGGCCGCGTCCCAGTCCAGCGTCCCCGCTGCGGCGGGCGTGACGACGGGATCGGCCGACTCCGCCACTTCGACGACGGGGCGGTCGAGCACCGTCGCCACCTCGGCGAGCGACTCCCGCGCGTCGTCCTGCGCGGCCACCCGCGACCGCACGAGGCGCACCGCGGGGTGCGGCAGGTCCAGGGCGAACCGGTCGTCGACGGCGATCAGCCGGTTGAGCACGAGCGCCACCGGGCGCAGTCCGAGCACCTCCAGCGCGGCCAGTTCCTCGCGGGCGCGGGCCGGGCGGCCGGGATCGCCGGTCACGACGTGCACCAGCTCGAGCGCCGCCCGATCCGCCACGAACGCCGCCAGCTGGTCGGCGAGCCCCGCGAGCGGCTCGGCGAGCAGCAGCGCGGCGAGCGCCCCCGCGGCGGGGCCGGCCGCGGGCCCGGAGAGCCGGACGTGCCGCGGCCACACCCGCTCCAGGTACGCGGCCAGCGACGACGGGGCTGTGAGCAGGGAGACCAGGCCGTCGAACGCGGGGCCGTCGACCACGACGGTGCGGTACGCGCCTGATTCCACGTGCCCGCGGATCGCCCGGAGCACCAGGACGTGCTCGGCGTCGGCGAGCCCCGTCAGTTCTGGCGGCTCGAGGGCGAAGGGGTCGAATCCGGACGCCCCGGCGTCGGCACCGTCGGCCAGCCCGCGGCCGGCTCGGACGGTGGCCGACAGGCCCGCCCACCACTGCGCGAGCAGTTCGACGGGGTTGAGGTGGACGTGGTCGAACGGCCCCGTCCCGTCGGCCAGGAGCGGATCGACGACCCGCCCGACGGTGACGAGCAGGGTGCGCCCGCGACCGGCCGCGCGGGACGCCAGTGCCGTCGCCAGGACCGTCCGGCCCGCTCCCCCGGCCCCGGACACCAGCAGCAGGCGGGTCGCGGTGCCCTCCCCGGACATCAGGATTGCGCCGCCGACTCGCCCTCGACGTGGCGCTTGAGCTCCTTGAGGGCGGTATCGGTGATCGCCTTCTCCGCCTTGCGGCGGAGCATCCCGAGCATCGGGATCTGCAGGGTCACCTCGAGGGTGTACGTCACGGTGGTGCCGGCACCGTCGGCGGTCGGGGTCAGGTCGTACCGGCCGTGCTGGGTGCTCTGCAGGGTGCTCGCCGCGAGGTCCCACTCGACGGACCGGCCGCCGGGCGCCCAGCGGTACTCAAGCTCGTAGGTGTCGCGGAGGAAGCCCTCCTCCAGCACGAACCGCACGCGCCGGGGCAGCCCCTCGTTCGTGGTCTCGAGGACGGTGACCTCGCGCGCCGCGGAGACCCACTCGGGGTAGCGGTCGAAGGCGGAGATCGCGGCCATGATCCGCTCCGGCGGCGCCGCGATGACGATGGATTCGCGGGTGCGCTCCGCGTCAGACACGCTCCACCTCCCCGGCGGCGGGGCCGCCCAGGACGCGGCCGTTCTCGGCGGTGAACTTCACGTCGAACATGACGTCGTGCCCGCGGACCCGGCGCTCGCGCACGTCGGCGACGATCTGCTCGGGGGTCATGGGCGCCTTCGGCTCGGCGTGCAGGAAGTAGTGCAGCAGGCTCCCGTCGAGGTGCGGCTCGATCCAGAACTCCGAGGTCCCGGTGACGGGACCGTCGACCTTCCAGCGGATCCCGAGATCACCCCGGTCCTCCGTGACGGTCATCCGCAGGTCGGGGAACCAGCCGCGCCACCGCTGCGCGCCCGCCATCGCGGCGGCCACGGCACTCGGGTGGGCGGCGACGAACGCGACGTCGGCCACTTGGATGGTGCTCACCTCCTAAGCTTCACACATCCGGCCGCGGGGCGGACGGTGCCGGGTCGGTTCGGGCCCGGAAGGCGCCTCGAACAGCGGTGTAAGGTTCACCACAACACCACCGTTTGCGACCCGGAGGATTCGTGCGCGAGATCAGCGTTCCCGCCAACTACACCATCGACCCCTCGGCCTCCACGGTCGACGTCGTCTTCGATGTGGCCCGCACGGACCCGGACAGCGTCCGGATCAAGCGTCTCGTCGCGGGTACCTGGGAGCCGGTGACCTCGAAGCAGTACGAGCAGGAGATCCTCGGTGTCGCCAAGGGCCTCGTCGCGCAGGGCGTGAAGCCGGGCGACCGCGTCGCGCTGGTCTCGTCGACCCGGTACGAGTGGCCGCTCATCGATTTCGCGATCTGGGCCGTCGGCGCGGTCACCGTGCCGGTCTACGAGACCAGCTCGTCGGGGCAGATCGACTGGATCCTCGAGGATTCCGACGCGGTCCTCATGATCATCGAGGGCCCGAAGCAGGCGGCCGAGGTCGCGGAGCTCAAGGGCCTGCACAACGTGCAGCGGGTGCTGCAGATCGACCCCACCGACGGGGACCCGGGCGCCGTCGCGACCCTCACCGCCGAGGGCTCGGCGATCACCGAGGAGCAGGTGCACGCCGGTCGCGCCGACGTCACCGCCGCGGACCTCGCGACCCTGATCTACACCTCCGGCACCACCGGACGACCCAAGGGCTGCGAGCTGACCCACTCGAACCTCATGAGCGAGGCCGAGGCGATCCTCAGCTCGCCCTTCGGTGAGGCCATCCGCGGCGGCTCGAACGTGATGTTCCTGCCGCTGGCGCACGTGCTCGCCCGGGCCGTCAACATCGCCTGCTTCAAGGGCGGCGCGCTGGTCGGCCATTTCAACGACACCAAGAACCTGGTGCCGCAGTTCTCGATCTTCAAGCCCACGCTGATCCTCTCGGTCCCGCGCGTCTTCGAGAAGGTCTACGCCTCCGCGCAGCAGAGCGCCGTCGACGGCGGCAAGGGCAAGATCTTCGACGCCGCCGTGCAGACCGCGATCGAGTACAGCCAGGCGCAGGACACCGGCGGCGCGGGCCTGATCCTCAAGGCGAAGCACACCCTCTTCGACAAGCTCGTCTACGGCAAGCTCAAGGCCGCGCTCGGCGGGAACTGCAAGGTCGCGATCTCGGGCGGCGCTCCCCTGGGCGCGCGGCTCGGCCACTTCTTCCGCGGCGTGGGCGTCACGGTCATGGAGGGCTACGGCCTCACCGAGACCACCGCGGCCATCACCGTGAACGTCGCGGGCGCGCAGAAGATCGGCACCGTCGGGCGACCGCTGGCCGGCCAGGCCGCGAAGATCGCCGAGGACGGCGAGATCCTGCTCAAGGGCTCCGTGGTCTTCCGCGGCTACTGGCACAACGAGGAGGCCACCAGGACGGCGATCGAGGACGGCTGGTTCCACACCGGCGACCTGGGCTCCATCGACGACGACGGCTACCTGTCGATCACCGGCCGCAAGAAGGAACTGATCGTGACCGCGGGCGGCAAGAACGTCTCCCCCGCCGGCCTCGAGGACGCGCTGCGCAGCAACCCGCTGATCTCGCAGGCCATGGTCGTCGGCGACGCGCAGCCGTACATCGCAGCGCTGGTCACCATCGACCCGGAGGCCTTCCCGCAGTGGAAGGCCGCGAACGGCAAGCCGGAATCGGCCACCGTCACCGACCTGCGCAACGATCCCGACCTGCTGGCCGAGATCAACAAGGCCGTCGCGGCCGCCAACGAGACCGTCTCCAAGGCCGAGGCCATCAAGAAGGTGCGCATCCTGCCCGAGGACTTCTCCGAGGAGACCGGCGAGATGACGCCGACCATGAAGGTCAAGCGGAACGTCGTCTCGCAGAAGTACGCCGACGACATCGCCGAGCTGTACGCGAAGTAGTCGCACCCGAACAACCAACCGCCGCACCGGATCCCGGTGCGGCGGTTCTGTTCCTCTGTCCGACGGTCCGCGGATCAGTACGGGTTGAGCAGGGTCTGGAGGCGGTGGCCGAGACGACGCCAGTCGAAGTGCTCGGCCACGAGCTCGCGCCCGCGGGCGCCCATCGCCGCGGCCCGGTCGGGGTCGGCGAGGAGGCCCGCGACGGCGTCGGCGATCGCCTCGACGTCGCGGCCGGGCACCACGTGGCCCGACTCGCCCTCCCACACGGTCTCTGGCGCACCGCCGGAATCGCCCGCCACCACGGGCTTCCCCGTCGCGGAGGCCTCGAGGAAGACGATGCCGAGACCCTCCACGTCGAGGCCGGCGCCGCGGGTGCGGCACGGCATGGCGAAGACGTCGCCCACGTTGTGGTGCGCCGCGAGCTCGTCGAACGGGACCGTCCCGGTGAAGATCACCTGATCCTCGACGCCGGTCTCCCGCGCCAGCTTGTGCAGCGTGTCCGCGTAGGGGCCGCCGCCCACGATCAGCAGCGTGGCGCCGGGCACCTGCTTCCGGATCCGCGGCAGGGCGCGGATCAGCATGTCCTGCCCCTTGCGCGGCACGAGCCGCGAGAGGCACAGCACGACGGGCTCGTCCTCGCCGAGGCCGTAGCGGGCGCGCAGGGCCGAGCGGGCGGCATCGTCGGGCCGGAAGACGTCGGTGTCGACGCCGGGCGGGAGGTGCTCCAGCGCGGCGCGCGGGCCGAAGGCGGCGGCGAACCGGCCGCGGGTGTACTTGCTGACGTACGTGGTCACGTCGGTGGTGTCGCCGATCCGGCGCAGGCAGGCGCGCGACGGCGGCAGCATCGACCAGCCCACCTCGTGGCCGTGGGTGGAGGCGACGGTGCGCAGCGCGCCGGCGTCCTTGAGCGGGGCGCCCAAGAGCGCGAGCGGCGCGGCGGCGCCGAACCAGACGGTCTCGATGTCGCGGGAGCGCACCAGGTCCCGGGCGCGGGAGAACGCGTCGGGGGTGGGTACCAGCAGGGTCGTAGGGTGCCGGACCACCTCGAAGGGCTGTGCGGCGTCGTACTCCTCGCTGCCGCGCCAGCGCGAGGCGTAGACCACGAGCTCGTCGGCGGGCAGCTGCCGGACGAAGGCCTGGAGGTAGGTCTGGATGCCTCCGGGGCGGGGCGGGAAGTCGTTGGTGACCAGCAGCGTGCGCGGCATGCGTCAACCGTACTGGGCGCCCCGTCCCCGACAGCTCAGGGGCGCATCTCGTGGGCGCCGTCGTACGCCGCGACCTGGTCCCACACCCGGTCGAAGGTCGCCTGATCCGCGACGGGTCGGCGCACGGCGTCGAGCGCCCACTGCTGCTGGGCCGCCGTGGCTCCGGGCTTGCCGTACAGGCCGACGGCGTACGCCGAGAAGTCGCGGATCTGCACGTCGAAGATGCGGCTCAGCAGGCTCCGATCGAGCCCCGTCAGGGCCGCCTGCTCCAGGATCAGCTGGCCGTAGACGACGAGCGAGAAGAGGTGCCCGACGTTGAGGACGAAATCGAGGTCCTCGGCCTGTGCCTTGTCGGGCGGCGCGGTGAGCAGGAAGTCGCGCAGCGCCTTCGCCTGCTCGTAGAAGATCGCGACGTTGGGCTCGTCCGACGCCGCCTCGTACGCGGTCGTCCAGTCCGCGAACGGCACCTTGCTCGCGCCGCCCAGCGGCCCCTGGGCGAAGAAGAAGGCGTCGTCGGCGGCGTCGAGCCGGGTGCCGACCTCGGGGTACTCGGCCGGGTTGAGGAGGTAGTTGGGCATGTACTTGAGGATCTGCGCCACGTTCACGTGCACGGTGCCCTCGAGTCGCGGCATCCAGCCGATGTACCGGTTGGCCTGGTGGAAGTACGTGGTCTTCTCGTACCCCTTGGCGGCGATGACGTCGAGCAGCAGGGTCACGACCTTCTCCCCCTCGGACGTGACCTTCGACTTCGTCATCGGGTTGAACAGCAGGTACCGGCGGTCCTCGCGGCTGGCGCTGCGGAAGTAGTCGACGGAGCGGTCGCTGAACAGTTTCATCGCGGCGAGCCGGGCGTAGGCGTCGACGAAATTGGCGCGCACGTGGCTGAAGTCGGTGACGGGGTGGCCGTACAGGATCCGGTTGTTGGCGTGCGTGATCGCCTCGTAGAAGGCGTGCTCGCCGATGCCGATCGCGCCGTGGCAGAGGTTGAACTTGCCCACGTTGACGGTGTTGAGCGCGGCGGCGAAGGCGTCGGGCCCGGTGTGCAGGACGTCCTCGGCGGAGACGGGGTAGTCGTGCAACGCGAACGTCGAGACGAACATCTGCGAGTGCACGACGTTGTCGATCAGCTCGTACGCCGGGTGGCCGCTGTCCGCGGCGAAGAAGACGTAGCCCTCGGGCCCCTCGACGTCGGCGCGGCGGCCGAACACCGAGACCATCCCGGCCACGTTGCCGTTGCCGATGTAGTACTTGGTGCCGGACGCGGTGAAGCCGCCGTCGCCCGTGGGGGTCAGGATCATGTCGGTGTCGTAGACGTCGGCGCCGTGCGCGCGCTCGGAGAGGCCGAAGGCCATGACGCCGCCGTCGGCGAGCTGCCGCGCGGCCTTGCGCTTGGCCTCCTCGTTGGCGCTCATCCAGATCGGCCCCAGGCCGAGGATGGTGACCTGTTCGGCGTACCAGTACGAGAGGCCGTAGAAGCCGAGGATCTCGCTGAGCGCGGCGTTACGGGCGGCGTCCCAGCGGCGGTTCGGGTCCCCGTCGGCGTAGGCCGCGGGCGTGAGGAACGTGGCGAACAGCTTCTCGCGCTTCTCGAACGCGAGGAAGTCCGCCACCCAGTCGGCGTCGAGATCGGCCTGCAGGAGGCGCTTCTTGCCGTACGACTCGAAGAAGTCGACGGTGGCCCGCAGCAGCCGCCGCGTCTCCTCGTCGAAGTGCGCGTAGTCGGCGGTTTGCGGATTCAACAGGAAAGCGGCCATGGCTCACTGTAGCGCCGCGGACGCCGCCCGCACCGCGGATGGCTAGTAGCGGACCGCCGAGTTGTACGGGCCGGCGGCGTCGATCGGCACGACCTGCACGGGCACACCGAACGTGGAGGCGTGCACGACCTTTCCGTCGCCGACGTACATGCCGACGTGGGTGGCCGCGGAGTAGTAGACGATGATGTCGCCCGGCTGCAGCTCGCCGCGCGAGACGGGACGCCCACCGTTGAGCTGGGCCTGCGAGGTGCGCGGCAGGGACTTGCCGGACTGCTGGTACGCCCACACCATGAGCCCCGAGCAGTCGAACTGGCCCGGGCCGGTGCCGCCCCAGGCGTAGGGGCTGCCGACGCGGGTGAGCGCGGCCCGCACGGCGGCGAGCTCCGCGGTGCTCCCCGGCGGCACCTTGCTGGGGTCGAAGGGCGTGGGCGGGCCGATGAGCGTCTGGCGCTGGGCGCCGGTAAGCCGGTCGTAGATCGCCTTGATCCGGGCGATCTCCTGCGCCAGGCGCGACTTCTTCTGCCGGAGGTCCGCCGCCTTGCGCTCGGCTTCGGTGCGGGTGTCCTCGGCCGACTTGGCGGCGTCGGCGGCGCGGGTGGCCGCGGAATCGGCGGCGGCCTTCGACTTCTTGTAGGCGTCGACGGTGGCGACGACGTCGCGGTTGACGAAGTCGAGCGTCGACATCTGGTCGAGCATCTGCTGCGGCGAATCGCTCACCAGCAGCGCGTACGTGCGGTTGGTGCGCGAGCCCTTGTAGTTGGCGACGACGACGGCGTCGATCTGCGGCTGCAGGGCCGCCTTCCGCGCCTGCACGGCGGCGACCTCGCGCTTCGCGGCCACCAGCGTGGCATCGGCGGCGCGCTTGGCGGCGGTGGCCTTCTCGGCGTCCTCCTGCGCGGCCTTCGCGGCCTCGTTGGTGCCGGAGGCCTGCTCCGAGAGCGCCTCGTACTGCTTGAGAGCGGCGTCGGCGGTGTCGGGATCCGCGGTCGCGCTACCGGTGACGGTCAGCCCGGCCACGAGGGCGACCACGGCGGACGCGACGGAACCGCGCAACACGAGCGAGCGGGAGGGGGAGGTCGATGACACGGCCGAGCGGGTCCTTCCAAGCTGGAGCACGATTGCGAACGCAATCACTGCCAGGTTACGTCAGTAACGACGAGCGGAGTAGACCGACATCTCGTTGAGCGGGCTCACCTTGACCGGGATGCCGTAGTTCACCGAGTGCACGACCTTGCCGTTGCCGATGTACAGCGCGGCGTGGCTGCCGCCGTTGTAGATCACGATATCGCCGGCCTGCAGGTCCGAGATCGGGATCGAGCGGCCACCGCCGAGCTGGCCGTAGCTGTCGCGCGGCACCGTGATGCCGGCCTGCTTCATGGACCAGTAGACGAGGCCCGAGCAGTCGAACGAGTTGGGGCCGGCGGAGCCGTACGAGTAGGGCAGGCCGGTGCGCGACAGCGCGGCCTGGACGACCTTGGCCTTCGCGCCGCCCGGCTGCGCGCCGGCGACGGTGGTGACGCCCGGCTTCGGGGCGATCGCGACGCCGCTCACGACGTTCGGGCGCGCGGTGGTGTTGCGGGTGGCGACGGTCTGCGCGGGCTTCGCGGCCGGCTTGGCCTTCCCTGCGGCGACCGCGGGCTTCACGCCGGGCGCGGGGGCGGGCTTCGCGTTGGGCGCGACCGGCGCCGGCGCCGCGGGGGCGGGCGCTGCGAACGCGGCCGCGGGTACCGCGAGCGTGCCGAGGGTCACGGCGCCCGCTGCGAGGGCACCGCGGGCGACGGTGGCACCCCGGCTGGGCTGCGGCTGAAGTCGGTGTTTCGCCACGAAGCGATTCTCCTAAGTTTCTTCCCGACCGCCGACCGAGTTAGCTGACGGGTTCGGGCGAGGAAGATGCCCTACCCCGGAGGCTCGAAGAACCTCCGGCGATTCACCCCGGATAACACGTGTGGGTCCCCGGCGAGGCCTCGCGGCCTCTTAGGCGGTGACCTCGGGAGACGGGGCGTGTTTCGCTCCGGGCTCCTCCGCAAGGTCTCAGAAAGATTACGAAACGGAAACGCGCCTGTCTAGCCGGACGCGCCGGGGAACCACCCCGAGACACCCCCGAGGAGCACCCTATCCGGCCTGTTTTGCCTGGTCAGGGACCACCCTGAGGCGGGGCAACATTCCCTCGTTCGCGAATGCGGCGATTGCGTCACTCAGACCCGGTTCCGTGACCGAAGCGTCCCCGCTGCCGCCGGGCCCCGGCCCGGTCGGCGCGGACACGACGACCGGGCCGAGCAGGAAGCCGACGGAGCAGTCGCCGCACGCTCGCGGCTTGGCGGGGCAGGTGGAGCAGTCGATGTGCAGCGTCATGGTGCATCCCTTCGTTGACGGGGTCTCGATGCCGGCGACGCTAGGCGCGGTGACCGACAAGTTTCGAGTGCGCGTTCGGTCGGCGAAAACCTGTCGGTGGGGTGTTCTACGGTCCTCGCATGCAGCTCAGCCTGGACGATTGCGAGACGGGCACCGTCGACCCGCCCCTGCGGGAGGTGACCTTCGTGGTGGTCGACCTGGAGACCACGGGCGGTTCCCCCAAGGGCGGGGACGCGATCACCGAGATCGGCGCCGTCAAGGTGCGCGGCGGCGAGGTCCTGGGCGAGTTCGCGACGCTGGTGGATCCCGGCTGCGGCATCTCCCCGCACATCACGCACCTCACCGGCATCACCACGGCGATGGTCACCGGCGCCCCGCGGATCGAATCGGTGCTCCCCTCCTTCCTCGAGTTCGCCCACGGCGCCGTCCTGGTCGCGCACAACGCCCGGTTCGACCTCGGCTTCCTCAAGGCCGCCGCGGCCGCCACCGGCACCCCGTGGCCGAAACCCGCGTCGCTGTGCACGGTCCAGCTCGCGCGCCGGGTGCTCACGCGGGACGAGGCGCCGTCGGTCAAGCTCAGCGAGCTCGCGCGCCTGTTCCGCACGGAGACCACGCCCAACCACCGCGCGCTCGACGACGCGCGGGCCACCGTCGAGGTGCTGCACGGGCTGATCGGCCGGGTGGGGAACCTGGGCATCCACACCCTCGGGGAGTTGCGCGGGCATCTGCCGTCGGTCACGCCGCAGCAGCGCGCCAAGCGCCATCTCGCCGATCCGCTGCCCGAGCGGCCGGGCGTGTACCTGTTCCGCGGGCCCGGGAACGAGGTGCTCTACGTCGGCACGTCGGGGAACCTGCACCGCCGGGTGCGCAGCTACTTCACCGCCGGCGAGACGCGGGGCCGGATCAAGGAGATGGTGGGCCTCGCGGAGCGGGTGGACCACGTGGAGTGCGCGCACGCGCTGGAGGCGGCCGCGCGCGAGCTGCGGCTCATCGCCGCGCACACTCCCCCGTACAACCGCCGGTCGAAGTACCCCAAGCGCGGCTGGTGGATCTGCCTCACCGCGGAGCCCTTCCCCCGGCTCGCGGTGAAGCGCTCCGCGCCGGCGGGCACGGCGTGCATCGGGCCGGTGCGCTCCCGCGCCGACGCGGCCGACCTCGCCGAGCTGCTCGCCGAGATGTGCGGCCTGCGCACGTGCACCACCCGGCTGCGCGCCGGCGCGGTCCACCCGTGCGCCCTGGGACCCGACGGTGCGCGCCCCCTCGGCGGGTGCCAGGCCTCCGTCGCCGAGCCCGAACCCGCCGCCCTGTACCGGCCGCGGGCCGAGCGGGCGGCGGCCGCGCTCACCGGACGCTCATCGGACGTCTTCGGCGCACTGGAGGAGCGCCTGGCGGCGCTGGCGGAACGGGAGTTCTTCGAATCGGCCGCGCGGCTGCGCGACCGCGCCGCCCGGCTGGTGGACGCCGTCGCCCGGTCGCACGCGCTGGTCGCCTTCGCGGACGTGCCCGAGCTCTCGATCGCCCATCCCGACGGGGCCGGGGGCTGGGAGCTGTCGATCGTCCGCCACGGCAGGCTGGCCGCCGCCGGGGTCGCCCCGCGCGGGGTGCCGCCGATGCCCGTCTTCGACCGGCTGCGCGCGGGCGCCGAGTCGGTCTACGAGGCGTGCGGCGACCTCGCCGCGCCGGACGTGCCCGACACCCTCTTCCCCGCCGACACCCTGCACGGCGCGAGCCCCGAGGAGGCCGCGCTCCTGCGCCGCTGGGCACTCCGGCCGGGTACGCGCATCGTCGACGTGCAGGGCACGTGGGGCGAGCCGCGGGCCGGCGCGGGGCGCTGGCTCGAGTGGGCCGAGCGGGCCTCCGAAGCGGGCCGCGACGCCCGTGCGGCCGCGGCGCATCCGCGCGGGACCGCCAGGCAATACAGTGAGGAGGCCACGCACGCCGCGTGAACGCCAGATCGACCGGAAGGCCCCGCAGTGATCACCGCGATCGTCCTCATCAACGCCGACGTGCACCGCATCCCCGAGACCGCGCAGGCCGTCGCGAACATCGAGGGCGTGACCGAGGTGTACTCCTGCGCCGGCGATATCGACCTCATCGCGAAGGTCCGCGTGCGCGAGCACGATCAGATCGCCGAGGTGGTCACGGAGAAGATCAACCGCATCGACGGCGTCGCGAGCACGTCCACCCACATCGCGTTCCGCGAGTACGCCTCGGCGGACGTCGACGCGGGCTTCGACATCGGGAACTGACGCCTACTCGCCGTTGATGATCTCCAGGAGCTCCGGCGGCGGAGTGACGTTCAGCGCGTCGTCGGCGATGCTGCTGATCTGCGTCACCGTACCGTCACGCCAGTAGTAGACGTTCGGCGATACCGGGCCCACCCCGTCGGAGTAGCCGTTGGCGGCGAACACGGGCAGCAGCATGAGCCCGCCGAGCGCGGCCTCCGCACTCGAGCAGGCGGCGAACGCCAGCTGGTTGCGGAAGGGCACGGCGAACAGCACGCCGCCGCTCACGTCGATGCCCGGCACCCACCGCGGGAGCAGTTCGGGCAGGAGTAGCGCGCCGCTGGCGGTGAACACGGATTCACTGAGAGCGCACTGGAATCGGTGACCGTCGTGCTCCACGGTCTCGACGCGGACCTCGGCCGTCTCGGTCAGCTCGCGGAACAGGTTCCGTCGCGCCCGGTCGTACCAGGGCCCGAGCGGCGCCAGGTCGCGGACCGAGCCGTCGCCGAGCATGCTCACATGGTCGGGGTGATCCACCACCAGGATCTCCGCGACGCCCGGCTGCCAGGGCGACGCGTAGTCGAAGGTCAGCCTCGGGTCGCCGGAGCCCACGGAGACGTCGAGCAGCCGCGCCACGATCCGGGTCAGCAGGTCATCGCCGGTGGGGTCCTCACTGGGCCTGAGCAGCGCCGCCAGGTGCGAGCGGACGATCCGGTCCCACTCCTCACCGTCGGCGGCGCGGACCTTGCGCACGAGGTTGTCGAGCCCCAGCGTTCGCCCGTCGGCGAGAGCGAGGTGGTCACCGAGCACCTGCGCCTCGAACCCGTTCTCCGCCAGCACAGTCCGCGTGAGCGCCCGCAGCCGGTCCGCGTCGCGGATCGTCAGCAGATCCAGGTACGGGTCCGGCTGGTCCTCGACCGACTTCTTCCTCCCGAACAACCCCATGCCCCGAGAGTAGGCCGTGCGGTCAGTAGCCGCTGTGGCTGACCTCCGCGGCCTCGACCTCGATGCCGAAGTCGACGGCCTGCTGCACGATCTTCTGGGCCCGCGCCAGGCGCGGGAGGTCCGAGCCGTCGGTGATCTTGCCGCCGGACTTCTCGAAGGCGTCGATGAAGCCGTGCGCCCACGCCACCTCCGACTCGCTCGGGCTGAGGCCGCTGTTGATGACGCCGGCGTGCTCCGGCGTGAGGCACAGCTTCCCGGACATGCCCATCTCCTTCGCCAGGGCGGTCCCGGTGGGCAGGTGCGCGATGTTCAGGGTCGGCCCGTCGATCGGCGCGGGCAGGCGCGCCGCGCGCGACGCGATGACCAGCTGCGAGCGCGCGTAGGCCAGGGCGATCGGATCCTCGCCGACGGCGGTGTCGCGCTTGAAATCGCCCGTGCCGAAAGCGATCCGGAAGGTCGACGGCGCGGAGGCGATCCGCGCGACGTTCTGCATCCCACGGGCCGTCTCGACGAGCGCGAGGATCGGCGTGCCGTCGGGGAGACGGTCCGCGGTGTCGTCGAGGTGGCTCGATCCCTCGGACTTCGCGAGCATCACGCCCTCGAGGCCGGCGCACTGTTTGAGCGCGGCGCAGTCGGCGCTCCAGTACTCGCTCGCCGCGTCGTTGATGCGTACCCAGGCACGGTGGCCGGTCGACAGCCACTCGACGGTGTCGGCCCGCGCCTGCTCCTTGTCCTTCGCGGCGACGGCGTCCTCGAGGTCGATGATCACGGCGTCGGCGTCGCTTGCCTGCGCAACGGCGAAGGACTCGGGATGGGAGGCCGGGACGAGCAGCCAGGAACGGGCGATCTGCGGGGAGACGGTGCGCTTACTCACGCCGACAAGGGTAGGCGGGCGGAACACGGAATTCCACGGAATGGAATTTTGTGCGTTCTGTTCGCGCGCCTAGTCGGAGATGTCGGCGACGGTCGCGCCGTACGCCGCGATGAGGGCGTCGGCGTCGACGATCGCGCTGTGCCCGTGCGCGCCGGCACCGAGGGCCACCGTCGCGCCGACGATCCGCTCGTCGACGTACACCGGCCAATCTCCGCGCGCCCCGACGGGCGTGATCGTGCCGCGCTCGTACCCCGTGGCCTCGAGGGCCTCGGCGGCGGGCGGCATGGCGAGCCGGTTCACGCCGACGACGGCGCGCAACTTGGGCCAGGCGATCGAGCGGTCGCCGGGGACCAGCGCGAACAGGTAGGCGCCCTCGCCGCGGCGCACGACGAGTGACTTCACCAGTTGCGACGGCGGCAGGTCCATCAGTGCGGCCGCCTCCTCCAGGCTCCGCGCCGCCGGGCGCTCGCGGACGGTCACCGTCAGGCCCCGGGCTGCGGCGTCGGCGCGCATCCGGTCCAGTCCCGACCCGCTCACGCGCCCGCGATCTCCTGCGAGAGCGCGATCCAGCGGTCGAGCAGCGCGGCCGCGGCGCCCGAGTCGACGGCCTCGGCGACCCGCGGCAGGTGCGCGGCGATCGAGTCCTGCACCGACTCCCCCGCGGTCAGCCCCTCGTACGCGGCGACGGCGCCGGCCGAGTTGAGCAGCACGGCGTCACGCACCGCGCCGGTCTCGCCGGCGAGGAAGGCGCGCGCGATGGCCGCGTTCACGGTCGCGTCGCCGCCGCGCAGGTCCTCCATCGCGACCCGGGTCAGGCCCAGCTCGCGCGGGTCGACCGATTCGACCCCGACGCCGTCCTCCTGCACCCGCCAGACGGTGGAGGTCGACGTGGTGGTCAGCTCGTCCAGCCCGTCGTCGCCGCGGACGACGATCACGTGGTCCTGGCCGCCGCGGTCGGCGAAGGCCTGCGCCACGACGGGGGCGAGGTCGGCGAAGGCGCAGCCGATGAGGCCGGCGGAGGGGCGGCCGGGGTTGGTCAGCGGCCCGAGCACGTTGAAGACGGTGGGGATGCCGATCTCCTTACGGGTCGCGCCGGCGAAGCGCAGGCCCGAGTGGAAGACGGAGGCGAGGCAGAAGCCGATGCCCAGCTCGGTCGTGGTGCGCGCGACGCCGTCGGCGTTCAGCCCGATGGCCACGCCCAGCGCCTCGAGGCAGTCCGCGCCGCCCGACTTCGACGACGCCGCCCGGTTGCCGTGCTTGAGGACGGGCACGCCCGCGGCGGCCACGACGATCGAGCTCATGGTGGAGATGTTCACCGAGTGCGAGCGGTCGCCGCCGGTGCCGACGATGTCGACGGCGCGGGCGTCGAAGGGCACGGGGGTGGTGAGCGAGAGCATCACGTCGGCCAGCGCCCGCACCTCGACGGGCGACGGGCCCTTCATCTTCATGGCGACGCCGAACGCGGAGATCTGCGACGGGGTCGCCCCGTCACTCATGATCTCGGACATCGCCCACCGCGCCTGCTCCGCGCTGAGGTCGCGCTGGGAGGTGAGCTCGGTGAGAACCGTCGGCCAATCCATGGCCGCAACTGTAATCGGGGCGGTCAACCCGGTATCTGGAGCACCTGCCACAGGACGGCCCGTCCGCCGTGCCGCGCGGTGACGCCCGCCATCCGCGAGCGCTCCTGCGAGACGTGCAGCGCGTCGACCCTCTGCACCCGCGCCACCGCCACCGTCTCCAGGCCCTCGCCGGACGGCGCACCGTCGGGCACGCGCTCGTACCGGTCCTGCGCGACGAGCCGCAGCACCTCGTCGACCTCCCCGCGCGGGATCTCGAGCACGTGCCGCAGCACGCTCTGTGCCTCCGGATCGAAGCCCGGGGAGGCGTCGAGGACCGACGACGAGGCCGCCGCGTCGTCGCCCGATTCGGCCACGGGAACCAAACCGGGGTCCCCGGGCGTTAACTCCTCGACGGTGCGCGTGGACAGGCGGCCGAGAAGGCGGCCCAGACGGGTCCGCTGCTCGGGTCTGCCATTGAGGTCGTAGGGCAAGGTATGCCTTATCTGCTGGTGCCGATCAGGCCGTTGACGTGGCGTTTCGAGTCGTCGAGCGGGAGGTCCTGAACCTGCCCGCGATATTCGACGCGCCCAATCTGCGACCCGGGTAGGCATTCGATACTACGACCGGTCATACTTGCGGAGTGACTAGCGCCGCACCGACCTCAGCTACAGCCATCACCCAGCGCGTGCACTCACTCAACCGGCCCAACATGGTCAGCGTCGGGACCATCGTCTGGCTGTCGAGCGAGCTCATGTTCTTCGCCGGGCTCTTCGCCATGTACTTCGTGGCGCGGGCCGGAGCTGGGGAGAACGGATGGCCCCCCGTCGACACGAACGTCAGCCTGATGGCGGCGCTGCCGCCGACCATCGTGCTGATCGCCTCGTCGGTCACCTGCCAGCTGGGCGTCTTCGCCGCGGAGAAGGGCGACGTCTTCAAGTTCCGCATCTGGTACCTGGTCTCGCTGATCATGGGTGCCCTGTTCGTCGCGGGCCAGCTCAACGAGTACAAGACCCTGATCGGCGAGGGCCTCACGCTCAGCTCCTCGGTCTACGGCTCGGTGTTCTACATGGCCACCGGCTTCCACGGCCTGCACGTGATGGGCGGCCTGGTGGCCTTCATCTTCATCCTGGCCCGCAGTCGCGCCTCGAAGTTCACGCCCGCCCAGGCGACTTCGGCGATCGTCGTCAGCTACTACTGGCACTTCGTCGACGTGGTGTGGATCGGCCTCTTCGCCGTCATTTACATCATTCGCTAAAGACGTTTATCTCAGTCGCCATCACAGAGGGATAGCAGATGAGTTCAGCCAACTTTGAGCCCGCCGGCGAGGGAGGCGAGCCCGACGGTGCCGGGCGCGCGCCCGTCGCCTCGGCACAGAAGGCCCGGAAGCAGCGCAAGCTCCGCCGCAAGTTCGCGAGCGCGGCGCTGCTGGTCGGAGGCCTCCTCGCCGCGGGCGGTGTCGCCACGATCGCCAGCCCGACCCCGCAGGTCGCGATCGCCGACGACTTCGACGCCGCGCAGGTCGAGAACGGCAAGCGCCTGTACGAGACCTCGTGCATCAGCTGCCACGGCGCCAGCCTCGAGGGCGTGAAGGACCGCGGTCCGAGCCTCGTCGGCGTCGGCGACTCGGCCGTGTACTTCCAGGTGCACTCGGGCCGCATGCCCGCGACGGTCAACTCGGCGCAGATCGTGCGCAAGCCGGCCAAGTTCGACGCGAAGCAGATCGACGCCATGGGCGCGTACATCCAGTCGATCGGCGGCGGCCCGTCGATCGTGTGGGAGTACAACCCGGACGGCTCGATCAAGCGCGACGAGAACGGCAACCGCGTCATCGCGCAGGAGTCGCTGCGCGGCAAGAACCTCGGCGCCGGCGCCGAGCTCTTCCGCCTCAACTGCGCGTCGTGCCACAACTTCACCGGCCGGGGCGGCGCCCTGTCCGGTGGCAAGTTCGCGCCGCCGCTGGATCCCGCGAACGAGCAGGAGATCTACGCCGCGATGCTGACCGGCCCGCAGAACATGCCCAAGTTCTCGGACCGTGCACTGTCGCCTGAAGAGAAGAAGAACATCATCGGCTTCATCAAGAACGTCGGCGAGACCCAGTCCCCCGGCGGCCACGGCCTCGGCGGTTTCGGTACCGCGTCCGAGGGCATGGTGATGTGGGTGACCGGGATGATCGCCGTCGTCGGCGCCGCGATGTGGGTTGGGAGCAGGAATTGACCGCCAAGCCGTTGAACAACGTCCCGTCGGACGACGAACTGGACAACCTGTCCCACGAAGAGCTGGTGAAGCTCGGTACCAACCTCGACGGTGTCGAGCTGGTCTACCGCGAGCCCCGCTGGCCCGTCCCCGGCACCCGCGCGGAGAAGCGCGCCGAGCGCACCGTCGCCCTGTGGTTCGTGCTGGCCGGGATCTTCGGCGCCGCGCTGCTCGGCGTCTTCCTGTTCTGGCCGTGGAAGTACCAGGGCATCGATGACGCCCACTACTGGTGGTACACGCTGTACACCCCGATGCTGGGCATCACCTTCGGGCTGTCGCTGCTCTGCGTCTTCGCGGGCACCGTGCAGTTCACCAAGAAGTTCATCCCCGAGGAGATCGCGGTCCAGCAGCGGCACGACGCCGGCGGCTCGTCCAAGGTCGACAAGGCCACCACGGCCGCGCTGTTCAAGGACGCGCTGGAGACCTCCACGCTCCCCCGCCGCAAGATGATCATGGCCTCGGCCGGATTCGGTGTCGGCGTCCTCGGCCTCGGTGCCGCGGCCGGCTTCATCGGCGGCCTGGTGAAGAACCCGTGGGCCAAGCGCGAGGCCTCGCCGCTGTGGCACACCGGCTGGTCGCCGTACTGGAACTCGCTGGACAACGACTTCTCGAGCGACCTCAACCACGAGGCCGTGTTCCTGCGCAACGACGTCGGCGACCCCTACAAGGTCAAGCTGGTGCGCGCCGAGGACCTCGACGCCGGCGGCATGATGACGGTCTTCCCGTGGCGCGTCTCGGACGGCTTCGGCGAGACCGAGGAGTCGCGCCTCAAGCTGCTCCACGGCCTCAAGGGCATCCGCAACCCCGTCATGCTGATCCGCCTGCGTCCCGAGGACGCCGTGCGCGCGATCAAGCGTGAGGGCCAGGAGAGCTTCAACTACGGCGACTACTGGGCCTACACCAAGGTCTGCAGCCACTTCGGCTGCCCCACCTCGCTGTACGAGCAGCAGACCAACCGCATCCTCTGCCCCTGCCACCAGTCGCAGTTCAACGCGCTCGAGTACGGCAAGCCGGTCTTCGGTCCCGCCGCCCGTGCCCTCGCGCAGCTGCCGATCTCGGTCAACGAGCAGGGTTACATGGTCGCCAACGGCGACTTCATCGAACAGGTCGGACCGGCCTTCTGGGAGGCGACGCACTGATGACCACACTCGGAGATCGGATCGGCCACCAGGCCAACGATCTGGATTCGCGGTACCACTTCGCGCCCGGGATCCGTCGCCAGATCAACAAGGTCTTCCCCACGCACTGGTCGTTCATGCTGGGCGAGATCGCGCTGTACAGCTTCGTGATCCTGCTGCTGTCGGGCGTGTACCTCACCCTGTTCTTCGACCCGTCGCTGTCGGAGGTCCACTACGAGGGCGCTTACGAGCCGCTGCACGGCGTCGCGATGTCGCGCGCCTACGCCACCACCCTGGACATCTCCTTCGAGGTGCGCGGCGGCCTGTTCGTCCGCCAGATCCACCACTGGGCCGCGCTGATGTTCGCCGCGTCGATCATCATCCACATGGCCCGCATCTTCTTCACCGGTGCGTTCCGCCGCCCGCGTGAGGCCAACTGGGTCATCGGCTGCGCGCTGCTGATGCTCGCGATGTTCGAGGGCTTCTTCGGCTACTCGATCCCGGACGACCTGCTCTCGGGCACCGGCGTCCGCGCCGCGATGTCGGGCATCGTCGTCGGCCTCCCCGTGGTCGGCACCTGGGTCCACTGGGCGCTGTTCGGCGGGGACTTCCCCGGCGAGCTGCTGATCCCGCGCCTGTACGTGCTGCACATCCTGCTCTTCCCGGGCATCATCCTGGCGCTGATCGCGGGCCACCTCGCCCTCGTCTGGTACCAGAAGCACACCCAGTTCGCGGGCCCCGGCCGCACCGAGGAGAACGTGGTGGGTGTCCGCATCCTCCCCGTCTTCGCGGTCAAGACCGGCGCCTACTTCGCCGCCACCTTCGGCATCCTCGCCCTCATGGCGGGCATCTTCACGATCAACCCCGTGTGGACGATCGGCCCGTACGATCCGGCGAAGGTCTCCGCGGGCGTGCAGCCCGACGTCTACATGATGTGGACGGACGGTCTGGCCCGTCTGTGGCCGGCGTGGGAGCTCTACATCTGGGGCCACACCGTTCCGGGCGCCGCGTTCGTGGCGATCATCATCGGCGTGATCGTGGGCCTGATGTTCGGTTACCCGTGGATCGAGAAGAAGCTCACCGGCGACGATGCGCACCACAACATCCTGCAGCGTCCCCGCGACGTGCCGGTGCGTACCGCGATCGGCGCCATGGCGCTCGCGTTCTACATCGTGCTCACGCTCTCCTGCGTGAACGACGTCATCGCGCTGAAGTTCCACATCTCGCTCAACGCGATGACGTGGATCGGCCGCATCGGCCTGGTCGTGGCACCGCCGGTCGCCTACTGGCTGACCTACCGGTTCTGCATCGGCCTGCAGCGCGCCGACCGCGCGGTGCTGGAACACGGCATCGAGACCGGCGTCATCGTGCGCCGTCCGAACGGTGAGTTCATCGAGCTCCACCAGCCGCTCGGCCCCGTCGACGACCACGGCCACGCCGTGCCGCTCCCCTACGAGGGCGCTGTCGTCCCGACCAAGGCCAACCAGCTCGGTGCCGCCGGCCAGCCCGGCACGGGCTCGTTCCTGCGGGCCGACTCGGCCGAGGAGCAGCGCGACAACGCCGCTCGCGATCACGCGAACGAGGTCAAGGCGCTCGAGGCCCTCAAGAAGGTCCAGGACAACGGCGGCAAGCTCGACGTCGAGTAGGTCCTGACAACGCCACTGCGGCCCCTCCCCCACCCCGGGGAGGGGCCGCAGTCGTTTCCGGTGTCCGACGGTCCGCCACAATGGACGCCGTGAGCACCTGCGAGGTCCCGGTCGTCCCGGAGGTCCATCCCGCCGTTCTGCGCCGCCACAGCCCGATGGCCTTCGCGCCCGACGTCGAGATCGGCGACGCCGCGCTCGACACGATCCTCGATGCCGGCCGCCTCGCCCCTTCGGCCGGGAACTCGCAGCCCTGGGCCTTCATCGTGGGGCGCCGCGGCGACGGCGTGCACGCACGGATCGTCCGGCACCTCGCGGGTAGCTCGGCACGCTGGGCGCCCGACGCCTCCGCGATCGTCGTGAACCTCGCCCGGGTCCTCGTCGAGGACACCGACTGGGAGTACTCGGAGTTCGCCCGCTACGACCTCGGCCAGGCCGTGGCGCACATGACGCTGCAGGCCCTCTCGATCGGCTTCGACGCGCACCAGTTCCGGGCGTTCGACCGCGACGCCGTCGCCGCCGATTTCGGGGTGCCGCGGGAGTGGGAGGTGGCGTCGATGACGGCCTTCGGGGTCGCGGCGCACGCACCGGGCACGGTCGTCGGGGTCGGGCGCGAACGACGCACCCGGGACGACGTGACATGGACGCGCGCCCGCGGCGACGCCCGTCGCTGATTCAGGCCAGACGCAGGCGCAGCAGGTAGCTGTTCTCCCCCACCGGGGCGCCGGGCTCGCCGAGGCAGACCTCGTGCCAGGCACCGTCGACGGCGGTCAGTCCCCGCTCGCGCAGCTGCACGGCGAAGGCCTTCGCCGTGGGCGTCAGGGCGGCCGACCACCGCCCGTCGACGCGGGTCTGCAGGTACGACGACGCCGGCAGGTCCAGGCAGTGCACGCGGGCGAGACTCAGCCCCTTGCTGACCTCGAGCTGTTCGAGCACGTCCCCCACCTCGGCCTCATCGATCCACGCGGGCCGGCGCAGCAGCAGCGTCCAGCGGGCGCTGTCGGTGTCCTGCGGCGCCACGTCGCCGCGGAGACGCTCGAGCGGGGGCATCCGGAAGTCACTGCGAGCCGCGTCGTCGGCGCCGGGGGTGCCGCGGCGGTAGAGGGCCTTGTTGCGCACCTTGACGCCGTACGCGGCCGCGTAGAGGGCCTCCGCGGCCACGCGGAAGTCCTCGGAGGTCCGGGGGCTGCCGACGGTGTCCACTGCCAGGTAGGCGCGCTCGGGAGCGTGGACGACGCCGGTGTGCCCGACGGTGCCGTAGGCCCCGTCGCCGTACGCCTCGGGCTCCGCCTCCGCGAAGTCGAGCTTGGCCTTCGGCGGAGCGACGGTGCCGCCCCGGCCGCGCACCTCGTCGGCGGTGAGCTTGCGTACGGACAGCCCGGCTCTGGCCTGCGTCATGGGTGCATGCAACCAGCCCGAGACGACCCGCGGACGGCGCCGCGGTGAACGCGGACGAAAGAACGACGCCCGCCCCGGTGAATTCCGGTGCGGGCGTCGCTGAAGAACGTGTCCTAGTGCTTCTCGGGACCCTTGTGGTACTCGAAGACGAGGCCCCACGCGGCGCCCACGACGAGCAGGCCGCCGAAGAACCAGAGCCAGTAGAGCTGCAGGGCGACGGAGATGCCGACCACGGCGACCGAGGCCGAGAGCAGGATGGGCCACCACGAGTGCGGGCTGAAGAAGCCCAGCTCGCCGGCACCGTCGGACACCTCGGCGTCCTCGTAGTCCTCGGGGCGGGTGTCGACGCGGTTCGACACGAACCGGAAGTACGTGCCGATGATCAGCGTCAGGCCGCCGGTGAGGAACATGCCGGTCACGCCGACCCACTCCACGGCGCCGTAGCCGTAGCCCGGGCCCCAGATCGCGGTCGCGACGGTGTACAGGATGCCCGCGAGGAAGAAGAACGCGGTGAGGAACTCGAAGAGTTTCGCTTCGACCTTCATGGGTCAGTTCGCTCCTTCTGCGTTCACGGGCGCGGTGCTGTTGCCCGACGGGGTGCGGCCGGTGCGGCGGGTGTCGAACGGGAACGTGCTCGTGGAGACGCCCACCTCGCCGATCGACTCGAGCGCGGCGACGTTGTCCTTGCCGCCCTGGCGCGCCTCGATGTACTTCTTGAAGTTCTCCGGCGTCACGGCGCGGATCTCGAAGTTCATCATGGAGTGGTAGTCGCCGCACATCTCGGCGCAGCGGCCGACGAAGGCGCCGGGCCGGTCGATGCTGGACACCTGGAACTTGTTCTGGGTGTGGTTCTGCACCGGGTTCGGCATCACGTCGCGCTTGAAGGCGAACTGCGGGACGTAGAACGAGTGGACGACGTCGGCCGAGGCCAGGTCGAACTGGATGCGGGTGTCGGTCGGCAGCACCAGGACGGGGATCTCGGCGGACGAGCCCTGCACCTCGACGGTGCTGAACTTCAGGTAGTCGCGGATCTCCTGGAAGCGGCCGTGGTTCGGGCCACGCTCGGGCTGCGCCTCGACGTGCCCGTGCTCCTTCATCTTCTCGGCTTCTTCGTTGAGCTTCGCGATGTCGGGCTGCTTGCCGTACGGGTTCTCCCGCTCGAGCTTGATCTTGGTGCCGTTGAGGGTGACCTCGCGGTACGCGAAACGCCAGTTCCACTGGAAGGCGGTGACGTCGACGGTCACGCCCGGGTTGTCCTCGATCTTCTCGACCTTGGTCTGCACGACCACGGTGAAGTAGAAGAGGACGGCGATGATGAGGAACGGGATCGCGGTGTACAGCAGCTCCAGCGGCACGTTGTACGCGGTCTGCCGGGGGAAATCGGGCGAGTCCGCCTTGCGCCGGTGGAACGTGATGGTCCAGAACGTGAGGGCCCAGACGAGGACACCCATGATCAGGGCGGCCACGACGGACCAGCTCCACAGCTCAGTCATGTCACGGGCCTCGGGGGTAACACCCTCGGGCCAACCGAAACGCATCACCTCGTCGGCCGAGCAGCCCGCCAGAGCGAACATGCCAGCGACGAGCCCGGCGGCCAGAACCAGGCGCTTACGCCAGGACGCGGCCCCACCGTGGGCGTTACTTCCGGGTGCCAATGTCGCGCCTTCCTGCTGAAACACGGTCAGTGCTACGGGGCCCGTTCCGGACCGTCTCCCCGTCCGGGAACTCACGGCCGGGGCTGCACGTTCCCCTTGTACTACGCAGCGTAGACCAACGGGACGGGGTACACGTTGCGGGGTCGCCAAATGGCGCGTCGTTTCGTGTGTCCGGCGCACGGGCCTGCACCGTTCCGGGTGCAGGGGCCCGTTCCGGCATACTGGTCAACCGTGTGTGGCCTCCTGGGATTCCTGTCCGCCGATCAGCACGCGGGCGACGTCGTCGACGCGGTGACCGCCGCCGGCCGGTGCATGCGGCACCGCGGCCCCGACGAGTTCGGCGGGTCGTGGCACGACGACGACCTGGCGCTGAGCTTCAACCGCCTCGCCTTCATCGACATCGAGCACGCCCATCAGCCGCTGCGCTGGGGCCCGCCCGAGAGCCCCGACCGGTACGCGCTGACCTTCAACGGCGAGATCTACAACTACCTTGAGCTGCGCCGGCGCCTGACCGACGAGTTCGGCGCCGAGTTCCGCACCGAGGGCGACGGCGAGCCGATCGTCGCCGGCTTCCACCACTGGGGCATCGACGGGGTGCTCGCCGAACTGCGGGGCATGTTCGCCTTCGCGATCTGGGACACCGAGAAGCGGGAGCTGACGCTCGCCCGCGACCAGTTCGGCATCAAGCCCCTGTACGTCGCGACCGGGTCGAAGGGCACCGTCTTCTCGTCGGAGAAGAAGTCCGTGCTCGCGCTGGCCGACGAGGCGGGCCTGAAGCCGGGCCTCGACGCCCGCGCCGTGCAGCACTACACCGTGCTGCAGTACGTGCCCGAGCCCGAGTCGCTGCACCTGGGCATCCGCCGCCTCGAGTCGGGCTGTTACGCCACGCTCTCCCCCGGCGGCACCATCGAGGCGAAGCGCTACTTCGAGCCCCGCTTCCCCGTGAAACCCGTCACCGGCGGCCTCGAGTCCGCCGAGGCGAAGGCCGTCTACCGCGACATCGCCGACGCGCTGCGCGACTCGGTGAAGATGCACATGCGCGCCGACGTCACCGTCGGGTCCTTCCTCTCCGGCGGCATCGACTCGACCGCCGTCGCGGCGCTGGCGATCCAGCACAACCCCGACCTGATCACCATCACCACCGGTTTCCAGCGCGAGGGCTACAGCGAGGTCGACGTGGCCGCCGAGTCGGCCGAGGCGATCGGCGCCCGCCATGTGGTCAAGACGGTCTCGCCGGAGGAGTTCCGCGACGCGATCCCCGCCATCGTCTGGTACCTCGACGATCCGGTGGCCGACCCGTCGCTCGTCCCCCTCTACTACCTCGCGCGCGAGGCCCGCAAGCACGTCAAGGTCGTGCTGTCGGGCGAGGGCGCCGACGAACTGTTCGGCGGCTACACCATCTACAAGGAGCCGCTCTCCCTCGCGCCCTTCGACAAGCTGCCCGCCTGGGCGCGACGCACCGCCGGGAGGATCGGCGACCGCATGCCCGAGGGCAAGCGCGGCAAGTCGCTGCTGCAGCGCGGCTCACTGCCGCTCGAGGAGCGGTACTACGGCAACGCGCGCTCGTTCAACGACGCGCAGCTGGACTACGTGCTGCGCGACTTCCGGCCGGAGTGGACGCACACCGACGTGACCGCGCCGATCTACGCCAAGACCCGCGGCTGGGGCCCCGTCGAGCGGATGCAGCACCTGGACCAGTTCACCTGGCTCCGCGGCGACATCCTGGTCAAGGCCGACAAGATGACGATGGCCAACTCGCTCGAGCTGCGCGTGCCCTTCCTGGACAAGGAGGTCTTCCGCGTCGCGGAGACCCTCCCCGCCGACCTCAAGCTGGCCGGCGGCACGTCGAAGTACGCGCTGCGCCGCGCGCTGGAGGAGATCATCCCGCCGCACGTGCTGCACCGGAAGAAGCTGGGCTTCCCCGTGCCGCTGCGGCACTGGCTGGCCGGCCCGGAGCTCTACGACTGGGCCCGGAACGTCATCGAGGAGTCGCAGACCGACGAGTGGATCGACCGGCGCGCGGTGCTCGCCATGCTCGACGAGCACAAGGCGAAGGCCCCCGAGGGCTGGCCGGGCGGCACCGACCACTCCCGCCGGATCTGGACCGTCCTGGTGTTCATGGTCTGGCACGGCATCTTCGTCGAGGACCGCATCCACCCGGCCATCGAGGAGCCGGACTACCCGGTCCGCCTGTAGTTTCAGCGCAGCAGCGTGATCCACATCGCGACGTAGTGGCACAGCGCCGCGACGACGGTGGCGGCGTGGAAGAACTCGTGGTGCCCGAAGACGCCGGGCCACGGGTTCGGCCAGCGGGTGGCGTAGAGCACCGCTCCCCCGCTGTAGAGCACGCCGCCGACCGCGAGCAGGATCGATGCGGTCCAGCCGGCGCCGCGCACGAGATCTCCCGCGACGGCGACGACCACCCAGCCGAGCGCGATGTACAGCGGCACGCCGACCCACCGCGGGGCGTGGGGCCACAGCAGCTTGAGCGCGACGCCGGCGAGGGCGCCGCCCCAGACCACGGCGAGCACCCAGCGGGCGACGCCGGACGGCAGCGCCAGCACGGCGATCGGCGTGTAGCTGCCGGCGATGAAGACGAAGATCATGCAGTGGTCGGCGCGCTTCATCCAGACGCGCTGCGCGTCGGTCCACTTCCCGCGGTGGTAGGCGGCGCTGACCCCGAAGACGCCGATCACCGTGATCGCGTACACGAGCAGCGCGAGCCCGGCGGCTGTGCTCTCCCGGAAGCCCGCGATCACGAGCGGGATCCCCAGAACCGCGGCGCCGATCGCCCCGAACTGATGGATCACGCCCCGCAGGCGCGGCTTGGCCTCGGGCACACCTGCGATCGTCATGAACCTACGATACCGTAGGTTACTCGCCGGTAATCACAATTGTGACCTACAGCGCAGAGAGGATCTCGGTGGCCACCTCGGCGCCGTACGCCTCGGTCAGCCGCTCGCGGGCATCCTCGACGTCGTAGTCCCACGCCTGCGGCCCCACGGTCTCGAGCACCTTCACGGCGACGTACGAGCCGAGCTGCCCGGCGCGCTCGTGGGACAGGCCCGCGTCGAGGCCCACGAGGAAGCCGGCGCGGAAGGCGTCGCCGACGCCGGTCGGGTCGACGCGGCCACGGTCGGGCACCACGTCGACGTGGATGCGCTGCGCGACGGTGCCGTCCGCGCCGTTGACGACGATCTCGGCGCCCTTCTCGGCGAGCGTGGTCACGCGGACCTCGACCATCGCGGTGAGCCGCTCCGCGCTCACGCCGGTCTTCTGCTGCAGCAGGTTCCACTCGTACTCGTTCGTGAACAGGAACGTGGCGCCCTCGACGAGGTCGCGAGCCTCCTCACCGTTCAGGCGCGCGAGCTGTTGCGACGGGTCCGCGGCGAAGGGGATGCCCGCCTCACGGCACTGGGCGCTGTGCAGGGTCATGGCCGCGGGATCGTTCGCGCCGATCACCACGAGGTCGAGGCCGCCGACGGTGGCGGCCACGTCGGCGATCGCGATCTCCCGCGACTCGGCCATCGCGCCCGAGTAGAAGGACGCGATCTGCGCCATCTCGGAGTCGGTGGTGCACTGGAAGCGCGCGGTGTGCGCGGTCTGCGAGACCCGGACCGCGCGGGTGTCGACACCCGCGTCCTCGAGCCAGGAGCGGTAGCCCTCGTCGAAATCGGCGCCCACGGCGCCGACGAGCACGGGTCGCCGGCCGAGCCGGGCCATGCCGAAGCTGATGTTCGCGCCGACCCCGCCGCGCTGCAGCACGAGCTCCTCCACCAGGAAGCTCAGCGAGACGTGAGCGAGGTGTTCGGCGAGCAGTTGCTCGGAGAACTTCCCCTCGAAACGCATCAGATGATCAGTGGCGATGGAACCGGAAACGGCGATCGACACGACGAAACCCTCCCGTGGTCGGCGACGGACGAATCCAGTCAGCCTAACCGCGAGAGGGTTCCGGACGCCTCGCGGGCGTCAGTCGTGCGTCAGTTGAACGAGTCGCCGCAGGCGCACGAGCCGGTGGCGTTCGGGTTATCGATGGTGAAACCCTGCTTCTCGATCGAGTCGACGAAGTCGATCTTCGCGCCGATCAGGAACGGCACGCTCATCCGGTCGACCGACAGCTTCACGCCGCCGAACTCGGACAGCACGTCGCCGTCGAGCGACCGGTCGTCGAAGTACAGCTGGTACCGCAGGCCCGCGCATCCGCCCGGCTGCACCTCGATGCGCAGCGCCAGGTCGTCACGACCCTCCTGGTCCAGCAGCGCCTTCGCCTTCGAGGCAGCGGCCTCGGTCAGCACCACACCGGTGGTTTCGCTCTCAGCAGCAGTAGTCATAGGTTCTCCTCACAGACGCACGTCGGTGTCTGGTTCAACGGTACTCCCCCGCCCCGCATTCCCGGGAGTCACCATCACCCGCGTCGTCGCGCACCCGGCGGGATCGAATAGGCTGGACGGCGTGAAACTCCCCTGGCAGAAGGCCGACGATTCGACCTCCGAGGCGGCGGAGTCCGCGGCAGCCGACACCGTCGACGATACCGCTGCGGATCCGCTCGCCAAGCCCGCGCAGACGGCGGGCAAGGGCCGCCCCACGCCCAGCCGCCGCGAGGCGCAGGGCCGCAAGCGCGGCCCCGTCGCCCCCGCGCCGATGACGCGGGCCGAGGCCCGGGCGCGGAAGAAGGAGCTGCGCAACTCCATGAGCAAGGAGGAGCGCAAGGCGGCCGCGGCGGATCGCCGCACGCAGGCCAACGAGCGCCGCGAGCTCATGATGCAGGGCGACGAGCGGTACCTGCCGGTCCGTGACAAGGGCCCCGTCAAGGCGTACGTGCGCGACCTGGTGGACGCCAAGCGCCACATCTCCACCATGTTCATCCCGTTCGCGGTCGCGGTGATGGTGTTCATGTTCGTCACCGTCAACCGGCCGGAGCTCGCGGGCATCCCGATGCTGATCCTGCTGGTCATGGTCGCGGTCATGGCGATCGAGGGCATCCTCACCGGCCGCCGCGTCAACAACCGCGTCCGCGAGCGCTGGCCGGACACCACCGAGACGGGCTTCCGCCTCGGCTGGTACGCCTTCATGCGCTCCACGCAGCTGCGGCGCATGCGCATCCCGCGGCCGCAGGTCAAGCCGGGCGACGCGGTCTAGCCCGTGGCGCTCACCCTCGTTATCGGTGGGGTCCGCTCGGGCAAGTCCGCGCGCGCCGAGCAGCTGATCGCCGGGTCCGGCGCCCTCGTCCGGTACGTCGCCACGGCGCCGCGGCCCGACGGTGACCCCGACCTCACGGCGCGGGTGGCCGCGCACCGCGAGCGACGCCCGTCGTCGTGGTCCACCGTCGAGACGCAGGACCTCCGCGCGGTCCTGTCCGAGGGCTCCGCCCCGACGCTGATCGACGACCTCGGCGGCTGGCTCGCCGCGCGCCTCGACGCGGCCGGCTGGGAGACCCCCGAGAACGTGCAGCCCGATCTCGACGGCCTCGTGGCCGCCGCGGCGGCGTACGCGGGCGAGCTGGTCATCGTGAGCCCCGAGGTGGGCCTGTCGCTGGTCGCCGAGACGCACGCGGGCCGCGTCTTCCAGGACCTGCTGGGCACGCTCAACGGCCGGCTCGCGGCGATCGCCGACCGGGCCGAGCTCGTCGTCGCCGGGATCCCCGTCCTGCTCGACGGTGCGCCCTCCCCCGTGGCCGCGGCGGCCCCCGCCGCGAGCCTGGTCAAGCCCGTGCCGGAGGTGCCGCAGGCGCCGCCGATCGTGCTCCCGCCGTTCGAGCCGGGCGCCGACCCGCTGGCCTTCCCGCAGCTCTCCCCGCCGGATCCGTTCGTGGGCCGCGAGGCGCGCGACCGCCAGTTGGAGCTGACCAAGCCGGCGGGCTCGCTGGGCCGCCTGGAGCAGCTCGGCGAGTGGATCGCCGCGTGCCAGGGCGTGTGCCCGCCGAAGCAGTTCGAGCGCGCGCGCATCGTGGTCTTCGCCGGGGATCACGGCGTGGCCGCGGGCGGCGTCTCGGCCTACCCGCCGGAGGTCACGGCGCAGATGGTGGCGAACTTCGCCGCCGACGGCGCTGCGATCAACGTGCTCGCCGCGCAGGCCGGCGCGACGGTCCGCATCGAGGACATCGCCGTCGCCGGCGATACCCGCGAGGACCTGAGCCGCAACAAGATCCGCCGCTCGTCGGGCGACATCGCCGTGACCGACGCGCTCACCGACGAGGAGACGATCGCCGCGATCGCCGCGGGCCGCCGGATCGCCGACGAGGAGATCGACTCCGGCGCCGACCTGCTCATCGCCGGCGACATGGGCATCGGCAACACGACGCCCGCCGCGGTGCTGGTCGGCGCGCTCACCGACACCGAGCCCGTTCTCGTCGTGGGCCGCGGTACCGGCATCGACGACAACGCCTGGATGCGCAAGGCCGCCGCGATCCGCGACGGCATGTACCGCGCGCGCCCGCACGTCGGCAACCCGAAGGCGCTGCTGCGCACCGTCGCCGGGGCGGACCTGGCCGCGATGGCCGGGTTCCTGGCGCAGGCCGCGGTGCGGCGCACGCCGGTGATCCTCGACGGCGTCGTGGTCACGGCGGCCGCACTGGTCGCGAACGACCTCGCCCCCGGTGCGGTGAGCTGGTGGGTCGCCGGGCACAAGAGCCCCGAGCCCGCGCACGCCCTCGCGCTGCACCGCCTGGACCTCGAGCCCCTGCTCGACCTCGGCCTGCGGCTCGGCGAGGGCAGCGGCGCGGCGCTCGCGCTGCCCCTGGTGCGCTCGGCCGTGGCCGTCCTCGGCGAGATGGCGACCTTCGATGCGGCCGGCGTGTCCGGGAAGGCCGCCGACTGACGTGCGGCACCTCGCCGCCACCGTCGCCTGGATGACGGTGCTGCCCGTGCCCGGTTCGCTGCAGCCGAGCCCGGTCACGCGGGCCGACGGTGCCCGCATCATCGCCCTCGTGCCCCTCGCCGGCGCGCTCGTCGGCGCCGCCGTGGCCGCGGTCGCCTGGGCCGCCCACGCCGCGGGCCTGCCGGCGGTGCTCGTCGGCGCCCTGGCCGTCGGCGCCGGGGCGCTCCTGACGCGCGGCATGCACCTCGATGGCTTCGCGGACTGCGTCGACGGTCTCGGCAGCTACGGATCGCCGGAGCGGGCGCGGGAGATCATGCGGCAGGGCACCGTCGGGCCGTTCGGCGCCGCCGCGCTGGCACTGCTGCTGATCGCGGGGTCCGCGGCCGTCGGCGGGCTCGCGGACCGCGGGGCGTGGCTCGCGATCGGTGTCGCCGTGGGCGCCGCCCGGACGGCCGCGGTGCTCGGCTGCCGGCGCGGCTGGGCACCGTCGAACCCCGACGGCTTCGGCGCGCTGACGGCGGGCACGCAGGGCCTTGCGACGCAGGGGTCCTGGGTCGTGATCGCGCTGGCCGCGGCCGTCCCGGCGGTGCCCGGGCGCCCGTGGCAGGGGCCGCTCGCCGTCGCGGTGGGGCTGCTCGTCGCGGCCCTCGCGATGCGGCACTGCGTGCGCCGGTTCGGCGGGATGAGCGGCGACGTCCTGGGTTTCGGCATCGAGCTCGCGACGGTGAGTGCCCTGGTGGGACTGAGCGTGACGGAGGGATGGATGTGATCGACTCGCGATTGCGGGACCTGGGACCGAGTGCGTCGGCGGACGAGCTGGAAGCGGCGTTCTTCCGCAGCGTGGTGTATGCGCCGCTGCGCGGTCTGAACAAGCGCGGCGCGGGCCCGCGGGACTTCGTCACGCGGTCGGTGGCGAAAGTTCCGCATGTCCGCGTCTTCGTCGACGAGGCGCAGCTGAGGTCCACCCCGCGGGTGGGCTCGTGGTTCGAGCGGATGACGGGTCGCGAGCTGCTCACGCTCGTACCTCCAGGGCAGGGCATCGAGCTCACGATCGGCGACCGGGTCGCGCGTGCAGCCGCGGGGACGGTCGAGGAGGTCTCAGCGTTGGCGGCCGAACGGATCCGGCAGTCCCGCGCGCGGTTCACGCCTCCGGCGTCGCGGGGCCTGTCGCCGATGGCGTTCAGGGACTTCCAGGACTCGATCTTCGCGATGCTCGCGGTGTTCACCTCGACGTTCCGCGCGGCGCATCCGACCGCCGAGGAGGCGTCGATCGTGGTGCGCTACGCCGGCACGGCGGCGCAGGGGCGGGTGACCTTCGTCGATCAGGACGGCGTTGCGCGCGTCGAGCCGGTCGCGGATGACGCACTGGCCTCGGCCGCCCGGCTCCGCACCGGCACGGCGGCCGATTCGGTGGGCGCGTGGTTCTCGTTGTACTCGGAGTTCGACCCGCGCCAGTCGGGAGGAACCTTCGTCTACCCCAAGTTCAATTGGGACCACGAACCGCACTGGGACCCGGAGATTCCCGCGGTCCACTACGCCGACGAGCTCCGGCAGCACCCGCGCGACCTGCGGTTCGTTCCCGACTGGCTGCTGCTGCGCTGCGAGGAGGCGACCCGATGACCGATCACGGCGACATGATGGAATACCGCCACCAGGCGCGGGATTCGAGCTACGAGGAGTTCGTGCGGAAGGTCGACGTCGCCCGTGTCGTACGCCTCCAGCACGACCTGGATCTCGACCCGGAGAACGGGTGGACCAACGTCCTGCACGGGGCGCTCCGGAACGACTCGATCGAAGCCCGGGTCCGGATCACCGAGGCGCTGCTCGACGCCGGGTGGAAGGTCGGCCGGATCGACCTCGCGATCATGTTCGAACACCACGTTCACGATGCGGAGCTGGAACTGCCGTTGCTGGCCCGCCTGCTGGACGGGGGCAGCGATCCGCTGGCCGTCGTGAAGGGCGGCGACCGAGCGATCCAGCTGCTCGGCATGGGCCGCGGGGGCCCCTTCGGAAGCGAACGGGATCCGCTCCGCGACCTCCTGTTCGATCGCCCCGGGATGGACTTCACCCGACGGACCACCGACGGCTCGACGATCCTGCGCACACACCTGCGCAGCCGCCCGTACACGATGGACTCACTCACCCGGGTCCTGGACTACATGGAGCGGTTCGGCCCCGCCGCACCGAGACTCGGCGAGGACCCGCGGGACAACTTCCCGGTCTGAGCCGAGCGGCCCGGGGGGTTCGCACGCAACCGGTCCGCAAGCGCCCGCCAAGCACGGTGAGCGAGGCTCACGACATGACCTACGACGACGCCGGGTGGCACTCCGATACCATCGCCGAGCTGGGCCTGCCCGAGGAGGCGGCGGGTACGCACATCGGCATGTTCTACGCGTGGGCCCGCGCCCGCGGCCTGGCGAGCGGCACGCACCTGGAGCACGGCGTCGACGGCGAGGTTCCCGACGAGTCCCTCCCGCTGCTCGACGAGCGCACGATCACCCCCGGCGCGTACCTGGACCAGTACCTCGACGGACAGCTCGACCCCAGCTTCCTCACCGCCGAGGGCTGCGCGTTCGTCGAGGCGGAGTACGACGCCTACCTCGAGTCCTACGAGCGGATCCCCGCCGTCGCGGCGGCCGCCAGCATGTACGCCGCGCCCGACACGTGGCTGCTCTACAACGCGGTCGAGCCGGTGCTCGACGAGCTCTACGCGCAGTGGAAGGGCCGTCGCTGACCGGTTGGGGTCCGCCTGCCGGGGACTCGACAACAGGCGTTGTCAGGAGTAGACACAGGGGTGTGACGACAGTGGACACCCCGAGGCCCATCCCCGCGCGCCACCCCGCGCGACCGCGGCGGGTGCCGCCGGGTATCCGCATGGTGAGCGCGGCGCTCCGCCTCCCCGAGCCCACCGACGCCGAGTTCCGGCGGTTCGGCGAGCTGCTCACCGTCGGGGACGCGCCGATGGACGAGCTCGTCGAGTGGATCTACGAGGACCGCGAGACACGCAAGCCGATGTTCGACCGCGCCCTGAACGAGGGCATCGCGTCCGTCCCGGAGGCTCCCGGCATGCTGCGGGCGTTCTTCGAGGACATGGAGACCGCCCCGGAGTGGGTCGACTGGGACAAGATCCTCCTCGGCGGCCAGCTCATGCGCAGCGGCGGCGCGGACGGCTTCTCGATCGCGCGCGACGTCGCCCTGATGGGCGGGTACCTCTTCTCGGGCTTCAACCAGACCCTGCTGCGCACGGGCGCGCTGGAGAAGGGCTCGAACAAGCGGTTCGCGGAGACCTCGCAGTGGGCGCTCGACGTGATCGTGCCGGAGGGCCTGCGGCCCGGCGGCGCCGGCTACCGGTCCACGCTGCACGTGCGGTTCATCCACTCGATGGTGCGCCGGCACGTCATGGCCCTGCCGGACTGGGACTACGAGACCTACGGCCTGCCGATCAACCAGACGGACATGGCGGCCACGCTGGTCGGCGCGCTGATCGCCCCGGTCGCCACCGGGACCGGCATCGGGATGGTCGCCAGCCCGCGCGAGTACGAGGCGGCCGCGCACCTCACGCGGTACGTCGGCCGACTGATGGGCGTGCACGACGACTTCCTGCCGCACAGCTTCCGCGACAGCCTTCGGATCCTGTTCCAGACCTCGCGGGCGCTCTCGACCCCCGACGACACCAGCAAGGCGCTCGCGCAGCCGATGGCCGACGACCCCATGCTGTGGCGGTACGGCCACCTCACGGGGCTGCGGCGCCGGATCGCGCGCTCGCAGCACCTGTCGATCGCGACCGCCTACCTGGGCACGGCGGCGATGAAGGAGCTCGGCGTCCCGTCGACCCTCCCCTGGTACCCGGCGCTCCGGATCCCGTACCACCTCGTCGAATCGGTGCTCAACCAGCTCCCCGGGGGCCGCGAGCGCGCCGCCCGCCGCGGCGACGTGGGTCAGGCCAAGTTCATGCGCACGCTGAACGAGGAGGCCGCCGTCGGCCACTCCGCCCAGCACGTCACGCACTAGCCGACACCTTTCGAAGCATTCTGCGACGATTCCGGCAGATTCGGCCGCACAGCGCTTCGAAAGATGTTCCGGCGGAGTGCTGTCCGAGACGCCGTCGGCCCGCACCGGGATCCGGCGCGGGCCGACGGCGGCGGGGGTGAGCGTCAGCTCAGGGTGTGCATCCAGCCGTGGGTGTCGGGGACGGTGCCGCGCTGGATGCCGGTGAGGGTCTCGCGCAGCGCCATCGTGATCTCGCCGGGCTCGCCGTCGCCGATCACGAAGTCCTCGGACGCCCCCTTGACCCGCCCGACGGGCGTGATGACGGCGGCGGTGCCGCAGGCGAAGACCTCGGTGATGGCGCCGGACGCGACGCCTTCCTTGAGCTCGTCGACGGTGATGCGACGCTCCTCGGTCTCGAAGCCGGCGTCGCGGGCGAGCTGGAGCAGCGAGCTGCGGGTCACGCCGGGGAGCAGCGATCCGGACAGCTCCGGCGTGACGATCCGGGCCGAGGAGCCCGAGCCGAGGACGAAGAACAGGTTCATGCCGCCCATCTCCTCGATCGCCTCGTGCTCGATGGCGTCGAGCCACACGACCTGGTCGCAGCCCTGCTGCGCGGCCTGGGCCTGCGCGACGAGCGACGCGGCGTAGTTGCCGCCGCACTTGGCGAAGCCGGTGCCACCGGGCGCGGCGCGCACGTACTCCCGCGAGAGCCACACGGAGACGGGCTTCACGCCGCCCGCGAAGTAGGCGCCGGCGGGCGAGGCGATCACCAGGAAGCGGTAGCTGTTCGACGGCTTGACGCCGAGGGTCTCCTCGTCGGCGAAGATGAACGGCCGGAAGTACAGGGCCTCCTCGCCGCCGGCCGCGGGCACCCACTCGCCGTCGATGGCCACGAGCTGCTTGAGCGACTCCACGAAGACGTCCTCGGGCAGCGGCGGGATCGCGAGCCGCTCGGCGGAGCGCTGGAAGCGCGCGGCGTTGGCCTCGGGCCGGAAGGTGGCGACGGAACCGTCGGGCTGGCGGTAGGCCTTGAGACCCTCGAAGATCTCCTGCGCGTAGTGCAGCACCGACGCCGAGGGCTCCATCGGGATGGGCCCGTAGGGCAGCACCTCGGGCGCGTGCCAGCCCTCGGCCTCGTTCCAGCGGAGCGAGATCATGTGGTCGGTGAAGTACCTGCCGAATCCCGGGTTCGCCAGGATCTCGGAGCGCTCAGCCGCAGAGCGGGGGTGGTCGTTGCGGGTGAGGGCGAAGGCCGTGCCAGTTGTCATGGGACCTGATTCTACGACCCGCGCGGGTGGGCGCGGGCCGTACCAATCAGTAGGAACCCCGAGTATTTTTTCGGGGCCTCCGCGGGACTACTTGGTGTTCGCCTCGACGAACGGCGGGAGGACCACCTCGCACTCGATCGCGCGGCCGCGCACGTCCACGCTCACCGGCGTCCCCTTCTCGACGCCCGCCGCGGAATCGATGAGCGCCAGGGCGATTCCGGTCTTGAGGCTGGGGCTGAAGGTGCCCGACGTGGTGGTGCCGATCGGCGCGCCGTCGGCGGAGAGCACCGTGAGGTCGGCGCGCAGCACGCCCTTGCCGGTGGCGCGCAGGCCCCAGAGCTTGCGGGCCGGGCCGGCCTCCTTCTCCGCCAGGAGGGCCTCGCGGCCGACGAACTCGGGCTTCTTCCACCCGACGGCCCAGCCGGCCCGGGCCTGGACGGGCGTGATGTCGACGGTGAGCTCGTGCCCGTGCAGCGGGTAGCCCATCTCGGTGCGGAGGGTGTCGCGGGCGCCGAGCCCGGCGGGCTGGCCGCCGCGCGAGGTGATCTCCGGGAGCAACGCGCGGAAGACGGTCTCGGCGTCGCCCCAGGCGGGAATCAGCTCGTAACCGTGCTCGCCCGTGTACCCGGTGCGGCAGACGCGCACGGGGGTGCCGTTCAGGGAGGCGTCCTCGTAGGCCATGTACTCCATCTCGGTGGGCAGCCCGACGGCCGCCAGCACCTCCGCCGACTTCGGGCCCTGCACGGCGAGCACGGCGTAGTCGCGGTGCTGGTCGGTGACGGTGATCCCCTCGGGCGCGCGCGCGACGAGGTGCGCGACCACCGCGGCCGTGTTGGCGGCGTTGGGCACGAGGAAGAGCTCGTCGTCGGAGACGTAGTAGACGATGAGGTCGTCGATCACACCGCCGGATTCGTTGGTGCACAGGGTGTACTGCGCCTTGCCGGGGTGGATCTTGCCGAGGTCGGCGGTGAGCACGCGGTTGACGAAGTCCTTGGCGCCGGGCCCGGCGACGGTGGCCTTGCCGAGGTGGCTGACGTCGAAGATGCCCACGGCTTCGCGGACGGCGGTGTGCTCGCCGACGGTGCCCGCGTACTTGACGGGCATCGACCAGCCGCCGAACGGCGCGAACGCCGCCCCCAGCTCGACGTGCACGGCGTTCAGGGGGCCCTCGATCAGCGTCTCACTCATGCCTCGCACCTTAGACGACGCGCCCCACCGCGGGGGTCACAGCAGGGTGGCGGTCGACCCGTCGATCCGGAAGCCGTTCTGCTCGGCGAGCTCGGCCGCGGCGAGGCGCACCGCCGCGAGCTCGGGCGGCGCACTCGTCGCCGCGGGCACGAAGTCGATCGTCCTCTGCAGCTCGGCGCAGCGGGCGTTGTACGACTGCATGAAGTCCGCGATCTCCGCCTCCGTGGGTAGGCGGACCTCCCTCGCTCGGCGCACCATCGATCCGACGACCGCAGTCCCGATCACCGCACCGACCGCGAGCACGACCCACGGAATGACGAACCCGTAGTCCGACGCCATCTCCTCATAGGTGCGCGTCTTGATCTGGCGCGTCCCCGAATAGACCTGGCAGACATCGCCGGGCTGCATCGGGATGCCGTGGCATTCAGTCTCCCAGCTGTTCCACCAATACCAGGCCCACCCGCCGCACACGAAGCAGACCGCCGTGGCCGTGACGATCATCCGCCACAACCAGCCCGAGGGCCCGCCGGGCAGTGCCTGCGGCCAGGTCGGCCACTGCGCGACCTGGCGTCGCGCGCTCCTCATCGTGTAGTTGTCGACGTGTGCCGGCTCGGTCATGCGGCGACCCTACGATGATGCACTTGCACACCGCTTGCGATCGCCTGATGCCCGTCGGTCAGTCCAGCGCGGCGCTCCCGGACCGGCCCAACAGCCGCATCCCCTGGTAGATGACGATCGCGGCGACAGAGCCGAGCGCGATGCCGGTGAAGGTGACGTCGCCGACGGACCAGGTGAAGTCGGCGATGCCGATGATCAGCGGCACGGCCGCGGTCAACTGGTTGATCGGCTGCGAGAAGTCGACGCGCGCCTCCACCCAGATCCGCACGCCGAGGATGCCGACGAGGCCGTACAGCGCCGTCGTGATGCCGCCGAGCACGCCGGGCGGGATCGACGCGATCACGGCGCCCACCTTCGGCGACATGCCGAGCAGGATCGCGGCGACACCGGCCACCCAGTACGCGGCCGTCGAGTAGACGCGGGTCGCGGCCATGACGCCGATGTTCTCCGCGTAGGTCGTGGTGGCGGATCCGCCGCCGGCGCCCGCGAGCACGGTCGCGAGGCCGTCGGAGGCGAGCGCGCGCCCCATCACCGGGTCGTAGTCCTCGCCGGTCATCTGCGCGACGGACCGCACGTGCCCGACGTTCTCGGCCACGAGCACGAGGACCACGGGCAGGAACATGGGCAGCACGGCCCAGGAGAACGACGGGGCGTGGAACTCCGGGAAGCCGACCCAGGACGCCGCGGAGACCTTCGAGAAGTCGACCTCGCCGCGGATCCACGCGACCGCGTAGCCGATGAGTACCGAGGTGAAGATCGCGAGGCGCCCGAGCATGCCCTTGAACAGGGCGAGGGAGAGGATGAGGCAGACCAGCGTGATCGTGGCCGTCACGGCGGCCTTCTCGTAGTTCGCCTTCGCCGCGGGCGCCAGGTTGAGGCCGATCAGCGCGACGATCGCGCCCGTCACGACGGGCGGCATCAGCTTCTCGATCCATGCGGTGCCCACGAGATGCACCACGCCGCCGACCAGGATCAACAGCGCGCCCACGGCGACGATGCCGCCCAGCGCGCTCCCCATCCCCTGCGAGGCCGTCGCCGCGGTGATCGGCGAGATCACCGCGAAGCTCGACCCCAGGTAGCTGGGCAGCCGGTTGCCGGTGATGAGCAGGAACAGCAGGGTGCCCACACCGGAGAACAGCAGCGTCGTCGCCGGCGGGAAGCCGGTGAGCACCGGCACCAGGAACGTGGAGCCGAACATCGCCACCACGTGCTGCACGCCGATGCCCAACGTCTTGGGCCAGCTCAGCCGCTCACCGGGCCCCACCACGCCCGCGCCATCAGTGGTCGGCGTCCAGCCGAATGTCTTCATGGCCGGAAATCATGCACGAGTCAGCGGCCGAGCACAGCGTCCAGGTGGTCGTTGGCGAACACGCGGTCCGGGTCGAGCTCGTCGCGCACGGCCAGGAACTCCTCGAACCGGGGGTACGCGCCGCGGAAGAACTCGGCGGTGCGCGTGTGCATCTTGCCCCAGTGCGGGCGACCGCCGTGCTCGATCATGATCCGCTCGACCTCGGCGAAGTAGTCGCTGGGCTTGTCGCGGATGTAGCGGTGCGCGGCGATGTACCCGGACTGCCGGCCCGAGGCCGTCGACAGCATCAGGTCGTCGGCGGCCGCGACGCGCACCTCGATCGGGAAGGTGAGGTTCCAGTCGTGCTTCTCGGTCGCCGCCTTGAGCGCGGCGAACGCCGGCATCGTGTTCTCCAGTGGCACGGCCCATTCCGTCTCGCGGAAGCGCACGGAACGGTCGGTCGTGAGCACGTTCGTGGAGTAGTCGATCTCGGTGTGCTCGGAGAGCATCGACGTGGCGAGCGAGACCAGCCGGGGCGTCAGCGACGGGACCGCACGCCCCGCCTCGCACACGGCCATCAGGGCGCCGGTGCCGACCACCTTGTCGTCGACGAACCGCCGCACCGTCCCGATCGGCTTGCGCTTGTGGTCGCCCGGGCGGCGGATCTGCGATTTGGTGAGCGTGCCGTCGGAACCGGGGAACCAGAAGAACTCGAAGTGGTCCACGCCGCGCACCCGCTCGACGAACCCGTCCACCGTCTCCGCCAGCGACATCGGCGCCTCGGTCGCCTCGAGCACGAACCGGTCCACGCACTGCAGCGTGACCTCGACCAGGATCCCCAGCGCGCCGAGCCCGAGGGCAACAGCCTGCAGCCGCGGGTCGTTCTCGCCGACGGTGACCACCTCCCCGGTCCCGGAGACGAGGGTCGCCCCGACCACCTGGGTCGCGATGCCGCCGAAGCCCAGCCCGGTGCCGTGCGTGCCGGTCGAGATCGCGCCCGCGACGGTCTGCCGGTCGATGTCGCCCAGGTTCGCCATGGCGAGCCCGTAGGGCTCGAGCAGCGCCGGCACGTCGTACAGGCGGGTGCCGGCGCGCAGCGTCACCCGCTTGGCGTCGACGTCGACGGTGACCAACCCGCCCTGGTGGTCGGGCGCCAGCGCCACATCGCGCGGGGCGGAGATCGCCGTGAACGAGTGCCCGGCGCCGAGCGCCTTGACGGTGCCGCCGCGCTCGCGGGCCCGCTCGACGGTGCGCACCACGTCCTCGATCTTCGCCGGCCGCGAGACGTACGAGGGAAAAGCGGAGGCGGTGCGCCCCCAGTTCCGCCACTCGCCCACGTTGCCGGTCAGCTGATCCAGGCTCGGGATCCACTTGTTCACAGGAAGCACTTCCCCTCGCCGCGGTAGGTCGGGACCGTGGCGTGCACGGCACCGTCGGAGACGATCACCAGATCGTCGGCGTGTTCGGCCGGCTCCCCGGCCTTGGTGTGCCGGAACCAGATCCGGTCACCGAGCGAGATCCGCTCGGCGCGCTCACCGGTCAGCGGCGTCTGCACCTCGCCGGCGCCCTCGCGACCGGTGAGCTTGAGTCCCTCGGGCCACACCGGCCGCGGCAGGCGGTCGGAGCCCGCGGCGCCCGAGGCGATCCAGCCGCCGCCGTGGCAGGTCACGGTGTCCGCGTCCGGGCGGCGCACCACCGCGAGCCCGAAACCCATGGCGGGCGCCGGGCGGAAGTGGGAGTAGCCGTCGAAGAGGTGCGGCCCGTACAGGCCGCTGCCGGCGGCGATGTCGGTGACGTTGGGGTCCTCGGCGTTGCGCTCCAGGGAGCCGGTGCCGCCGCCGTTGACGAACTCGAGGTCGGCGATCCGGCGCAGGTCCGTGAGGATCTCCCGGCGGCGCGTCACCAGCTCGTCCCAGGACGCGCGCTGCATGGTCCGCAGCAGGGCCCCGGCGCCGGGCCGGCGGATGCTCAGGTCACCGACGCCCGCGATCTGGGCGTCGTAGGTCATCACGCCGACGAGCCGGAACCCCTTGCGCCCCGCCACCGTCGCCGCGAGGACCGAGGCCTCGCCGCGCGTGCGGATCGGGGAGCGCCGCGCGCCGATCGCGCCCAGCGCGGGGGCGTGGTACGAGGCGTCGACGTCGATGCAGACCCGCAGTTCGGGGCGGCGGCTCGGCGGCGCGGCGGCGTCGATGAGGTCGAGCTGCTCGGCGTCGTCGATCATCAGGGTCACCCGCATCGCGGCGGCCGGATCGGCGGCCAGCGCCGCGATCGCGCCAAGGTCGGCGCTCGGGTACGCGACCAGCACGTCGGTGCACCCCGGCCGATCGGCGCCGTCGTGGTCGACGCCGTCGGCCGCGAGCCACTGCGCCTCCGCCACGTCGTAGGCGAGCACGCCCGCATAACCGGGCACGCGCAGCAGCGCGTCGAGCACGGGGCGGGAGCGGATCGACTTCGAGGCCACCCGGATCGGCTTCCCGCCCGCGCGCCGCAGCATGTCGGCCACGTTGTAGCGCAGCGCATCGAGGTCCGCGGCGAGGATCGGCGCGTCGAGACCGTGCGTGGCGGCGTCGATGGTCGCCCAGTACGCGGCCGGGTCGATCTCCCAGTCCCGGTCGAGGGACGACGGTGCCGCCGCCAGGTCCAGTGCGCCCGCTCCGGTCGTGGTCTCGCCCGTGCCGTTTCCCGTCATGAGCACCGATCGTACGGGCGCAGGTGCCACCTCAGCTCGGCGTGACCGCAGATCCCCCCTCGCCCGTCCGGATCCCCCCGGCGGCCCGGACCTGGGCGGGAGTACTCCCGGTCCACTGTGCGAAGGCCCGTCGGAAGTCACGGACGTCGGCGAAGCCGACCGCCTCGGCCACGGACCGCACCGGCAGGTCGGTCGAGCGCAGCAGGGCCTCGGCGCGCTCGCGCCGGACCCGGGTGTGGATCGACCGGAAGGACTCGCCCGCTTCCACCAGGTGCCGGCGCAGTGTCCGCTCGGTGGTGTTGAGCTGTCGGGCCACGCCGGCCATCGCGAACGGGCGGCGCAGGTCGGCCCGGAGCAGCTGCTCGACGGCCCAGACGTGGTCGAGGTCGCGCGCCTCCGCCCTCGTCCCGGTGAGCGCCCGGCAGGCCGCCAGCGCGGCGGCGTGCACCGCGGGCTCACGCTGGGGCAGGGGCGTGCCGAGCAGGCTCCGCGGCACTGTCATCCGCCCGGACGGGGCGTCGAAGCGCACGGCGCCCCCGAAGGAGCGGGGGTACTCGGCGGCGTACGACGGCGCCGGGTACGGCAGCTCGACCAGCACGGGCGCCCAGCGCTCGTCCCCGAGCGCGGAGCGCAGCAGGGTCGTGACGCTGAGCAGGGTCTCCTCGCAGAGGAAGGGCAGGAGGTCCGGGTCCGTGGAGCGCGGCACCACGGCGAGGCGGAGGGCGTCGCCGTCGGCGTCCACGTCGAAGTCCACCAGGCTGCCCGCCGCCTGGTGGTACTGCAGACCGACGGCGACGGCGCCCTCCACGTCGTCGGCGGTCTGCACCGCCACCCCGAGCATCCCGAAGGACTGCAGCAACGGCCGAGCGCCCGCCTGCAGTCCCAGGGGCCGGTCCGGGAGCGCACGGACCACTTCGGTGAGGAACTGCACGACCTGCGGGAACGCGAGTACGAGGTCGACGGAGGGGTCGGTCCGGCGGATCCCGGCGCGCGCCGCCCACGCGGGTACCGGGTGCCCCTCCCGCCCGAGCGTCTCCATCAGATGCGCGACGACTGGAGCGGGCATCGCGGCCGCATAGCCGGCGGCCCCGGGCGGCGGCGCGCCCCACAGTCCCAGGCGTAACATCCGTACAGGCAAGCACACCCGCCGCCCCGACGAGAGGAAACCCCTTGAGCACGCCGTTCACCGGACCCGCCATCACGCTGACCGACGATCTCGCGGCGACGACCGACGCGCTCGTCGTGGGCGTGTACTCCGCGGAGGGCGACGGGCCGATCACGCTCGACGCCGGCGTCCCGGAGGCCGCGCGCGGTCCGGTCGCGGAGTCGCTCGCGCTCCTCGGCGCCGAGGGCAAGGCCGGCGAGGCCGTCCGGATCGCCACGCCTGCCGGGACCGGCCTGGGCGCGGCGACGGTGCTGGGCGTGGGGCTCGGCGCCGCGGCGTCGGTGACCCCGGAGACGGTGCGCCGCGCCGCGGGCGTCGCGAGCCGCGCTCTCGAGGGCGTCGCCGCAGCGGCCACCACCCTCTCCTCGGTCGACTTGGCGGCCACCGTCGAGGGCGCGATCCTGGGCGCGTACCGGTTCGCCGAGTTCCGCACCACCTCCACGCCGAAGAAGGCGACGCTCGGCGCGCTCGCGCTGCTGTCCGCCCCCGCGTCCGAGGCGCTCGCGGACGAGGTGCGCGGCACCGTCGAGCAGGCCCGGCTGACGGCCGGCGCGGTGGCGCTGGCCCGCGACTTCGTCAACACCCCGCCGAACGTCCTCTCCCCCGGCGAGTTCGCCGACCGCGCCCAGCGCCTCGGCACCGCGGCAGGCCTCGAGGTGGAGGTCTTCGACGAGCAGTACCTCGACGCGAACGGTTACGGCGGCATCGTCGGGGTCGGCAAGGGCAGCTCGCGCCCGCCGCGCCTCGTGCGCCTGCGGCACGTCTCGGGCGTCGACGGTGCCAAGCACGTCGCGCTGGTCGGCAAGGGCATCACCTTCGACACCGGCGGCATCTCGATCAAGCCGGCCGCGGGCATGGAGCAGATGACCTCCGACATGGGCGGCGCCGCAGCGGTCATCGCCACGGTGATCCTGGCCGCGCAGCTCGGACTGCACGTCGACGTGACCGCGACGGTGCCGATGGCCGAGAACATGCCATCGCACACCGCGCAGCGCCCCGGCGACGTGCTGACCCAGTACCCCGGCACGGAGAAGGGCGGCATCACCGTCGAGGTGATCAACACCGACGCCGAGGGCCGCCTGATCCTGGCCGACGCCATCGTCCGCGCCTGCGAGGACGGGCCCGACTACCTCATCGACACCGCGACGCTGACGGGCGCGCAGATGGTCGCGCTCGGCACCCGCACGCCCGGCGTCATGGGCACCGACGACTTCCGCGACCGCGTCGCGGAGCTCTCCCGCTCCGTCGGCGAGAACGGCTGGGCGATGCCCTTCCCGGAGGAGCTGCGCGCCGACATCAACTCGCGCGTCGCGGATCTGGCGAACGTGAGCCCGAACCGGTGGGGCGGCATGCTCACCGCCGGCGTGTACCTCAAGGAGTTCGTGGCCGACGGGGTGCAGTGGGCGCACGTCGACGTCGCGGGCCCGGCGTTCAACACCGGCGGCCCCTTCGGCTACATCACCAAGGGTGGCACGGGCGTCCCGGTTCGCACGATGCTCGCGGTGCTCCGCGACATCGCGCAGCGGGGCTGACGTCCCGACCCCTGGGAGTTACCGGCGAGTAAGCCCCCAACCGCCGCGCGGACCGGACCCCTGAGGGTAGGGTCAGGTGTCGGTGGAGGCCACCAGCCGAAACCCGCGTTCAGCTCGTATCACAGCAGATAACCGAACCTGAGGAGTCAGAGGAAATGGCCTTCTCCGTCCAGATGCCGGCACTCGGCGAGAGCGTCACCGAAGGCACCGTCACCCGGTGGCTCAAGCAGGAGGGCGACACGATCACCGTCGACGAGCCCCTGCTCGAGGTCTCGACCGACAAGGTCGACACCGAGATCCCGGCTCCGGCTTCGGGTGTGCTGCTGAAGATCCTGGCGCAGGAGGACGACGTCGTCGAGGTCGGTGGCGATCTCGCCACCATCGGCGAGGCGGGCGAGTCCGCCCCCGCGGAGTCCACCCCCGCCCCCGC
>NZ_JAIULG010000032.1 GCF_020169415.1 Tsukamurella sp. M9C
CCTCAAGCCCGCCCCGCTCGCCCCCGAGGGCTTCGTCACCGCGGAGGAGAAGTACTTCGCCTCCGCGCGCGCGGACGGCGACGCGGAGTACTGGGCGGGGGTCGTCACGACCCTTCCGGAGGCGGCGGGCCTGAGCCGCGTCGTCGCGGCACCGTCGAGCCTGAACCGACGCCGCAACGGCGTCCCCAGCGCCGAGGCGGGCGCCCGCCTCGAGGCCGCGGCGGAGCGGCTGGGCACCAACCGCACCGGCCTGGTGATCGCCGCCTTCGGCGCCTACGTGGCCGCCGTCTCGGGTCGCGAGGAGATCTCGGTCTCGGTGCCCGTGGCCGCCCGCACCACCGCCGCACTCCGGGGCTCGACCGGCATGACGGCCAACGTGCTGCCCGTGCCGGTCCGCGCGGGCGTCGGCGCCACCGTCTCCGACATCATCGACGGCACCGGCCTGGACCTGCGCAACGGCCTGCGGCACCAGCTCTACCCAGCGGCCCGGATGGAGGCGCCCACGCTGCGCGAGGGCGTGGTCGGCTCCACGTTCGGCGACACGATCAACATCATGATGTTCTCCTCGGCGATCACGCTGGGCGAGGCCGCCGGCACCCTGAACCTGCTCACCTCCGGCCCGGCCGAGGACGTGGCCGTCACCGTCTACGAGTCCGAGCAGGGCGCCCTGCGGATCGACATGGAGGCCAACCCGGCCGCCCACACCGTGGCGGACCTGGACGCGCACTTCGAGCGCTTCATGGAGTACCTCGAGCGCTTCGCCGCCGCGCCGGGCGGGACGCCCCTCTCCGCGCTCGACGTCGTCACCGATGCCGAGGCCGCCGAGTGGACCCGCTTCGCCGGCGCCGCCGCGGGCGCACCCGCTGCCGCCGGGCCGTCCGTCCCGATGCCCGCGCTGCTACGCCGCTCCGCCGCCGCGCACCCCGACCGGATCGCCGTGGTCGACGGTGACCGCAGCATCACCTACGGCGAGTTGGACCAGTACAGCGACCGCCTCGCGCGCTACCTGATGACCGTCGGCGCCGCCCCCGAAGAGCGCGTGGCGCTGCGCATCCCGCGCTCGCTCGAGTCCGTGATCGCCGTCTGGGCCGTCGCCAAGACCGGCGCCGCCTTCGTGCCGATCGACCCCAAGCTGCCCGCCGAGCGCGCCGAGCACATCGCCTCCGCCGCTGCCCCCGTCGCGACCCTCACGCCCGCGGACCTCGCGCGCGTGTGGGGACCGGGAGCGAACGCCGGTGCCAGCGAGGCCGATTGGCCCGCGATCGACCTCGCGAACCCCGCCTACCTGATCTTCACCTCCGGCTCCACGGGGCGGCCGAAGGGCGTCAGCGTGACCCACGCCGGCCTGTCGAGCCTCGCCGCCGAGCTGGTCCGCTCGCACGGCCTCGCCGACGGCTCGCGCGTGATGCACTTCGTCTCTCCCGGCTTCGACGCCTCGGTCCTCGAGCTGCTCATGGCCGTGGAGAGCGCCTCGGCGCTCGTCGTGGTGCCGCCGGACGTCTACGGCGGCGAGGAGCTGGAAGACGTTCTCGCGCAGGGCGAGGTGAACGGCGGCTTCATCACCCCCGCAGCCGTCGCCACGCTCGACCCGGCGAAGCTGCCCGCGCTGTCCTCGCTCGGCGTGGGCGGCGACACCGTGCCGCAGGCCCTCGTCGAGAAGTGGGCCGCCAAGGGGCGCACCCTGGTCAACGTCTACGGACCGACCGAGACCACCATCGCCGTCACCCTGGGCGCGCTCCAGGGCGACGAGCCCGTCCGCCTGGGCGGCCCCATCCCGGGCACCCGGCTGTACGTCCTCGACCCGTACCTCCGCCCGGCGCCCGCGGGAATCCCCGGCGAGCTGTACATCTCCGGTCCGGGCATCGCCCGGGGCTACCACGGCAACCCGCTCCTGACCGCGGAGCGGTTCGTGGCCAACCCCTTCGAGGCCGACGGTGCGCGCATGTACCGCTCCGGCGACCTCGTCCGGTGGGACTCCGACGGTGAGCTCGAGTTCCTCGGCCGAGTCGACTCGCAGGTGAAGCTGCGCGGCTTCCGCATCGAACTCGGCGAGATCGACGCCGCCGTCATGCGGGTACCGGGCGCCGAGCGCGCCGTCACCGTCGTCCACGGCGACGACACCGCCACCGCGGAGCTGGTCACCTACGTCACCGGCACCGCCGACGTGGACGCGATCACCGCGAGCATCTCCGCGGAGCTGCCGGCCTACATGGTCCCGGCGCACATCATCGCCCTCGGTGAGTTCCCGCTCACCGTCAACGGCAAGGTCGACCACAAGCAGCTGCCGCAGCCCGAGCGAGCCGCCGTGGACGCGTCCGCCGGCCGCGGACCGCAGACGGACGCCGAGAAGCTCGTCGCGGCGGCCTTCGCCGAGGTGATCCCTGGTGTGGGCGTCGACCTCAACGTCGCCACCACGCTCTTCGACCTGGGCGGCAACTCCCTCTCCGCCACCCGCATCGCGGCGCGCCTCGGCTCCGCCACCGGCACCCGCGTCAGCGTGGCGACGGTCTTCGCCAACCCCACGGTCGAGGGACTCGCCGCCGCCATCGGCGGCGCCCCCGTGCCCGCCGCGGCGATCGCCGCCGCAGCGGAGAGCGCGGCCGCCGCCACCGTCGAGCCGGAGCCCGAGTTCGCGGCACCGTCGGACCCCGAGGAGGCGGCCGAGCTGCTCCCCGCGCAGCACCAGATGTGGGTCCGCAACCGCGTGAGTCCCGATGGCTCGTACCACATCCCGGTCGCGCTGCACCTGCGCGGCGACGTGGACGTCTCGGCCATGCGCGTCGCCCTCGGCGACGTCGTGGCGCGCCACACCCCGCTGCGCACCGTGTACCGCAACGGCCCCACCGCCGGCGAGCCCGAGGTCCAGGTGCTGCCCGCCGGCCCGAACCTCGTGCCCTTCACCGAGCGCTCCGTGGCGCTCGACGAGCTGATGACGGCCGCGTCGGACTACGCCGGCGAGCCCTTCGACCTGGCCGCCGACGTGCCGATCCGCGCGCGGCTCTACCGCATCGACGGCCGGCACCAGGTGCTGGTGCTGGTGATCCACCACATCGCCGCCGACGGCTGGTCGATGATGCCGCTGGCCGGCGATCTCGCCACCGCCTACGCGTCGCGGACCAGCGGTAAGGCGCCGAAGTTCCCGCCGCTGCCGCGCACGTACACCGAGCACGCCCGCTCCTACAAGCACCGCCTCACCGGGGCGCCGCGCCAGGCGCTCGACCGGTTCTGGTCCGACGTGCTGGCGGACCCGCCGGCCGAGTCGGTGCCGCCCGCCGCGGTGCCGCGCTCCGGCGGCGTCGTCTCCGCGGCCCGCTCGATCGACACCCGCGTCGCGCCCGAGGTGTGGGCCGGTGTGGCCGGCCTCGCCCGGGCCCACACCACCACGCCGTTCATCGTGGTGCACGCGGCCCTGGCGGCGGCGATCTCGCGCCTGTCAGGGCAGAGCGACCTGGTGGTCGGTACCGCAGTCGCCGGACGCGGCGAGGCCGAACTCGACGGCCTCGTCGGCATGTTCGTGAACTCGATCGCCCTGCGCACCCGGACCACGAACGACCGCACCTTCGCGCAGCACCTGGCCGCCGTCAGCCACGGCGACCTCGACGCGCTGGACCACTCGGACCTGCCCTTCGAGTCGGTGCTCGAGCTCGTCGATCCGCCGCGCGCCGCCGGCCGGCACCCGATCTTCCAGGTGATGCTCAACCAGCGGCCCTTCGACACCCAGCACTTCCCGATGGCCGGCGTCGACGTCGAGGTCGTCCCCGTCGACGTGCCGATCGCCCGCTTCGACCTCGAGTTCACCCTCGGCGCCGACGGCACCATCGAACTGCGCTACGCCTCGGAGCTGTACCGCGCCGAGCAGGCCGAGTCGATCCTCGACGCGCTCGTCGCTGTGCTCACCGCGGTGGGCCCGAACCCGCAGACCACCATCGGCGAGCTCCCCATCATGTCGGCGGACCGGCTCGCCGAGCTCACCCCGGTGCGCGGCGTGGAGGCCGACTTCCACACCCCGCTCGGCCAGCTCATGCGCGAGGCCGCCCGCACGTACGCGAACCGTCCCGCCGTGGTCGACGGGCCGCGCACTCTCACCTACCGCGAGCTCTACGCCGACGCCCGCAAGGTGGCCGCGGCCGTGCTCGCCGCGGGCTCGCGGCCGGGCGAGGCCGTGCTCACCGACCTGCCGCGCTCGGCGGAGTCCATCACCGCCTTCTGGGGCATCACCCTGGCCGGCGCCGCGGTCGCACCCGTGGACCCGAAGTATCCGCAGGACCGCCGCGACTACATCGCGAACGACGTGCGCGCCCGCGTGGGCGTGACCGCCTCCGGATCCGGTGTGGAGGGCGTCAACTGGGTCGCGATGGACAACCTGGACGGCGACGGGTACGACCCGCAGATCGTCCCGAACCTGGACGACGCGGCGTACGTCATCTACACCTCCGGTTCCACCGGCCAGCCCAAGGGCACCGTGGTCACCCACCGCGGCCTCGGCAACTTCGCCGAGGAGCTGCACGTGCGCCTGCAGACCGGTGCCGACACCCGCGTGCTGGCCTTCGCCTCCACCGCCTTCGACGCGACGGTGCTCGAGCACCTCATGGCGATCCGCGTGGGCGCGCCGCTCGTCGTGGTGCCCCCGGGCACCACCGGCGGCCGCGAGCTGGAGAAGATTGTGGCCGATCACGGCGTGACGCACGGCTTCCTGACGCCGTCCACGCTCGCCACCGTCAACCAGGACGCAGTGCCGTCGTGGACGCACGTCCTCGCCGGCGGCGAGGCGCTGGGTCCCGGCCTGGCGAAGAAGTGGAGCGTCGGCCGCCGCCTGCACAACGGCTACGGCCCCACCGAGACCACCATCATGACCGCGATCTCCGACGCGCTGTCCGGCGACGGCCGCGTGCCGATCGGCCCGCCCGTCCGCGGCCAGGGGCTCATGGTGCTCGACGACGAGCTGCGTCCCGTGCCCGTCGGCATGCCCGGTGAGCTCTACGTGGCCGGTCCGCAGCTGGCCCGCGGGTACCACCGGCGCCCGCAGCTCACCGCGTCCCGGTTCGTCGCGAACCCGTACGGCGAGCCCGGCGCCCGCATGTACCGCACCGGCGACGTGGTGCGCTGGACCCGCAGCGACAACGGCCAGTTGATCGTCGACTTCGTGGGCCGCAACGACTTCCAGGTGAAGATCCGCGGCATCCGCATCGAGCTCGGCGAGATCGACGCGACCATCGACACGATGCCCGGCGTCGACTTCGTCTCCACCCAGGTGCGCCCCGGCCCCGACGGCGCGTCGGCCCTCGTCGCCTACGTCAAGGGCGACGTGGACCCGTCGGCGGTCCGCGCCCACGTCCGGACCCGTCTGCCCGGCTTCATGGTCCCCGCCGCGGTGATGATCATCGCCTCGGTGCCGATGGGCAGCACCGGCAAGCTCGACAACGCCGCCCTCCCGGAGCCCTACTTCGGCGGCACCGGCAACGCCGCGGCCAAGCCCACCACGCCGGGCGAGAGCCGCGTCGTCGAGGCCTTCCGCAAGGTGCTCGGCAGCGATGCCATCGGCGTCGAGGACGACTTCTTCGACCTCGGCGGCAACTCGCTGTCCGCGAACGAGCTGGTGGGCCTGCTGGGCAACGGGATCGAGGCGCGCACCGTCTTCGACCTGCGCACCCCCGCCGCCATCGCGACCGCCCTCACCGGCGATCCGGATCGGATCGCCAACGAGTCCGCGCTCGAGGACCAGGGCCTGCGTCGTGTGCAGCGCGGCGACCGCATGCCGCTGTCGTCCGCGCAGGAGCGGATGTGGCTGCAGAACAAGATCGATCCGGGCCCGACCTACAACATCGGCGCGGCCTTCCTCGCGAGCCGTCCCGTCGACAAGGCCGTCCTCGACGCCGCCCTGCGCGATCTGCTCGCGCGGCACGAGAGCCTGCGCACCCGGTACCCGTCCTCCGGTGAGGGCCCGTACCAGGAGATCCTGCCCGCCGATGCGCGCGAGGTCCGCGACTTCGCCGCCGAGTTCGGCACCGCCACCTCCAACGTCGCCGGCCAGGAATCGGCGATCGCCGAGTTCGTGGCGCGGCCCTTCGCGCTCAACCGCGACGTGCCGCTGCGCGTCATGACGGCGCCCACCGGCAAGGGCTCGATCCTCGCGATCGCGGTGCACCACATCGCCGCCGACGGCGCCTCCGTGGTGCCGCTGACCCGCGACCTCATGGCCGCGTACCTGGCCCGCAGCACCGGCGCCGAGCCGCAGTGGACCGAGCTGCCGCTGCAGTACGCGGACTACGCGGTGTGGCAGCGCGGCCAGGCGGAGAAGGACGCCGGCGCGGTGGACTACTTCGCGGAGCGCCTGGCGGGCGTGCCCGAGGAGAGCTCCTTCCCGGCCGACGGCCCGCGCCCGACGATCGGCTCGACCGACGCCGGCGAGGTCGCCATCGTGCTGCCGAAGGCCGAGCGGGACGCCCTGGCGGACTTCGCCGGCAAGCGCGGCGTCTCCATGTTCATGGTGCTGCACGCGGGCCTCGCGGCCCTCCTACACCGCGTCAATGGCGCCGACGACGTGGTCGTGGGCACGCCGGTGATCGGCCGCACCGACCGCCGTCTGCGCGACGTGGTCGGCATGTTCGTCAACACCGTGGCGCTGCGCACCACCGTGACCGGCACCGAGAGCTTCAACGCCCTCGTGGACCGGATCCGCAGCGGCGACCTCGACGACCTGGTCCACGCGACCGCGCCGTTCGAGCGGGTCATCGAGGCGCTGCAGCCCCCGCGCAGTCGGGACCGCCACCCCGTCTTCCAGGTGGTGCTGAGCCACCAGAACCTGGGCGATCCGCTCAGCGTCATCACCTCCGACGGCGGCGGCATGTTCGAGCTGGAGCCGCTGCCGCTCGCCGCGGCCACCACGACCTTCGACGCCACCTTCGAGGTGCGCGAGGTCGAGGAGGGCCTCCGGTTCAACCTGCGCTACCGCACCGACCTGTACCGGCCCGGGACGGCCGAGGGCATCGTCGGCCGCCTCGCCCGGCTGGTGACCGCCGGCGTCGCGTCGCCGGACACCCCGGTGGCCGACCTCCCGGTGCTGCTGCCGGAGGAGCAGGAGCTGTTCCAGCGCGCTTCCACCACGATCGAGCCGCACACGATGGCGGAGATCCTGGCGCGGGCCGTGCGGCAGCGGCCGGGCGCCCCCGCGCTGCGCGACGGCGACCTCCACTACACCTACTCGGAGCTGGACTCGGCCGTGTCGGCGCTCGCCAACCGGCTCGCCGGGCTCGGCGTGGGCACCGCGACCCGGGTGGCGGTGTCGATCCCGCGGTCCGCCGCCTCGGTCGTCGCCTTCTGGGCCGTCGCCCGCCTCGGCGCCGTGTACCTGCCCGTCGACCCGAACTACCCGACGGAGCGGATCGGCTACATCCTCGAGGACGCCGAACCCGCTGTGGGCCTGGCGGTCCGTGACGTCCTGGACGGTCTGCCGAAGACCGTCGACTGGGTCACGGTCGACCTCGCGTCCTCGCGGGTCCAGCACCCGCCGGCCGAGGTCGCGCCGGTGGGCGTCGACGACCCCGCGTACGTCATCTACACGTCCGGCTCCACGGGGAGGCCCAAGGGCGTCGTCGTGCCGCACCGCGGCCTCGCCGCCATGGCGGACACCCTGGTCCGCCAGCACGCCGTCGGCGCCGGCGCCCGGGTGCTCCACTTCGCCTCGCCCAGCTTCGACGCGTCGATCCTCGAACTGCTGCTCGCGACCTGGTCGCGCGCGGAGCTCGTGATCGCGCCGGTCACGCTGTACGGCGGCTCGCCGCTCGGCGACTTCCTCGCCGAGAACGAGGTCACGCACGCCTTCATCACCCCGGCGGCGCTCGCCACGATCCCCGATCGTGACCTGCCGCTGCTGGAGGCGCTCAGCGTGGGCGGCGACGTGCTGCAGACCGAGCTGGCGCGCCGCTGGTCCAACGGCCGCATCCTGATCAACGCCTACGGCCCGACCGAGGTGACGATCGCCGCGACCATGGGCGCCGTCGACCCCGACAACGTGGGCATCGGCAGCGCCGTCACCGACGCCCAGCTGATGATCTGCGACGAGCGCCTCAACCTGGTGGCGCCCGGCACCGTCGGCGAGCTCTACGTCGCGGGACCCGGTGTGGCGCTCGGCTACCTGGACCGACCGGAGCTCACCGCGTCGCGGTTCGTCGCGAACCCGTACAACGACGCGCAGGGCTACAAGCGCATGTACCGCACGGGCGATCTGGTGCGTTGGCGCGCCTCGGACTCCGGGGAGCCGGTGCTCGAGTTCGTCGGCCGCAGCGACGATCAGCTCAAGGTCCGCGGCTTCCGCGTGGAGCCGGGCGAGGTGGCCACGGCCATCGAGAGCCACCCGGACGTGCGGCAGGCCGTCGTGGTCGTCGACCGCGGCGACGGCTCGCTCGAGGCGCAGGCCGCGGCCCGCCTGGTCGCGTACTACGTGACCGAGCGTGCCGTCACCGTCGGCGACCTCCGGTCGTGGGTCGGGGATCGCCTTCCGCGGCACATGGTCCCGGCGGTCTTCCAGGAGATCGACAGCGTGCCGGTCACTGCGCACGGGAAGACCGACGTCAAGGCCCTGCCGCCCGTCGGCGCCCCGGCGTCCGGCGGGAAGGCCGACGAGGCCCCGGTCTCGCCGCTCGCGGCCGTCGTGCGGCCCGCGTCGGCCAAGCAGCGCGCGGTCTCGGCGGCCAGCCTCGAGGGCGCCGTCGCGGAGATCCTCTCCGACGTCCTCGGCGTCGCCTCCCTCGGCATGGACGACGACTTCTTCGCCGTCGGCGGCACCTCGCTGCAGGCCGCGATCGCCGTCGACCGGCTGCGCGAGCGGTTCAACGCCGAGGACGCCAGCATCCGCTGGTTCTTCGAGGACGCCAAGGTCGGCACGATCGCGGCCCGGATCGCGGGCGCCCCGGCGCCGGTCTCCACCACCGCCGTGATCACCGGCGTGGCTGCGGATTCCGATACCGCCATCACCGACCCGATCCTGCCGCTGCGCGCGGGCACGCCGGGCGTCGAGCCGCTGTACTGCGTGCACCCGGCCGTCGGGCTCGCGTGGAACTACCTCGGGCTGTCGGGCGAGCTCGACCCGAGCATCCCGATCATCGGCCTGCAGGCGCCCGGCATCTCGTACCCGATGCCGCCCGCCGACTCGATCCGGGAGCTCGCGCGCACCTACGTCCGCAACATCCGCGCGAGCCGGCCGCACGGGCCGTACAGCCTGCTCGGCTGGTCCCTCGGCGGCCTCATCGCGCACGAGATGGCCGTCGAACTGCGGGAACTGGGTGAGAAGGTCAACCTGGCCCTCATGGACGCCTACCCGCTGGGCGACTACCGCGGCCCGCGCGAAGAGATGTCGATCGCGGCGCTGCTGCGCGAGTTCGTGGGCCTCGACGTGGACGACGACGCGGAGCTGAGCACCGACGACGCCCTGGACCTGCTGGCCTCGGCCGGCGGCCCGGCGCGCGAGCTCTCACGCGGCCAGATGGAGCGGTTGCTGGCGAACTACCGGCACAACACGACGCTGGGCTACTCGCACCGCCCCCGCGAGTACGACGGCAACATGCTGGTCTTCCGCGCGACCGAGCAGACCACGGGCGGCCTCGTGCCGCAGCTGTGGCGGCCGTACGTGACGGGCCTGGTGCAGGTGCACGACATCGAGGCGACGCACAACCAGCTCGGCGCGTCGCCGGCGATCGACGAGGTCGCCCGCACCATGAACGTCTTCCTCACCGGCAACTACACCGCGGTGGTCACGTCGAAGAGCAAGATGCTCGACGACACCAAGCCGCTGGTCAGCGTCCGGGGCCTGGCCCGCAAGTACGGCCGCGGCAAGAAGGCGGTGTACGCGCTCAACGGCGTCGACCTCGACATCGCGCCCGGCAGCGTGCACGCGCTGCTCGGCCCGAACGGCGCCGGCAAGACGACCACGGTGAAGATCATCTCGACGCTCATGAAGCCCTCCGAGGGCTCCGTGACCATCGACGGTGTCGACGCCCTGGCCGATCCGCGCCGCGCCCGCTCGATCATCGGCCTCTCGGGCCAGTACTCGGCGGTCGACGAGAACCTGACCGGTCGCGAGAACCTCGAGATGTTCGCCCGCCTCTACGGTTTCGACAAGATCTCGGCGAAGGCCCGGGCGAACGAGTTGCTCAAGCAGTTCCGGCTCACCGCCGCGGCGGATCGCGCCTCGGGCACGTACTCGGGCGGCATGCGCCGGCGCCTCGACCTGGCCGGGGCGATCATCGCCCGCCCGCGCCTGGTGGTGCTCGACGAGCCGACCACCGGTCTCGACCCGCGCAGCCGCAAGGACGTGTGGGACGTGATCGCCCGGCTCAGCAAGGAGGACGGCATCTCGGTGCTGCTCACCACGCAGTACCTGGACGAGGCCGAGATCCTGGCGGACCTGGTCACGATCATCGACCAGGGCCGGATCATCCGGTCCGGCACGGTGCCGGAGCTGAAGTCGGCAGCCGCGGCGGACCTGATCCAGATCGGCCTGCGCGAGCGCGACCGCGTGACCGCCTGGCCGATCCTGGCCCGGCACGCCATCGACGGCACCGCGATCCGGGAGGCCTCCGGGCTCAGCGCGATCCGTGTGGCCGACGGCCAGCACAAGCTCGTCGCCGTGCTCAACGACCTGCGGGAGGCCGGCGTCTACGTCGAGTCGGCGATGCTGCGCGAGGCCACCCTGGACGACGTCTTCTTCGCCCTCACCGGCGAGGACGCGAACAAGACCGAGGAGAACAACGCATGACCGCGATCATCTTCCCGCGGGAGCGGGAGCCGTCGCTGGGCGGATTCCTCAGCGACTGCGCGGTGATGACCCGCCGCAACCTGACGACGCTGGTCCGGATCCCGCAGCTGCTGCTGGGCGCGACGGTGCAGCCGATCATGTTCGTGCTGCTGTTCAGCTACGTCTTCGGCTCCGCGCTCGGCGGCGAGGTGGGCGGCGACCGGTACCGCGAGTTCCTGCTCGCCGGCATCCTGGTGCAGACGGTCGCGTTCAGCTCGGGCCCCACCGCGATCGGCGTGGCCTCGGACATGAAGAACGGCATCATCGACCGGTTCAGCTCGCTGCCCATGTCGCGCCTCGCGGTCATGGTCGGGCGCACCACGTCCGACCTCGTGGTCAACGTGATCAGCGTGGCCGTGATGCTGCTGGTCGGCCTCGCGGTCGGCTGGCGCATGCGGGGCAGCTGGGTCGACGCAGCGGTGTCCCTGGCCGTGCTGTTCCTCTTCGGTTTCGCGATGTCCTGGCTGGGCGCCCTCATCGGCCTGTCCGTCTCGACGCCGGAGTCCGCGCAGGCGCTGTGCATGATCGTCATGTTCCCGATGGCCTTCATCTCGTCGGCGTTCATCGCCTCGGGCGACCTGCCGGGCCCGCTCCGCACGATCGCCTCCTGGAACCCCGTGACCTCGATGGCGCGCTCGCTGCGCGAGGCCTTCGGCAACCCCCTGAGCCCGAAGCCCGTCGTCGACGAGCCCATCAACTGGGCCGCGCAGCACGCGACCGCGTACTCGGCCCTCGTCTCCCTCGCGATGATCGTGATCATCGTGCCCCTCGCCGCCCGTGCCTACATGAAGCACTGACGGCCAACAGACCGACCGACCCACCATCCCTCCAACAAGGAGAAACGAATATGAACAACCCCTTCGACAACGAGTCCGGCGAGTTCCTCGTGCTGGTGAACGACGAGGGCCAGCATTCGCTGTGGCCCACGTTCCGCGACGCCCCGCGCGGCTGGACCGTCGCCTTCGGCGAGGGCGGCCGTTCCCGGGCGGAGTGCCTCGAGTACATCGAGTCGGCGTGGTCGGACATCCGTCCGCTCAGCCTGCGCGCCTGACCTCTTCCCCCACCGCCGCCGGCCGGGCTCTGCCCTGCCGGCCCGCGGTGTGCGCCCGGCCGTGAGGCCGGCCCGTCGCGTTCGACGGTGCGCCGTCCGCCCCGTCGTCCTACATGGCGTGCGGGTACACGCTCACCATGTGCGCGCCGTACCAGCAGGTGACGGTGATGACGCCGACGCAGGTCCACACCTGCGCCTGTTTCGAGGCCTTCGCCAGAGCGATGGCGATCGGGATCAGCAGCACGAAGGCGGGCAACAGCAGGCGCGGGCGCGACATCATGAGGCCGCCCGAGCCGAGCAACGAGATCACGACCAGGGCGCCGTACAGGGTGATCGGCCACGGCATCTTCGAGCGGACCGCGAGCACGATCAGCACGATCGACGCCGCGAGTAGCGCGACGACCGACAGGTCCGCGATGTCCGAGCCGTTGATCAGCGTGTAGTTGACGAACTGCCACGTCTGCACGCCCAGGTCGAAGGTGGTGCCCCAGCCCTCCGTCTGGATCCGGAACCAGCCGGTCAGGCTGCCGGTGTGGTGCGCCACGACCAGTAGGTACGTCAGCCAGCCCAGCGGCGTGAGCAGCACGCAGATCGCCGCCTTGACGCGTTCGGCGCCGCCGGACGAGAGGACAGCGAGGAGCGCCGCGAGCGCCACCACCCCGATCAGGACCACCGACGTGGGGCGGCAGAAGCCGGCCAGGGCCGTGCAGACCCCCGCGAGGATCCACTTGCGTTCCATCACGCCCACCAGGGCCCAGCCGGCCAGCGCGCAGTACAGCGCCTCCGTGTACGCCATCGTGAGCACGATGGACATCGGGGCCGCGGCGAACAGCACCGTCGTGAGGAGTCCTGCGCGGTCGGCGAGGTGGACGGGCACCTTCGGCATGTGCTCGACGCACAGCCGGCCCAGCCGGTAGGCCGCGACGGCGGCCACGCAGCCCAGGATCACGTTGACGGTGAGGGCGGCGCGGTAGGCGTCGAAGCCGGGCAGCTGCGCCACGGCCCGCACCAGCATCGGGAAGCCGGGGAAGAAGGCGTAGGCGGTGTCCGCGGTGTGCTCGCCCCGCGCGTCCACGAACCGCCACGGCATGTCGTTGTAGCCGTAGGTGGCCAGGCCGATCATCCACTTGCCGTCCCAGGCCGTCAGGAGATCGGCGAGGTTCTGGTTGCGGAGCTGCGCGAACCGGGCCAGCACCGCGAGGCCGATGCCGCGGATCGCGAGGTAGAGGACGACCGGCAGCCACACGTCGCGGGTGCGGTCGAGCAGGGACGACGGTGCCGTCGCGGCTCCGGAGTCGGCGAGGTCGGGGGCGGTCGGCACGGCTTGCATCGTACCGACGGTGTCGGGCACGGCGCCCCCGCGCGCGCCGACCGCCGTCACGGCGCGGCGACCCGGGTGATCGTGCAGTCGACGGTGTTCGTCCCGGACTGGGTGAACTCCTGCTCGTTGACGACGATGGTGCAGGTCACCGGGCCGGTGCCGGTGACGAGCAGTGACATCCGGTCGCCGATCGTCGCGGTGCCCTGCCACTCCCACGGCAGCGTCGACGCCTTCGGGATGGTGTTGCCCTGCACGCCGACGACGAGCACTGCGCCCGCGCCGCTGCCGGTGGCCGACAGCTTGAGGCGCACCGTCTGTCCTGTGGACGTGCCGGTGGTGGTCTTCGGGGCGGTGGTGAGGAAGCCGTCCGACTGGGTGGCGGGCTCGCTCGGTGGGACGACCGCGCCCGACGTCGGGGCGCCCGCCGTCGTCGTGGTGGCCCCCGCCGAGAAGGTGACGGGCGACGCCGTCGACGTGTCGTCGGACTTGAGGGCGAGACCGGCTCCGACGGCCGCAGCGATTGCGAGGACGGCGCCGATCGCGACCAGCGCGATGATCAGGCCCTTGTTGCCCCCGCCGCCGTTGTTCCCGCCGTTGCCGCCGCCGACGGGGCCGTTCCCGTACGGCGGGGGGCCGGCGGGGAAACCGCCCTGCGGCTGGCCCGGCTGGCCGAAGCGCTGCGTGCCCTGCGGGCCCGCGGGACCGCCCTGGGGGACGGAGTAGCCGCCCTGCTGGGGGGCCTGCGGACGGCCCGGCTGCGGGTAGCCGCCCTGCCACTGTCCGGGCTGGGCGCCGGGCTGTCCGCCCGGCTGCCCGGCGGGGCGTCCGCCGGCGTTCTGGCCGGGGTTCTGGCCGCCGTAGGGATTCATGGGGATCTCCTGTGTTCGCGTTCCCACCGATTATCCGCGATCCGGCTGAACGGTGGGTTGCGCACCGCTTGGAGCGGTGCCCTCCGGGCCCAAGAACCCAGGTCGGTAGGATCGAGGCGCACATCGAAGCCCGCAACGGAGAGGTTCCACGTGGCACTCGTCGTCCAGAAGTACGGAGGCAGCTCCGTCTCCTCCGCCGAGCGCATCCGGCGCGTGGCCGAACGGATCGTGGAGACCAAGCGCGCGGGCAACGACGTCGTCGTCGTCGTCTCCGCGATGGGTGACACCACCGATGAGCTGCTCGATCTCGCCAACCAGGTGTGCCCCGCGCCGCCCGCCCGCGAGATGGACATGCTGCTCACCTCGGGCGAGCGCATCTCCAACGCGCTCGTCGCGATGGCCATCCACTCGCTCGGTGCCGAGGCGCAGTCCTTCACGGGCTCGCAGGCCGGCGTCATCACCACCAGCAAGCACGGCGCCGCGAAGATCATCGACGTCACGCCCGGGCGCGTCCAGGCCGCCATCGACGACGGCAAGATCGTCCTCGTCGCCGGCTTCCAGGGCGTCTCGCAGGACACCAAGGACGTCACCACGCTCGGCCGCGGCGGCTCCGACACGACCGCCGTCGCCCTCGCCGCCGCGCTCAACGCCGACGTCTGCGAGATCTACACCGACGTCGACGGCATCTACACCGCCGACCCGCGCATCGTGCCCAACGCCAAGCACCTCAAGACCGTCTCCTTCGAGGAGATGCTCGAGATGGCGGCGTGCGGCGCGAAGGTGCTCATGCTCCGGTGCGTGGAGTACGCGCGCCGCTACAACGTCCCGGTCCACGTGCGCTCGTCGTACTCGACCAAGCCCGGCACCATCGTCAACGGATCTATGGAGGACATCCCCGTGGAAGAGGCAATTCTCACCGGCGTCGCCCACGACCGCAGCGAGGCGAAGATCACCGTCGTCGGCCTCGAGGACAAGCCGGGCTACGCCGCCCGCGTCTTCCGCGCGATCGCCGATGCCGAGATCAACATCGACATGGTGCTGCAGAACGTGTCCAAGGTGGACACGGGCCGCACCGACATCACGTTCACGCTGCCGCGCGAGCTCGGCCCGCTGGGCGTCGAGAAGCTCGAGGTCCTGCGCAAGGAGATCGGCTTCGACTCGGTGGTCTACGACGACCATGTCGGGAAGGTCTCGCTCGTCGGCGCCGGCATGAAGAGCCACCCCGGCGTCACCGCCACCTTCTGCGAGGCGCTGTCCACCGCCGGGATCAACATCGAGCTGATCTCCACCTCGGAGATCCGCATCTCGGTGCTCATCCGCGACACCGAGCTCGACGAGGCCGTCAAGGCGCTGCACGAGGCCTTCGGCCTGGGTGCCGACGAGGACGCCGTCGTCTACGGCGGGACGGGGCGATAGCCATGGGCGTACGCGTAGGAGTCGTCGGCGCCACCGGCCAGGTGGGCGCCGTCATGCGGCAGCTGCTGCTGGACCGGAACTTCCCGGCCGACGAGGTGCGCTTCTTCGCGTCCTCGCGGTCCGCGGGCAAGAAGCTGCCCTTCGGGGACCGCGAGATCGTCGTCGAGGACGCCGAGACCGCCGATCCGACGGGGCTCGACATCGCGCTGTTCAGCGCGGGCGCGACGATGTCGCGCGTGCAGGCGCCGCGATTCGCCGCCGCCGGCGTCACGGTGATCGACAACTCGAGCGCCTTCCGCAAGGACCCGGACGTGCCGCTGGTGGTCTCGGAGGTGAACCCGGAGCAGGTCCGCGACCTGAAGAAGGGCATCATCGCCAACCCCAACTGCACCACGATGGCCGCGATGCCGGTGCTCAAGGTGCTGCACGACGAGGCGGGCCTGCAGCGGCTCATCGTCTCGTCGTACCAGGCCGTCTCCGGCTCCGGCCTGGCCGGCGTGGAGGAGCTCGTCTCCCAGGTCCGCGCCGTGGAGCCCGAGGCCGAGAAGCTGGTGCACGACGGCTCGGCCGTGGAGTTCCCCGCGCCGAACAAGTACGTCGCGCCGATCGCCTTCAACGTGCTGCCGCTCGCCGGCGCGCTCGTGGACGACGGCTCGGGTGAGACGGACGAGGATCAGAAGCTGCGCAACGAGTCGCGCAAGATCCTCGGCCTGCCCGAGCTGCTGGTGAGCGGCACGTGCGTGCGCGTGCCGGTGCTCACCGGCCACTCGCTGTCGATCAACGCCGAGTTCGCGAAGCCGCTGTCGGTGGCGCGGGCGCAGGAGCTGCTCGGTTCTGCTGCTGGGGTCCGGCTGGTCGACGTGCCGACGCCGCTCGCCGCCGCGGGCGCCGATGACTCGCTCGTCGGCCGTATCCGCCAGGATCCGGGCGTGCCCGAGGGCCGCGGCCTGGCACTGTTCATCAGCGGCGACAACCTGCGCAAGGGCGCCGCGCTGAACACGGTGCAGATCGCGGAGCTGCTGGTCTAGCAGCTCTTCTCGACGGAACGGACCGAACGGCCCACGGAGGAATCCGTGGGCCGTTCGTCGTTCCCCCGGGTCAGGCGGGCGTCGGGGCGATCCGCCCCGTCACCTCGCCGAGGTCGATGCGGCCGCCGCCCGGTGCCGGCGCGGTGGCGCGGAGGGTGACGACGTCGCCGTCCGCCAGGAAGGTGCGCTCGGAGCCGTCGGCCAGGCGCAGCGGCTCGGCGCCGTTCCACGTGAGCTCGATGAGCGAGCCGCGCTGGTCGCGCTCGGGGCCGGAGACGGTGCCGGAGGCGAACAGGTCGCCGGTGCGCAGCCGCGCGCCGTTCGACGTCATGTGCGCCAGCATCTGCGCGGGCGACCAGTACATCGGCGCGTAGGGCGGGCGTGAGACGATCTCGCCGTTGAGCTCGACCACGAGATCGATGTCCAGGCCCCAGTCCTCGGCGTCGCGGAGGTGGGGGAGCGGCTCGGGCGACTGCGGGGGCGTCGCGATGCGCGCGGCCGCCAAAGCCTCCAGCGGCACGATCCACGGCGAGATCGAGGTCGCGAAGCTCTTGCCGAGGAAGGGGCCGAGGGGCACGTACTCCCAGGCCTGGATGTCGCGGGCCGACCAGTCGTTGACGATGCAGACGCCGAAGACGTGCTCGGCGAAACCCCCGGTGCCGACGGGCTTCCCGGCGTCGCTGCCCGTGCCGACGACGAAGCCGAGCTCCGCCTCGATGTCCAGGCGCACGGACGGGCCGAAGACGGGGGCCTCGTCCGACGGTGCCTTCCGCTGTCCTGCCGGCCGCACGATCGGCGTTCCCGAGGCGACGACGGTGCCCGCGCGCCCGTGGTAGCCGACGGGCAGGTGCTTCCAGTTCGGCAGCAGCGCAGCGGAGTCCGGGCGGAACAGGCGGCCCAGGTTGGTGGCGTGGTGCTCGCTGGCGTAGAAGTCCACGTAGTCGGCGACCTCGAAGGGCAGCTGCAGCGTCGCCTCCGTGAGCGGGCACAGAGCGGCGGTGCCCTCGGCCGCTCGCGCGGGATCGGTGAGCAGTGCGACGATCTCGGCGCGCACCCGGCGCCAGTCGGCGCGGCCGCGGGCGAGGAAGCCGTTCAACGACGGCGCCGCGAAGACCGGATCGCCGAGCGCCGCAGCGAGATCGAGAACGTGGTCGCCGATGCGCACGCCCACGCGGGGTGCGCCGCCGGCGGGACGGAAGACGCCGTAGGGCAGGTTCTCGACGCCGAAGCCGGAGCCGGCGGGCACGGGTGCCCAGGTGGTGGTCACGATCTCTGTCCTTCGGTCGGGTATGCGGGGGCGAGGCCGAACGCGGCGGCCTCGGCGGGCGGGGTCGCGGTGCTGCACGAGCCGTAGGCGCGCAGGAGCCGACGGGCCTCCGCGGTCCCGGCGGGTGAGAGGCTCACCGCCTCGGCGGCGAGCGCCGGGCCGTCCGTGCTCGCGAGAGCGGCGGTCACGGCTCCGGGCTCGCCGCCGGCCGCGGCGCGCGCGGCGGCCAGCACCAGGTTGAGGAATCCGTGGTGGGTGAAACCGGTCGCCGGATCCCGGTGCCGCACCGCGTGATGCAGGCCGGCCGTCGCCTTGACCGGGACGTCGCCTGCGGCCGCCGTGACGAGCGCGGCTGCGACCTCGTCGGGGTGGGGGAACAGGGCGGCGCGGACTCCGCCGCACCGGATCTTCAGCCCCGCGCCGCGTCCCGCGAGGACTGTGGCGAGGCGCGGGGTGTCCGCGCGGTCGGGCGACTCGACGAAGACCGGCGTGCCCAGGGCCATCGCGGCCGGGAGCGCCGCGTCCAGATCAGAGGGCTCGCACGCGATCTCCACGAGGGCGAGCCGCAGGCGCGGGTCGGCGTCGACCTTCGCCGCAGCGGCCGCGAGTGCTGTATCGGAAATGCCTGCGGAGGCGATGAGGCCCAGCGCGATCCGATCGTCGTCGGCGAGCCCGGTGCGCAGCTCGTCGATCCGATCGACGGGGCAGAGGAACCGGTGGGTGAGCATCGGGTCGCCGCCGGCGAGGTCGTGTCGGTGTCGGACGAGCGCCTCGCGCATCGGCAGCGCCGTCGGCGGGAACAGGCCCGCGTCGTCCACGAGCGCCGCCAGGAGCGGGCTCATCGTGACCAACTGCGGTAGTACACACCGTCGTCCACGGCCCGCGCGCCCTCGCCCAGCTGCAGCGGGGCGAAGGTGTCGACCATGACGGCGAGCTCGTCGAACCGCTCCATGCCGATGCTGCCCTCCATCGCGCCCGGCTGCGGGCCGTGCGCGTGGCCGCCGGGATGCAGCGAGATCGAGCCCGGGCCGATGCCGGTGCCCTTGCGCGCCTCGTAGTCGCCCGCGACGTAGAACATCACCTCGTCGGAATCCACGTTCGAGTGGTAGTACGGCACCGGGATCGACAGGGGGTGGTAGTCGACCTTGCGCGGCACGAAGTTGCAGACAACGAAGCCCGGCCCCTCGAACACCTGGTGCACGGGCGGCGGCTGGTGCACCCTGCCCGTGATCGGCTCGAAGTCCGCGACGTTGAAGGTGTAGGGGTACAGGCAGCCGTCCCATCCGACGACATCGAAGGGGTGCGTCGGCAGCACGTAGCGCGTTCCCGTCGCGCCTGCGGCGCCGCGGTGCTTGACCAGAAGCTCCACGTCGACACCCTCGCGCAGCAGGGGCTCCGACGGGCCGTGCAGGTCCCGCTCGCAGTACGGTGCGTGCTCCAGCAGCTGGCCGTACCGCGAGAGGTACCGCTTCGGCGGGGCGATGTGCCCGCCGCCCCCGCCGCACGCCTCGATCACGTAGGCGCGCACCGTCGTCCCCGCGGCGGGAACCCAGCGGTGGGTGGTCGCGCGGGGCATCAGGACGTAGTCGCCGGTGCGGAATTCGAGGGCGCCGAACACGGTCTCGACGACGCCGGAACCCTCCTCGACGTACACGCACTCGTCGCCGATCGCGTTGCGGTACAGCGGCGACGGATTCGAGGCGACCACGTAGGAGATCCGCACGTCCGCGTTGCCCAGCACCAGGCGCCGCCCGGTGACCGGGTCCGCTGAGGCTGCGCCGTCGAACAGGTCGTGCAGGCGCAGGTGCCGCGGCAGCAGCGGCGCGTTGGGCGTCAGGCTCAGGTCGCCGGGCTCCCACGGCTCGGCAGAGGTGATCGCCGACGGGATTCCGCGGTGGTAGAGCAGGGACGAGTCGGACGAGAAGCCCTCCTCGCCGACCAGCTCCTCGTAGTGGAGCTCCCCACTGTCGCGCCGGAACTGGGTGTGGCGCTTGGGCGGGATCGTCCCGACGCTGCGGTAGTAGGCCATGGGAGTCCTCCTGGATCCGGTCTCGTCAGAGGTTGCCGCGCCGGTCCTGCTCGCGCTCGATGGCCTCGAACAGGGCCTTGAAGTTCCCCTTGCCGAAGCCGAGCGAGCCGTGGCGCTCGATGATCTCGAAGAACACGGTGGGCCGGTCGCCCAGCGGCTTGGTGAAGATCTGCAGCAGGTAGCCGTCCTCGTCGCGGTCGACCAGGATGCCCCGCGAGCGCAGCTCCTCGACGGGGACGCGGACCTGACCGATCCGCGCCCGCAGCTCCGGATCGTCGTAGTAGGCGTCGGGGGTGTTCAGGAACTCCACGCCCTCGGCGCGCAGCGCGTCCACGGCGGCGAGGATGTCGTTCGTCGCGACGGCGAGGTGCTGCGCGCCGGGGCCGCCGTAGTACTCGAGGTACTCGTCGATCTGCGAGCGCTTCGCGGCGATCGCCGGCTCGTTGAGCGGGAACTTCACGCGGTGGTTGCCGTTCGCGACGACCTTGGACATGAGGGCGGAGTAGTCGGTGGCGATGTCGTCGCCGATGAACTCCGCCATGTTGGTGAAGCCCATGACGCGGTTGTAGAAGCCGACCCAGTCGTCCATCCGGCCGAGCTCGACGTTGCCGACGATGTGATCGAGGGCCTGGAAGATGCGCTTGGGCGCACCGTCGCGCTTTCGGAAGGTGCTGGTGGCGGGCACGTAGCCCGGGAGGTAGGGCCCGTCGTACCGGGCACCGTCGACGACGCGTTGCACCAGGGTGTGCCGGGTCTCGCCGTACGTCGCGATGGCGCCGATACGCACGGTGCCGTGCTCGTCGGTCACGTCGTGGGGCTCCGCGAGCACGGTCGCGCCGGAGGCCCGGGCGTGCGCGATGCACCGGTCCACATCGGGCACCTCGAGCGCGATGTCGACGACGCCGTCGCCGTGCCGGGCGTGGTGCTGGACGAGCGGGCTGTCCGGGCTGACGGCGCCCTGGACGACGAACCGGATCGACCCCGACCGCAGCACGAACGACTTGTGGTCGCGAGCACCCTGCTCCGGTCCCCGGTAGGCGACCAGCTCCATGCCCCAGACGGACTGGTAGTAGTGCGCGGTCTGGGTCGCGTTGCCCACGACGAAGACGATCGCGTCCCAGCCGTTGACCGGGAAGGCGTCCCGCGTGGCGTCGTAGGAGACGAGCCCGACGAGCTGGTGCAACTGCTCGGCGCCGAGGCCGGCGAGCTTCTCCTCGTCGGTCAGGGTCTGCTCGAGGGAGGTCTGCTCGGGCGCGGTCTTCGTCGTCATGGTCGTCTCACCTTCCGGGCCGGATGTAACGTGCATCACTACCATCGGCCCGTGCGGAGCCGGTGACAACAGCGACAGCTCCGGCTGCCCAAACTGCCCCGAACAGCCGCCTCCGCGGCGGAAGAGGTAGGCAGATCGACTAGGAAGACCGTGCCATGCTGGAACCCGTGAAACTGGACGACGTCGACTTCGCGCTCCTCGACTCGCTGCACCGCGACCCGCAGATCGGGGTGCTCGAGACCTCGCGCCGCGTCGGGGTCGCCCGCGCGACGGTCCAGGCGCGGCTGAAGAAGCTGGAGGGCGCGGGCGTCATCGCGGGCTATCAGCCGCACCTCGACGTCGCGGCCGCCGGCTTCGGCGTGCAGTGCTTCGTCCAGCTCGAGACGGCGCAGGGCGAGCTCAGCGCCGTCGCCGAGGCGCTCGCCGCCATCCCGAACGTCCTCGAGGCCTTCGCGACCACCGGCGGGAGCGACGTGCTGTGCCGGGTGGCGGCCGAATCGCATGCGGGCCTGCAGGAGACCCTGCTCCGGATCGGGCGTTCCCCGCTGGTCGCACGGTCGATCAGCATCGTCGTGCTGTCCGAGATCGTTCCCTTCCGGGCGATGCCGCTGCTGCGGACGCTGGACGCACGGCCGGTGTCCCGCTCGCCGCGGTACCGCGGCTGAGCAGATTGCACAGCTCCACATCGCGGAGCTTCGCATTCGGTGCGCACTCTGTGTGATCGCCCGGCGGATCGTTGCCCGCGGGGCGCTGTGGGTTCCACAGTGATGCCGTTCACATCGGCATCCCGCAGTCCACAGGAGCGACATGAAGCAGCTGCTCACCCGGTTCGAAGCGAAGGCGCCCGAGGTGGTCTTCGAATGGCACGATTCCGAGACCTCCGCCCGCGGCTGGGCCGTGATCAACTCCTTGCGCGGCGGCGCGGCCGGCGGCGGTACCCGCATGCGCCGGGGCCTCGACCGCCGCGAGGTCGAATCGCTCGCCAAGACGATGGAGGTCAAGTTCACCGTCGCCGGGCCGGCGATCGGCGGCGCCAAGTCGGGCATCGACTTCGACCCCACGGACCCGCGGAAGGACGAGGTGCTGCGGCGCTGGTTCAAGGCGGTCTCGCCGCTGCTCAAGGCCTACTACGGCACCGGCGGCGACCTCAACGTCGACGAGAAGTCCGAGGTCGTCCCGATCACGGAGAGCCACGGCCTGTGGCACCCGCAGGAGGGCGTGGTGAACGGCCACTTCGCCGCGGACGGCCGCGATCGCGTGCAGCGGGTCGGCCAGCTCCGGCTGGGCGTCGCGAAGATCGTCGAGGACCCGCGGTTCGCGCCGGACCACGGGCGCCGGTACAGCGTCTCCGACCTCATCACGGGCTGGGGCGTCGCGGAATCGGTGCGGCACTTCTACCGGGTGTACGGCGGCTCGCTCGCGGGCAAGCGGGTGATCGTGCAGGGCTGGGGCAACGTCGGCGCGGCCGCGGCCTTCTACGCCGCGCAGGCAGGGGCGCTCGTCGTCGGGATCCTGGACCGCGACGGCGGCCTCGTCCGGCGCGAGGGGATCAGCGCCGACGAGGTGACCGACCTGTTCCTGGCGAAGCGGGGCAATCAGCTGGTCGCGGACGAACTGCTCTCGTTCGACGAGGCCGCGGAACGGATCTGGTCCATCGGCGCCGAGGTGTTCCTGCCCTGCGCCGCCTCGCGCCTCGTCACGCGCGACCAGGTCGACGCGATGATCGGTGCCGGTCTCGAGGTGGTCGCCTCGGGGGCCAATGTCCCCTTCGCCGACCCCGAGATCTTCTACGGCCCGGTGTACGAGCACGCGGACCGGCAGGTCGCCGTGATTCCCGACTTCATCGCCAACTGCGGCATGGCGCGCGTTCGCGATGCTCATGGAGGGCGAGGTCGAGGTGTCCGACGAGGCGATCTTCGGCGACGTCTCGCGCACGATCGGCACCGCCATCGAGCGCTGCCGCGCGCGCTCCGCGGGCTCGACGCTGGTGGCGGCCACAGCATTCGAGATCGCGCTGGACCAGCTCGTCTGACGAGACCGGACCGGGCCCAGGGCCCGGTCCGGCGTCTCACATGCGGCGCAGCTCCGGCCACAGCGTGGACCACGGCGCCCGCGGGTGGCAGAGCCGGATGTCCACGCCGGTCGAGGCGGTCGGCATGCCGATCCGGTGATCGAACCGACGGAGGGTACGCGCCCGGTCGCACATGTCGTCCTGCAGCTCGGCCTCGGAGCTGATGACGCGGAGCACCGTCGTCGTCGAATCCGCGGGCGCACCGAAGTATCCGAAGCCGCGGTTCGGGCTGTAGACGGGAGGCAGGCCGTTCCCGTAGTACTGCAGAGCAGACGCCTGCCAGTAGGAACTGGCGACGATCGCCTGCGGCCGTTCGTCTTCCGGGAGCCCCGCGATCGACTCCTCGACCGCCCGCGTCAGCTCGGGCCAGCCGAACTGACCGTAGACGGAGATCTGCATGCCCGCCTCCATCAGCGACTTCGGTTCCGCGATATCGGATTCGGGGGTGAAGGGCAGGCTCACGACGATGGACGCGACCGCGAGGAGCGACAGCGGCGCCGTCAGTGCCGCCTTCAGTTTCGGCTTCGGCAGCGCCTCGAACGCGACGGCGCCGGCGGTGATGATCACCGGCAGCATCCCGCCCGGGTAGTACGGGCGGCCCGCGGTGATGATGAAGACGATCACCAGCAGGACGAACGCGGGCGCCAGGAAGCGGTAGGGCCGCAGGCCTTCCGACCGCATCAGGGCGTACAGGCCGTAGAGCAGGAGGAGCGCTCCGAGCACGCCCGCGGTGAGCAGCATGATCGGGACGAAGCCGATGCGGCCGCCCGCGTACTGGCTCTCCTCGGCGACCTGGTCGGTGAGCTGGAGGTACGGCCAGCCCCGGTCTGCCTGCCACAGCAGCGCGGGGATCATCGTGACCACGGTGAAGGCCCCGCCCAGCCACAGCGCCGGCCGACGCACGAGATCCCGTGGGCCCCAGATCGAGGCGGCCACGATGGCGCAGACCCAGAACACGGGGATCAGCCACTTGACCTGCATGTCGATCGCGGTCACCACGCCCGCCGCGAACAGCAGCCAGTCCTGCCGGGTGCGCACCCAGCGCACCAGCAGCCAGGTGATCGCCACCCACAGCGGGGTGTCGATCGCGTTGGTGGCCAGCAGCGAGGACTGCAGCAGGAGGAAGGTCGACGTGGCGTACGCGCCGGCCGTCAGTGCCTGCGCGAACCGCCCGCCGCCGAGCTCGCGGGCGATCAACGCCGACACCAGGATCCCCGCGAGCGTGATGAGGACCGACGGCAGCCGGAACAGCACCAGGGAGTCGCCGGGCATCGCGTCGCCGAGGAGTGCCAGCAGGGGCAGGATCGGCCCCTGATCGGCATAGCTCACCGACAGGTGGTGTCCGGCGGCGATGAAGTACAGCTCGTCGCCGAACAGGTGGTACTTGCTCGCGCCGAACGCGGCGGCGATCCCGCTCAGCAGCAGGATGGGCACGAGGGCGACCCACGCGACGGGCGCGGGCGCGGTGTCGAGGCGGTCGGCGGGGGCGGACGTGGTCTCAGTCATCGGTGTCCTCCGACGGTGCGAGGGGAGAGGGCTCGTGCGGCGAGGGCTGCACCGCGGCGAGGAAGACGCGGACCATCTGCTCCGCGTGGGTGTCGAGGTCGAGGTCCGGATCGCGGGCGGCGCGGCCCGCGGCACCGTCGATCGCGTCGCGGATGAGACGGGCCATGATCATCGGATCGAAGTCGGAGGAGAACTCGCCGGAATCCTGGCCGCCCAGCAGGATCTCGGCGAGCGGCGCGAGCATCTCCTTCTCGCCGTCGCTCGGGCCGAACACGGGTGTGCCGTCCGGGTTGCGCAGGTTCAGGACCACCTCGACCATCGCGCCCAGGAACCGGCGCTCCGACTCGATGTATTCGAGGTTGGTCGCGATGTAGGTGCGCAGGATGTCGGTCGCTGTGTGCTGTTCGGCGAGTCTGGGGCCCATGAACTCGGCGCCGGCCACGAACAGGTGGATGACCACCTGTCGCATGAGGTCGTCCTTGCCGTCGAAGTGGTAGGAGATCACGCCCTTCGAGATGCCTGCCTGGCGCGCGATCCGGGCCAGGGTGGCGCGGCCGTAGCCCTCGTCGGCGAGGACCTCGACCGCCGCCGCGATGATCTGCCGGCGGCGGGCCTCCTCGATGAACGACCTCTGGCCGCTCGATTCATTTTCTGGCCGCATGGTCAGAAATTAGCACGACCGGCCACAGGAAGGGAAGGGTTGCGAACGAAAAACGGGGCCCTCCGTGATGGAGGACCCCGTTTCCCGGGCTGCAATAGGTGGCTTGATCAGGCCTCGGTGGTGCGCGTCGGGCGCGAACCCAGCTCCTCGTCGAGGCGCAGGAGGCCGGGGCCGTCACCGTCGATCAGCTTGAGGCGACCGACGATCTCACTGACCGTGGCCTCCTCCTCGACCTGCTCGTTGACGAACCACTGGATGAGGCTCTTGGAGTCGATGTCCTCGTTCGCGGCCCGGTACAGGTCGCGGATCGAGTCCGACACGCGACGCTCGTGCTCGAGCGCGACGTTGAAGACGTCGAGGACGGTCTGCACGTCCACCTTCGGGGCTGCCGAGGCGCCGATCTTCGGGTGGTTGTCGCGGTCCGAGAGGTGATCGATCCACTTGTTGGCGTGGACGATCTCCTCGTCGGCCTGGTGGCGCAGCCATGCCGCGATGCCCGGGAGGTCCCGGATCTCCATCTCGATGGCCAGCTGGCGGTACACCAGCGAGGCCTCGAACTCCAGGGTGATCTGGTCGTTGAACTTCTCTTCGAGTGCATCCGTGAGCTTCATGAGAGCAACTCTAGAACCGTTCCAGCCACCGCGCAACGCAGGCAAGGCGACCCTTTCTGCAGGTCAGGGGCTGTTTCTTAGGTTAGCCCTACCCCTCTTAGCCACGCCTATCGCAAGATCGAGGACCACGAACGCCAGCAGCGAAACGCCGAACACTGGCAGGAACCACCCGAGGAACGCGATGCCCAGAATCGCCGGAATCGCGTGCGACGGTTCGACCTTCCGGATCGCGCCCCGCGCCGGCGGCTTCGGGAGCCCGCCGCGTTTCGGCCGTCGCTGCCACCACATGAGGTAGCCGCGCACGATCACGGTGACGAGAAGCGCTGCGAACGCAACCAATGCGATCTGGTTGAGCAGACCGAACTGCCAGCCCATGTGGGTGTTGATGAGCAGCTCCGTCGCCTTCGCCAGCAGCGGCCACGACGCGAAGGCGAGCACGGTGATCACCTGCCCCGTGTTCGGATCGACGGTGGCGGAGTCGATACCCATCCGCCACGGCTGCCGGGTCTGGGCCACCGTGATCGCGACGGTCGGATCGGTCGGGATGGAGACCTGGACGGCACCGTCGACCCCGCGGGCGGCGGCCTCCGTGACGGCCCGGTCCAGGACCGCGATGTTGCGGGCCCTGGTCTGTTCCGCGACCTCCGGCGCGACCGGAGCGGTGGCGGCGGGCATCTCGTGATCGGCGTGCGCGCCGCCCCCGCCCCCCGCTCCGCCCGGCGTCAGCGACGTGGACAGGGCGGGCTTGGTCCAGCCCAGCTCCGTCCGCAACTGGCCGATGTTCTCGCCCGCGTACTTCGACCAGGTCAAGCCCGTCGCGGAGAAGAACAGCAGCCCGAGGAGCAGCCAGGTGCCGATGGAGGCGTGCCGGCTCATCCGGCCGCCCCGGCCCTTGGCCTTTCGGTCGTAGGCCAGCATCCGCCGCGGGTTCCCCCGACGGTGCCGCCACCACAGGTAGAAGCCGCCGAGCGCGACGACCCACAGCCACGACGCCGCGAGCTCGCTGTAGAAGCGACCCACGTCGCCGAGGTGCAGGTCGACGTGCAGCCGGTCGATCCAGAATCGGATCGGCAGCGCCTCGACGGAGCCGTAGACGGGCAGCGCGCCCTGGACCTGCGCCGACGCGGGGTCGACGTAGACGGCGAGCTGGCGGCCGTCGGCCGTGAGCGCCGGATCGTCGAACAGCACGCGGGTGGTGAGCCCGGGGCCGTCGCCGGTCCGCACCGCCGCGACCGGCAGGCCGGGACGGGAGGCCTGCGCCGCGGCGACCTGCTCGGCCAGCGGCCGGGCGGGGCCGTCCGTCCGCGCCTCGAGCTGGTCGGCGTAGACGAACTTCTCGACGGTGGGCGCGGCGGCGTACAGGCCGCCGCTGATCGCCGCGATGAGCAGGAACGGGCCGACGAGCAGGCCCGCGTAGAAGTGCAGCCGCAGGATCGCGGCGCGCCACCCGGGCCGCGCCCGGGCGGGCGGGGCGGCGGGTGGAGTGGGTTCGGTCGGCGGCGCGTTCTCGGCCGCCGAATCGGTCACTGACATGAGGACACCTCACGGGGTAGTGCGCGTATGCGCGGGGAGCCCGGGCGGCGCAGGGCCGATCCGGGCGGGTGATGACGGGGTGTGGGGTGTCAGGCGGGCGGCGCGCGCAACGCCCCGTGCCGCGCGAGCACGGGGAGCGGGACGGCGCGGAAGGTCCAGACCCGGGCGACGACGGTGCCGGTCCGGGTCCGCCACGTCGGGGTCAGGGGCGCGAGCGTCGCGAGCGCGACGCGCAGCGCGTGCTCGGCACCGGCGATCACGGTGCCCGCGACGACCGCCGCCACGATGTGCGCGGCGGCCATGGTCGGGCTCAGCGCGAGATGGCCCATCGTCAGCCCGAGCGCGAGGTGGCCCGCGCCCTGGCCGAGCAGCAGCAGCGCGGCGGCCGCCCGCGTCCCGGCCGTGCGCGGCCGTGCGGCGAGCACGCCGAGCAGCGCGCACACGGCCGCGAGCAGCAGCACCGCGGTCGTCGGGATCGACGGTGCCGCGGCGGGAGCGGCGGTCATCTCCATCGCCGGCATCGAGTGCATCGCGTGCCCGCCCATGGCGTGGCCGGGCATCGTCGACATGGCATGCCCGGACATGGCCGACATGGCGTGCCCCGGCATCGCGTGGCCCTGCATCGCAGAACCGCCGCGCATGGCGAACGCGTGCGCGGTCAGGCTCGCCGCGAAGGAGACCGCGCCCACGGCGACGCCACGGAGTGTGGCTTCGGGGCGGGCGGGGCGGAACACAGCCGGAATACTACTCCCCGTAGGGGACGGGTTCGGAGCGGGAACCGCAGGTCAGGACCGGGCGGCGGCGACGAATGCGCGGATCAGCGCGGGATCCTTCACCCCGGGCGCCGACTCGACACCGCTGGAGACGTCGACGCCCGACGGCCCGAAGGCGGCGATCAGCGCGGCCACGTTGTCCGGCCGGAGGCCGCCGGCGAGCAGCCAGTCGACGGTGGGCGGGACCGGCAGGTCCGCGGGGGCGAAGGTCGCGCCGGACCCGGGCACCGTCGCATCGATGAGGAGGCGCTCGTCGCCGGCGTGGCCCGAGGCGGTGAACCGGGCGGCGGAGATCGCGCGGATGGTGCGGAAACCCGCGTCGGCGGCCCGGGCGAAGTGGTCGCCGGGCTCGTCGCCGTGCAGCTGGATCGTGGCGACGCCGGCCTCGCGGGCGAGGCGCAGCACCTCGTCGATCGGCTGGCCGCGGAAGACTCCGACGGTCTCGACGCCGTCCGGGACCCGCGCGATCAGCGCCGCGGCGTCCGCGGGCCCGATCAACCGGACACTGCCGGGGGCGAAGACGAAACCCACCGCGTCGGCGCCCGCCTCGACCGCGGCGTCCACGGTCTCCGGCGTCCGCAGCCCACACACCTTGACGAACACGGGCCGATACTAGGTCACGGCATACCGGGGATGGCGCCGGGAGCAGCGGGCGCGGTCGGCACGGCCGCCGGGGGAGCGGTGGGCACGGGCATCGTGCACGGCGGGAACGTCGGGTTGTACGGCGGCGTGCACAGCTGCATGGCGCAGTTCTTGCCGTTCCAGAAGGGTGCCTGCCCCTGCGGACACGGTTCGAGCGCGTTCGCGGCGCCGACGGCGATCGGGGAGACGAAGGTCGCCGAGACCAGGCCGAACGCGGCGAGACCGGTGGCCAGCGCCCGGCGGCCGTGCATGCGTCGGTGTGCCATGAGAACCCCTTCTTCGTGAATGCGAGTTTCAGAATAACAATTCGCGCTGCGATCGCACAGCCGATTCAGGGAAGGTCACCGCCCGCCCCGCGGAGGAAGGCGCCGCTCACGGCGACGGCGGGCGCGGAGCTCTCGCCGGAGACCACGAGGGTCGCGAAGGCGAGGTCGCCGACGATGCCGGCGAACCAGCCGTGCGCGTGAGTGTTGTCGCCGAACTCGGCGGTGCCGGTCTTGCCTCCGAGCCCCTCAATGTCGCGCAGCGCCGTCGCGGTGCCGGACGTGACGGTCTCCCGCATCGCGGTGCGCAGCGCCTCCGCGACGCCGGGGTCGATCGGCTGGGGCTGCGTGTTCGCCGGCGCCGGCTCACCGTCGAACAGCGAGGGCCGGACCATGCTGCGCGCCGCGAGCGAGGCCTCGACGACCGCCAGGCCGAAGGGCGACGCGGTGACCCGGCCCTGCCCGATCGACTCCTCCACGCGCTCGGCGGGGGTGCGGGCGGCGGGGACCGATCCGGTCACCGTCGTGATCCCGGGGATCGTGAAGTCCACGCCCAGCCCGAACCGCTTGGCGGTGTCGGTGAGGGCGGTGTCCCCGAGCCTGGTGCCCAGGCCGGCCATCGTCGTGTTGCAGGACTTCGCGAAGGCCGTGTGCAGGGGCACGGTGCCGAGCGCGAACTCGTTCTCGTTGGGAATCGTGCGGTCGCCGAAGGTGGCTCGGCCCGGGCAGGCGAGCTGCGCGTCGGGCGTGGTGATCCGCGCGTCCAGCGCGGCGGCGGTGGTGATGGTCTTGAAAGTCGAGCCGGGCGCGTACAGGCCGGTCAGGGCGACGGGGCCCTGTTTGTCGGCCGCGGCGTTCTGCGCGACCGCCAGGATGCCGCCGGTGGACGGGCGGATCGCGACGAGCATCGTCGCGCGCTTCTCCCCGGCGACGGCGGCGTTCGCCGCGCGTTGCAGCCCGGCGTCCAGCGTGGTCCGGACTGGCTGCACCTGCGCGGCGGGGAACGAGTCGACGAGGCGCAGGGGCTTGCCGTCGCCGTCCACGACGGTGACCGAGGAGCCCGCTGCGGCGTCGACGGCGCTGCGCCACTTCTCCTCCAGGCCCGCGACGACGGGCGAACGCAGCACCGGCGCCGCGGTGAGCAGGCGCCCCTCCTCGCGCACCGTCACCCCGTCGATCCCGCTGAGCTTCCCGACCTTCTTCGCGTCGGCGGCGCGCAGCGAGATGACCGCGGTGGGGGAGTCCTTGCCCTCCACCGTCTTCCGCAGGCCGGCGGCGGTCACCGTCGGGTCGGCAGCGGCGAGCCGGGTCGCGAGGGCGTCCGCCGCGGAGGCCGCCTTCGCCGGGTCCAGGTTCACGACGGTGACCGTCTGCCAGGTCAGGAACGGCACGTTCTTGCGGTCCACGACCGGTGTGCTGTAAGGCTTCTCGTCGGCGTACAGCAGGCGTGCGCCCTCGGACGTCGCGTCGGGATGCACGACGGTGGGCCGCCAGGTGACCTTGCCGCCCCCGGCCGCGACCTTGGTGGTGAACCGCACGCCGTGCTTGCGGGGGAGCGCCCACGACCACGTGAGCGTCCGGTCCTCCCCGTCCTTGCCCGCCGTGACCGTGGGTTTCGCATCCCCCATGCCGTCGAACGTGGCCTGCAGCGCGGTCGTGGCGGACTCGGGGTCGGAGGTGAGGCCGGCGGCCTGAGCGGCGTCCCGCCCCGAGAGTGCGGTCGCGAACTTGGTCACCACGTCGTCCTCGGAGCAGGCGACGAGGGACGCCGCGAGGGCGGCGATCGTGAGGATCGCCGCGCCGCCGCGGGCGGGGCGGGCGGGCCGGTGCAGGGTGGAGCGCATGCGCCCCAGTCAACCCGCGCGGGGCGATACCCGCCAAAGAGCGAATCCGGCGCCGGCGATAGCGATCCGCTATCAGTGCAGGTCGAGTGGTACGCGAAGCGCGTCGACGGCGATCGCCGCGACCGTCCCGATGGCCGCGTCGACGCGCGGCAGGCTCGGATCGTTGCGCGCCGCGTGCGTGAACACCGCCACTGCGACGGGGTGCTCGCCCGGGTACGCGACCACCGCCACCTCGTTGCGGAGCGCGCCGAGGGTCCCCGTCTTGCCCGCGATCGACGGTGCGGAGCCGAAGCCCGAGGCGACGCGGTGCCGGAAGACCTGCCCGGCGAGCGCCGAACGGGCGAAGGCGCACTGCTCCGCGGACGCCGCGGTGTCCGACCAGATGGCGGCGAGCAGCGCGGTCATGTCCGCGGCCGTGGTCGCGCTGCCGAAGGTCGGGTCGTAGGCGCGCACGGGTCGCGCGAGGTCGTCGTCCGCGAGCGCCGCGAAGGCCTCGGCGACGGTGCGCGTATCGGTCTCCGCCATCATCGCGGCCTGGATCTCGGCGTCGCCACCCACGATCCGCGTGCTGTGCAGCCCCAGGTCGCGGGCGGTCCGCTGCACCGCGTCCAGCCCCACCAGGCCCATCACCACGCCCGCCGCCGCGTTGTCGGAGACGGCGACCATCGAGCGCAACAGGTCGCGGACGCTCAGCTCGACGGGATCCGAGAGCGTCGCGATCCCCGTCGGCCCGGGCGTCGCGGCCGCGGGGTCGACGACGACCCGCGCGCGAGGGTCGAGCCGGCCGGCGTCGACGGCGCGCGCCGCCGCGACCAGCAGCACCACCTTGTAGACCGACGCCGGGACGACCGGCAGCTCGCCGCCCACCGACAGCACGGACGCCGGGCCGGGCGGGCGGCCCACGACGCGCGCGTGCAACCACCCGTTGCACCCGGCGTCGGCGAAGACGGCGTCGATCCGCTCGGCCGCCGTCATCGCGCCAGCCGCCACAGCACCGACTCCAGTCGCGCCGCGTCCGGGTGGTCGCGGCGGCCGAGGACCTTGACCCGCAACGGGAAGTCCGTCGCCGGGCGCCGTGCGGTCCCGGCCGGGACGTCCTCGCCGGCGGCGACGGGCGTGAAGGCCAGGCCCGCGGCCACGGCGGCGTGCGCGGCGGCCTCGGTCTCGGTGATGAGCACGGTCGACGTGATGCCCCGCGCCGTGAGGCGGTCCAGCAGCAGGTCGGCCGCGGGCGGGTTCGCCGCCCGCGGCGGCAGGGCCACCGCGAGCGCCGACAGGTCGCGCAGGCGCGGTGACCGGAATCCCTCGGGCACCAGGAAGTCCCGCGGCAGCGCGATCACGGGCCCCGACGGTGCGCCGTCCCCGAGCACGGGGTGCTCGACCACGGCGACGTCCAGCAGGTCCTCGGCGACGGCCCGCGCGAGCTGCGGGGACGCGCCGGTCGAGAGGGTGAGCGGCGCACCGTCGATCGCGGGGGAGAGCGCGGCGGCGCAGGCCGCGGCCACCGCCGAGCCGAGCGCATCGCAGAGGGCGACCCGGCGCTCCCCGGTCCCGGCGCCGAGCCGCGCCGCCTCCGCCACGAACCGGTCGGCGTCGCGGACCATCACCCGGGCCCGCGGCAGCAACTCGCGGCCGGCGGGCGTGAGGTCGGCGCCCCGTCGACTCCGGTCGATGAGAGTGACCCCCAGGGTCTCCTCGAGCCGGCGCAGGCCCGCCGAGACCGGCGGCTGCGTGATCCCGAGCCGATCGGCGGCGCGGCCGAAGTGCTGCTCCTCGGCGACCGCGACGAAGAAGCGCAGGTGCCGGATGAGGTCCATGCGCCGGAGTCTAGCCAGCCCAATCGCGCCCGCGGGGCGCCGGGAAGCAGCACAATCGACAGGCGTGAGTGATGCCGTGGACGCCGAGATCGCGCAGATCCGGGACGCCCTGACGGCGCGGATGGGCGAGATCACGATCTCCGTCGTCGCGTCGATCCGCCGCCAGATCCCCTTCTACGCCGACGCGGGCGCCGTCTCGGAGGAGATGGTGACCGAGGCGGTGCGGGACAACCTGACCTACATGGTGCGGGCGCTCACCGACACCTCCTTCGACACCGCCCCGGCCGCGGCGACCGGTCGGACCCGCGCCGAGATCGGGGTGCCGCTGGCCGCCGTCATGCACGCCTACCGGATCGGAGTGCACCGCGTCTGGCAGGAGGTGCACGCGATCGCGGAGGCGCGGCCCGCGCTGAGCCGGCAGGCGCTGCTCTCCGCGACGCAGCACATGTGGGAGGCGCAGGACCAGTTCGTCGACGCCATGGCCGGCGCGCACCGCGACCGGACCACGGAGCAGGCGCTCGACGACGCCGCCGAGCGCGCCGCGCTCGCGGAATACCTTCTGCAGGGGCGCATCCCGAGCGATCAGAGCCTGTGGGAGATCGCCACGATCCTCCGCATCCCGACGACGGGCCCGTACCTCGCGGTCGCCGCGGCCACCGTCGAGGTGGGCCGGGCGCCGCTGCCGGGCATCGCCGATCGGCTGCGCGCGATCGACGCCTACTCCGCGTGGCGGCTGCTGCCGGACCAGCAGATCGGGATCATCCACGCCCCGACGCCGGCGGTGCGCACCGCGGTGATCGACCTGCTGCGCCGGGTGGCCGTCGCCCGCGTCGGCGTGAGCGCGCCCTTCGGCGACCTGCGCGACACCCCGCAGGGGCTGACGTTCGCACGTCGCGAGCTCGTCGGGCCGGGCAGTGGGGTCTCGGTGTTCGACGGTTCCGTGCTCGGCACGGCCGCGATCGCGGCGCCCGAGACCACCGTCGAACTGGCGCGGGGCGTGCTCCGCGGCCTGTACGACCTGCCCGACGACGACCGCGAACCGCTGTTCGCCACGTTCCGCGCGTGGGTCGCGCACGACGGGAACGTCAAGGACGCCGCGGGCGCACTGTTCGTGCACCCCAACACCGTCCGGCATCGTCTGCGGCGGGTGGAACAGCTGACGGGCCGCTCGGTGGGTTCGCCCCGCGAGGTCGCGGAACTGTGCCTCGCGTTCGAGGTCGACGCCCGTGTCCGTTTCCAGGTGGGTTCCGCGCGCGATGTGACAGCCTGAGGCCGCGGCACGGTGACGTGCGCCACAGCGACTCGGAGGAGCCCCATGCCCGACACGGACGATCTCGCCCACCTCGACCTGACCGACGTGGCGGAGCTGCTCCGCGCGGGACGCATCACCTCCACCGCGGTGACCGAGGCGCTCCTGGCCCGGATCCAGGCCCTCGATCCGGCCCTGCACAGCTACGCGCACGTGGGTCGGGAGGCGGCGCTCGAGGCTGCCGCGCGGGCGGACGCCGAACTCGCGCGCGGCCGGTGGCGCGGGCCGCTGCACGGCGTCCCGGTCGCGGTGAAGGACCTGTTCTACACCACCGACGCCCCGACAGCGTCGGGCAGCACGGTGCACGCGGGCCATCGCTCCGACCACGACGCCACCGTCGTCGCGCGGTTGCGCGCGGCGGGCGCCGTGATCCTGGGCAAGCTCACGATGACCGAGGGCGCCTACACGAGTCACCACCCCGACCTGCCGACGCCGGTGAATCCGTGGGACGCGGACACCTGGTCCGGCGCCTCGTCCAGCGGCTCGGGCGTGGCGCCCGTCGCCGGGCTGTGCTTCGGCGCGCTGGGGACCGACACCGGCGGATCGATCCGCCTGCCGTCGAGCGCGAACGGCACCACCGGACTCAAGCCCACCTGGGGGCGGGTGAGCCGCTACGGCAGCACGGCGCTGGCCGCGAGCATGGACCACATCGGGCCGATGGCGCGCAGCGCACGGGACTGCGCCGCGATCCTCGGCGTCATCGCCGGCCAGGACGTCCACGACCCGACGGCCTCGCTGCTCCCCGTCCCCGACTACCTGCGCGACATCGCGCTGCGCCGCGCCCCGCGGTTCGGGGTCGACCCCCGGCTCAACGAGACCTTCGACGCGCACACCCGCGCCATGCTCGACGGCGTCATCGAGACGGTGCGCGATCTCGGCTTCCTGGTGGTCGAGGTCGAGACCCCCGACTTCCCCGATGCGGCGCAGCACTGGGCCCCGCTGTGCGCCGTGGAGACCGCGTACGAGCACCGTGCGACCTTCCCCGGCAGGGATGCCGAGTACGGCCCCGACCTGCGCGACCTGATCACCCTGGGCCAGGGCATCGGCGGCGTCGAGTACCAGGGGATGCTGGAGTGGCGGCGCGACTTCATCGGCCGGTGCCGCAGGCTGTTCGCCACCGTCGACCTGTTGCTGCTGCCCGGTACGGGCATCGCCTCGCCGACCCTGTCGCAGATGGCGAACCTGGGCAGCGATGAGGAGCTCCTTGCGGGATTGCTCGTGCCGACTGCACCCCTGGACATCGCCGGTTTGCCGTCGTTGACCTTGCCCGGCGGCTTCACCGACCGGGGCACGCCCCTCGGCTTCCAGTTCGTGGGCGGGGAGTTCGCCGAGCAGCTGGTCCTGCAGGCAGGACACGCCTACCAGGGCGTCACCGACTTCCACCTGCGCCGACCGCCGCTCGCCGTCGGCGGGCCCGCTCAGGGATAGCGAATCGCAAAGTCGGGGTGCGGTTGGACTGCAGTTCCAAGCTGTGGTGATTGTGTTTCGTGACACCCCAGCGGGCGGAACGGTGTTTGCGTCACCATCGACGCGACAGGGTGTTCCGGGTCACTCTGTAAAGGACGAATCCGACACCCGCCCACGAAGGACCTCCGATGACGAACCTCGCCGAGAACCTCACCGACGCCGCCGCTTCACACGCCGACACCGTCGCCCTGAAGTGCGATGATCTCCAGTTCACCTACGCGGAGTTCGACGACGCCGCCGCGCGTTTCGCCACCTACCTCGCCGAGCAGGGCATCGCGCCCGGTGACCGGGTGGGCATCATGCTCCCGAACACCCCGGCCTTCGCGATCGTCTTCTACGGCATCATGCGGCGCGGCGCGATCGCGGTGCCGATGAACCCGCTGCTCAAGGCCGCCGAGGTCGAGTACTACCTGGCGAACACGGCCGCCAAGGCGCTGTTCGCCACCCCGGTCTTCGCCGACGATGCCGAGGCCGGCGCGAAGGCCGCCGGTGCGGCGTGCCACTTCGGCGACGACGCCGCGCTCGCCACCCTCCTCGCGAAGTACGAGCCGACGGCGGCCGTCGAGCCCCGCGAACCGTCGGACACCGCGGTCATCCTGCACACCTCCGGTACCACCGGCAAGCCCAAGGGCGCCGAGCTGACGCACCAGGGGCTCGGCATGAACTGCGAGATCGCCGGCCGCACGCTGCTGCACCTGAACACCGACGACGTGGTGATGGGCTGCCTGCCCCTGTTCCACGTCTTCGGCCTCACCTGCGGCCTCAACGCCGCGGTCCGCTTCGCCTCGACGCTCACCCTGATCCCGCGTTTCGACCCGCGCAAGGCGATCGAGGTCATCGGGCGCGATCGCGTGACCGTCTTCCTCGGCGTGCCCACGATGTACGCCGCGATGGTCGCCGCGTTGCAGCCGGGCGACGACGTCTCCTCGCTCCGGGCCTGCGGCTCGGGCGGCGCCGCGCTGCCGCTGCAGGTGATCGCGGACTTCGAGAAGGCCTTCAACGCGATCATCATGGAGGGCTACGGCCTGTCCGAGACCTCGCCCGTCGCGTGCTTCAACCACCCCGACAAGCCTCGCAAGCCCGGCACCATCGGCACCCCGATCGAGGGCGTCTTCATGCGCGTCGTCGACGACGCCGGCAAGGAGGTGCCGCAGGGCGAGCGCGGCGAGGTCCAGGTGCGCGGCCACAACATCATGAAGGGCTACTGGAACCTCCCCGAGGCCACCGCCGCCTCGATCGACGCCGACGGCTGGTTCTCCACCGGCGATATCGGCATCGTCGACGAGGAGGGCTATTTCTCGATCGTCGACCGCAAGAAGGAGATGATCATCCGCGGCGGGCTCAACGTCTACCCGCGCGAGCTCGAAGAGGTGCTCTACAGCCACCCCGAGATCGCGGAGGCCGCGGTCGTCGGCATCCCGCACTCCTCGCTCGGAGAGGAGGTGGGCGCCGCCGTCGCGCTCAAGGCCGGCAGCACCCTCACCGCCGAGGCGGTCCGCGACTTCGTCAAGGAGCGCGTCGCCTCCTACAAGTACCCGCGCCACGTCTGGGTGCTGGCGGAGCTGCCCAAGGGCGCCACCGGCAAGGTCCAGAAGCGCGACATCAGCATCCCGTCCGAGTACTCCGCCTGAAACCGAACCTCCAGAGAGTCGAGGCACTGCCATGACCACACCTGATACCGATCGCACACCCGAGGACGAGTTCGGCGCTCCGCTCGACATGCTGCTCGTCAACTCGACGAAGTCCTTCGCCTCCCGCATGCTGCCCAACGCCACCTGGGCCCGGATGGCGCAGTCCCTGGCCGGCAAGCCGGTCACCGTCGCCGAGCGCGGCGCGGGGCTCGTCAAGGAGCTCGGCCTCATCGCCGCGGGCAAGAGCCAGCGCGCTCCGAAGAAGGGCGACTTCCGCTTCTCCGACCCGGCGTGGAAGGAGAATCCGCTGCTGCGTCGCGTCGAGCAGGCCTACCTCGCCGCGTCGGACACCGCCGACCAGCTCTACGAGGACGCCGAGCTCGACTGGAAGGACGCCGAGAAGATGCGGTTCGTCCTCGACAACGCGATCGAGGGCCTCTCTCCGACCAACAGCCCCCTGCTCAACCCGCTGGGGTGGAAGGCGCTCATCGACACCGGCGGCCTCTCCGCGCTGCGTGGCGCGAAGAACTTCGCCCGCGACATGGCGAGCACGCCGCGCATCCCGTCGATGATCGACCCCGACGCCTACACGGTGGGCGAGACGCTGGCGACCACGAAGGGCACCGTCGTCCTGCGCACCCGGATGTTCGAGCTGATCCACTACGCCCCGCAGACCAAGCAGGTGCGCGAGGTGCCGATCCTGCTGGTGCCGCCGGTGATCAACAAGTTCTACATCATGGACATCGCGCCCGGCCGCAGCCTCATCGAGTACTACGTCAAGGGCGGCCAGCAGGTCTTCGCGGTCTCCTGGCGCAATCCGTCGGCGCGGCACCGTGATTGGGGCTTCGACGACTACGGCCAGTCCATCGTCAAGGCGCTGGACGCGCTCGAGGTGATCACCGGCGCCGACAAGGCGAACATCTTCGCGACGTGCTCCGGCGGCATCCTCACCTCGATGATGATCTCCCACCTGTTCGCGACGGGCCACGGCGACCGGATCGCCGGGCTCACCCTCGGCGTGACCGTTCTCGACCAGAGCCACGCCGGCCTCGGCTCGGCCCTGGCCAGCGAGCGCGGCGCCGAGGCGGCCATCCGCACCTCCGCGGGCAAGGGCTACCTCGACGGTGCCGCCATGGCCGAGATGTTCGCCTGGCTCCGCCCGACGGACCTCGTGTGGCGGTACTGGGTGAACAACTACATCCAGGGCCGCTCTCCCGCGCCCTTCGACGTGCTGTTCTGGAACGCCGACACCACCCGGATGGCGGCGAACCTGCACAAGGACATGGTCACCATGGGCCTGCACAACACCCTGGTGACGCCCGGCGAGCAGATGATGATGGGCACCCCCGTCGACCTGTCGAAGGTCGAGTGCGACGCCTACGTGCTGGGCGGCATCTCGGACCACATCTGCCCCTGGCAGGCCACCGAGCGCAGCGCGGCGCTACTGGGCAGCAAGGACAACACCTACGTGCTGTCGACCGCCGGCCACATCGCCGCGCTGGTCAACCCGCCCGGCAACCCGAAGTCGTCCTTCCGCACCGGCCCGGTGCTGCAGGAGCAGACCCCCGAGGAGTGGTTCGAGGCCGCCGAGAAGCAGGCCGGCTCGTGGTGGCCGCACCACCTGGCCTGGCTGAACGAGCGCAGCGGCGCCGAGATCGACGCGCCCAGCCAGCTGGGTGCCCCCGGCTACGAGCCGCTGGCGCCCGCGCCCGGCACCTTCGTGCACGAGAAGTGAGGACATCCATGACCACCACGATCTCCACCCCCCAGGATCTGCTCGGCCTCGTCGGGCAGCCGCTCGGCACCACCGAGTGGATGACCATCGATCAGGACCGGGTCAACCTCTTCGCCGACGCCACGGGTGATCACCAGTGGATCCACGTCGACCCGGAGAAGGCCGCCGCCGGGCCGTACGGGCGCACCATCGCCCACGGCTACCTCACGCTCTCGCTGGCGCCGCTGTTCATCGCCGAGGCGCTGGTGATCGAGAAGGTCCAGGCCGGCGTCAACTACGGTCTCAACAAGGTGCGGTTCCCCGCGCCGGTCCCCGTCGGCGCGCGGGTCCGTGCCGCCGTGGAACTGGCCGGGGCGCAGGAGAAGCCGGCCGGGATCGAGGCCGTCATCCGCTTGACCTACGAGGTCGACGGTGCCGACCGGCCGGCGTGCATCGCCGAGACGGTGGTGTTGTACCGATGAGCGACGACACGACCACCACAGAAGTCGAGCTGCCCGACGAGCTGATCGCCACCGGCGGCCAGCGGATCCGGGTGCGCTACCGGCCCGGCGTGGGCGTTCCGTTGGTGCTGTGCAACGGGATCGGCGCGAGCCTCGAGGTGCTGGACCCGTTCGTCGACGCGCTCGACCCGCAGCGCCCCGTGCTGCGCTTCGACGTTCCCGGCACGGGTGAATCGCCCACGTCGATCCTGCCGTACGGCTTCCCGTACCTCGCGTGGGTGCTCGGCCGGGTGCTGGACGAGCTGGACATCGGCGTCGTCGACGTCCTGGGCCTGTCGTGGGGCGGCGCGCTGGCACAGCAGTTCGCGTTCCAGAACCCCATGCGCTGCCGTCGCCTGATCCTGGTGTCCACGGGCACCGGCGCGATCATGGTGCCGGGCAATCCGCTGGTCCTGGCCAGGATGGTCACTCCCCGCCGCTTCAAGGACCCGGAGTACGGGGCGCAGATCGCGGGCGAACTCTACGGGGGCAGCGTGCGCGAGGACGGCCAGGAAGTGGCCGACCTGTTCATCCGGCAGCTGCACGCGGGCTCGAAGATGGGCTACCTGCACCAGTTGCTGGCGGGAGCGGTGTGGACGTCGATCTTCGCGCTGCCGGCGATCCGGCAGAAGACTCTGCTCGTTTTCGGCGAGGACGACCCGATCATCCCCATGATCAACGGGAAGATCTTCAAGAAGCTGATGCCGCGTGCCACGCTGCACGCGCACGACGGCGGCCACGTCGACCTCGTCGCGCGGGCGGACCAGCTGGCTCCGGTGATCGAGGACTTCCTGGGAACGCCCCATCTGGGGAAACGGCAGTGGCGCGGCCGGGTGGCCGGTCTGCTCACACCCGGCGACTGACCCTGGAATCATTCCAAAATCGGGCGTACTCTAGTTCGCATGACTGAGGTGGACACCGCCGAGGACCGACTGCGGGGCGTGGGGCTGCGGATCACCGCGCCCCGCGTCGCCGCGCTCGGCTTCCTCGACGGGCACCCGCACGCCACGGCCGACGACGTGGCCGAGTACCTGCGCGGCAGGCTCGGCACCGTCGCCACGCAGACCGTCTACGACGTGCTGCGGGTGTGCGCCGAGAAGGGCCTGCTCCGCCGCATCGAGCCCGCGGGTTCCGCCGTCCGGTACGAGGCCCGCGTCGCCGACAACCACCATCACCTGGTGTGCCGGTCGTGCGCGAAGATCGTCGACATCGACTGCGCCGTCGGTGCGGCGCCCTGCCTCACGGCCGACGACGACCACGGCTTCGTCATCGACGAGGCCGAGGTCACCTTCTGGGGCTACTGCCCCGATTGCGCCCCCTGAACGATCGGATCGAGCTCCTCCGTCGAGAGCAGGAGCAGCGCCGGCCGCGCGCCCGGCCGTTCGACGAGGCCGACCGTCACCGCCCGGCCGTCCGAGTGCCACAGCCGGGAGCGGTAGCCGGGAGCGGTGTCGAAGCGCGGATCGCGCGCCCAGCCGGCCAGGCCGGCTGCGACGGTGTCTGCGGCGACCTCCCACGTCGTGCCCGCCGCGAGCGTGTATCCCTCGGCGGTGCTCGGCTTCCCGTACTCCTCCCGCACGCGCGCGTGCAGATCGGCTAGGGCGGCGTGCGCGCCGTCGATGGTGGCGGTGTCGAGGAGGCCCTGCTCGGCCCCCGGGGGCAGGCTGAGACGCAGCGGCTCCGGCGACGCGTTCGAGCAGCCCGCGACGAGCGCGAGCGTCGCGATCACGAGGGCGATCGCGGCGCGAACGCGCACGCGGGGCGCCGCGGCGGGGCGGTACGGCATGGAACGAGACTATCGACCGAAGGCCGGTCGCGAATCGGACTAGTGTCGGGAGGGAGCCCCGCCCGGACCGGGCGGGCACAACGCGAAGGAGCGCCGGATATGAGCTTGGACGTCGTCTACACCATCTCCTCGACCGCCACCGGTGGCGGTCGCGACGGGCACGTGAAGTCGGCCACCGGCCGCATCGACCTGGACACGCGTCCCCCGAAGGAGATGGGCGGCAACGGCGAGGGGACCAACCCGGAGGAGCTGTTCTCCGCCGGTTACGCGGCGTGCTTCCTGGGCGCGATCCGCGCCGTGGGCCGCAACGAGAAGGTCGCCGTCCCGGACGACACCACCGTCGACGTCACCGTCGGTTTCGGCAAGACCGAGTCCGGCTTCGGCATCAACGCCGCCATCAAGGCCACGCTGCCCGGTCTCGCTCAGGCGGACGCCGAGGCCCTCGTCGCCAAGGCGCACCAGCTGTGCCCGTACTCGAACGCGACGCGCGGCAACATCGACGTCGACCTGACCACCGCGGTCTGATCGGCGCCTGAGCACACTACTGCGGCCCGCCGCCCTGGGACTGGTCTTCCTGGGCGGCGCGGCCGGTACGTTCGTTCGCGCCGAAGTGGGGCACTGGCTGCCGCACAGCCCCTTCGCCTGGTCCACCTTCACGGTGAACATGCTCGGCGCGTTCCTCCTCGGCGGCATCGTCGAGGCCCTCTCCCGTCGGCCCGACGACGAGCGGCACCGTCGCATCCGGCTGCTGCTCGGCACCGGCTTCTGCGGGGGCCTGACCACCTACAGCGCGTTCGCGCTGGACATCCACGATGCGCCCCCGGCCGTCGGCGCCCTGTACGCCGGCGCGACGGTGCTCGTCGGCCTCGTCGCGGCCCTCGCCGGGGCGGCGGTGATGCGTCGATGACGACACTCCTGATCGCCGTCGGCGGAGGCCTCGGGGCCGTCCTGCGCTACCTCGTCGACGGTGCGCTGCGCGCCCGCCTCTCCTTCTGGGCAACCGCGGCGATCAACGTCTCGGGCTCGTTCGTGCTCGGACTGCTCGCGGGGGCCGTCGCTGGGGGAGGGCTCGGCGGGACGGCGCTGGCGGTGCTGGGCACGGGCGTGTGCGGCGGCTACACGACCTTCAGTACCGCCACCGTCGAGACCCTGACGCTCCTGCGGGACAAGCACTACCGCGACGGTGCGCTGTACGGGCTGGTGACGCTCGGCGCGAGCGTCGTCGCGGTGTGGGGCGGCTACGCCCTCGGCGCGCTCTGACCTTCGGCGCGACTCTGCGATGGGCGTCCGGCGTGTCGCCCCCGACACGCACCGAGGATCGTCACGCGCCGTTGCGCTCGACCGCGTACCGGTACACCGGCCGGGTGAGCGCCAGCGATATCAGCATCAGGAACATCACGATGAGGGCGCCCCACATGGGCAGGCCCGCCAGGGGTGCGCCGTTGTGGTCGACGCCGAAGCGGCTCACCGGATCGCTGTAGTCGCGTTCGTTGCCGAGCAGCACCGACGCGGCGGCGAGGAGGAAGCCCACGAACACTGCGAGGCCGTAGAGCACCGTCGCCCAGCGTTGTCCGAACAGCGCGAAGAGGCCGGTGAAGGCCATGGCCGCGACCACCACGAGCCCGGCGATCGCGATGACCAGGATGGTGATCGTGCGCACGCCCAGCGGCGACGAGGGGAAGTTCCCCGGGTAGCCCGTGGTGCCGAGCAGCGCCGAGCACTGGATGATCGCGGTGACGTACAGGGCGATGGCCCCCGCGCCCGCGGCGAGAGAGACGAGGACCCACAGCCACATCGCGCCGGGCCGGCGCACGCTCGCCACCGTCAGGCCAGCCGGGCCTTGACGGCGGACGAGAGCCGCTTGCCGTCGGCGGCGCCCGCGGCCTTCGCGTTGGCGACCTTCATGACCTGGCCCATCTGGCGCACCGTCGGCGCCTCGCCGAGCTCCGCGGTCACCTCGGCGATCGCGGCGTCGACGAGGGCGTTCAGCTCGTCGTCGCCGAGCTGCTTCGGCAGGTAGCGGGACATGACCTCGGCCTCGGCGCGCTCCTTGGCGGCCAGCTCGGCGCGGTCGTTCGCGTCGAAGATCTCGGCGGCCTCGCCGCGCTTCTTCACCTCGCGCGCGACCACCTTGAGGAACTCCTCGTCGGTCAGCGCGTGCGCCGTGCCGGAGGTCTCCTCGTTCTGGATCGCCGAGAGCAGCATGCGCAGCGTGCCGGTGACCAGGACGTCCTTGGCCTTCATTGCGGTCTTGAGGTCGTCGCGGATAGCGGCCTTCACTTCTGACATGACGTCCAAGTTACGCGGTGTGCGAGGGTGCGGCAGCTGAGTATCCTGGGGGAATGGCAGTTCATCCTCTTCTCAAGGCCGGCGCCGGGCTGGCGGGCGCGGGTGTCGCGTCCCTCGCCTACGCGGGAGTCTTCGAGCGCAACGCCTTCACGCTGCGTGAGCACACGCTGCCGATCCTGCCGCCGGGCACGCCCACGCTGCGGATCCTGCACATCTCGGACCTGCACATGACGCCCGGCCAGCGGCTCAAGCAGGCCTGGGTGCACGAGCTCGCCGCGCTCGAGCCGGACCTGGTGGTGAACACGGGCGACAACCTCTCGCACCCGCGCGCGGTTCCGTCGGTGGTGCAGACCTTGAACCCGCTGCTGGGCCGCCCGGGCCTGTTCGTCTTCGGCTCCAACGACTACTTCGGGCCCACGCCGAAGAACCCGGCGAAGTACTTCGACAAGGATCACGAGCGCAAGCACGGCGAGCCCCTGCCCTGGCAGGACCTGCGGGCCGCGTTCGCCGAGCGCGGCTGGCTGGACGCGACGCACCAGCGGCGGCGGCTCGAGGCCGGCGGGGTCACAATCCAGGTGGCGGGTGTCGACGATCCGCACATCGAGCGGGACCGGTACGAGACCATCGCCGGGCGCGCCGACGAGTCCGTCGACCTGCGGCTCGCGCTCACCCACTCGCCGGAGCCGCGCGTGCTGGACCGGTTCGCCGACGACGGCTACGACCTTGCGCTCGCCGGCCACACGCACGGCGGGCAGCTGTGCCTGCCGGTGTACGGCGCCCTGATCACCAACTGCGGCCTCGACCGGTCGCGGGTGAAGGGCGCCTCCGCGTGGGGCGCGCACATGAAGCTGCACGTGAGCGCCGGGCTCGGCACGTCGCCGTGGGCGCCGTTCCGCACCTTCTGCCGCCCGGAGGCCTCGCTGCTCACCCTCGTCGGCGCGCCGGTGCGCGACCGGGAGGTGGAGCTCGGCCCCGTCATCGCCCCCGAGGCGGTGCAGGCCTGACCTGCGGATTTCCTGCCCGACGGTGGCTGTAGTAATCTATTGCAGGTTGTCACCACGGGGTGTGGCGCAGCTTGGTAGCGCGCTTCGTTCGGGACGAAGAGGTCGTGGGTTCGAATCCCGCCACCCCGACTCGTTGGTTGAGACGACAGCAGGGCCCCTGATCAGTGGAAACACTGGCCAGGGGCCTTACTTGTTCCTCGATGGCCCGGGCGTCGGGTCGAGTCGATGCAGGGGAAGAGCATGAACGCTGAACCAGAGCCCTTCCTGCGGATCAAGCTCACAGCTGACGGAGACGCACCCTTCACTGTCATGTTCGAACCGAGCGGGATGACGTACGACCTCGGCGGCGGGCAGTTCATGCTGGCCGACGTCGTGAATCCTTATGGCAATGAACTCGAGATAGATCATTGGCAGGGCGGGGTCTCCGTCTGGGCACCCGGCGCGGTGGTCACCCGCGACGCCGAGGGCGCGGAACTCCACCGGCTCAATTAGCGGAGGGATCGTCGTTCTTGGACGGTGGTCTGCAGTGTGTGGCAGCTCTTCCTGATCCGGCTGAGATCAGCGTCTGTTCAGGCGTGCCGTTGCGCGAGCAGGCAATCGACGCGGCGCCGAAGAATCCTGTACTCGGTGTCCAATCGTCCTGGCTGAGTTGGACGCTCGACTGCATTGCCGCCGACGACGACCTCCTTCGTGTCGAACTGTGCGCGGGTGAAGTCGACCTCCTCGCCGCTCGGGAGCAGATTCCACCAGTGATAGTCCACTCGTTCGCCATGGATATGGACCTCACCGCGCACGAGGCGTCCACCGAAATGGTCGTGTACGACGAGGGCGGAAGTGCCGCATTGGCCGCGTGCGACATTCGTCGTCGACCACTGGCGGACATCCTCCGGAGCGCAGGTATCCGGGCCCCACGACGCGCGAAGCGCCTGGTGCAGATCATCCAGAGTCGGCGTCATGGGAGGAGCGTAGCGAGGAGGTCGGACATGCTGATCGACTTTCGGTCCCAGTGCCGCCCGCATCCTGCGTCGGTACCGTCGAAGCATGGGGACTTCGACGCCACCGCCCGGATCGGGTACCGCCGCAGCGTACGACCCGATAGCCGAGGCGTACGCGCAGGAGAACGCGACGAGCCTCCTCAATGAGTACTACAACCGGCCGGCGATCCGAGCGTTGCTCGGCGACGTCGCGGGTAAGCGCGTCCTCGATGCGGGGTGTGGATCCGGTCCGACCCTCGTCGACCTCGTCGAGGGTGGCGCGTCGGCGGTCGGCACCGATGGGAGCGCGGCCCTGATCGACATCGCCCGCGAGCGCGTCGGCGGCGACGTGGAGCTGCACGTCGCAGACCTGGCCCAGCCTCTGCCCTTCGGCGACGCGGTCTTCGACGACGTGGTCTGCTCGCTCGCCCTGCACTACCTCGAGGACTGGAACGCCCCGCTCGCCGAGTTCCGCCGCGTGCTCAAGCCCGGTGGCCGAGTCATCCTCTCCGTGGAGCACCCGTTCGTCATGTTGTTCACCCAACTCCAGGCCGGTCACACGCCGAACTACTTCGACACCCGGCCGCGCACGGAGTCCGAGATGGCAGGGATCACCGGTGAGCTCACCTTCTGGGACCGATCGCTCGCCACGATGTTCCGGACGTTCGTCGAGAGCGGATTCCGCGTCACCCACATGGATGAACCCGGCCCCGCGCCCGAGGCGCTGGAGCGGTTCCCCGACTTCTTCGCGGACAAGGACGATCCGCGGTTCCTGGCGTTCCTGTTCGTCGTACTGGAGGCGTGACCTCGCTGTTGCGCAGGCTCGCCGCCACCGGCGAGCGCAGGCTGTCATCACGGTGTGGCGCAGCTCGGTAGCGCACCGAGCGCGGTGATCACCCGCACCGCCGAGGGCACGGAGATCCTCCGACTGAGCTGGCGGCGGGACCGTCGTCGGGCTACTGCGCGTTGGGGCAGAGAGTCTCGTGCAGTGCTTGTTGTGTCGAGGGAGACGATGTCGCGGTGAACCGGCAGGTCGCTCGTCCATTGACGTAGAGCGCGTACAGGGGCTCGTCGCCGATGAGCCGGTTGGTGACTCGCACCTGCTCCTTGGTCGTGTCGCTCTTCGTTCGGTGCAGGACTTCCCGGTTCTGCTCACAGAGCAGCACGCGGTGCTTACCGACGGCGCCCGGCTGGAGCGTCGGGAGGAGCTGGTCCCAGTTCGTCTCGTCGAACTGCATCCGCCACGACGTCGTGAACTCCTCTTGCGACTTCCAGTCGGCGTCGCCCGCGTAGGCGGGCGAGGTCATCCGCTGCCAGTCCTTCTCGACCAGTCGGCTGAACGCGCCGTTCAATTCCTCGTACGAAGGGTTCTGCACGTCGCCGAGTGACGCGCAACTGGGGAGCCCTTCGTCATCTCCGCTGATGAGGCTGCAACCCGCAGCTACCAGTGCAAGGGCGGCCACAATCAGTGCGGCCGACGATCGACGTCGCATGGTGGGAGTCTATCCAGTTCCGTGAGCTGTGCATTCGGCGCCGGTGCCTGGAAGTGTTCGCCGGGTCGGCCCGCTGTGAAACCTCCTCGACCAGGCACGACGACCGTGACACCATCGCTGTATGGCTGATGACCACACGCTGCTGAGATCCATCTCGCAGGCGAACCCGAGGGGCGCCGGCCAGGGCGACCTGCCGGCGCTGCTGCGTCGGTTCGCCGACACCGTCGAGGCGCTGGGCACCGTCGAGGTGGAGGACCTCGTGATGCACGACGAGATCACCGAGGACGGGAGCTGGCTCAGCTTCACGCTCTACTACTCGAAGCCGCGGCTCGCGGCGGTACCCAACGACTGACGCCGCGTGAATCCACCGCCGGCGGACGGATCCATCGGTGTGTCTGTTTCGTGAAGACGGTTGACGCGGATACCCCCATGGGGTATAAAACCAAGTACCCTCAGGGGGTACCCGCACGACGGTGGATCCGCCGCGCACGCACACCGAAGGAGCACGTCATGGACCACAGCGCACACGCCGCCGCACCGTTCCCGCAAGGGCTGCAGGCCGCGGAGCAGGGCTACCGCATCACCCCGGCGCTGACGATCCTCGACGCCGGCCGCACCCGCGTCGAGTTCGCGATCCTCGGCCCCGACGACGCGCCGGTCACCGCCTTCGACGTGCAGCACGATCGGAAGCTGCACTTCATCGCCGTCCAGCGCGACACCAGTGGATTCCAGCACGTGCACCCCGTCATGGACGCGGCCGGCACCTGGTCGGTCGAGCTGGACCTGACGCCGGGCGTGTGGCGCCTCTTCGCCGACATCGCCCCGACGACGCTCGGCGCGGGCATCGTCCTCGGCGCCGACGTCGCCGTCCCCGGCGACTATCGGCCTCGCGACCTCCTCGAGCGCCGCACCGTCTCGACGGTCGACGACTACGTCGTCACGCTCGACGGTGCGCTCCTGCCGGGCGAGGGGGCCGAGCTGCGCGCTCGTATCACCCGCGGCGGGATCCCCGTCACGGATCTGCAGCCGTACCTCGCGGCCTACGGCCACCTCGTCGCGCTCCGCGCCGGCGACCTCGCCTTCCTGCACGTCCATCCCGAGGGCGACCCGTCGGACCCCGCCACCCCCGCCGGTCCGGACATCCGGTTCCACGCGATGGCCCCGTCGGCGGGCACGTACCGGCTGTTCCTCGACTTCCAGCACGCCGGCACCGTCCGGACCGCGGACTTCACGCTCGTCGCCGGCGAGCCCGCCCCGTCCGCGGCGTCGGAGGCGCCGGTCGACGGCGCGGAGCCCGTCGCGCACGGCGGCCCGCACAGCAGCCATCACGCCGCGCACCACCACTGACCCGCATCCACCACGTCGGCACCGAACTCAGGAGAGATACCGTGGGTCCCTTCGCGAACCGCGACTTCCGGCTGCTGTTCAGCGCGCAGATCGTCGCCCTGCTCGGCACCGGCCTGACCACCGTCGCGTTGGGCCTGCTCGCCTACGAGATCGCGGGCTCCTCGGCCGCCGTCGTGCTCGGCACCGCACTCACGATCAAGATGGTGCTGTACGTGGTCATCGCGCCGCTCGCCGCGGCGTACGTCGACCGGCTCCCGCGGCGGGCGTTCCTGGTGGCGCTCGACGTCGTGCGCGCTGGCATCGTCCTCGCCCTGCCCTTCGTCACCGAGGTCTGGCAGATCTACGTGCTCATCGGCACGCTGCAGGCGGCGTCGGCGGCGTTCACGCCCACCTTCCAGGCCGTCATCCCGGACATCATCACCGACGAGCGCGATTACACCACGGCGCTGTCCGCGTCCCAGGTCGCCTACACGATGGAGAGCCTGGTCAGCCCCGTCCTCGCCGCGCTCGCGCTCCTGCTCATCGACTTCGACGTCCTGTTCCTCGGTACCGCAGTCGGATTCGTCGTCTCCGCATTCCTCGTCCTCAGGGCGACGGTGCCCGACGCGCGCCGCGCGCCCGCGGGCGGCCCCGCCGACCGGATCCTCTCCGGCGTCAGGCTGTTCGCGCGCACCCCGAGCCTGCGGGGCGTCTTCGCCGTGAACTTCGCGGTGGCCGCCGCCGGCTCGATCGTGGTGGTCAACACCGTCAACTACGTCCGCGATCGACTGGGCGGCAGCGAGTCCCAGGTCGCGTGGATGCTCGCCGCATCCGGCGGCGGCACCCTGCTCGTGGCGCTGGCCGTCCCGCGCCTGCTGGACCGGTTCTCGGAGCGGTCCGTGATGCTCACGGGCGCAGTGCTACTCACCGTCGCGGCGGTCGGCGCCGTCGCGATGGCCGCCGCCGACACCCCGTCGTGGGCGCTCACCGCGGCGGTGTGGTTCGCGAGCGGCGCCGGCTCCGCCATGGCGATCACCCCCACCGGCAAGGTGCTCCGCGCCGCGGCGGCGCCCAGCGACGTGGCCGCCGTCTTCGCCGCCCAGTTCTCCCTCTCGCACCTCGCCTGGCTCATCTCCTACCCGATCGCCGGCTGGGGCGCGAACCGTTTCGGGCTCGTCCCGGCCTGGGCGCTCCTCGCCGGAATCGCCGCCGCCGGAGCGATCCTCGCGCCCGCTCTGTGGCGCCGCGGTCCCGTCGCGCTCCCCGCGGGCGCGACCGTCGCGGCACCGTCGGGCACGGGGTACCGCACGCCGGAGCGCGAGCCCGACCTGGTGCCCGGCAGCCCCGCCTGGCGGCACGCCGCCGCCGCGGGAGGCACGCTCACCGAATGCCAGTGCACCCGCGGGCAGGCCGCCTGACCGCCGCTCACCCGGCGGCGGTCACCAGGCCGCGACGAAACCCGCGAGAAGCACGGCGAAGGCTCCGATCTCGGCGACGATGAGCGCCACCATGAAACCCCGCACCCCGGGCGCGGGCGGCGCGAGCTGGTTCTCCGTGTCCCGACGCGCGCCGTGCCAGCAGTAGCTGGCGATCGCCGCGACGAAGAAGAACACCAGGATCGCGGCCGCGGTCAGGTCCACCCACTGCGGCCACGCGCTGAGCTCCACGAAGACCGCCGCCAGTGCGATGGCGAAGGAGTACAGCAGCGCGGCGCGGTGGGCGATGTCCACGTAGACGTGTGCGTGGTGCTCCGGGGAGGTCATGATCCCGTGGTACTTCCACACCCCGAGGGCCAGCGCCCACAGGAAGACGAGGCCGGAGGCGAGCAGCGTCAGCCGGGTGTCGAGGCCCAGCGCTGTGGCGTCGATCGTCATGCGTGCGCGCGGCCGAGGACCAGGGGCGACGTCGGGATCGGCACCCACGCGGGCGCCAGCATCCGGTCCTCCACCGTGGTCACCGCGAAACCCGCCCCGCTGATCAGCCCGACGGCGTCGCGGTGCGCATGGCAGTTCCCGAACAGCCGCGGCCAGACGGTGGCGTCCGCCGCCTTCTGCAGTCCCTCCAGCATCCCGCCCCGCGCGGCGACGTGCTCGAGGAAGCGGAGCTCGCCGTCGGGCCGGAGGAATCCGCGGACCTGCCGGACCGCGCCCTCGGGGTCGGGCAGCGAACACAGCACCAGGCTGAACACCACGGCGTCGAAGGGCTCCGCGGCGACGTACTCGTCGAGCCGCTCGGGCCGCACCTCGACGCGCTCATCCGCCACCGCAGACGCCTCCGAGCGCAGGGCGTCCTCGGGCTCCAGCGCGACCACCGTCGTGACCTCCGGCGGGTACAGCGCGAAGTTCGTGCCGGTGCCCGCGCCCACCTCCAGGACCCGGCCCGACAGCCCGGCCAGGTTGCGTCGCCGCAGCTCGGTCAGCAGCGGCGGCTCGTTGCGCACCAGCCGCGGCCACATCTTCACGAAGAACGAATCGCCCATGCTCCATCAGTACCCCATGGCCGCCGCCGCGGCGGCGTTCCGGTGGATGCGAGTACAGGGCGCGCGGCGTCGCCTGGTAAACCCAATGGAATGACCACCCCGGAGGTACCCGCGCAGTTCGCCCGCAGCGGCGGCGGCTTCGATTCGCTGCCCGCCGCGGAGGGCCGCTGGGCGCCCGGCACCCTGTCGGGGCCGGCGATCGCCGGCCTGCTCGCGCAGGTCCTCGATACCGAGTTCGGCGAGGGCCTCGTCGGAACCCGCTGGCACTGCGACATGTTCCGCATGGTCCGCTCCGGCCACCTCGACGTGCGCACCCGCCTGGTCCGCTCGGGCCGCCGCATCCGCGTCGCGGAGGCGGAGATCATCCAGAACGACAAGACCGTCGTCCGCGCCGCCGTCACCTTCTACCACCGGGCCCCGCAGCCCGACGGTGCCGTCTGGTCCGATCCGCACGTCCCCGCCCCGCCGCCGCCCGGCGGCCCACGCCTCGCGATGGCCGGCGGCAGCGGCGACTACGTCTCGTCGGACACCCCGGAGCATTGGGCCACCGCCGAGCGCAAGCGCGTCTGGACCCGCGGATGGCGCGTCCTGGACGGCGAGGAGACGACGCCCTTCGCCCGCGCCGCGATGGTCTCCGACTGCACCAACCTGGTGACCGGCATGGGCACCGGCGGCGTCGAGACCATCAACGGCGACGTCTCCATGGCCATCGCCCGCGCGCCCCGCGGCGACGAGATCGGGCTGGAGGCAGATCAGTTCGTCATCGTCGACGGCATCAGCATCTCCTCGGCCAGCATGTTCGACCGCGACGGCCGGTTCGGCGTCTGCACCGTCACCGGCATCGCCACCGGCTCCGCCGTCCACGGGCCCACGTCGTCATGAGCGTCGTCGTCAGCCGGCGCGGACCGGTCACCGTCGTCGAGATCGACCGGCCCGATGTGCGCAACGCCGTCGACCGCGCCACCGCCGAGGCCCTCGCCGACGCCTTCCGCGCCTTCGACGCCGACCCGGACGCCGCCGTCGCCGTGCTGCACGGGCGCGGCGGGACCTTCTGCGCGGGAGCCGATCTCAAGGCCGTCGCCGCCGGCACCCCGAACCGCGTAGAGCCCGACGGCGACGCGCCGATGGGCGTCTCGCGGATGCGGCTGAGCAAGCCCGTCATCGCGGCGATCGAGGGGCATGCCGTGGCCGGCGGCCTCGAACTCGCCATCTGGGCGGACCTCCGCGTCGCCGCGACCGACGCGGTCCTCGGCGTCTTCTGCCGCCGCTGGGGCGTGCCCCTCATCGACGGCGGCACCGTGCGCCTGCCGCGGCTCATCGGCGCGAGCCGCGCGATGGACCTCATCCTCACCGGGCGGCCCGTCGACGCGGCCGAGGCCGAGGCGATCGGCCTGGTCAACCGCACCGTCGAACCCGGGACGGCCCTGGAGGCCGCCGTCGAGCTGGGGCTGCAGCTCGCCGGATTCCCGCAGACCTGCCTGCGCAACGATCGCCTCTCGATGCTCGACGGGGAGGCGGAGTCCGAGGCCGAGGCGCTCGGGATCGAGTACCGGTACGGGCTCGCTTCCCTCGCCGACGGCGCCGTCGCGGGCGCCACCCGGTTCTCCGACGGTGCGGGGCGGCACGGCGCGTTCCGCGACGAAGGACCTGTGCGATAGCGACGATTCGTCGGGTAACGGACACGCAACGGTCACCTGCAATTCGTCACACCGGTCACAGCAGCCACCTACTGTGCAGGTGAACGGCCCGCTCGGGGCCGCGCAGAAGGGAACATCATGGGGCTCGCCGGCGTCCGCAGCGAACTCGACGATCTCACCACTCAGCTCACGACCATCGCCGCGTCCATCGGCCGGACCGGCGACGACCTCCAGATCGACGCCCGCAGCCTGCACGAGACCGGCTCGTGCGACGCGGTCAACTCCATCGCCCGCCGCCTCGACGACCAGGGGCTGCAGCTGCGCCGCCTGCAGGCGCGGATCACGAAGGTGGTCGACTCGCTCGCCTGATCAGCCCCGGCCGATCCGCATCGCGGCCAGCCATGCGCGGAAGTCCGCGTAGGCGGCGGTGAGCTCGTCCGCCGGCCAGTCCGCCGGCCGCAGCTCCGGCGGGAGCAGCGGATCCCGGTAGAGGTGCCGCACCACCGAGACCATCGTCAGGAAGCGCGCCTGCCCGTCGTCGCCGGCGTCGGCGATCGCGCCCAGCAGCGCGTGTCCGTGCCGGGACCATTCCGGCAGGTCCCACAGCGTGCGCGCCAGGTCGACGGGGTCGTCGTCCGGCCGCGCGGTGAAGCGCGCGGTCACCTGGCGCACCGTCGTCGGGAGCATGCGGTCGAGGTTCGCGGGCCGCATCCACACGCCCTCGCGCAGCTCCGCGAGGCGCAGCCGGGTCATCTCGGTGCGCAGCTCGGCGCGGTCGCCGGCGCTGCGCCCGCTGGTGGTGACGATCGCCGTCTCCCAGGTGCCGTCCCAGGGCAGCATCACGGGGGAGTCGGTGCGCGCCTGGCGCCGGGCGAGACGGTCCGACAGCGCGTAGCGCCCGCCGTCGCGGACCAGATCACCGGCGGACACCATGCGCGACATCGCCGCTCGCGTCGTGGATTCGGAGACCCCGAACAGCCGCATCGCGGCCACGATCTCGCGACCCTCCAGCTCCGGCGGATGCGCGCCCAGCAGCAGGCTCAGCACGGCCGAGCGCGCCGAGACCGTGGTGGTGAGGGGCGTGGACATCGGCGTCGACGCTACACCGCGAGTGCGTGGTCGCCGGGTCAGCGGTGTGCGAGCCGGCGCCGTCGGTGGCCCTGCGGAACTGCAGGGGCGGGCGACGGTGCTGCGTGGTCGTGACTCTCGGATTCTGTCCGGTTCGGACAAGTGCGGTGCACGGGCGGCCGCGCCTCGGGTGCGTGCGGCTCGGCGGGCGATGTGCGGCGCCCGCCCTGGTCAGAGCGGTCGATCCGTCGGCGGTCTCCGGCGCGCGGCGGCGCATAGTGCACCGGCCACCGTGCCGTCGATGCAGGCTCCGTCGTCCCCCGCGCGGCGCCGAAAGGAGGCTCCGGCGTTCGCTCCCCTACGGAACGTCGTGCGTGAGGTGGGGGACCAGTCGTCCCCCGCGCGGCACCGATTCCCGCACGAGAAGCCAGCTCTCCCACGCCTAACGCCGATTCCCCCATGCCGGGCCGTGGGGGTTCAGTCGTCCCCCGCGCGGCGCCGATTCCCTCACGTGGCGCCAGCTCTCCCACGCTGAACGCCGATTCCCCGTGGCGTGCCGCGCGCCCTCAGCCGTCCCCCGCGCGGTGCCGCGCTGCTCGTCCGAATGTTCCAGACGTGAGACCTGGGCCGTGTCCGAATCGGACAGAATCCGAGAGCGGCGTGAGCGCCGAAGGCAAGGGCGCGGCCCCACGCCCCATGCCCCC
>NZ_JAIULG010000033.1 GCF_020169415.1 Tsukamurella sp. M9C
GTGGAGGAGGACGCGGGGGCCGGGGTGGAGGCCGCGTCCGAGCCCGAGTTCGACGAGCATCCGGCGAGCGCGCCCGCGGCGATCAGGGCGACGACGAGGGCGGAGAAACGGTGCGATCCGGTCATAGCGGCACGATACCTTTGCGGCCGCATCAGCGTCCGGGTTCGAGCCGTCCGCCGCGCACGTGCAGGTCGTAGGCGGATTCGGCGTGCTGCCCGTCGTCGAGGCCGTCGGCCTCGTGCTGCGGATCGGCCCGCAGCCCGATGGTCGCCTTGAGGACCAGGCCGATGACCAGCGTGACCACCATGGCGTAGCCGAGGACCGCGACCACCGCCACGGCCTGCCGCCACAGCTGATCGACGCCGCCGCCGTACAGCAGGCCGTCGCGCCCGGCCGGGGCGGAGGCGCTGCCGACCAGGCCGATCATGAGCATGCCCACGACGCCACTGACCAGGTGCACGCCGACCACGTCGAGCGAGTCGTCGTAGCGCCAGCGGTACTTGAGTTCGATCGCGTACGAGCTGATCGCGCCCGCGGCGGCGCCCACCGCGAGCGCGCCGATCGGCGTCACCGCCGAGCACGACGGCGTGATCGCCACCAGCCCCGCCACCACGCCGGACGCAGCGCCGAAGGACGTCGGCTTGCCGTGCCGCACCTTCTCGACGATCAGCCACGAGACCATCGACACCGCGCCGGCCCCGAGAGTGTTCACCACGATCAGCGCCGCCGAGCCGTTCGCCGCCAGCGTCGAGCCGGCGTTGAAGCCGAACCACCCGAACCACAGCAGACCCGCCCCGAGCATGACGAAGGGCAGGTTGTGCGGCCGCATCGGATCCCGCGGCCAGCCCGCGCGGCGCCCCAGCAGGAGCGCCATGACCAGCGCGGACGCGCCGGAGTTGATCTCGACCGCGGTACCTCCCGCGAAGTCGATCGCCTTGAGGTTCTCGACGATCCAGCCGCCGTGCTCGGCGGTCAGCCCCGGCACCGAGAACACCCAGTGCGCGACCGGGAAGTAGACCAGCGTCGCCCAGAGGGCGGCGAAGACGAGCCAGGAGACGAACCGCATGCGGTCCGCGACCGCGCCGGCGATCAGGGCGACGGTGACCATGGCGAAGCCCGCCTGGAACGCGACGAACAGGAGCGCGGGAACCTGCCCGACCAGCGGCACCGCGCCCGCGTCCGAGCCGTCGGCGCCGAACGCACCGAGCAGCCCGCGCAGGCCCGCGAACGTGGTCGGGTCGCCCACGACGCCGCCCCGGTCGGGCCCGAAGGTCATCGAGTAGCCGAAGGCCACCCACAGGAGCCACACCACCGGGATGGCGGTGAGGCACATCATCATCATGTTGAGGACGCTCTTGCTGCGGACCATGCCGCCGTAGAACAGGGCGAGCCCCGGCGTCATCAACAGCACGAGCGCGAACGCGGCGAGCAGCCAGGCGGTATCTGCACCATCGACTGCCCCGGTGGTCGGGAACATCGCCGAAGTGTAGCGGGCTACTCCGCCGACGCCTCCGCCAAGACGGCGCGAATCTCCTTGCAGGCGTCGAGAATCGGTCGAATTCCGGGCGAACCGGGCGAACCGCACACGGGGGTGACGGTGGCGCGGGTGAGATCGCGGCGCGGCAGGCCGACCTCGTCGTAGAGGCGGATCGCCGGGGCGGCCAGGTCGGCGGGCGAGCGACGACGCGGCGCCGGTGTCGCCGGTGCGAGGCCGAGCCCCACGACGGTCCGCGACTCGGCGAGCTCGCCGAAGCCCTCGTAGTCGGCCGCCGTCAGGCGGGTCGCGTCGAGCAGCGCACCGTCGACGGGGACGCGGCGCACGACGTCCCAGTCGATCGGGCCGCAGAGGTGCAGTAGGACGGGCGCGTCGACGGCTTCGACGACGGACGCGAGGATCTCGGCCGCCTCGGGCGCGGGAACGGCCCGCACCGGGTCGAGCTTGGTGAGCGCGGGGACCGTGCCGTGCACGACCGACCACAGCGAGGGCTCGTCGAGCTGCAGCACCACGTCGGCACCGAGGCGGCGCCGCAGGTCGGCGACGTGCCGGATGAGGCCCTCCGCGAGCGAGGCGGCGACGTCGCGCATCGCCCCGCGGTCGCGGGCCACGCGGTGGCCGTTCGGCAGCTCCAGCCCGGCCGCGAGGGTCAGCGGGCCCGCGACCTGGGCCTTGACCAGGCCGCCGCCCCGACGCCGCGCGACCTCGTAGGCCTCCTCGAAGGCGTCCAAGTCGCGCTCCAGGTAGTCGGCGGTGAGCCGCGCGACGCGCCCGTCGGGGACGCCGATCCGGTAGCCGGTGGTGGAGACGTCGAAGCCGATATCGACGAGGAGCCCGGCGCCGCGGCCGATCATGTCGGCGCCGATCCCCCGGTCCGGGAGCTCGGGCAGGAACGGCACCTCCAGCTCGCCGACGACGGTGGCGGCCGCCTCGCGCGGGTCCGTGCCCGGTACCGAGCCGATCCCCGTCACTCCCCCGACCAGCGGCGCGAGGGGATCAGACATGCGCGGCGTCGTGCGCGGTCGAGCGGATCGTTCCCGACCCGAGGACCAGGTCGCCGCGCTCGGCGTCCGGCGCGTACAGCACCGCGGCCTGCCCGGGGGCCACGCCGCGGAGCGGCGTCTCCAGGTCCATGACCAGCCGGTCGCCGTCGGCGGACACGGTGACCGGGGCGAGCCCGCCGTGCGCGCGGACCTGCACCATCGCCTCGACCGGGCCCGACGGTGCGCTCCCGGACGTCCACACGGCACCGTCGGCGACGATGCGCGTGACGTCGAGGCGCTCGCCGCGCCCCACGGTGACGTCGCCGGTGGCGGCGTCGATCGCCGTGACGTAGCGGGGCTCGCCGTCGCGGGCGGGGCCGGGCAGGCCGAGGCCCTTGCGCTGGCCGATGGTGAACTCGTGGACGCCGGCGTGCTCGCCGAGGCGCTCGCCGGTCTCGCCGTCGACGACGGCACCGGGCCGCACGCCGATCCGGGCGCCGAGGAAGGCCTGGGTGTCGCCGGACGGGATGAAGCAGATGTCGTGGCTGTCGGGCTTGTCCGCCAGGGCGAGGCCGCGGCGGGCGGCCTCCTCGCGGATCTGGGGCTTCGGGGTGTCGCCGACGGGGAACAGCGCGCGGGAGAGCTGCTCGGCCGTGAGCACGGCGAGCACGTAGGACTGGTCCTTGTCGGCGTCGACGGCGCGGCGCAGCTCGCCGCCCTCGAGACGCGCGTAGTGGCCGGTGGCGACGGCGTCGAAGCCCAGCGCGTAGGCCCTCTCCGCGAGCGCGGAGAACTTGATCTTCTCGTTGCAGCGCAGGCAGGGGTTCGGGGTCTCCCCCGCGGCGTAGGCGGCGACGAAGTCGTCGATCACGTCCTCGCGGAAGCGGTCGGCGAAGTCCCAGACGTAGAACGGGATGCCCAGCACGTCGGCGGCGCGGCGGGCGTCGCCCGCGTCCTCCTTGGAGCAGCAGCCGCGCGAGCCGGTGCGCAGGGTGCCCGGGGCCTCGGACAGCGCGAGGTGCACGCCGACAACGTCGTGCCCGGCCTCGACGGCCCGCGCCGCGGCGACGGCGGAGTCCACGCCGCCGCTCATCGCGGCCAGCACGCGCATCAGCGGGCCCCCGTGAAGCTGAGCCCCGCGGCGCGGGCGCGGTCGACGACCTGGGCGAGGGCGTCGAGCACGGCGTCGACGTCGGCCTCCGTGTTCTCGGGGCCGAAGGAGAAGCGCAGCGAGCCGCGCGCGACGCCGGGATCGGCGCCCATGGCCTCGAGGACGTGGCTGACCCGCGCGACGCCGGCGCTGCAGGCGGAGCCGGTGGCGCATTCGATGCCGCGGGCGTCGAGCAGCATGAGCAGCGAGTCGCCCTCGCAGCCGGCGAAGGAGACGTGGGCGATACCCGGCAGCGCGGGGATGCCGTGCGCGGCGCCACCGTTGATCACGGCGCCCTCGAAGCCGCGGACGCCCGCGAGGAGGCGGTCGCGCAGCGCCGCGCGGCGCGGCGACTCCTCGTCCATCCGGCCGATCGCCACGGTGAGCGCGGCCGCCATGCCGGCGGCGCCCGCGACGTTAGGCGTGCCGGAGCGCAGGTCCCGCTCGTGGCCGCCGCCGTGCGCCAGCGGCACGAGGGCGACGCTGCGGCCGATGAGCATGGTGCCCACGCCCTGCGGGCCGCCGAACTTGTGCGCGGCGTTGGTGAGCACGGCGAGGCCGCTGGTGCCGAAGTCGATGGGCACGTGCCCCGCGGCCTGGGTGGCGTCGGAGTGCATCGGCACGCCGTCGCGGGCGCACTCGGCGGCCAGCTCGGCGATCGGCTGCAGCGTGCCGACCTCGTTGTTGGCCCACATGACGCTGACCAGCGCGACGGTGCCCGCCGCCTCGTCGAGCGCGGCGCGCAGGTCGGCGGGGTCGACCAGCCCGCGATGGTCGACGGGCAGCAGGCGCACCACGGCGCCCTCGTGCTCGCCGAGCCACTCGATCGCGTCGAGCACCGCGTGGTGCTCGATCGCGGAGGCGATCACGGTGACCGCGGCGGGGTTCTCGGCGCGGCGGGCCCAGTACAGGCCCTTCACCGCGAGGTTGACCGCCTCGGTGCCGCCGCCGGTGAAGATCACCTCGGAGGGCCGGGCGCCCAGGTCGCGGGCGATGGACTCGCGCGATTCCTCGAGGATGCGGCGCGCCCGGCGGCCGGAGCCGTGCTGCGAAGAGGCGTTGCCCGGCCGGGCCGCGGCCTGCGCCATCGCCGCCAATGCCTCGGGCACCATCGGGGTGTCCGCGGCGTGGTCGAGGTAGACGGGGTTCTCGCGGTCGGGAGTCATCGCGTCCCAAGAATACGCGCGACGGCGGCGCCACCGATATCGGCGGTCCTCCCCGTTTCCGGGCTCAGGCCGCGAGCGGCAGCGGCGCGGCGGCGTCGAGGAACTCGGCATCGGCGAAGACGGCCGCCTCGGCCCGCGCCGCGAGGGCCCCGCGGCCCGCGGTGACCCACTGACCGGCGTCGATCACCTCGGTCGCGTGCACCCGCACCGCGACGCCGCGCGCGGCGATCACACGGGCGAGCGTGCTGATCTCGGTGTCGGACCCGACGTAGGCCGCGACGGTGCTCTGCCGCGCGCCGCGCGCCGGGCCGGGCAGCCGGATCGAGTACCGCAGCGAGACGGGCACCACGTCGGCGCGGGCGTCGATCGCGGCCTGGAAGAAGGCGGGCCGGAAATCGCCCCGGTGGACGCCGCAGTAGGTGGTGCCCTCGGGGAAGAGGGCCACGGTGCGGCCCCCGCGGAGCAGGCCCGCGACGTGGTCGACGGTGGCGGGGAGCTCGCGCAGGCGCTCCCGGCGCAGCGGGATCGCGCCGAATGCGCGCATCAGCACCGCGACGGGGCGGACGTCGAAGATGTCGGCCTTGGCGATGAAGGCGGCGGGCGCGATCGACGCGATGGCGACGATGTCGAGCAGCGACTGATGGTTCGCGGCCACGAGGGAGCGCAGCGGCACGTTGCCGACCGGCTCGACGCGCATCCCGAGGGACCACAGCATCGCCCGCGCACCGCCGCGAATGACGACGCGGCGCGTGGTGGCGCCGCACGGGTAGGTGAGCCCGAGCGCGAGCAGGCCCATCACCATCACCGTGACGAGCGCGGCCCACCGCACCGCCCGGAGCCAGGCCGCGGCCTCCTGCGGCTCGCCGGCGGAGCAGCCCGCGTCGCACGGGGCGACCTGCTGCCAGGGATGCCGGGCCAGTTCGGCGACGGGGATCACGGCTAGAGGCTTCCCGCCGCCTGCTGGAGGCGTTCGAGGTACCGCACGTTGAACCGGGTGCGGTCGATGATCATCGGGAAGTCGGCGACGTCGAAGACCGGGTCGAAGCTCGGGGCGCCGAGGATCTCCGCGTTCATCCGCAGGTAGCCGGTGACGAGCGGCGGGAAGGTCCGGCGGGAGGCGGGCTCCGCGGTGATCTCCTCGACCGTGGTGCGCGGGGTGACGACCCACTGGGCGCGGTGCTTGGCGTCGACCAGCTCGCGGACCGCGCGGACCGTCGCGCCGCGGCCGTACCCCTCGTACTGCATCGGGACGCTGACCGCGCCCATCGCGTAGCGGATGCCGCGCAGGTCGCTGTAGGCGAGCAGGCCCGCCCACATCAGGCACAGGACGCCGCCGGTGCGGTGGTCGGCGCGCACGCAGGCCCGCCCCATCTCGAGCGTCTCCGGCCGGATGTGGTCGAGGGCGCCGAGCTCGAACTCGGTGGCCAGGTAGAGGCCGCCTGCGGCGATCGCGCCGGGCGGCGGGAGGATCCGGTAGCAGCCGACGATCGCGTCGCTCGGCTTGTGCCGGATCACGAGGTGGTCGCAGAACTCGTCGAAGCGGTCGGCGTCGCGGCCGTCGGAGACCCCGGCCATCGAGGCCTCGAAGCCCGGCTCGGAGCCGAAGACCTCGTAGCGCAGCCGCTGCACCGTGTCGACGTCGTCGGCGCGGGTGGTGAGCACCACCTCGTACTCGGCGCCGTGGATCAGGGTCTCGCGTGCGGGGGTCCGGCCGATGAGCAGTGTTCCCGGTGTACTCATGACCTCACAGTGGGCCGGTCAGGCGACCTGCCGGTGAACCGCGACCGAGCGGGTCGGTGAATCCTGTGAGAACGCAGGTGAATAGCGGGCTACGCCCCGGTGCCGCGCCCCGTCGTCACAGCGTCGGGCGCGGGATGTTCGACGGCATCGACGCGACGTACTCGGCGGCCTCCGCGAACTGCAGGGAGTCGATCGCGCCGCCGAGCGGCAGCTCGGGCTCCACGGGTTCGATCGCCCGCTCGGCGGCGAGCAACTCGGCGACGGTGCGGTGCTCGGCCACGGCCCGCAGCTGGGACCAGGTGGGCGGCAGCAGGAAGCAGCGGCCCGCGGACCAGTCCGCGAGGGCCTGTGCGGCGGTCCGCCAGCCGGCCTCCTCGACCTCGCTGGTGCGGTCGTCGGCGCGCTGGCCGGCGGGCAGGGCCGCGAGGAAGAAGCGGGTGTCGTAGCGGCGCTTCTCGTTCTTCGGCGTGATCCAGTGCGCGAAGGGCCGCAGCAGATCGGCGCGGAGCACGAGGTCCTCGTCGCGGAGGAACTGGGCGAGGGAGAGCTCCTTGGCCTCGAGCCGGGCGCGGGCGGGCGCGAGGGCCGCCACGTCGGGCGCGCCGCCGTCGGCCGCGGAGACGAGCACGACGCCGCACTCCTCGAAGGTCTCGCGCACGGCGGCGCAGACCAGCTGGCGCGCGTCGCGCTCGGTGGCACCGAAGCGCTCGGCCCACCACGGGGCGGCCGGGCCCTGCCAGGCGAGGTCGGCCTCGCCGTCCCGCGGGTCCACGCCCCCGCCGGGGAAGACGGTCGTCCCGCCGGCGAAGGCCATCTGCTGCACGCGGCGTTGCAGGAAGACCTCGATGCCGTCCGCGCCGTCGCGGACGAGGACGACGGTCGCCGCGTCCTTCGGCTGGGGCGGCGCCGCGGGAGATTCGATGTTCGAAGACATTCGCTCACCGTATCCGACCCGTCCGCGCCGATGTCCGGTTCGGTCGGGCCGATTCAGGTGAGCCCCAGTGCCCGCCCGAGCGCCCGCGCGCCGGCGTCGATGTCCCGGGTCAGGGCCGCGAGGTCCGTCGCGGTGCGCGGGTCCGACGGTGCGCTTTCGGCCGCGGTGCCGAGCCGCCGGATCGCGCGACGGAACGGACGCTCGAAGCCTCCGCCGTAGAGGTCGGGGGAACCCATACCGTCGGACACCCCTTCCGCCGCGTCGTCGGGCGACGGCGGGCCCGCGCCGAGGGCGGTGGCCAGGTGCGCGACCCGCCCGATCAGGTCGTCCGTCAGCCCGCCGACGGTGCGTTTCCCGGCGGGTGCCGCGAGGTCCGCCGCCGCGGCCTCCGATAGGAGGGCCGCGTACTCCCGCGCGGCGCGGTCCAGATCCGCGGTGTCCATGTGGCCTCCACGTAGGTTCGAATGATCGACGGTGCAGCTGCACCGTGCACCACGGTAGACGATATTCGTGCACCGCAGTAGAGGACATGGAGGAATCGTGGTCACAGACGACCCCACGCCCGGACCCGACCTCGCCGAAGCGGTCGGCGTCCTCGGGCACCGCCTGCTGGCGCTGGAGGAGCCGATCCTGCGCGACACCGGGGTATCCATGTGGGAGTACGCCATCCTCACCACGCTGCTCCGGGGCGGTGCGGTCTCCCAGGTCGAGCTGTCGCGGCGGACCGGCCGCGACACCACCCGCCTCGGCAAGCACCTGGGCGACCTCGAATCGCGCGGCCTCGTCGCGCGCGAACAGGCGGACGACGCGCGCCGCCGCACCGTGGCGGCGACCGCCGACGGCGCGGCGGTCCAGGCCCGGGCGAAGCAGCGGATCCGCGCCGCGGAGGACGAACTCCTCGCCGCCCGACTGTCCGACGAGGAAGCCGCGACGCTCCGCCGCCTGCTCGCCCGGCTCCTGCCGGAATAGCCGGACGCCCGCTACGCGGGCGGCGGCGCGAAGGTGCGGAGCCGGCGAATGAGGCCGGTGAGCCGCTCGACGGTGGCATTGTCCGGATCGGTCAGGTGCAGGCATAGCAGCTCCCGCGCGGTCGCGTGCACCACGCGCGCCAGGTACTCGGGATCCTCGATCCCCGGGAAAGTGCTGCGCAGGCTCAGCTCCATGAACGCGACCACCGCGTCCCGCGATTCGGCGAGGCGCTCGTGCAGGGCGGGCGGCGCCCCCTCGGGAGGCAGGAGGAACAGCCGCCAGCCGGCGGGGTTCTCGTCGATGGCGCGCACCGCACCCTCGAAGGCCGAGACGAAGGGATCATTGCCCGAGTCGGGCGCCACCTCGGCGACGGCGCGGAGGTACTGCTCGCCGATCCGATCGGCCTCGCGGTCGATGAGGGCGACGAACAGCCCCGCGAGATCACCGAACTGCTGGTAGAGCACCGTCCGCGTGACGCCGGCCTCGTCGGCGATGCGCTTGGGCGTGGCCGCGTGGAAGCCCTCCGTGGCGACGATGTCGTGCGCCACGTCGAGGATCTGTTCGCGCCGCTCGGTGGCGCTCATACGAGTTCGCGTCATTCCCTTGACAGGATAACTTACACCCTGTCATCGTCGTACTTACGGAATGAAAGTTAAGGAGCGTTCCCATGCGGCACTACCCCGGACTCGCCGAACGGGTGCGTTCCCAGGCGGCCCTGCAGCCCGGCCTGTACGGCGCGATCGATTTCACCGCGGCGCCCTTCCGCCACACCGCGGACCCCGAGGTCCGGTCCACCCTGCGCCCGCGGCTGGGGCGGCGCGCGCGGACCCTCGACGACGAGCGGACCGTCGAACTCATCGCGACCACCACGCTCCTCGGCGACGTGGTCGCCGATCCGTACGCCTCGCTCGAGCCGCACTACGGCACGAAGACGCTGGTCGCGATGCTGCGCCGCGCCTGCCACGAGGGGATCGACGCCGTGCCGGACGCCCCGGAGGAGCTCCGCGCCTTCGTCGCCGCGATGGAGGACACTCCCTCCTGGGTCGACATGGACCTCGTCGAGGAGGGTGCGCGCCTCGCGCGGATCGGCTCCGCCCTCACGGCGCCGTTCATCACCCGCGGGGTTTTCCTCGCCACCTTCCTCAACACCTACGCGGCGCTGCCGATGGCGCTCACCGGCGCCCTGTCCGGCGCCCGCGCGGCGCGCCGGATCAACGAGACCTCGAACTTCTTCGCCGTGACCACGCTGCCCGGCGCCCTGCAGCGCCACCGGGAGGGTTTCGAGGCCGCCGCGATGGTGCGCCTGATGCACTCGATGGTGCGCTTCCACGCGCTGACCAGGCCGGGCGCCTGGAACCGGGAGGTCTACGGCATCCCCATCCCGCAGGTGGACCAGATGCCGGCGGGCACCGTCGGCAGCTACCTCATCGCGATCAAGGCGCTCCGCGCGAAGCGCGGCTTCGGCCCCGGCGAGCGCGCCATCGTCGAATTCAACCGCTACCGCTGCTTCCTCCTCGGGCTCCCGGAGGAGCTGCTGCCGACCACCCCCGAGGGCATCGTCGCCGTCTTCAACGGCCGGGCCGCCCTGCTGCGCGACGACTTCGACGACGAGACCTGCGGCGCCCTGGTCCGGTCGTCGATGGAGGCCTACCTCCGGCCGGGGCGCACCCCGTTCGACCGGGCCGCGGAACGGGTGGAGAAGGCCTGGAGCAAGACCGCCTTCGCGATCGCCTTCTGCGACTTCAAGCCCTCCGAGGCCGCCCGCCTGGGCGTCGACTTCTCGGCGGTCGACGTCGGCATCGTCGGGCTCACGTACCCGTTCCTCGCGGGGCGCCTCCTCGTCTGCGAGCGCGGTGTGAAGATCCCGTTCCTGCGGGACGGGGTCGACCGATACCTCACCGGGCTCGTACGGCGGCGCCTCGCCACCTACGGCCACCCCGAGTTCGTCTCCGACGGTGCCGACTACGCGCGGGCGTGAGCCGACTCGGCGGGGTTCCGCACGGTCGCGAAGGCGACCGCGCCGCCGATCACGCACAGCGCCGCCGAGACGAGCATCGCCCGGGCGAAGCCGCTCTCCAGCGACGGTCCGCTCGGGTCGGTGATCCCCACCGCGAGCGGGAGGACGGCCACGGCGAGCAGGCTCGCGAAACGCGAGATCGCGTTGTTCGCCCCCGATGCCGCGCCGACGTACTCGGCGGGCACGGCCTCGAGCACCGTCGCCGTGAGCGGCGCGACCGTCATGGCCATGCCCAGACCGAAGACGACGATCCCGGGCAACACCCCGCCCCAGTAGGTCGCGCCGGGAACGACCCGGACGAGGAGCGCGAGGCCGACGCCCGCGACCAGCGGGCCCGCCGTCATCAGCGCGCGCGGACCCGTCCGTTGCGCAAGCGCCCCCATCCGGCCGGACAGGACCAGCATGATCGCCGTGAACGGGACGAACGCCAGGCCCGCCTGCAACGCGCTGTAGCCGAGGTTCGCCTGCAGGTGCAGCGACAGCAGGAACAGCGCGCCGCCGAGCCCGGTGTACACCGCGAGCGTGACGATGTTCGTGCCGCTGAACTGCGACGAGCGGAACAGGCGCAACGGGACGAGGGGGTCCGCGGCGCGGTGCTCGACGACGGGGAACGCCGCGACCGCGAGCAGCCCGACGACGAGAGCCCCCACGACGGTGGGCGTCCAGCCCTGGACCGGCGCCTCGATCAGCGCGAACGTCACCCCGCCGAGGCCGATCGTCACGGCGGCCGCGCCGGCCACGTCGAGCGGCCCCCGCACCCGGGCGTCGCGGATACTCGGGACGTGGCGGACGGTGAGAATCAGGGCCGCCGCGGCGAGGGGCACGTTGATGAGGAACACCCAGCGCCACGAGGCGGCGTCGACCAGCCAGCCGCCGACGAAGGGCCCGATCGCGGACGAGACGCCGCTGAGCCCGGCCCACAGCCCGATCGCGCGGCCACGATCCTCCGGGCGGATGACCGTCTCGATCATGGCGAGGCTGCTGGGCACCAGCAGCGCGCCGCCGATGCCCTGCACGATGCGCGCGAGGATCAGGACCTCGCCGGTCGGCGCGAGCCCGCACCCGACGGAGGCGATCGTGAACACCACCAGCCCGGCGAGGAAGACGAGGCGCCGGTCGTACCGGTCTCCCAGCGCGCCGCCGAGCAGGAGCAGCGCACTGAGGGTGAGGAGGTAGCCGTCGAGCACCCACTGCAGCACCGACAGTCCGCCGCCGAGGTCCCGCCCGATCGCCGGTAGGGCCACGTTCACCACCGAGCCGTCGAGGAAGGCGACGCCCGAGCCGAGGGCCGCGGCGGCGATCAGCCAGCGCCCGGAGGCCGACGCCAGCGCGAGGCGCGGAGACTCGCCGTCGTGGTCGGCCATCATCGCATTCCGGTCGCGATCGGCGGTTCACAAAGCTCGGAGGTGGCCATCTGAACTCCTCGACGTGTCGCCCGCGGCGCCCGTCCGGGCCCCACGGCTCCGCCCATCGTAGGTCCTGCCACCACCTCGGAAAGGCCGCAGAACTGCCCCGAACCGTTCAGAATCCGCGGTCGTGTCCGGCGCGACGCACTAGCGCCGCAATGCCGTAGGAGCCCGCGACGCCTCCGACGAACATCGCCACGGCGCCAGGCAGCAGCCCGGCGGCGGACCGCCGCACCCCCGCGCGTGCGAGCCGCGACGAGGCCCACCACCAGAAGGGCAACACCGTGATCGGCGTGGTGACGACGCCGGGCGCGTAGCCGCCGAACCGCGCCGCCAGCGCGAGGTGCGAGAAGCCGTGCAGGCCGTAGGCCAGCAGCGCCGTCTGGTACCAGGCTGAGCGACCTCCGCTGCGAAGGCCGTCGATCGCGGCCGCGCCGACGACGACTCCCATGACACCGATCGCCGTGTGCGCCAGCTCGTCCGAGACCGGTAGTCCACGCTCGCGCGCCCACGGACCGTTCATGACCCATTCCTCAGCGTCGTGGATCGCCCAGACCGCGAACAGGCCCGCCGTCGCGGATACCGGCACCGTTGTATTACGTTCCGTCATGTAACGAAACTATACTGGGCGCATGCCCGCAGCAACCCCCGGACGACCGCGCAGCGCCGCGGCCGAACGCGCCATCATCGACGCCGTGCTCGCCGAGCTCGAGGACGTCGGGTACCAGGGCCTGACCATCGAGACCGTCGCGAAACGCGCCGGCGTGGGCAGGCCGACGATCTACCGTCGGTGGCCGGATCGCGACGCCCTCGTCGTCGGCGCCCTGATCGCGACGGTGCCGCCGCTGCGGGCGCCGACGACCGACGATCCGGTCGCCGACCTCCGGAGCCTCGCAGCGACCTTCGTCGCCGGGATCGCGCACTCCCCCGCCGCGCGAGCCGTGCTCGCGGTGCACGCCGCTGGGGCGCACCGCCCGGACCTTCGGGCGGCCCTGCAGGAGACTTACCTCGCACCCCGCGCGGCGGTCCTCGCGGACGCCATCACGCGGGCGCGGGAAGCGGGAGCGATCCGGGGCGGGGTCTCCGACGCGCAGGTGCGCGACCTGTTGTTCGGCCCAGCCGTCTACCGGTGGCTGATCGTCGGCGAGGTGCCGCCGCCGTCGGAGCTCGACGCCGTGCTCGACCTCGCGCTCGCCGCGCTGGCGCCGTGATCGCTACTCAGCGGACGTCGAAGGAGCCGCTGCCCGGCGTCGGTGCCAGCACGACCGCCACGGTGCCGGAACTGACGAAGCGGGCGGCGTAGGTGACCCTGCCGGTCCCCGTGTGCGCGACGGCCGTGGTGGGCACCTGTCCGTTGGCGAAGGGCTTGACGGTGACCGAACCCCGCGCGCCGGTGCGCACGTTGCGGAAGTCGATCCGCACCAGCGAACCGTACGAGTTGTAGCCGACGGAGCTGTGCGCGGCGAGGCGCACCTCGCCCGGCCGGCCCGTCGTGTCGGCGCCGATCCGGGTGGTGAAGGGCTGCGGGATGCCCAGGCCCGCGACCTGGGTGGCGGCCAGCGGTACCTGCGGCACGGCGAGCGGTGCGGCTTGCGCGGGCACGGCGCCGATTCCGGCGACCAGGCCCGCGGTGGCGATTCCGGTGACGAGCGTCTTCTTCAGCATGAGCGTCCTCCTCCGACTCGTCCGTGCCGCAGGGGGTTGCGGCACGGAGGGTTCCTCACCGGTGAGGTCGGCACCGTCCTTGCGATCGTTACACCGGGTGTCGCCGTGCGCCCCGCCGGTCAATGCCCGCCGTGCGCTCCCGCGGATGCGGAGGGAGCGGAGCCCCCGGCCGACGAGGGCGCCGACGACGAGGGCATCGACATGCCCGGCATCCCCGCCATCTCCAGCCGGGTGGGCGCGGTCTGGCCCTTCCCCGCCACCACGAACTGGCCCATCATGCCGCGGTCCTCGTGGTAGAGCAGGTGGCAGTGGTACATGTACGGCATCGTCAGGTCGGTGTAGTCGGTGAAGCGCATGGCGAGGGCGCAGCTGTCACCGGGCGCGAGGTAGACGGTGTCCTTCCAGCCGCGCAGGTGCGCGGGCGGGGTCCTCCCGTTGAACGACGCGACCTGGAACTGCACGTCGTGGATGTGGAAATTGTGCGGCCAGTTGTCCTTGTTGCGCACCGTCCACACCTCGGTCGTGTCGACGACGGGCGCGAGGTCGATGCGGCTCATGTCCATCCGCTCGCCGTTGATCATGTACCACTGCAGGTCGAAGGCCCGCGCCGCCGGCGACGGTGCCGTCGCGCCCGCGGCGAGCGGCGCGATGGCGCCGAGGTCGCGGGGCACGGCGCCGGCCCCGGCGGCGAGGGTCTCGGACCCGACCAGCTCGAGCACGTCGAGGGTGTCCTCCTGCCCGTACTCGCGCGCCGTCTCGCCGGAGATCCTGCCGCGCTGCGTGATCGGGTACGAGCGCAGCATCGTGCGCTCGCCGGCGGCGACGCGAACCACGATCTCGGCGCGCTCACCCGGGCTGAGCATGAGGCGGTCCAGGGACACCGGCGCGGCGAGCAGCCCGCCGTCGGAGGCGATCATCTCGAACCGGCGGCCGTCCGCGAAGCCGAACTCGAAGCAGCGCGCGGACGCGCCGTTGAGCAGGCGCAGCCGCATCCGGTCGCGGCGCGCCACGAGGCTCGCGCCGGCGATGCCGTTGGTGATCACGGTCGGGCCGATGAGCCCGGTCTCGCCCGGTGCCGTCTCGTCCAGTTCGCCCGCGGGCGTGAACTTCCGGTCCTGCACGACGACGGGGACGTCGTCGACGCCGTACTCGGACGGCAGGCCCAGCGCGTCCTGCGCGTCGTCGTCGACGAGGAAGAAGCCGGAGAGCCCGCGGTAGACGTGCTTCTCGGTCACGCCGTGCGGGTGCGGGTGGTACCAGAGCGTCGAGGCGCGCTGCCGCACCGTCCATTCCGCCTTCCACGTGGCGCCCGGCTCGACCATCTGGTGCGGGCCACCGTCGGCGCGGGCGGGGACGTGCATGCCGTGCCAGTGCACGCTGGTCGCCTCGGCGAGACCGTTCCGCACCGTCACCGCGACCTTCTCGCCGTCCCGGGCGCGCAGCGTAGGGCCGAGGATGTCGCCGTTGAATCCCCACGTCGCGCTGCGGCGGCCGGCGACGATCTCCGTCGATCCGGCCTGCGTGGCGAGATCGAACCGTCGCACGCCGTCGGCGCCCACGACGGACCGCGCGAGCGGCGGGATCGGCAGGGCCCGGCGGCCGCCCGGCAGGACGGGCGCGCCGGTGCTCGACGGTGCCGCCGTCGCACGGCATCCGGCGACCGCGGCACCCGCGAGTGGGGCGGCGATCAGGGCGGTGAGGAAGCGACGGCGGTTGGTGCCGGCGACGGCTCGTGGCCGCGCGGCGGTATCGGTGATCATGCACTCCAGCGTCGTCGGCGGCGCCCGCGCGCGACTCCGCCCTTCGGACACGGAAACCGGGCGCGGGACTAGCCGGGAGGGGGTTGACAATCCCCTGGCCCGACGCTATGTGCGCAGGTCACGGCTTCTCCCCCGGCCCCGCGGTGCCGTACGGTGCTGCCATGTCGCGCACCAGATGGACCGTCGGGGTACGGGTCGCTCCCCTCGTGGTGGTGCCCGTGCTGCTCGCGGTGAGCGTGTACCCCGGACGCTTCCACGCCTCGCCCGCGTACATCGCGGGATCGATGCTCGCCGCCGCCCTGTTCGCCCTCGGGGGCCGCGCGCCGTTCGCCGTCTCGCTCGCCCTGTCCGTGCTGTGCGGCGGCCTGCTCTCCGCGGAGGCCTGGGGGCCGGCGGGCCTCGTGCCCTACCTCGCAGCGCTCGCCCTCGCCGAGCTCGCGGCCTCGCAGCGGCCGCGGTGGCAGGTGGTCACGGCGACGCTCGTGTGGGCGGCCTGCTACATCACCGGATCGCTGTTCGACAACGAGCAGCACACGCTGATCCGGGTGCTGGCCGAGACGCTCAGCTTCGTCGGGCTCCCCGTCGTGGGCGGGCTGTACATGCGGGAGCGGTTCGCGCAGGCGGAACGCGAGCGGCGAGCTCTCGCGGAGGAGGCGCTCCAGGCCCGCCGCGACGAGCGCGCCGCCCTCGCCCGCGAGCTGCACGACCTGATGGCCCACCACATGTCGGCGATCTCGCTGCGCGTCGGCGTCGCGCGCACCGTCTACGCGGGCATCGACCCCGGCCTCGACGAGGTCCTCGCGGACATCCACGGGACGGCGACGGACTCCCTCGCCGACATCCGGCGGCTGCTGGCCGCGATGCGGGCGCGGGAGCCCGTGCAGGACCGGACGATCGACGACACCGACGCCGAGCTGCGGCGGGCGGTGGAGCGCACCGTCGACGCGGGCTTCGACGTCCGCGCGCGCATCGACCTGGGTGAAGCCGGCCCCGCCGCGATCGACGCCCTGACCCTGGTGCGGGTCGTGCAGGAGGCGCTCACGAACGTCATGAAGCACGCGCCCCGCGGCGCGACGGTCACCGTCGACGTGGGCGCGGCCGACGGCGCCTGGGAGGCCCGAGTCACGAGTCCGCTTCCCGCGCACGGACACCGCGGGCACGGCTACGGGCTCACCGGGATGGCCGAACGCGCGGAGCTCGCCGGCGGCACCATCACCACCGGACCCGACGGTGACCGGTGGGTGGTCGCGCTGTCCGTGCCGATCCGCGCCGCCTGACGCAGCGGCCGCGGCTACCCGGAGGCGAAGCGCGCCAGCTCGACCCGGGACCGGGCGCCCGTCTTCTGCCGCAGGTTCGCGATGTGCGCCTTCACCGTCGACTCGGCGACGTGCAGCCGACCGGCGATGGCCGCGTTGCCCAACCCGTCGGCGACCAGCGCGAGCACGTCGCGCTCGCGGTCGGTGAGCGGCACCGCGGGCTCCGCCCCCGACGGTTCCGCGGCGGCGGAGCGGGCGCGCAGGGCCTCGTCGAGCACCCGGCGCGCGGGGCCGGGCGACATGGGTACCTCGCCGCCGAGCGCCCGCCGCAGGCCGTCGAGCAGCGCTTCCGGGGCGATGTCCTTGACCAGGAAGCCCACGGCGCCCGCGGCGAGCGCCGGATACATGTGATCGTCGTCGTCGAAGGTGGTCAGCACGACGATCCGGGCGGACGGGTCCGCGGCGATGATCCTCTCGATGCCGTGCACCCCGTCGGCGCCGGGCATCCGCAGGTCCATGAGCACGACGTCGGGTGCGAGCTCGCGGTAGGCGCGGGCGGCCTCGTCGCCGTTGGTCGCCTCGCCCGCGACGGTGAAGTCGGGGGCGGCGGTGAGCAGCATCTTCAGGCCGTCGCGGATCAGCCGCTGGTCGTCGACGATCAACACACTGCTCACGAGAGACGATCCTAGACGCGGACGTGCCCGCACCCGGCCCCGTCGGTGACGTCAGCCCTGCGCCTCGCGGACGGCCCGTTCGATCCGCTCCCCGATCTCCTGGTCGATCCGCCGCCAGTAGTCGAAGGCGCGCTGGAGGACCGGCTCCGTCACCCCGTCGAGCAGGTGGCCCGAGACGTTCGACACCAGCCGCTCGCGCTGCGCGTCGTCCATCACGTCGCGGACCAGGGTGCCGGCCTGGCCCCAGTCGTCGTCCTCGCGATGCGCGACGTACGCCGCCCGCACCAGCTCGCCGTCGGCCGCCCACTGCGGCTCGGGCTGCCCGGGGTAGTCGGCGGCGGGGCCGCCCTTGGAGTTCGGGGCGTACACCGGATCCCGGACCGGATCGATCCGCATCGCGCCGTCCTTGGAGTAGCTCCGCACCTCGGTGCGCGGCCGGTTCACGGGGATCTGCTTGTAGTTCGCGCCGAGCCGCGCGCGGTGCGCGTCGGCGTACGCGAAGACGCGCCCGAGCAGCATCCGGTCCGGGCTGAATCCGATACCGGGGACGATGTTGCTGGGCTCGAACGCCGCCTGCTCGATCTGGCTGTGGTTGTCGGTGGGGTTGGTGTGCAGCGTCATCCGACCGACCTCCTGCAGCGGGTAGTCGGCGTGCGGCCACACCTTGGTCAGGTCGAACGGGTTGAACCGGTAGTCGGCCGCATCGTCGAAGGGCATCAGCTGCACCTTGAGCGTCCAGCTCGGGTGCTCGCCGCGGGCGATGGCGTCGAAGAGGTCCCGCACGTGGAAGTCGCCGTCGGCCCCCGCAAGCCGATCGGCCTCGTCCTGCGTGAGCGTCTCGACGCCCTGCTCGGACACGAAGTGGTACTTGACCCAGTGCTTGACGCCCTCGGCGTTGACCCACAGGTACGTGTGCGAGCTGTAGCCGTTCATGTGCCGCCACGACTTCGGGATCCCGCGGTCGCCCATCAGCCAGGTGACCTGGTGCGCGGACTCCGGCGACAGGGTCCAGAAGTCCCACTGCATGTCGTGGTCGCGGAGGTTGTTGTCGGCGCGGCGCTTCTGCGAACGGATGAAGTGCTGGAACTTCATCGGGTCCTTGATGAAGAACACGGGGGTGTTGTTGCCGACCATGTCGTACACGCCCGCGGGCGTGTAGAACTTGAGCGCGAAGCCCCGCGGATCGCGCCAGGTGTCGGGGCTTCCGCGCTCCCCCGCCACCGTCGAGAACCGGGCCATCATCTCGGTCTTCGCGCCGGGCGCGAAGACCTCCGCGCACGTGAAGGCGGTGACGTCGGCGGTCGTCTCGAACGTGCCGAAGGCGCCGCTGCCCTTCGCGTGCGGCTGGCGTTCGGCGATCCGCTCCCGGTTGAACTGCGCCATCTGCTCGATGAGGTAGTGGTCGTGCAGGGCGATGGGGCCGGCGGCGCCGACGGTCAACGAGAGCTCGTCGCTCCCGGCGGGCGCTCCGGAATCGGAAGTGGTGAAGTTCGCGTTCTCGGACATGGCTGTTCTCCTCCGCGTATGTGGTTGTCGTTCAGGACCGTTCACACCCGTCGGGCTGGTCGACGAGCGGAAGCGGGGTCCTCTCCCCACGGTAGCGAATGCGAACGAGCCCCGCCCGGACGGATCCGGACGGGGCTCGTACGTACGAGGTACTGCTATCAGCCCTTGTGCGCCTTGACGGCCGCGGTGAGCTGCGGGGCGACGTCGAACAGGTCGCCCACGATGCCGTAGTCGGCGATCTCGAAGATCGGGGCCTCTTCGTCCTTGTTGACGGCCACGATGGTCTTCGAGGTCTGCATGCCGGCGCGGTGCTGGATGGCGCCCGAGATGCCCAGGGCGATGTACAGCTGCGGCGACACGGTCTTGCCGGTCTGGCCCACCTGGAACTGGCCCGGGTAGTAGCCCGAGTCGACGGCGGCACGCGAGGCGCCGACGGCGGCACCCAGCGAGTCGGCGAGCTCCTCGACGACCGAGAACTTCTCGGCCGAGCCCACACCACGACCACCGGAGACGACGATCGTCGCCTCGGTGAGCTCCGGACGGCTGCCGCCCTGGATCGGGTTCTTCGAGGTGATCTTCACCGCGTTCTCGGCCTCGGCCGGGACCGCGACGTCGACGATCTCACCCGCGCCGGCGACACCGTCGGCCTCGATGGCGCCGGGGCGCAGCGAGGCGACGGGGGTGTCGCCACCCGCGGTCGCGTCGACGGTGAACGAGCCACCGAAGATCGAGTGGACGGCGGCGCCACCCGGGCCGAACGAGATCGCGTCGGCGATCAGGCCGGAGCCGAGGCGCGCGGCGACGCGGCCGGCCACCTCCTTGCCCTCGAACGTGGCGGCGGTGAGCACGGCGGCGGCGCCGGTGCTCTCGGCGAGCTCGGCGAGCACGGCGACCTTCGGGGTCACCAGGTAGCCGTCGGCGTCGGCCGACTCCGCGCGGTAGATCTTGGCGGCGCCGGCGGCCTTGAGCTGCTCGGCGACGGCGTCGGTGGTGCCGGGGGCGCCCACGACGACGGCGGACGGCTCACCCAGGGCCTTGGCGGCGGTCAGCAGCTCGGCGGTGACCTTCTTCAGATTCCCGTCGACCTGCTCGACGAGGACGAGTACTTCTGCCATATCGGCTTCTCTCCTTATGAGTGGATTCGAGGGGTCTTAGATGATCTTCTGGCCGATGAGGAAGGCCGCGACCTTGTCGCCGCCGTCGCCCTCGTCCACGACCTTCTCGCCCGCCTCCTTGGCCGGCTTCGGGGTCACGCCCGTGACGGTGGTGCCGGCGTTCGCGCCGCCGACCTCGTCGAGCTCCACGCCGATCTCCGCGAGGGAGAGGACGTTGATCTCCTTCTTCTTCGCGGCCATGATGCCCTTGAAGGAGGGGAAGCGGGGCTCGTTGATCTTCTCGTTCACCGAGACGATCGCGGGGAGCGAGGCCTCGAGCTCGAAGAGACCCTCGTCGGTCTCGCGCTCCGCCTTCAGAGCGTCACCCTCGACGGTGAGCTTGCGCAGGTGCGTGAGCTGGGGCAGGCCCAGGTACTCGGCCAGGATGGCCGGGACGGCGCCGACGCGACCGTCGGTGGCCTCGTTGCCGGCGATGACGAGCTCGACGCCCTCGATGGTGCCGAGCGCGCGGGCGATCACCCAGGAGGTCTGGATGGCGTCCGAGCCGTGCATGGCGTCGTCCTGCACGTGGACGGCCTTGTCGGCGCCCATGGACAGAGCCTTGCGGATCGCATCGGTGGCGCTGGCGGGACCGACGGTCAGCACGGTGACCTCGCCGCCGTTGGCCTCCTTGATCTGGAGGGCCTGCTCGACGGCCTTCTCGTTGATCTCGTCCAGGTACGGGTCGATCGACCGGTCGAGGCTGAAGTCATCGGCCAGCTTGCGCTCGGAACCCGTATCCGGGACCTGCTTGATCAGTACGACTACGTTCGTCATTGGTCTTCGTCGACCTCCATCGATGATCGGATACTCGTAGGCACATTCTCACACTGCCGCGAGGGACGGAAATCCTCCCCCGCCTCAGGTTCGGCGAGTAGAACTTAGCACCGCCTCACGACACTGTTTAACGCCAGAGTAAGTTACCGATTGGTAACTGTCCATGTGGGATGGCCCACCCCCGTCGACGACTAGGCTGAGAAGAATGTGTGACCCGCTGCCCCTGACCGGCGAGCGAACCGTTCCCGGAATCCCCGAGGAGAACTACTGGTTCCGCCGGCACGAGATCGCCTATCTCGCGATCGTCGACCGCTACGCCGGGAAGTCGGTCTTCGAGGCCGGCAGCGGCGAGGGCTACGGCGCCGCGATGCTCGCCGACGCCGGCGCGAGCGTGACGGCGCTCGACTACGACGAGTCGGCCGTCGCGCACGTGCGCGCCGCGTACCCGAAGGTGATCATGCTGCACGGCAACCTCGCGGAGCTGCCGCTGGACGACGCGTCCGTCGACGCCGTCGTGAACTTCCAGGTGATCGAGCACCTGTGGGACCAGCCGCAGTTCCTCCGCGAGGTGGCGCGCATCCTGCGCCCCGGCGGCGAGCTCGCGATCTCCACCCCCAACCGGGTGACCTTCTCCCCCGGCCGCGACACCCCGCTCAATCCGTTCCACACCCGCGAGCTCAACTCGGCTGAGCTGGTCGAGCTGCTCGAGGACGCGGGTTTCGAGGTGACGGAGAAGCTCGGCGTCTACCACGGCGCGCGGCTGGCCGAGCTGGACCGCACGCACGGCGGCAGCTTCATCGACGCGCAGATCGAGCGGTCGCTGGCCGGCGAGCCCTGGCCGGAGGAGCTGTCGAACGACGTCGCCGCCGTCGCGGCGCAGGACTTCGACCTGCGCGCCGACGCTCCGGACAGCCTCGACCTGTTCTTCTACGCGAGGAAGCCGTGACCGCCGGGCGCGAGCCCGGGATGATCGCCTTCGTCCTGCACTCCCACCTGCCGTGGCTCGCCCACCACGGCGCGTGGCCCGTCGGCGAGGAGTGGCTGTACCAGTCGTGGGCGGCCTGCTACCTGCCGATGGCGGAGATGCTCGACCGGCTCGCGGCCGAGGGCCGCACCGACCAGCTCACGCTCGGCGTGACCCCCGTGCTCGCCGCGCAGCTCGACGATCCGTACTGCCTCGAGGCCATGCACCACTACCTCGGCAACTGGCAGCTCCGCGCCCACGAGGCCGCGCTCTCCGGGCGCCCCGCCGCGGCAGAACTCGGCGCGCGCGAGCACCGCAACGCCGCGCACGCCCTCGAGCTGTTCGAGACCCGCTGGCGCCACGGCGGCAGCCCCGTGCTGCGCCGGCTGGCCGACGCGGGCACCGTCGAACTGCTCGGCGGGCCGCTCGCGCACCCCTTCCAGCCCCTGCTCCACCCCCGCCTGCGCGAGCTGTCGCTGCGCGAGGGCCTCGCCTACGGCACGTCCCGGCTCGGCTCCCCCGCCCGGACCGGGATCTGGGCGCCCGAGTGCGCCTACAAGCCCGGCATGGAGACCGGCTACGAGGCCGCCGGCGTCACGCACTTCATGGTCGACGGGCCCACCCTCGGGGGCGACACCGCCCTCGCGCGCCCGGTCGGCGACTCCTCCGTCCTCGCCTTCGGCCGGGACCTGCCCGTGAGCTACCGGGTGTGGTCGCCCAAGTCCGGCTACCCCGGCCACGCCGCCTACCGCGACTTCTACGCCCACGACCACGCCACCGGCCTCAAGCCCAGCCGAGTGACCGGTAAGAACGTCGCCGAGGCCGACAAGGCGCCGTACGACCCCGCGCGCGCCGACGCGGCGATCGACAAGCACGTCGCCGACTTCGTGGACACCGTCGTGGCGCGCGTCCGCTCCGAGAGCGCGCGCATCGGCCGCGACGCCCTCGTGGTCGCCGCCTTCGACACCGAGCTCTTCGGCCACTGGTGGTACGAGGGCCCGATCTGGCTCGAGCGCGTCCTGCGCGCCCTGCCGGAGGCAGGGGTCCGCGTCGGCACGCTGCGCTCCGCCGCCGAGGCCGGGTACGTGGGCGCGGCCCGCGAGATCCCCGCGAGCTCGTGGGGCTCGGGCAAGGACTGGCACGTCTGGGACGGCCCGCTCGTGCGCGAGTTCGTCGAGCTTAACGAGGAGATCACCACGACGGTGCTGCGGGTCCTGGACAAGCGGGCCGGACGCACGCGCGACGTGGTGAGCGACCAGGTGCTGCAGGAGGCGCTGATGTGCCTGCAGTCCGACTGGCCGTTCATGGTCTCCAAGGACACCGCCGCGGCGTACGCCCGCGACCGCGCCTACAAGCACGCCCACGCCCTGCGGGAGATCGCCGAGGCCGCCGAGCGCGGCGACGAGGCCCGCGCCGTCGCGCTGGCCCGCACCTGGCGGCTGGCCGACGATCCGTTCCCCGGCCTCGACGCCCGGCGCCTCCCCGCGCCGCTGGGAGGGTTCTGACATGCGCGTCCTGCTCGTCTCCTGGGAGTACCCGCCCGTCGTGGTCGGCGGCCTCGGCCGGCACGTCCACCACCTCGCGCTGCAGCTGCGCGACCAGGGCCACGAGGTGGTCGTCGTCTCGCGCCAGCCGACGGGTACCGACCCCCGCAGCCACCCGACGTCCGACGCCGTCGTCGACGGGATCCGCGTCATCATGGCCGCCGAGGATCCGCTGGCCCTCGACTTCGGCACCGACATGATGCCGTGGGTGCTGTCGATGGGGCACTCCATGCTCCGGGCGGGCCTGCGGCTGGCCGGGTACAACCCGACCGCCGGCGAGGACGCCCTGCACGGCGCCGGCACCGTCGGCCGGCCCTGGGTGCCCGACGTGGTGCACGCCCACGACTGGCTCGCCGCGCACGCGGCCGTCGGCCTCGCCGAGGCCTTCGACGCGCCCCTCGTCGCGACGATCCACGCCACCGAGGCGGGCCGGCACAGCGGCTGGGTCTCCGGGCCCGTCAACCGGCAGGTGCACTCCACCGAGTGGTGGCTCGCCAACGAGGCCGACGCGGTGATCACCTGCTCGCGCTCGATGTCCGACGAGGTGAACCGCCTCTTCGGGCCCGGACTCGCGCAGCTGCACACCATCGCGAACGGCATCGACGCCACGGCCTGGCCCTACCGGGACCGGTCCCGCACCGCCGCCCGACGGGGCGCGCCCCGCCTGCTGTACGTCGGCCGGCTTGAGTACGAGAAGGGCGTCCAGGACCTCATCGCCGCGCTGGCCCGGGTCCGCCGCACGCACCCCGGGACCACGCTGACGGTGGCCGGCGACGGGACGCAGGCCACGTGGCTGCGCGAGGTCGCGCGGGAGCAGCGGGTACTGCGGGCCGTCGAGTTCACGGGCGCCCTGGACCACGAGGAGCTGGTCGCGCAGCTGCATTCCGCCGACGCCCTGGTGATCCCGTCCCGCTACGAACCCTTCGGCATCGTCGCGCTCGAGGGCGCCGCCACGGGCATCCCCGTCATCGCGACCACCGCCGGCGGCCTCGCGGACTTCATCCGCACGGACGAGACGGGCCTGTCCGTCGAGCCCGCCGACGTGCCCGGCCTCACCGCCGCAATCCGCGCCGTGCTCGACGATCCGGCGTCCTCGCACCGCTGGGCCGCCGCGGCGCGCGCCGAGGTGGAGGAGCTCACGTGGGAGGCCGTCGCCCGGGAGACGACGCAGGTCTACCTCGCCGCGAAGCGGCGTCCGCGCACCCCGCTCGGGCGGCGCGTGATCGACGAGCGGCCCCTCCCCGAGCGCGATCCGACGAATCCGCTCTAGGTCCGCCCGGGCCCCCGACCTGCACGATGTGCATCATCGTGAATCCTGTGGCACGGTCGATTCATGACAGCGCGTTTGTTAGACCTCCTTCCCATGGACCACGGGAAGCAGCACGCGTGCTGATCCGCAACGAGACGCCGGAGGATCACGCCGCGGTCGCGGACGTCCACCGGAGCGCGTTCGCCCCCATGACGCCGCCCGGGCGCACGGAGCCGCTGGAGGTCGTCCTCGTCGAGGCGCTGCGGCTCAGCGGCGCCTGGATCGACGAGCTCTCCTTCGTCGCCGAGGACGACGAGGGCGCCGTGATCGGCCACGTCTGCCTCACCCGCGCCGCCGTCGGCGAGACGCCCGTGCTCGCCGCGGGGCCGCTCGGCGTGCGCTCCGAGGCGCAGGCCCAGGGCATCGGCTCGGCGTTGATCCTCGCCGCGCTCGGCGCCGCCGACGCCCTCAGCGAGCGGCTCGTCGCGCTGCTCGGCCACAAGGACTACTACCCGCGCTTCGGTTTCGTCCCCGGCACCGAGGTCGGCATCGAGCCCGACGTCGCGGAGTGGTCCGGAGACTCGTTCATGGTGCGCACGCTCGGCGCGTACACCCCGGACGTGCGGGGCCAGTTCCGCTACGCCCGCCCGTTCTACGTGCTGTAACTCCTAGCCTGCGTCGAACTCCGCACGACGGTCGCGCGCCCACTGCGCGAACGGCCGGGCCACCCGCCCGGTGAGCGCTGCCAGGTCATCCGTCACGAGTCGGGACGCCGGACGCGACCGCGCCGCCTCGACCACCGCTTCTGCCAACGCGCGGGGACGGCCGTCGGCGAGGAGCTGCGCCAGGGCGGCGCCGTACGGCACCGCCTCGAACCGCAACGCCCGGCCGAGGACCGCGCCGAGCGCGTCGACCTGCTCGGCCCGGTCGATCGGTCGCGGGCCGGTGATCCTGTGCAACTCCCCCGCCCGCGGGTCGAGGAGCACCGCGGCCGAGGCGGCGGCCACGTCCCGCTCGTCGACGACCGCCGTCGGCGCCGTGGCGGGTCCACGCACGACGTCGCCGGCCGCGAGTTGAGCCCGCCACCCGCGGGCGTTCGACGCCAGGGTGTCCGAGCGCAGCACGGTCACGGGGACGCCCGTCGCGCTGAGGAGCGCCTCCATATCCGCGTGCGTCCGGGCGATCGGATCGGGCTCCGCACCGACGTCCGCCGCCGCATCGATCGCGGTCGACGAGAGGTACACGACCCGCGTCCCGGACTCCGTGAGGGCGTCGACGACCGGCCCGGACTGGGCGGTGCCGAGGAAGGGCCACATCAGCAGGACGGCGTCCACGTCGCGCAATGCCGCGCGCACCTCGGCACCGTCGGTGAGGTCCCCCATGACCAGGTCGTGCACCGCATTGGCGGGCGGCGTCCGGACCATCCCGCGCACGGCGGCACCGTCGGCGCGCAGGCGCGCCACGATCTCCCGTCCCAGGTTCCCTGCAGCACCGGTCACCAGGACCAGTCCATTCGAAGTGCGACTCATGGGCGAGAATGTAGGGGTTCAAGTCGACCTGAAGGCAAGGGCGCGATGACGATCGGTGAAGTTGCGGCGCTGCTGGGCGTCGAGGCGCACGTCCTGCGGCACTGGGAGGACGTGGGCGCGCTCATCGTCGCGCGCGACTCCCACGGCTATCGCCGCTACGACGCCGCCGCGGTCGAGCAGGCGCGCACGGTGCTCAAGCTGCGCGCCGTCGGCCTGTCACTGCCCGAGGTGATCGCGGCGATGGCCCCGACGAAGGCGGCGGCGCAGCCAGTCGTCGTGGCGAAGATCGAGGCCCTCGAGGCCGAGGTCCGCGCGCGCCGCGCGGCCATCACGTACCTGCAGCACACCGTCGACTGCCGGCACCGCTACCTCGACGACTGCCCCGAGTGCGCCACCTTCGTCCGCGCGCCCTAGCCGTTCCCCGGCAGCCCGCGGGCCTCGGCCTTCTTGCGCTCGATGTCGGCGAGCGCGCGCTCGAGCTCGGCGCGCTCGGCGATGGACGCGTCCCACATGTCCTTGCGGTTCTTCACCACGCGCGCCGGCGAGCCGACGGCGATCGAGTAGGGCGGGATCTCCCCGCGCACCACGGCGTGCGCGCCGAGCACGGTGCCGTGGCCGATGAGGGTGTTGCGGGTGACGGTGACCTTGGTGCCGACCCAGGTGTCGCCGCCGATGCGGACGGGCCCCTTGACGATGCCCTGGTCCTTGATGGGGATGTTGATGTCGTCCATCTTGTGGTCGAAGTCGCAGATGTAGCACCAGTCGGCGACGAGGGAGGCGGGCCCGAACTCGATGTCGAGGTAGCAGTTGACCACGTTGTCGCGGCCGAAGACCGACTTGTCGCCGATGCGCAGCGAGCCCTCGTGGCAGCGGATCTTGTTCGAGTCGCCGATGTGCACCCAGCGGCCGATCTCCATCCGGCCGAGGCCGGGCGTCGCGTGGATCTCGACGTTCTTGCCCAGGAAGACCATGCCCTTGAGCACGATGTGCGGGTTCGCCACCCGGAACTTCAGGAGGCGGAAGTACCGCACCAGGTACCAGGGCGTGTACGCCTTGTTCTTGAGGACCCAGCGCAGCGATGCGGGCGTGAGGAATCGCGCCTGCTGATCGGCCTGCCGCGCGTGCCGCCACCGCGATCGATACGGGGCGTTCCACATGCTCGTCATGCCGGGGAGCCTATCCGGCGGGTGCGCCCCGCCGGTCCGGTACCGCCGCCGCGCTAGTCTGTGGGGCGATTGTGGCAGTCGATAGTCGAGGGAGACACATGCGGTTGGGTAGGCGCGCGCTCACACTGGGCGCGACGGTGGCCGCCGCCGCGGTGCTGGTCTCCTGCACGCCCGACAACACTTGGGTGTACGCCGACGACTCCGCCTCCTGGCCCGGCATGTACGGCGACTCGCGCAACAACTCGTACGCGGAGAAGGACGCCGCCTCCTCCCTCGTCCCCGCCTGGACGCGCGACCTCGTCGGCCCCAACACCGTGCAGCCCGCGATCTCCAACCGCGGCGTGGTCTCGGTGACCGCCCGCACGGAGACCGGCTGCACCACGTTCAACCTCGAGCTCACCGTCGGCCGCAAGACCTACTGTCGCCGCGACGCCGCGGGCGCCGACCTGCAGGCCCCCGTCGTGGATCAGTTCGACTACACCTACCTCGGCATCCCCGGCTGGGTGTACAGCTTCAACGCCGACAACCAGGTGCGCTGGCGCTATCCCACCGCGGGCACCCCGCTGTGGATCAAGCTCGCCGGCGACAACACCGTTCTCGCCGTGACGCACCTCGGCCAGATGGTGCTCGTCGACACGCACGACGGGGACGCCGCGGGTGCCGCGATCGGGCTGTTCCCGCAGGTCTCGGCCAACGCCAACGGCGCAGGCCTCGAGGACTGCGCGACCAACGGCCCCGGCTGCCCGGTGTCCGGGCCGCCCGCCGTCGACACGCAGGCCGAGCGCGCCTTCGTCGTCGTCGGGGCGAAGGGCGGACCGTCGAAGGTGATGGCGGTCGACTACGACAAGAACGGCGGCGACCGGCACGACCTGCGGTACGCGTGGGAGCGCGCGGACCTGCCCGACGGTGCGATCGGCTCGCCCGCGCTGTCGGCCGACCGCGCGACGCTGTACGTGAACCTGCGGGGCGAGAAGCTGGCCGCGCTCGACGCGAGGACCGGCGCCACGAAGTGGACGCACGACCTCGGGTACCAGAGCACGCTGCCCCCGTCGGTCTCGCCCGACGGGACGATCATCCCCGCCGCGCCCGGCCTGCACCGCGCGTCGTTCGTCGCGCTCAAGGACGAGGGCACGAGCGTGCGCGAGGCCTTCAAGCGCACCGACGTCGCGATGGTCTCCCCCGCCACGCAGATCCGCGGCGGCGTCGGCTACGCGGTGGTCCGCTCCTGGGCGGCCGTGCAGTCGCAGCTCATCGAGTTCCGCACCGACACCGGCACCACGCTGCGCACCTTCGACCTGCCGGACTCGGTGAAGTCCGCCTCGGGCGTCTCGATCGGGCCCGACGGCGAGCTGGTCACCGTCGGCGACGACGGGACCGTCTTCGCGTTCACGTCGGGCCGCCGCACGGGCGACAGCGTCGCCAAGAATTGACGCGCACGGGCACCGTCGCACGACGGTGCCCGGACGCTCGGGTCAGCGGTACGAGGGGCCGCGGTACGCGGTCAGAGCAGGGTGACCGGCAGCAGGTCCCGGAGCTCGTCGAGGCTCGTGCCGAAGGTCTCGAGCACGCGGACACCGTCGGGCCCGGTCTCGAAGACCGCGACGTCGGTGTACACCCGGTTGACGCAGCCGAGGCCGGTGAGCGGGTAGGTGCAGGCCGGGACGAGCTTGGACTCGCCGGACTTGCTGAACAGCGACATCATCACGTAGACCTGCTTCGCCCCGATGGCGAGGTCCATCGCGCCGCCGACGGCGGGGATGTCGCCCTCGCGGCCGGTGTGCCAGTTGGCGAGGTCGCCGCGCTCGGAGACCTGGTAGGCGCCGAGCACGCACACGTCGATGTGCCCGCCGCGCATCATGGCGAAGGAGTCGGCGTGGTGGAAGTAGGCCGCGCCGGGCTTCTCGGTGACGGGCACCTTGCCGGCGTTGGTGAGGTCCGGATCGACGGCGTCGCCCGTGGCCGTGGGCCCCATGCCGAGCATGCCGTTCTCGGTGTGCAGCACCACCTCGCGCTCGTCCGGCAGGTAGTCGGCGACCTTGGTGGGCTGGCCGATGCCGAGGTTGACGAAGGCGCCCCGCGGGATGTCGCTCGCGATCCGGGCGGCCAGCCGGTCCATCGTCATGCGCTGCTGCGTGGTCATCGTGCACCCTCCACGGTGTAGTGCCGAGCGGCGACCGGAACGATCCGGTCGACGTAGATGGACGGCGTGACGACCGCCTCGGGGTCGATCGTGCCGAGCGGGACGACCTCGTCGACCTGGACGATCGTGGTCGCGGCGGCCGTCGCCATGACGGGCCCGAAGTTGCGGGCGGTCTTGCGGTAGAGCAGGTTCCCCCACGGGTCGGACCGGTGGGCGGCGATGAGCGCGTAGTCGCCCCGGATGGGGAACTCGAGCAGGTACGTGCGCCCGTCGATCTCGCGGGACTCCTTGCCCTCGGCGAGCGGCGTGCCGACGGCCGTCGGGCAGTAGAAGCCGCCGATGCCCGCGCCCGCGGCGCGCATCCGCTCGGCCAGGTTGCCCTGCGGGACGACCTCGAGGTCCACCTTCCCCGCGCGGTAGAGCTCGTCGAAGACGTACGAGTCGCTCTGCCGGGGGAAGGAGCAGACGACCTTGCGGACGCGGCCGGCCGCGAGCAGCGCCGCGACCCCGACGTCGCCGTTGCCGGCGTTGTTGGAGACCACGGTGAGGTCGGTCGCGCCCTGCCGGATGAGGGCGTCGATGAGGTCGAAGGGCATGCCCGCCAGGCCGAAGCCGCCGATCAGGACCGTCGAACCGTCCTCGATGCCCGCGACGGCGTCGTCGACGCTCCCGTGCACCACTGCCTTGCTCATGCGCTTGCCTCCGTGTTCTCCGAGACGTTCTCCAGGACGACGGCGAGGCCCTGGCCCACGCCGATGCAGATGGCCGCGACGCCGTACCGCTCGCCGCGCGCCCGGAGGGCCTTCGCGAGGGTGCCCAGCAGTCGTCCGCCGGACGCGCCGAGCGGGTGCCCGAGCGCGATGGCGCCGCCGTAGGGATTGACGATCGCGGGGTCGATCCCCCACGCGTCGACGCACACCAGCGACTGCACCGCGAAGGCCTCGTTGAGTTCGACGACGCCGACCTCGTCCCAGGAGATCCCGGCGCGGGCGAGGGCCCGGTTCGCCGCCTCGACCGGGGCGTACCCGAACAGCTGCGGCTCCAGCGCCGCGGCGCCGCGGCCAGCGATCCGAGCGAGGGGGTCGAGCCCGATCGTCTCCGCCGCCGCGCCCGAGCCCAGGAGGACCGCCGCCGCACCGTCGCTGAGCGGGCTGGCGTTGCCCGCGGTGATGGTCCCGTCGGGGCGGAAGGCGGGCTTGAGCGCCCCCAGCTTCTCTACGGTGGACCCGGGCCGGACGTTCTCGTCGCGCTCGAGCCCGTCGACGGGGACCACGAGGTCGTCGTAGAAGCCCTCCTCCCACGCCGCGTGGGCCCGACGGTGCGACAACGCCGCGAACGCGTCCTGCCGCTCCCGGGAGACGGAGTACTTCTCGCCCAGTTGCTCGTTGGCCTCGCCGAGGCTCACCGTCCACTCGGGCGGCATCGCCGGGTTGACCAGGCGCCAGCCGAGGGTGGTCGACACCGCGGTGACGTCGCCGGCGGGAAAGGGCTTGGCGCTCTTGGGCAGGACCCAGGGCGCACGGGTCATGGACTCGACGCCGCCGGTGAGCACGACCTCGGCATCGCCGGTCTCGATCGCGCGGCTGCCCATCATCGCGGCGTCGAGGCCGGAGCCGCACAGGCGGTTCACGGTGGTCGCGGGGACGCCGACCGGGACCCCGGCGAGGAGGGCCGCCATCCGCCCGACGTTGCGGTTGTCCTCCCCGGCGCCGTTGGCGTTGCCCCAGACCACCTCGTCGACCGACGCGCCCGCGCCGAGGCCGGGGGCGCGGTCGAGCACGGCCCGGATCGCGGTCGCGGCCAGGTCGTCGGGTCGGACGCCGGCGAGGGCACCCGCGAACCGCCCGAAGGGCGTGCGTGCGGCTGTGTAGACGAAAGCTTCCATGGCTTCGACCGTAGGGCGAGACATACAGATATTGAAGTACCAAAATGATGGCCAATTGATACTCTTGTCGTATGAATCTGCGCCAGCTGCAGTACTTCGTCGCGGTCGCCGAGGAGCGCCACTTCGGCCGCGCGGCGCAGCGCCTGCACATGGCGCAGCCGCCGCTCTCGCACCAGATCCGGCAGCTGGAACAGGGTCTGGGCGTCGAGCTGTTGCACCGCACCACCCGCCGGGTCGAACTCACCGACGCGGGGCGCGCCTACCTCGAGCGGGCGCGGGCCGTGCTGTCCTCCGTCGACGACGCGGCGGACCACGCGCGCCGCGTGGCCGCCGGCGCCACCGGGCACCTGACCATCGGCTGCGTCGGCACGGCGACCTACAGCCTGCTGCCGCCCCTGGCCCGCCGGCTCGCGGACGAACTGCCCGGCATCGACTTCGCCTTTCGCGGCGAGATGCTGGTGCCGGACCAGGTCGAGGCCCTGCGCACCGGCGCGATCGACATCGCGCTGCTGCGCCCGCCGGTCGCCGACCCGTCGCTGCGGGTCCGAGTCCTGCGGCGCGAGCCATGGGTGGTCGCGCTGCCCTCCGATCACGCCCTCGCGCGCCGGAAGCGGCTGCGGGTGGCCGACCTGGCCGGGGAGCCGTTCATCGTGCACAGCGCGGGCCGGCGATCCGCCATGTACGACCGCGTCGTGGCGCTGTTGCGCGAGGGCGGCGTGGCCCCCACGATCCGGCACGAGGTGGGCGAGACCTCGACGCTCGGGACCCTCGTCGCGGCGGGGCTCGGCATCGCGCTGGCGCCCGAGCCGATCACGGCGCTCCGGCTCGACGGCATCACCTACGTACCACTGGCCGGGGCCGGCGGCGGCGTCGAGCTCGCCGTCGCGCACCTGGCCGACCGCACCGATCGCCACCTCGAGCGGGTCACAGACCTCATCGCCGACCTGACGGCGGACTAGCAGGGAGCACTACCGGATCGCCCGGTCGCGGGTCTGCGACGGGGACTCCCCGAACCGCCGCCGGTACATCGCCGCGAACCGCGACGGATGCGTGAACCCCCACGCGTACGACGTGTCCGTGACGGTCCGGTCGACGCGCGCGTCCAGCAGCTCGGCACGCACCCGGTCGAGCCGCTCCCCGAGGATGTAGGCGCTCGGCGTGATCCCCAGTCGCTCCTGGAAGGCCCGCTGCAGCGACCGCACGCCCACCCCGGCGTGCGCGGCGACGTCCGGCACCGACAGCGGCCCGCACAGGCCGGCGTCGATGTGGTCGAGCGCGCGCTGGAAGACCTTCGGGTGCACCCGGTCCGGACCGGACTCGTGCACCAGCGCGGAGTGGCTGTGCGGCTGCGCCACGAGCAGCCCCGTGATCAGGAGGTCCCGCCAGTGCCGGGACATCGCCGGCTCGGCGGCGAGCCCGGCCTCGTCGTCGAGGTCGCGCAGCAGCAGGCGCAGCGCGTTCGACCAGCTGCGCATCCCCGGACCACCGAGGTCCAACGCGACGTCGAAGACGACGGGCCCGCCGACGGGCCGCCCGATGAGGGATTCCAGGCGCTCGTGCACGGCCGCGCGCTCGAGCCGTAGGTGCAGTTGGCGGTACGAGCCGTCCATCCGCATCCGCGCCCGCATCCGGGGCGAGAGCAGCGCGGCGCCGGCGCCGTCGATCACCGCGCCCTCGTCGGCGTCGACGAGCTCCAGCCGGTTGCTGCCCCCGACCGCCAGCATCAGGTCGTAGTAGTCGATCCGATCGAGGATGTCGACGTCGACCGGCACGCCCTGCTCGAGGTAGATCATGCCGAGGTCGGCGATCCGGGCCGATCGCACCTCGCCGTCGAACGGCGCACCGTCGCCGCGGGGAACGACGATCGAATGGGTGCTCAGCAGCCCGCCCGCCGCGCTCCGGAAGGCGTCGACATCGCGGGTCCGCAGGCCCCCGAAGCGGCCGAGCGGGGACGGCGCTGTCGCGCCGCCCACCTCCGCGCCACCCCACATCGCACTCGCCTCCACAGCTCCGCGGGGCACCCCGGAGGCGCCCTCACCAGCACGTTACACCCGGCCGTCCCCACCACCGGCGGTCCGCGACACCACCTCGCGACGCGAATCGGCCGGTCGCGTCGCACAGCGGATAGTGGCGCCGGTCACAGCTTCGTAGCGTCCCTCCCATCGCACAGTCCAGCCCACCGTCCAGCCCCTGGAGGAGACCCGTGAACGCGGAACCGAGAAGCACCACCGAGTACGACGTCGCCGTCGTCGGCTACGGCCCGACGGGTCTCGTCCTGTCGTCGATGCTGGCGCGCGCGGGGCACCGCGTCGTCGTGGTCGAGCGCTGGCCCGGCCTGTACGGCATGCCCCGGCTCACCCACATCGACGGCGAGACGGCCCGCATCATCCAGGCCGCCGGCGACGTGGACGCCGCGCTCCGCGACGCGGCCCCCGCGTCCGTGTACGAGTGGCGCAACGGCGCCGAGGATCTGCTCATCGCGGTGGACTGGTCGGGCGAGTCCAGTGGCTTCGCCGCGCACTACTCGATGTACCAGCCCCACATCGAGCAGGCGATCGACGACCGCAACCGCACGTACCCGAACGTCGACGTGCTCCAGGGCACGATCGTGGTCGGCATGGAGCAGCACGAGGACCGCGTCGAGCTCGCGGTGCGGCCGTTCACGCGCGACCGCGACGCGCAGTGGGCGGACGCCCCCGAGCGGGTGATCACCGCGTCGTACGTGGTCGGCGCCGACGGTGCCTCGAGCACCGTCCGGCACATCCTCGGCGTCGGCCTCACCGACCTCCACGTCGATGATCGATGGCTCAACATCGACACCGAATGCGCGCGCCCCCTGGGCGATCGGTTCGCCGTGGCCCGGCAGTTCTGCGATCCGGTCCAGCCGCACATGTTCATGCCGATCGGCCGGAGCCGCCAGCGGTTCGAAGTGGCCGTCCGCCCCGAGGACGACGCCGACGAGATGGCGACCGAGGAGTTCGCGTGGCGGTGGCTGCGGGCGCAGCACGGCCTCGGACCGGAGGACCTGACCATCCTGCGGCACATCGTCTACACCTTCTCCGCGCGCACCGCGGACGCATGGCGCGTGGGCCGCGTCTTCCTCGCCGGCGACGCCGCGCACACCATGCCGCCCTACATGGGGCAGGGCGCGTGTTCCGGCATGCGCGACGGGATCACGCTCGCCTGGAAGCTCGACCTAGTGCTGTCCGGCCGGGCGGACGAGGCCCTCCTCGACACCTACGAGCAGGAGCGCCGGCCCCACGTCGAGGTCATTCAGGCCTGCGCCGTGGAGCTCGGCCGGGTCGCGAACCTCAAGGATCCGGCTGCGGCCGCGGAGCGCGACGCCGCGTTCCTGCGCGGCGAGGTCCCGTCGCTGCCGCCCTTCCCGACGATCACCGCGGGCGTCGTCGACCACGACGACCGCAACTGCCTCGCGGGAACTCTCGCGCCCCAGGGCGTGGTGCGCCGCGGCGACCGCGCCGGGCGGTTCGACGATCTTCATCCGTGGGGATTCGCGGTGATCACGACGGCGGACGCGACCGCCGTACTCGGCGCCGACCGCCTGGCCTCCCTCGCGGGGCTCGGGGCGACCGTCGTGACCGTCGAACCCGGGCACGAGCACTCCGTCGAGGACACCGGCGGCGCGTACGCGGCGTACTTCGCCGCCACCGGGACCGAGACGATCGTCGTACGCCCCGACTTCCACCTGTACGGCGCGGGCGCTCTCGACGATCTCCCGCGGCTGATCGACGGCCTCGGGGCCGCACTGCGCCGCGCCGCCGCCCGCCCCGAGGCGGTGGCCCGATGACCGGCGCGACCGCGGCCAACGAGGCGCACTGGCGGGCGATGGGCGTCACGCGCCTGCTCGACGCGGGCATGCGCTACGACGACGTGCTCGCGCTGCGCGCCGGCACCGACGCGGGCGAGCCGTGGGACGGGGTCGCCGAACGACTCGGCGCCGCGCGCGCGGCGCAGGCCGCGGACGCCGCGGCCGCGGGGCGGAGCGTCACCTCGTACGAGCTCTTCCGGGCCGCCGCCGCGTGCTTCCTGTTCGCGCAGATGGCCTTCAACGCCGACACCGATCGCAAGCGGGCGCTGTACGCGCGCTTCGACGGGGCCGTCGCCGCTGCGGCGACGCACTCCCCCGTGCCGATGTGGCGGATCGAGCCCGCGTTCGGCGGCCGCCGGCTCGCCGGCTGGCACCTGCGGCCCCCGGCGCCGCGCGGCACCGTCGTCGTCTTCGGCGGCCAGAGCGGCTGGGGCGCTACCTACCTGCGCTACGCCGACGCGCTGCTGGCGCGCGGGCTCGCGGTGATCCTCGCCGAGGGCCCCGGCCAGGGCGACTCCCGCCTCCAGCACAGCGTGTACCTCGACGTCGACGTCGCCGCCGCCATCGGGACGTTCGTGGACCTCGCGCGCGCCGACGGCCCCGTCGGCGTGTGGGGCAACAGCGTCGGCGGCCTCTTCGCGGCGCTCACCGCCGCCCGCCACGACGGGGTCGGCGCGTGCTGCGTCAACGGCGCCTTCGCCGCGCCGCGGCTGCTCCCCTTCCGGACCTTCGCGGAGCAGGCGCGCGCGATGCTCGGCACCGACGACGACGCGGCGGTCACCGCGAACTTCGCGCGCCTGCGCTTCGATCCTTCGGCCGACCGGATCGCGTGTCCGCTGCTCGTACTGCACGGCGGCGCGGATCCGCTCGTGGACCTCGCCGATCAGCAGCCGTTCCTCGACGGCGCCGACGACGCGACTCTGCGAGTCTGGGACGACGGGGAACACACCATCTACAACCACGCCGACGAACGGAACGCGGTGGCCGCGGACTGGTTCGCCGAGCGACTCACGGAGGTACGCGCATGAGGTTCACCCACGACACCCTCGCCCAGCAGGTCCGCTTCGGATCCGGCACCGTCGGCGACGCCCTGGCCGAGGTCACCTCGGGCGCGCAGCGGATCATGCTCCTCTGCACGCCCCGGGAGTCCGAGCGGGCTGCGGCCATCACCGCGGGCCTGCCGGTGGCGCTCGCCCACCACGACGTGGCGATGCACGTCCCGATCGAGGTCGCGGACCGCGCCCGCACCGCCGCCGCCGACGCACAGGCGGACCTGTTGCTGTGCTTCGGCGGCGGCTCCGCGATCGGCCTCGCGAAGGCGGTGGCGCTGACCTCGTCCCTGCCGATCGTCGCGGTCCCGACGACGTACTCGGGGTCCGAGGCGACGTCGGTGTGGGGCCTGACGGAGGACGGCCGCAAGACCACAGGGGTCGACCCGAGGGTGGCGCCGCGCGCGATCGTCTACGACGCCGAGCTGACCCTCGGCCTGCCCGTCGCCACCAGCACGACGTCGGGGCTCAACGCCCTGGCGCACTGCGTGGACGCGATGTGGGGCCCCCGGGCCGACCCGATCGACCGGGTGCTCGCCGCCGAGTCCGCGCGTGCCCTGCGCGAGGGTCTGCCGGCCGTCTCGGCCGACCCGTCGGGGCTCCCGGGGCGCGAGCAGGTGCTGTACGCGGCGTACCTCGCAGCGTCGGCCTTCTCCTCGGCGGGATCCGGCCTGCACCACAAGATCTGCCACGTCCTCGGCGGCGCCTTCGACCTCCCCCACGCGCCGACGCACGCCGCGGTGCTCCCCCACGTCCTCGCCTTCAACGCGACCGGCGCGCCGGAGGCGGAGGCCCGGCTGGCGGAGGCCTTCGGCGCCGACGACGCCGTCGCCGGCCTCGCGGCCCTCTACGCCGAGCTCGGCGGGGTACGGCCGCTGCGCGACCTCGGCATGGCGGAGAACGACATCGATCCCGCCGTCGAGGCGATCGCGCCCCTCGTCCCGTCCGGGAATCCGCGCCCGGTCACCGCCGCCGACCTGCACCGCATCCTCTCCGCTGCGTGGTCCGGCGCCGCGCCCGGCACCGTCTAGGGAGTTCGCCATGGACCACACCGTCACCCCCGAGCAGTCGGCGGCCGAGCAGGCACTCACCGACCGCGTCCTGCGATCCTTCGCCGCGACCGACGATCCGCGCCTGAAGGAGTTGCTCGCCGCGCTCGTGCGGCACCTGCACGCCCTCGTCCGCGAGGTCCGGCTCACCGAGGCGGAGTGGGAGGCCGCGATCGCCTTCCTCACCGCGTGCGGCGACATCACCGACGACAAGCGGCAGGAGTTCATCCTGCTCTCCGACGTGCTCGGCGCGTCGATGCAGACCGTCACCGTCAACAACGAGCTCGACGGCGACGCCACGGAGGCCACGGTCTTCGGGCCCTTCTTCGTCGACGACGCCCCGGAGATCCCGTTCGGCGGGGACATCGCGGGCGGCGCCGTCGGCGAGCCGTGCTGGGTGGAGGGCACCGTCATCGGGACCGACGGCGCGCCGGTCCCCGGCACCCGCATCGAGGTCTGGGAGGCGGACGAGGACGGCTTCTACGACGTGCAGTACGGCGACGACCGCACCGCGGCACGGGCCTGGATCGCGGCCAACGGGAACGGGGGGTACGGGTTCTGGGGTCTGCGACCCACGCCCTACCCGATCCCGGCCGACGGCCCCGTCGGCCGCCTGCTCGCGGCCACCGGCCGGTCCCCGATGCGCGCGGCGCACCTGCACTTCATGGTCTCCGCCCCCGGGTTCCGGACGCTGGTCACGCACATCTTCGTCGATGGCGACGAGCAGCTCGCCGTCGGCGACAGCGTCTTCGGCGTGAAGGACTCGCTGATCAAGCGCTTCGACCGGCAGCCGGCGGGCACCCCGGCGCCGGCGGGCCGCGACCTGGGCGGCGTCGCGTGGTCGCGGACGCGCTTCGACGTGGTCCTGGCGCGCGAACCCGTCGCTCGGTAGGTACGGCGCCCGCCTCGCGGTGTTACGCGCGGACGACCTGCGCGGTTACCGCCCGATCACCGACTCCTCATCGCGCTCCCCCGGTGTCGAGTGCGTTCGTGGACCTCTCCACCATGGTGCGATCCGTTCACCGCTCTGCGAAGGAGCTCAGCCCGATGCCCATCACCGATCGCCGGATCACCCTGCGGTTCCTGGCCGCACCCACCGACGTCGCCACCCTCGGTGGCGGCGTCCGCGGCGGCCGCGTCCTGGAGTGGATCGACAAGGCCGCCTACGCCTGCGCCGCCGCCTGGTCGGGCGGCTACTCCGTGACCGCGTACGTCGGCAACATCGGCTTCGGCCGCGACATCGCCTCGGGCGACGTGGTCGAGGTGCGGGCCACGCTGGTCTACACGGGGCGCAGCAGCATGCACATCCGGTGCGAGGTCGCCTCGGCCGATCCGCGGGTCGGCACGTTCACCGTCGCCAGCACCTGCCTGCTCGTCTTCGTCGCGGTCGACGAGGCCGGGAAGCCGACGCCGGTGCGCCAGTGGCAGCCCGTCCTCGCCGAAGACGTACGCGCCGCGGAGGAGGCCGAGGCCCGCACCGACGTGCGGCGGCGGATCGCGGCGGCGATGAACGGCGCCGACTACTCGCTGCCGAGCGAGGCGGAGCGGCGCACCACGCGGTTCCTCGCCGCGCCCACCGACATCAATTGGGGTGGCAAGGCGCACGGCGGGCGGGTGATGGGCTGGATGGACGACGCCGCCTACCTCTGCGCGGCGGGCTGGAGCGGCGGCGAGGCCGTCACGGTCTACGTGGGCGGCGTGCGCTTCTACCGCCCGGTACAGATCGGACAGGTCATCGAGGTGACGGCGCGGCTGCTGCACACGGGCCGCCAGACGATGCACGTCTCGGTGCACCTCGCGACCTGCTGGCCGCACGAGCACGAGCCCCAGCCGGCGGCGCACGCGCTGCACGTGCTGGCCGCGCTCGACGCCGACGGGGACGCCACCGCGGTCCGCCCGTGGGCGCCGCAGCTGCCGGGCGACGTGGCGCTCGACGCGCACGCCCGCGAGCTGATCGCGATCCGCGGCCGGCGCAGCGCCTCGGCCGCGACCCGGATGGTGGCGATCTGACCGGCTAAGCTGGGCGCATGGTCCGGCAGCCCCTCACCCCCGAACAGATCGCCGCGGGTCGGCGCCTGGGGGCGCGGCTGCGCGCGGCCCGGGGCGATCGCCGGCCCGACGAGGTGGCCCGCGCGGCGGGGATCTCCCCGGAGACGCTGCGCAAGATCGAGACCGGCCGGATGGCGACCCCCGCGTTCGGCACCGTCGTCGCGCTGGCGGCCGTGCTGGGCGAGCCCCTCGACGGGCTGGCGGCGGAGTACCTGGACGCGGAACGATTCAGCCCCACCGGTTAGTGCGTGGTATTTTAATACCATGATGGAGCTCAAGACCCCCGCCGAGATCGCGAAGATGCGCACCACCGGCATCTTCATCGCCGAGCTCCTCGAGGAGCTCACCACGATGGCCGAGCCCGGGATGAACCTCATGGAGCTCGAGTACCGCGCGCGGAAGATGATCGAGGACCGCGGTGCCGCCTCCTGCTACTGGGACTACGCGCCGTCCTTCGGCAGCGGCCCGTTCCGCAACGTGACCTGCCTGTCGGTCAACGACGCCTGCTTGCACGGACTTCCGCACGAGTACGTCTTCGAGGACGGCGACCTGCTCACCGTGGACATCGCGGTGTCGATCGACGGCTGGGTCGCCGACGCCGCCCGCAGCGTGAGCGTGGGCACCGCACGCGACGAGGACACGCGGCTCATCCTCGCCACGCGCGAGGCCCTCGACGCCGCGATCGACCACATGCGCCCGGGCACCAAGCTGGGCACGGTCTCGGCCTCCATCGGCGAGGTCGCGAAGAAGTACGGCTACCCGGTGAACACGCAGTTCGGCGGACACGGCCTGGGCCGGACGATGCACGAGGACCCGCACGTGCCGAACACCGGCAAGGCCCGCAAGGGCATGCTCCTGCAGACCGGCACGACGCTGGCCCTGGAGCCCTGGTTCTGCGCCACCACCGAGAAGATCATCTTCGATCCGGACGGCTGGACCCTGCGCTCCGCGGACGGCTCCCGCGCCGCACACAGCGAGCACACCGTCGCCATCACGGAGGACGGTCCGCTCGTCCTCACCGCCCCGGCGTAGCCGCTCGCTGCGAGGCGATGAGGACCCTCGCCGCATCCCGGGCACCGTCGACGACGCCGTCCGGGCCCAGAATGGCGGCGGTGGTGAGCGCGCCCTCGGTGAGTAGCCCGATCTGGATCGCGACGCGGTCCGGCAGCCCCGCCTCGGCGACGAGTGCGGCGAGCTCGTCCTGGTAGCAGGACTTGTTGTGCTGAGCGGCCTCGGCGACCGTGGATGAGGTCGCGCCCAACTCGCCGTAGCTGTTGATGAACGAGCAGCCGCGGAAGTCGTTCTCGGCGAACATCTCGTCGAGCCAGTCGAAGACGGCGAGCACCCGCTCCTCCGGCGCGACCGCCCGGTCGACGTACTTGTGCAGCCCGTCGGTCCAGCGGCGGTCGCGGATCGTCAGCACCTCGGCGACGAGCGCGTCCTTCGAGGGGAAGAGCTTGTAGATCGCCTTGAGCGAGACGCCCGCGGCGGTGCGGATCTCGTCCATGCCGACGGCCTGGATCCCCTTGCCGTAGAACAGCTTCTCCGCCGCCTCCAGCACGGCGGCGCGCTGCTGATCCGTATCCATTCCGCATGACCCCTTGACGAGAGAACGATCGTTCCCCTACTGTAGCACCCAGCGCGAGAACGTTCGTTCTCCGCGAAGTCGACAAGGAGCAGATCATGAGCAAGACCGTCCTCGAGCCCGCCGCCCAGGCCTTCTCCGACGCCACCGCGAATCCGCCCTACCTGTTCGACCTCGGCCCCGTCGAGGGCCGGAAGACCGTCGACGAGGTCCAGTCCGGCGAGGGCGTCACCTTCCCCGAGGTCGACGAGGAGTGGATCACCGTGCCCGGCGGCCCCACCGGCGAGGTCCGCACCCGCATCGTCCGCCCGAAGGGCGCCACCGGCGTCCTGCCCGTCATCCTCTACGTCCACGGCGCGGGCTGGGTCTTCGGCAACGCCCACACGCACGACCGCCTGGTCCGCGAATTCGCCGTCGGTACCGGTGCGGCCGTCGTCTTCCCCGAGTACGACCTCTCCCCCGAGGCGCGCTACCCGATCGCGATCGAGCAGAACTACGCCGTGGCGCAGTGGGTCGTGAACTCCGGCGCCGAGAAGAACCTCGACGGCACCCGCATCGCGGTCTCCGGCGACTCCGTCGGCGGCGACATGGCGGCCGTCCTCGCCCTGCAGGCCAAGGCCCGCGGTGACGTGCGGCTGGCCGCGCAGGTACTCCTGTACCCGGTGGTCGATTCGGACTTCGAGACCGGCTCGTACCGCGAGTTCGCCGAGGGCTACTTCCTGCGCCGCGACGCCATGCAGTGGTTCTGGGACCAGTACACGACCGACCCCGCGCAGCGCGCCGAGATCTTCGCCTCGCCGCTGAACGCCACCGTCGAGCAGCTGCGGGACCTGCCGCCCGCCACCGTCATCACCGCCGAGGCCGACGTGCTGCGCGACGCCGGGGAGGCCTACGCGGCGAAGCTCCGCGAAGCCGGCAACCAGGTGACCGCCGTGCGCGTGGGCGGCGTCATCCACGACTTCATGATGCTCAACGCCTTGCGCGAGACCCACGGCGCGCAGGCCGGATTCGACCTCGCCATCGCCGCGTTCCGCCGCGCGCTCGCCTGAGTCGAGTCCCTCCGCATGCCGCGACGGCCCCGGGCGCGTGCCCGGGGCCGTCGCCCGCGTTCGGTCAGTCGTGGATGATCACGCCACGGATGTTCTTGCCCTCGCGCAGGTCCGCGTAGCCCTGGTTCACGTCCTCCAGCGAGTACCGGGTGGTGATCAGCTCGTCGAGCTTGAGCTCCCCCGCATCGTAAAGACGCAGCAGCCGGACGATGTCGTACTGCGGGTTCATCGATCCGAACAGCGTGCCCATGATCGTCTTCTGGTTCAGCGTGAGATCGGTGCCGGAGACGTGCACGGTGAGCTTCTCCGGGTCGGCGAGGCCGGTGATCACCACCTTGCCGCCCTTGCCGATCGCCGCGGTCGCGTCCTGGACCACCTTCTCGTCGACGGTGCCCACCAGGATCAGCGCGGCGTCGGCGCCCTGCCCCCAGGTCAGCTCGGTCACCTTCTCCTGCGCCTCCTCCGCGGTCGCGAAGGCATGCGTCGCACCGAACTTCAGCGCCGTGTCGCGCTTGAGCGCGATCGGATCGACCACCACGACGTACTTGCAGCCCGCCGACACGGCGCCCTGCACGGCGTTGATACCGAGGCCGCCGATGCCGTAGATCACGGCGGTGTCGCCGGGGCGCAGGCCGCCGGCCGAGACCGCGGTCCCCCAGCCCGACGGGACGCCGCAGCCCACGAGGACGGCGGTCTCCAGCGGGAGCCAGTCGTCGATCTTCACCACCGAGTGCTGGCTGATGGTGGCCCGCTCGGCGAACGTGCCGAGCATGCACATGGCGCCGAAATCCTGCCCGCCGCCGTGGAACCGGAAGGTCCCGTCGGGCATCGAGCCCTCGAGGATGGTGGCGCCGAGATCGCACAGGTTCTGGCGGCCCGTCGAGCAGTAGCGGCAGGTGCCGCAGTTCGGGATGAAGCTGCAGACCACGTGGTCGCCGGGCTTGACCTTGGTGACGCCGGGGCCGACCTCCTCGATGATCCCGGAGCCCTCGTGGCCGCCCACGATCGGATAGCGCGGCGGGAGGTCGCCGTCGGTCAGGTGCAGGTCGGAATGGCACAGGCCGGCGGCGGTGTACTTGATGAGCACCTCGCCGGGGCCGGGGCCGTCGAGCTCGAGTTCCATGATCTCGAAGGGCTTTCCGGCCTCGAGCAGCACTGCGGCTTTGGTCTTCATGATGTTCCCTTCCGCGTCAGAGCGCGATGTTGACGGACTTGGTCTGGGTGTAGAGGTCGATCGCGGAGTCGCCGAGCTCGCGGCCCCAGCCGGACTGCTTGAAGCCGCCGAAGGGCAGCGCAGTGTCGAAGCCGTTGTACTGGTTGACCCACACCGATCCGGCCTTGACGGCGGCGGCGGTGCGGTGCGCCTTGGAGACGTCCTTGGTCCAGATCCCCGCCGCCAGGCCGTAGATCGAATCGTTGGCGGCGCGCACCACGTCGTCCTCGTCGTCGAAGGGCAGGGCCGCGACGACCGGGCCGAAGATCTCCTCCTCGACGATGGAGAAGCCGGGCTCGACGTCAACGAAGACCGTGGGCTCGATGAAGTAGCCCTCGTCGCCCCAGCGCTTGCCCCCCGTCAGCGCCCGCGCACCGTCGGCCAGGCCCTGCTGGATGTACCCGTTGACCCGGTCGAACTGCTCCTGCGAGACGAGCGGGCCGAGCTCGGTGGTCGGGTCCAGCCCGGGGCCGATCTTGGCGGCGGCCGCGGCGTCGGCAACGGCCTGGGTGAACTCGTCGAAAATGGACCGCTGCACGTACATCCGGGTGCCGGCGACGCAGCACTGGCCGTGGTTGAAGGTCCAGGCGGCGACCGAGCCGGCGACGGCGGCCTCCAGGTCGGCGTCCGCGAAGACGATGTTGGGGCTCTTGCCGCCCAGCTCGAGCGAGACCTTCTTGAGGTTGCCGGTGGCGGCGGAGACGATCTTCTTGCCCACCTCGGTGGAGCCGGTGAAGGCCACCTTGTCGACGTCGGGGTGACCCGACAGCGCGGCGCCGGCGTCGCCGAAGCCGGGGACGATGTTCACCACGCCCGGCGGGAAGCCCGCCTCCTCGAAGACCTCGCCGAGCATCAGCGCCGTGAGCGGGGTCTGCTCGGCGGGCTTGAGCACCACCGTGTTCCCGGCGGCGAGCGCGGGTGCCAGCTTCCACGTGGCCATGAGGATCGGGAAGTTCCACGGCACGATCTGGCCGCACACGCCGAGCGACTCTCGGCGGGTGTACGCGTGGAACTCGCCGCCGGGCGCGAAGGGCATCGACGGAGTGACCGCGGCGCCGCGGATCTTGGTGACGAGGCCGGCGTTGTAGCGCCAGACGTCGGCCGACCAGCCCACGTCGACGCCGGTGGCGATGGCGACCGACTTGCCGTTGTCGAGTGCCTCGAGCTGACCGAAGATCTCGGCACGCTCGGAGAGGATGTCGCCGACCCTCCAGATCAGGCGCTCCCGCTCGTTCGGCTTCATCCGCGACCACGGTCCCTCGTAGGCGGCGCGGGCGGCGGCGACGGCGCGGTCGATGTCGGGGGCCTCGCCGTGCGCGACCCGGGTGATCACCTGCCCGGTCGCCGGGTCGTGGGTGTCGAAGGTGCGGCCGGACAGGGCGTCGACCCACTGCCCGCCGATCAGCATCCTCCGATCCCGGGAGACGAAATCGGCGACGGCGGGAAGCAGATCGGGCACGGCGATGGTGGTCATCGGATTCTCCTTGCGAACCGTGGATGTGATGCACGCCACGTGGCGTCACCTACAGTTCTCGCACGGAGCGAGCGGGCGGCCGTGTTCGGAAACTGGACACTCCGGGTGGACGGTCACCGGGCGGCGCCGGGCCGCGCACCCTTCCTCACCAGCCGAAACGGTCCGGTCAGCCCCGGATGCCGAGCGCCCGGATGCGGGCGTACAGGGTGGTGCGGCTGATGCCGAGTTCCGCGGCGGCGCGGCTCTTGTTGCCGTCGGCGGACGCGAGCGCGGCGAGGATCGCCTGGCGCTCCGCCTGCTCCATCCCCCGCAGCCGGGCCGCACGGGTCGAGCCGCGGTACTCGGCCGGCAGGTCCTCGGCGGTGACGGTGCGCCCGCCCCGCGCGAGGACGGCGTCCGCCGCCTCCGTGAGCACCATCGACAGCTCCGCGAGGTTGCCCGGCCACTCCTGCGACAGCAGGGCGTCCGCGGCGTCGGCGCCGAGCTCGAGGTGCGGGTCCACCGCGGCCACGAGCCCCTGGCCGAGGGAGGCGATCTCGGTGGTCCGCTCCCGCAGCGGCGGCAGCACGATCCGCCGCCGGCAGCAGGCGACCAGCGCGCCGACGGCGGGCGAGAGCGACTCGGCCGGCCCCGTCACCACCACGATCGAGACCGCGGGGCCCGCCGCCGGGTTCGCGACGGCCGCGTGCAGCAGCCTCGCCGAGCGCTCGTCGAGCAGGTCCGCGCCGTCGACGACGAGGCCGCGGCCCGCCTCCCGGCACGCGCGCAGCACCGCCGGAACGTCCGGCTCGCGCCCGGCGAGGATCGCGCCGGCCACGTCGAGGACGGTGTGCGCGTCCTCGGCGACGCAGGTCAGGGCGCGCGTGCTCCGGCCAGTGCCGGGCTCGCCGCTGACGGCGACGGTCGGCGCGGTCGCGGGCCGCGGGGCGATGACCGGCGCGGAAGGCCCGCCGGGGCGCGGTCGAAGCCGGAAGACCGCGGCGTGCGGCGCACCGTCGGGCCTGCTGACCACGACGTCGGCGACGACGCCCGAGACGAGCGTGAGCACGGCCGTGCGCGGCGCGCCGTCGGCGAGCAACAGCCGCAGCGTGCCGAAGTCGCCGGGCGCGAGCAGCTGCGCGGCGGCGGCATTGGTGAGCTGCAGGTCGTCGCCGATCGCGGCCACGGCGACGTCCCGGCGTCGCGCCAGCCGCTGATAGGCGGCGATGACCGCGCGGTGCGAGGCATGGGAGCGGTCGAGCAGCCGGCCCGAGATGTCGTCGACCAGGCCGCGCACCAGCGGGATCGACAACGGGTTGATCCGGTCCGCGATCTCCGCCATGCAGATGACGCCGGCGAGGCGCCGCGTCGCCGGATGGATGATCGGGCGCCCGAAGCAGCTCAGCGTGCGGAACTGCTCGAGGTAGTGCTCCGCGCCGTTGATCGCCACGTCGCCCCGGACCTCGAGCGGCGTGCCCAGCGCCGTCGTGCCCATCTCCTCCTCGCCGAAGCCCGCGCCCGCGATGGCGCCCAGGCCCTCGAGGCGGCGCTCCAGGGTCAGATCTGCCGTCACCCGGGAGACGAGCCGGGACCGGTGGTCCACCAGCAGGAGCGCGGTGTTCGACCCGCTGAGCGCGGTGGCGGCCCGGGCGAGCACCGGCCGGGCGGCGTCGAGCAGGGTGTCGGCGGCCTCGATGGCGCCGATCTCGGGGTCGGGATGCGCGTCGGGGCGCAGGCCCGCGCGGTCCGACCGCAGCCACGAGGCCGCGATCACCGGGCGGTGCGGGGAGGTCTCCACCGTCCCAGTGTGACATGGATCACCGGATATGACACTCAGTGTCGGAACACGGGCCGCAGGCGGTGTAGCGCCTCCTCGATCTCGGCGGTCGCGCCGGCGAAACTGAGGCGGATGGTCCGCCGGCCGCGCACGGTGTCGAAGTCCAGGCCGGGCGTGATCGCGACGCCGGTCTCGTCGAGCACCCGCGCGCACCAGGCAAGGGAGTCGTCGGTGAGGTGGCCGATGTCGGCGTAGGCGTAGAAGGCGCCGTCCGGCGGCGCGACCTCCGTGACGCCCAGCTCCCGCAGTCCGGCGAGGACCACCTCGCGGTTGCGCGCGTACCCTGCGACGTGCGCGTCCAGCTCGACCCGCGCCTCGTCGGAGAACGCGGCGACCGCCGCGTACTGGCTGATGGCGGGCGGGCAGATGGTCATGTTCGCGGTGAGCCGCTCGACGGGGCGTCGCAGGTACTCCGGCAACAGCATCCAGCCGAGCCGCCAGCCGGTCATGGCGAAGTACTTCGACACCGAGCCCATGACGACCTGCTCGCGGGAGGTCTCCCACGCGCACGACGTGGGCCGACCGTAGCTCACGCCGTGGTAGATCTCGTCGGAGATGAGCAGCGTGCCGTGCGCCTCGCACCAGCGCGCCAGGGCCGCGAGTTCCGACGGTGCCAGGATCGTCCCGGTCGGGTTCGCCGGGCTCGCGACGATGAGGCCCTTCGGCGGCGTCTCGAGCGCCTCCAGCATCGCGACGGTCGGCTGGAACCGGGTGGCCGCGCCGCAGTCCAGCTCCACGACCTCGCAGCCCAGCGCCTTCAGCGTGTTCCGGTACGCGGGGTAGCCGGGCCGGGCCATGACGACGGTGTCGCCCGCGTCGAAGGCGGCCAGGAAGATCAGCGTGAACGCGCCCGACGAGCCGGTGGTCACGGCCACCGCCTCCGGCGGGACGTCGAGGCCGTAGGCGCGGCCGTAGTGCGCGGCGATGGTCTCGCGCAGCGGCGCGATGCCCATCGACTCGGTGTAGCCGAGCGGCCCGGCGTCCAGCGCCGCGTGCGCGGCGGCGAGCACCGGCTTGGGCGCCCCCGCACTGGGCTGGCCCGCGGCCAGCGAGATCACGTCCCCGTGGGTCTCCCGGCGCCGCGCCGCCGCGGCCAGCACGTCCATGACGTGGAACATCTCGACATCGGAGCGGCGGGATTCGTGCATGCGCTCCATGGTGTCATCCGCGGATCCGGCCGCCGCGGGAACCGTCGGAGCCGCTGACGCGTCCAATGGAAGAGGGGGCGATGCGATGCCGGCACAGGCGTGGGTCACGTTGGCGGTCGGGATGTTCGCGGCGATCGGCGTACTGGTGTCGTGGCGACAGAAGGTCGAGGCGGACCGTCGGGCGGAGTGGTGGCGGCGAGTCAGCTGGTCGTTCGATCAGGTCCTCAGCGACGACAGTGACCGCATGTCGTTCGGATGGGCAGTGATCGGCCGACTGAAGGAGTCGGAGATAGCAACACAGGAAGACCGGGAGATGCTCCGGTCACTTGCCGACGAGTGGGTCACCAGCAAGAATGAGGACGAGCAGGCCGAAGGAGAACGTCCATGACCGAGCGAGCCGAAGCCCCACGGCGAAGCGCGCGCGACGAGTTCTGGCGGAAGCGAGCGCTGCAGCACGCCGCGCACATCGTCCGCGACATCAGCGAGGAGACGGGCCGACCCATCAGCGCGGCCGTGCAGCGGGTGCTCGACGAGGAAGCGCGCGAGAACGCGAAGACCGCCTGATCACCGCGTCGGGCGGGTCAGGTAGGCGACGACCTCGCGGCCGATGCGGGTGATCACCACCGTCATGGGCAGCGAGCCCTGGAGCTTGAGCCGCTTGCGCAGCACGTCGGGATCCACGCCCGCGCCGCGGGTGAGGATCTCCACCGACCCCACGTCGCGCCGGCGCAGCTCCGCGCGCAGCGCCTTCTCGGAGAACTTCAGCTCCTCGAGGATCTCGAAGCCGCGCTCCCCCGCGGGCACGGCGTCGCCGCTGAGGTAGGCGATGTGCGGGTCGATCTGCCACAACCCGTGGCGCGCGGCGTAGTGCCGCACCAGGCCGGCGCGGATGACGGCGCCGTCGGGCTCGAGGAGGTACTTCCCCGCCGGCTCCGGGTCCACGTCGTGCGGGTCGGTGGAGAAGACCTCGTAGCCGCCGGAACCGGAGCCGTGCAGCACCGTCGCCCTGGTCAGGCCCGGGACGGCGACGGGGCCGGACCACAGGCACGCCTCCCGGACGCCGCCGTCGAGGGAGACGATCTCCACCTCCCCGTCGAAGCCGCCCCGCCGCAGGCCGTCGTAGTCGATGCCGGGCGCCGTCTTCACGGCCAGCGAGCGTCCGGCGTAGGCGGCGCGCAGGGCCGAGAGCGCGGGCGACATCTGCTCGGGATCGACGATGCGCCGCCCGCCCGCCCGGCGCGCCGGGTCGGCGATGACGACGTCGGCGGTGGACGTGGGGGTGAGCGCGTCGGCGACGTAGACCAGCGCGCGGGGCACGTTGTGCGCGGCCATCCGGGCGCGCAGCGGGTCCAGGTCGCTGCCGACGACCCGCGGGCAGACCTGCACCAGCGCGCGCAGCTCCGCGCCGATCGAGCAGGTGACGTCGTGCACCGACAGCCACGCCAGGCGGCGGGCGCGGTGCTCCGCGACCGCCGACGGTGTGGCCTGCTGCACCGCCTCGTCGGTGAGCAGCCAGCCGTCGACGTCGCCGAGCTTGGCGGCCGCGCGGCGGCGGGCCCGCACCTGCTCGATGACGGCCGGGGCGTGCGCACCCGCGATGCCGCGCACCGTCCCCACGTCCGCGAGGAGGGTGCGATCGGTCAACGCGAGCCGACCCGCCGCGGCGACGGCGGCGGCGCCGTCGGCCGTGCGCAGATAGGCGAGATCGGCCCCGTCCAAACCCGGCGTGCCCGGACTACTCGGGCTTGGTGCCCGTGATGGCCAGGTTGTAGAAGAACTTGCGCGGGACGACGCGGCGCATCACGGCCTCGTCGAGCGCGGAGAGCTTCTTCCAGCCGCCGAAGGCGAAGCCGGCCCAGCCGAAGCCGAGCTTCGACGGCGGCACGGCCGCCTCGAAGGTGCGCACGGGCCAGCCGAGGAAGGCGGCGGTGAACTCGTCGGTGGTGGCCTCGACCTCGACGGCGCCGGCGCGGGCCGCCATGGCCTCCATCTCGTCGGGGTCGAAGGTGTGGATGTCGACGACGGCCTCGAGCGCCGCGGCGCGCGAGGACTCGTCGAGCTCGGCCTGCGGGCGGCGCCAGTCCGCGAGGAACGGGAGCTTCGTCGCGTTGGTGGTGATGCCCCAGGTGATCCGCCCCAGCCAGCGGGCGTAGAAGTCGCCGATGGTCGTCGGCTCGCCCGCGAAGACGAACCGGCCGCCCGGCTTGAGCACGCGCAGGACCTCGCGCAGCGACTGCTCCACATCGGGGATGTGGTGCAGCACGGCGTGGCCGACGACCAGGTCGAAGGTGTTGTCCTCGTACGGGATCGTCTCCGCGTCCGCGACGCGCCCGTCGACGGTGTGGCCCAGGGCCTCACCGTTGCGCAGCGCGACCTTCACCATGCCGGGCGAGAGGTCGGTGACCGAGCCGGTCTCCGCGACCCCCGCGGACATGAGGTTGAGCAGGAAGAAGCCGGTGCCGCAGCCCAGCTCCAGGGCGCGGCCGTAGGGCTTCTCGTTCTCCCCGCCGGTGGCGGCCTCGAAACGCTCGCGGGCGTAGTCGATGCACCGCTCGTCGAAGCTGATGTGCCACTTCTCGTCGTACGTCTCGGCTTCCCAGTCGTGGTAGAGCACCTGGGCGAGCTTCGTATCGGAGAATGCGGCCTCAACCTCGTCCGCCGTGGCGTGCGGGTTGGGGGCCGGCTGCTGGTCGGTCATGAAGGCCTTTCGAGAAGATTGTTCCCGCCAGGTTACCGCCCGGTCAGATCACCGCCAACCCGCGTGATGAGAACAGGTTCTCCCCCGGCGGGCCGCCCGGAGCGCCGGGCGGCCCGCCGCGGGGCGTTCGGGCTACTTGCCGACGAACTTCGCCTTGCCCGGTCCGTTCTCGATGAACGAGGTCATGCCGATGGTGCGGTCCTCGGTGGCGAACAGCCCGGCGAACAGGTGCCGCTCGATGGCGAGGCCGGTGTTCAGGTCGGTGTCGAGCCCCTGGTCGATGGCCTGCTTGGCGGCGCGCAGCGCCTGCGAGGCGGCGCCCGAGAACTGCTTCGCCCACGTCAGGGCGGCGTTGTAGACGTCGTCCGGGGCGACGACCTCGTCGACCAGGCCGATCTGCAGGGCCTCCTCGGCGCCGACGAAGCGGCCGGTGAAGACCATGTCCTTGGCCTTGGCCGGGCCGACGAGGCGGGCGAGGCGCTGCGTGCCGCCGCCGCCGGGGATCACGCCGAGCAGGATCTCCGGGACGCCCACCTTGGCGTTGTCGCCGACGATGCGGCGGTCGGCGCCGAGGGCCACCTCGAGGCCGCCGCCGAGGGCGTAGCCGGTGATGGCGGCGACGGTCGGCTTGGTGATCGACGCGATCGCCGACAGGCCGCCCTGCAGCCTGGCGATGGCCTCGCTCATGTCCGCGTAGCCCATCGCCTGCATCTCCTTGATGTCGGCGCCGGCCGCGAAGACCTTCGGCCCGCCGTAGACCACGACGGCCTTGATGTCGTCGCGCGTGTTCACCTCGGCGGCGAGGGCGATGAGCTCGTCCTGGACCTGCGAGTTGATGGCGTTCATCGGCGGGCGGTTCAGGCGGATCGTGCCGATGCCGGGGTGCTCGTCGGAGGTCTCGAGGGTCACGAATTCAGTCATGACCCCAGAGGCTACCGGGTGCCGGAAAATTTAGTTGGACGTCCACGTAAATCCGGCGGGCGCCACGGTCAGTAGATCGTCGAGCCCTCGGCGTACTCCGCCCAGCCCGGGAACCGTCGCTCCTCGCGCGTCATCCCGTCGACGATGGCGACGGGCGTCAGGTCCGCCGCCTCCGCGGCCCAGCCCAGCACGTCCTCGACGGTGTCGAAGGGCAGCAGCTGGAACAGCTGGGAGTAGGTGGGCGCCATGAGCTTGTTGCGTCCCGCGAGCCACGCGTCGATCACGGCCTGCGGCGCGTGCCAGCCCGCCGACACGGCCTCGGTGGTCACGCACGTCGCCTCCTGCCCCGCGGGCAGCGCGGCCAGGTAGAACATCGTGTCGTACCGGCGCGGCCGCCCGGGCGGCGTCACCCACCGCGACAGCGGCACCAGGTCATCCGGGTGCACGCGCACGCCGCACTCCTCGTGCGTCTCCCGCGCCGCGGTTACCCGCAAGTCGTCGCCGTCCGACGGCTCGATGCCGCCGCCCGGGAAGACCGTCACGTCGGGCGCGAACTCCATCCCGCTCGCGCGGGTCTGCACGAAGACCTCCAGGCCGGACGATGCCGTCCGCAGCAGCAGGACGGTGGCCGCGGGCCGGATGGGCACGTCCGGGAGGTCACGCCGATGGTCGGCGCCCTCCGCGCGGTGCGCCCGCGCCGCCTCGTCGCCGCTCATGCCTGCAGCCTCCGGCGTCCGGGGCGCGAGGCCCGTCGGGCGAAGAACCGGCCGTCCACCTCGTCGAGCAGGATGCGCTGACTGAAGGTCTCCGAGAGCACCTCGGCGGTGAGCACGTCGCCGATCAGGCCCTGCGCCACGACGCCGCCCTCCTTGAGCATCAGCGCGTGCGTGAAGCCCGGCGGCACCTCCTCGACGTGGTGCGTCACGAGCACGGTCGCGGGGGCGTCGGGATCCTGCGCCAGGGTGTCGAGGCGGGCGACCAGCTCCTCGCGGCCGCCGAGGTCGAGGCCCGCGGCGGGCTCGTCGAGGAGCATCAGCTCGGGGTCGGTCATGAGCGCGCGGGCGATGAGCACGCGCTTGCGCTCGCCCTCGGAGAGCGTGCCGAAGCGGCGGTTCGCGAGGTGCTCGGCGCCCATGGACTCCAGCACGTCGACGGCGCGACCGATGTCCACCTCGTCGTAGCGCTCGCGCCACCGGCCGAGCACGGCGTAGCCCGCGGAGACGACGAGGTCGGTCACCAGCTCGTCGTCCGGCACCCGCGACGCCAGGGCCGCCGAGCACACGCCGATCCGCGCGGTGAGGTCCTGCACCACCGTCTTCCCGAGCACCTCTCCCAGGATGTGGGCGGTGCCCGCGCTGGGGAAGTCCTGCGCGGAGGCGAGCCGCATGAGCGAGGTCTTGCCCGCGCCGTTGGGGCCGATGACGATCCACCGCTCGTCGAGCTCGACCCGCCAATCGATGGGGCCCACCAGGGTTCGGCTGTCGCGCCGCAGGCTCACGCCGCGGAAGTCGATCACCAGGTCCTGGTCGGGTTCGGCGGCGGAGTCGGGGGCGGGCGCGCTGGAGGCGGCGGCGGGATCGGACACATCACCATCCTGCCGCACGCGACCGGTCGCGGTTGGCAGGATGGTCCCCGTGTCCACAGACCACCGCTCCCCCACCCCCGGCGCCGAGGG
>NZ_JAIULG010000034.1 GCF_020169415.1 Tsukamurella sp. M9C
CTCCTGCTCGGCTGCGCGGACATGCCCGGCCTGCGCTGGGGCGACCTGGCGCTGCGCGGCGGCCACGTCCCGTCCGAGGCGCTGGTCGCGGCGCTCCCCGGGCGTGCCGGGGCCGTCGCGGTGCTGTCGGCGGGCGGGTCGGTCGCCGCCGGGTCGCGCGACGCAGGCGGCGCTCCGTCGCCCGGGATCCCGGTCGAGGGTCTGCTCGCGGTGATCGACGCGGGCCGCCGCAGCGTGGGCGTCACCGTCGTCGACCTGCCCCGGCGGGACGACCCGGCGACGTCCGCGTGCCTCGAGGTCGCGGACGTGGTGGTCGTCGTCGCCGCTGCCACGGTGCGGGGGTGCGCCGCCGCGCGCACGGTGGCCGACGGGCTGGCGGGCCGCGCTCGGCAGGTCGGGCTGGTGGTGCGCGGTCCCGCGCCGGGCGGGCTGTCGGCGCGCGACGTCGAGCGGTCCGTCGGGGTACCGCTGCTGGCGTCGATGCGCCCGCAGCCCGGCCTGGCCGCCCAGCTCGACGACGGCGGGCTGCGGCTGCGCCGGGGTACACCGCTGGCCGTGGCGGCGGGCCGCGTGCTCGACGGCCTGCGACGGGGTGCGGCGTGACGTCCCCCGACGGCGACCTCCTGGCCCGGGTGCGGGAGCGGCTCGCGCACACGGCAGCGGTGCTCACGCCCGACGTGATGGCGGCCGCGCTTCGCGCCGAATGCGGGGGCGTGTTGGGCGATACGGACCTGCTCGACGGCCTCGCGTACCTCGAGACGGAGCTCGTCGGCGCCGGCCGACTCGAGCCCCTCCTCGCCGATCCGGACGTCGCGGACGTGCTGGTCTGTGGCCCGCGAAAGGTGTGGGTGGACCGGGGCCGGGGGCTCGAGGCCGCGGGCGTCGTCTTCGAGGACGACGACGCCGTGCGGCGCCTCGCCGCGCGGCTCGCGCTGGCGGCGGGGCGGCGGCTGGACGACGCGCAGCCCTGGGTGGACGGGCATCTGCCCGCCGGGCCGGGCGGCCGCGCCGGGAGCGGGATCCGGCTGCACGCGGTTCTGCCGCCCCTGGCGCACGACGGCACCTGCATCTCGCTGCGCGTGCTGCGGCCGGCGACGCAGACGCTCGACACGCTCATCGACGGTGGGGCGGTGCCGGGCGAGGTGGCAGACCTCGTGCGGCGGGTGGTGGCGGCCCGGCTCGCCTTCCTCGTGGTCGGCGGCACGGGTAGCGGCAAGACGACGCTGCTCAACGGCCTGCTCGGCGCGGTGGATCCGGCGGAGCGGGTGCTGTGCGTAGAGGACGCGCACGAACTCGATCCCGTTCACCCGCACGTGGTCTCGCTGCTGGCGCGGGGCGCGAACGTCGAGGGCGTCGGCGAGGTGACGGTGCGGGACCTGGTGCGGCAGGCACTGCGGATGCGGCCCGACCGCATCGTGGTCGGCGAGGTCCGCGGCGCCGAGGTGGTCGATCTGCTCACCGCCCTGAACACCGGCCACGACGGCGGTGCCGGCACCGTCCACGCCAACTCGCCGCGGGAGGTGCCCGCCCGGCTCGAAGCGCTGGCGGCGCTCGGCGGCCTCGGCCGGGAGGCGCTCCACGCCCAGCTGGCCGCGGCCTTCCAGGTGGTGTTCGCGGTGCACCGCTGGCCCTCGGGCCGGCGCGGGCTGCGCAGCATCGGCGTCGTCGACCGGGGCGACGACGGCTACGTGCGGGTGCTGGCCGCGTGGGACCGCGACGGTGGCTTCACAGCGGAGGCGGAGCGCGTGCACGCGCTGCTCGCGGAGCGGGGTGCCCCGTGACCGCTGCGATCGTCCTGCTCGCCGCGGCGGCGCTGGCCTGGCCCGGCGGTCCCGCCGCCGCGCGGCTCCGGGCGCAGTACGCGCCCGCGTCGTCGCCGGTCGCGCGGCGCTGGGGCTGGTTGGTCGTCGCGGTCCCCGTCGGTGCGCTTCTGATCGGCCCCGGTCAGGCGCTGGCGGCGGCGCTCGCCGCGGGCACCGTCCGCGATCTCCGGGCGCGGAACCGCGCAGCGCGGGAGCGGATGTCCCGGCTCTCGGCGATCCTCGCCGGCGTGGAGGCGATGGTCGCCGAGCTGTCCGTCGGCGCCCACCCCGCTGCCGCCTGCACCACCGCGGGCCGCGACGCCGACGACCCGCGCGTCCGGGCCGTCTTCGCGGAGATGGCCGGGCGGGCGGAGCTCGGCGGCGACGTGGCCGTGGGCCTCCGGGCGCACGCCGGCGAGAGCGCGGCGTGGTCCCGGATCGCCGCGGCCTGGGAGACGGGCACGCGGCACGGGATAGGCATGGGCGAGCTCCTCGCCTCCGTCCGGGAGGACCTGCGGGCGCGCGAGCGGTACGAGCGGCGGGCGCACTCGTCGCTGGCCGGGGCGCGCGCCACCGCGCAGGTGCTCGCCGCCCTTCCAGTGCTCGGCGTGGCGATGGGCCAGCTGATCGGCGCCGACCCGCTCGGCACGCTGCTCGGCACCGGCGCGGGCGGCGTCCTGCTGGTGGTCGGGACGTGTCTGACGTGCGCCGGGCTCCTCTGGTCCCGCGCCATCGCCGACGGTGCCGCCGGCACCGGATCGGGAGAGCGGTCGTGAGCGGGCACGGACCGCTCGCCGCCGCGCTGGCGTTGCTGGCGGCGGCGCTGCTCGTACTGCCGGTGGCGGCGCGCTCGGCGGTGGCGGTCACCGTCTCCGGGGAGACGGCGCGGTCGCGCGGGATGCGACTGCCGCGGCGGGCCGCGGTGCCGGACCCGTTCGAGGCCGCCGCGGCCTACGACCTGTTCGCCGTCTGTCTGCGCGCGGGTATGCCGACGGCCGACGCGGCCCGCGCCGTCGTCGCGGGCGCGCCGCCCGCGCTCGCGGAGGTGCTGGCCCGCGCGGCGGAACTGCTGGCCCTGGGCTCGGACGCCGAGGCCGCGTGGCGGACGGAGTCGGCGGACCCGCAGGTCGTCGGGCTCACCCGCATGCTCCGACGGTCCGCCCGCGCGGGTTCCTCGCCGGCCGCCGGGCTGGCGGACCTCGCGCGCACCGAACGGGCGCAGGCCGAGGACCGCGCGGTCGCGGCGGGCGAGCGGGCCGGCGTCGCAGTCGCGGGGCCGCTCGGACTGTGCTTCCTGCCGGCGTTCGTGTGCTTGGGCATCGTGCCGGTGGTGATGGGACTCGCGGGCAAGGTGCTCGGGGAGGGGCTGCTGTAGCGGTCCGACGGAAGGGGGATGGAATGTGGATTCGATTGCGATGCAGGATGACCGAGCTGATGCTGGAGGACGACGGCATGAGTACGGTCGAATACGCAATAGGCACGATAGCGGCCGCTGCCTTCGGCGCGGTGTTGTACGGGGTCGTCACCGGCGACAACATCGTCAGCGGGCTGACGGACATCATCGGCAAGGCGCTGGGCACCTCGACCGGCTAGCCGGGGACGCGGGCGCGGTCACCGTCGAGGCGGCGTTCGCCGTCGCCAGCCTGATCACCGTGTTGGTGCTGAGCGTGGGCGCGGTCGTGGGCGTCACCGCCCATGTGCGGTGTGTGGACGCCGCGCGCGAAGCGGCCCGGCTCAGCGCCCGGGGCGACGACGCCCGCGCTTCCCGCGCGGTCGAGTCGGTCGGCCCGCCGGGCGCGACGTCGACGGTGAGCCGGAGCGAAGACACGGTGACGGTGCAGGTCCGGGCCCCGGTGGCGCTGTTGCCGGGACTGACCGTCTCCGCCACGGCGGTCGCCGCCGTGGAACCGGGGGCGGCACCGTGACGGCGGGGCCGCGCGCCGCTCCGACGAGGGCCCCGCGTGGCGGGCGGGAGGACGGCGTGGCGACGGTGCTCGCCGCCGTGATGGTCGCCGCGATCGTCGTGGTGGCGGTCATGGTGGTCGACGTGGGCGCCGCCGTATCCGCCCGCCACCGCGCGCAGGCCGCGGCCGACCTGGCGGCGCTCGCCGGCGCCGCGAGCGCGATCGACGCGGAGGAGGCGTGCGCGGCGGCGGACCGTCTGGCCCGGGCGAACGCGGGATCGCTCCGGGCGTGCGGCGTGGACGGATTCGAGGTGACGGTGCGCGTGAGTGTCCCGGTCTCCCTGTCGGTCTTCGGATCCGACGAGGCCACCGCGGTCGCCCGAGCGGGCCCGGCGTGAGCGCTCTCAGCCGGCGAGGTAGCCCCACTCCGGCGCCAGCGCGGCCCACGGCCCGATCGCGGCGATCCGCCCGTCGACCAGCACCACCACCCGGTCGGCCCGGGCCAGCGCGGCCCGCTTGGACGTCGCCCCGATCACGGTGGCGCGGCGCTCGCGCAGCGCCTGCCACAGCTCGATCTCGGTCGTGGCGTCCAGCGCGCTGGACACGTCGTCGGCGAGCAGCAGCTCGGCGTCGGTGGCCAGCGCCCGCGCGAGCGCGAGCCGCTGGACCTGGCCGCCGGAGAGTCGCACGCCCCGGTGTCCGACCAGCGCGTCCCGTCCGCCCGCCGCGGCGACGTCCGATCCGAGTCGGGCGTCGGCGACGGGGCCGTCGAAGGCGCGCTCGTGGCCGAGCCGGACGTTGTCGGCGAAGGTCCCGGACAGCACCCGGGGCACCTGGGCGATGTGCGCCACCTGTCCCGGCCGCAGGAACACCTCGGCGTCGGCCACCGGCCGGCCGTTCCACAGGATCTCGCCGCGGTGCGAGACCAGGCCGGCCAGCGCCGCCAGCAGGCTCGACTTGCCGGATCCGACCTGGCCCACGAGCAGCACCAGCTCGCCGGCCGAGACGCGCAGGTCGACGTGCTCGACGCCGATCGTCCCGTCGTCGTGGACGGCGGCGACGTCGCGCAGTTCCAGCTCGGCCAGCGGAACCCGGGGCACCTCAGGGGGCTCCGGTGCGGCGCCGGCGACCAGGTCGACGCCCGGCGGCACGGTCATCAGATCCACGCCGCCGGCGAAGCGGCTCGTCTCGGCCTGCCAGGCGCGGGTGCCGGGGGCATCGGTCACGACGCTGCCGGCGACCCGGCCGAACCAGCCGAAGCCGCTGACCGCGTTGGCGACCAGCAGCGTCGTCGCCAGCTCCCAGGCCCCGCCCGCGTACGCCGCCCACGCGGCCACCACCCCGGCGCTGACCATCACGACCGGCACGCCCTCCAGGGCGGCCTGCACGCGATGCTCGGTCACGGCGGCCTGGACGCGGCCGGTGTCGACCCTGCGCAGGTGCGCCAGGACCGCGGGGGTGGTGGCGGAGAGCTTGACGGTGCGCGCCGACTCCAGTGCGGACACCAGGGCGCGGCCGAATCGGGCTCGGGCCCTGGACGCCGCCGCCGCGGACCGGCCGGCGATCGGGCGGCCGATGCTGGAGGCGACGGCGGAGGCGACGAGAACGACGAGGAGGATCCCGCCGGCTGCCCAGGTCCCGCCGAGGAGCGAGGTCGCCGCAGCGATCAGGATCCCGTTGACGAAGTCCACCCAGCGATCGGCGTACCGCGCGTAGCGGTCCGCGTCCATGGTCCGGGCGACGACCTCCCCCGGCGGGGTGCGGGGGAGGCGATGCGGTTGGGTCTGGCCGTGCAGGACCGCCATCCGGACCCGCAGCATGACCTCGATCCACCACCGCGGGTAGAGCCGGAAGGCTTCGGAGATCGCCAGCGGTGCGACGATCATTGACAGCACCACCCCCAACGTCAGCCACGTCGGCCGTTCGCCCCGGCTGATCGCCTCCACGGTCTGGCCCCAGAGAAGTCCGGTCACCGCGCCCTGCGCGCCGGTCAGCGCCGCCACGAGGAACAGGACCGCGCCGACGACACCCCAGAGCGGCCGGACCAGCAGCACGTGGACGATCCCCCGGGTCAACGACGGGCCGTTGCCGACCTCCCGGAGCGGGGGCGGCGGTCCCATCCGCCGGCGCCCCCCGACGGTGGCCTCCGGTGGCGCCGTCGGAGCCGCGGAGGACGCTCCCTCGGCCGGGGCGTCGGTCCTGCTGGCGGCGAGCAGTGCGGCGAACGGCCCGGGCACCTCGGCCAGCGCCGCCCGAGATCCCTGTTGCACGATCCGACCCCGGTCGAGCACGGCCACGAGCGGCGCCCGCTCGATGGTGGTGAGCCGGTGCGCGATCAGGATTCCGGTGCGGCCCAACAGCAACCGGTCCGACGCGGCGATCACGAGCTGCTCGGTGAGCGGGTCCATCCGCGCGGTGGCCTCGTCCAGGATCACCACATCGACGTCGCGGACCATGAGCCGACAGAACGCGACCAACTGCTCCTCACCCGCCGACAGCGTCGTTCCGCCCGGCCCGAGCGGACTGTCCACCCCGTCGGGCAGGCCGTCGACCCAGGTCTGCAGGCCGAGCCGGCGGATGGTGGCGTCGATCTGCTCGTGGGTGATCGACGGGTCGAACAGGGCGATGTTGTCGGCCAGCGACCCGATCAGGATCTCGGTCCGCTGGGTGACGACGCCGACCCGGGACCGCAGTCGGTGCAGGTCGATCCGATCGATGTCCATCCCGTTGAGGAAGACGGTTCCCGCCGGGGGATCGACGGCGCGCGACAGGAGCGCCGCCAGTGTCGACTTGCCGGACCCGGTCCGCCCGACCAGGGCGACGGTCCGCCCCGCGGGGATCGTGAGGTCGATCCCGCTCAGCGCGAATGTGCCTTCGGCGTAACTGAAGTCGAGGTCGCGGATCTCGATGCTCACGCCCGGATCGCCGTCGGGGGTGGGGATGTCCGCGCCGCCCTCGGGCTCCGGCGCGGAGGCGAGCATCTGCCGGATCCGGATGACCGCACCCATCCCTGCCTGCAGATCGGGCAGTTGCTCGGCCAGCTGGGCCACCTGACCGACGAACATCGAGGTCACCAGGAACAGGGTGACCAGCCGGGCGACCGACATCGAGCCGTCGACCGCCAGCGCGATTCCGGTGACCGCGATCCCGGCGAGCAGGCCGTGCAGCAACAGTCCGGCGCGGCGCGCCAGCCGCGTTTCGACGCTGACGACGTCGTAGAACCGGGCGTGGATGACGGCCGAGAGTCGTGCCAGCCGGGCGATCGAATGCGACTGGCCCAGGCTGGTGCGCAGGTCGTCGCGGCCGGCGATGCCCTCCTCCAGGGCGGCCGCCTGGTCCGTCCACGCGATCTCCTCGATCACCTTGCGGCGCGCGATCTCGCCGAGCAGTCGCCGGATGGCGAACCAGGTGACGGCCGCGAGGATCGGGAACAGGAGGAACGCCGGCCACCACGAGACGCCGGCGATGATCCAGATCGGCAGGCACGACGCGACCGTGCGGAACAGCGACCACAACTGCCAGCGCGCCAGGTTGCCGATCTCGTGGGTGTCGTCGTCGACCCGGTCGAGGATCTCGCCCACCGCCTGCTCGGTGAGCACCGACAGGGGCTGACGCATCGCCGACTGCAGGACGTCGTCGCGCAGTGCGCCCTCGGCGCGGTCGACCACTCCGACCCAGGCGATCTTGCCGACCGATTCGATCACCGCCGCCCCCAGCAGGCACACCGCCAGCGCGACGATCAGGTGGCCTGCCGGGTTCTCCGCCAGCCGGCCGGCGAACACCGTGCCGGCGGCGGAGCCGAGCGCGGCCACCCAGACGGCGACGATCGCGCCGACCGCCACGGGGCTGCGAAGCCGCCGCCAGGTCACCTGGCGTTCGGGGCTGATCGGCGGGATCGGCGGCGTCGAGGTCGGCGCGGCGGAAAGGGTCGAACTGGACATCGTAGGTCCACGGTAGAGCGCGCCGTCCGCCGCTGTCGCGTCCTTTTCCGGCCCGCCGAACCGGCGCCGTGCGCTGCGAAGCAATGCGCCGGCACGTCGTGAATCCCGTGCGTTCAGCCCTCGATCAGGGCGTCGGCGTAGTGGCGTGCCGAGACGCGGTAGTAGGAGAGACGGTTCGCGAGGGCGTGGATCGTGGCGGCGAGCGCTTCCCGGTCGCGTCCCAGGTCCGCGAGCATCAGGGCGCGGAAGACGACGACGGCGTCGTCGAGCCCGTCCCCGCGATCGGTATCGAGCGCCGCGAGCAGGCGCAGGCCGTCCTCCGGTTCGCCGAGGTTGCGGAGCGAGCTCGCGAGCTGGATCGTGGCCTGACGCGCGCGGTGGTCGTCGAGTCCCGCCTCCAGCGCCGCGTGGTACCCGGCCACGGCGAGGTCCGGTCGATCGAGCGCGTCGTGCGCGCCCGCCACCTCGAACCGGCGGACGCCCTCGGGAACCTCGGGGGCGGCGACGGCGCGCTCCATCCGGGCGAGGAACGCGGCCGGCTCGTCGGTGTCCAGGTATCCCCAGATCGCCTCGATGTCGTCCTCCCACGCCATCCGATCAGTCGTCACCCCGCCACCGTAGTTCCCGATCGTCGGCGACGTGCTGCGCGCCGCCGACGACCGGCGCACACTGGGGCGATGGCGTACGACGAGGGGCTGGCGGACAGGATCCGGGACGCGATCGCCGGGCAGCCCGGTGTGGTGGAGAAGCGCATGTTCGGCGGGCTGGCGTTCCTCGTCGACGGGCACATGGCGATCGCCGCGAACAGCAAGGGCGAGGCCATGGTGCACCTGGACCCGGACGCCGCCGACGAACTGCTCGGGCCGCACGTCACGCGCACCGTCATGCGGGGGCGCGAGATGCGCGGCTGGCTCGACCTCGATGCGGAGGCGACCGCCTCGGACACCGAGCTCGCGGAGTGGGTGCGGCGCACCGTCGACTACGCGCGGTCCCTGCCGCCCAGGTGACTCAGCCCGCGGCCACGGCGGCGAGCACCAGGTCCAGCACGAGGACGGCGCCCTCCTTGTCGAGCGGGTCGTTCCCGTTGCCGCACTTGGGGGACTGCACGCACGAGGGGCAGCCCGACGGGCACTCGCACGCCGCGACGGCGTCCCGCGTCGCCACGAGCCACGTCGCCAGGGACTCGTAGCCGCGCTCGGCGAAGCCCGCCCCGCCGGGGTAGCCGTCGTAGACGAAGATCGACGGCAGGCCGGTGTCGTCGTGCAGCGCCGTCGAGAGCCCGCCGATGTCCCAGCGGTCGCACGACGCGACGAGCGGCAGCAGGCCGATCGCCGCGTGCTCGGCGGCGTGCAGCGCCCCCGGCCAGCGTTCCGGGACCAGGCCCGCCGATTCGAGCACCTCCGGGGTCAGCGTGATCAGGGCGGCGCGGGTGGCCAGCGTGGTCTCCGGCAGGTCCAGCTCGACGGCGTCCATCACCTCGCCGCTGCGCAGCGTCCGCAGGTAGCCGACCACGCGGCTGGTCACCTCGACGGAGACGAACCGCGCGGTCACGTCGCCCAGCACCTCGGTCTCGTGCACCGCGGTGACGTGCACGTCGAGGTCCTCGCGCGCCGACGTGGTCCACTCCGGCTCCTCCGCGTGCACGAGCGCCAGTCCGTCGTCGAGGTCCAGCTCGTCCACCACGTACGACTCGCCCTGGTGCACGTGCACCGCTCCCTGGTGCACCGTCGAGAGCGCCCGCGTGAAGTCGACGGTCCCGAGCAGCCGCCCGGTCGTCTCCTCGACGATGAGGATCTCGCTGCCCGCCCCGCCCCGGATGTTCACGCCCGCATGCGGATCGATCCCGGCGGCCAGGAAGTAGCCCGCGGGCCGCTCGCGCAGCAGTCCGTCGGCCACCAGCCGGCCCACGACGTCGACGGCGCCGAGCGTGCCGACCTCCGCACGGCTCAGCGGGATCTCGCTCGCCGCGCACAACAGCTGCGGCCCGAGCACGTACGGATTCCACGGGTCGGTGATCGTCGCCTCCACCGGCCGCCCGAGCAGCGACTCGGGATGGTGGACCAGGTAGGTGTCCAGCGGATCGTCGCGGGCGATCAGCAGGATCAGCGAGCCCTGCCCGCGCCGCCCGCTGCGCCCCGCCTGCTGCCAGAACGAGGCGACGGTGCCGGGGAACCCGGCCATGAGCACCGCGTCCAGGCCGGCGATGTCCACGCCCAGCTCCAACGCGTTCGTCGTGGCCACGCCGAGCAGCGCCCCGTCGTTGAGGCCCTGCTCGAGCCGGCGTCGGTCGTCCGCGAGGTAGCCCGCTCGGTAGGCGGCGATCCGCTCCGCCAGCTCGGGCGTCGCCTCGGCGAGCATCCGCCGGGCCGAGAGCGCGACGGTCTCCGCGGACCGTCGGGACCGGACGAACGCGAGCGTGCGCGCCCCCTCGACCACCAGGTCGGACAGCATCCGCGCCGCCTCCGTGGTGGCGGGGCGCCGCACGGGCGCCCCGTTCTCGCCCTCCAGGTCGGGCAGCAGCGGCGGCTCCCACAGGGCGACGGTCCGCGGCCCGTGCGGGGACGAATCCTCGGTGACCGCAACGCAGTCCGCGCCGATGAGCCGCGACGCGGCGCCCGCGGGATCGGAGGTGGTCGCGGACGCGCAGATCACGGTGGGGGTGCTGCCGTACTTCGCCGCCACCCGCAGCAGGCGCCGCAGGACGAGGGCGGTGTGCGAGCCGAAGACCCCGCGGTAGTGATGGCACTCGTCGACCACCACGTACCGCAGGCCGCGGAGGAAGCGGGCCCACTTCGCGTGCCGCGGAAGCAATCCCACGTGCAGCATGTCCGGGTTGGTGAACACCCACCGGCTGTCGGAGCGCGCCCAGCGGCGCATCTCCTGCGAGGTGTCGCCGTCGTACATGGCGGGCGAGGCGTCGTTCGGGCCGTAGTCGGTGGTCAGGCGCACCGCGGCCCGGTGCTGATCGGTGCCGAGCGCCTTCGTCGGCGACAGGTAGAGCACCGTTGCGCGGGGGTCCTCCGCGAGGGCCGCGAGCACCGGTAGCTGGTAGGCGAGGGACTTGCCCGAGGCGGTCCCCGTCGAGATCACGACGTGCCGGCCCGCGTGCGCGTGCTCAGCGGCCGCCGCCTGGTGGCGCCACGGCTCCCGGACACCCTCGTCGACGAGCCCCTCCCGCACCCGCGGCGGGACCCAGGTCGGCCAGGGGGCGAATTCCGCTCGGCGTGACGGGATGTCCGCCACGTGGGTCAGGCTCTCGGCGCCGGACCCCGAACCGGCCATGACCCGGTCCAGCAGCTCCCTGCCGAAGGTGTTGTGCTCCACCGTGATAGCCCCCGCATCGACCCGGCGTCCGTCGGGCCGCGCGGGCCGCGGACGCGCCGATCGTCCAGTCTAACCGCGCCGAGAACGGACCGTCGTCCGGTGGGACGGCGGGTGAACGGAAGGCGAAATCGCGCCGCCCGCTGTTGCTCGATGGGAAATCGTGATTGACTGTATGCGGTCGCAGCTCCCGCCGGGGGTCCGAAGGGACCATCGGGGGATCGATGTTGCGGGCGTGGTACTGAAGGTTTTTGTGTGCGGTCTCCGCAAACGGCTCCAGAAAGTATGGCGGCCGGAACCGGCCAGGAGTCGCGCCCCACAGGGGGAACGGTTCCTACACCGGTAGGTAGACAAGTTAGGAAACATCTCAATGGCACAGGGAACTGTGAAGTGGTTCAACGCGGAGAAGGGCTTCGGCTTCATCGCACCGGCCGACGGCTCGGATGACGTGTTCGTCCACTACTCGGAGATCCAGGGCAACGGCTTCCGTACCCTCGAGGAGAACCAGCTCGTGGAGTTCGAGGTCGGCCAGGGCACCAAGGGCCCGCAGGCCACCGGCGTCCGCGCTCTCTAAGAAACCTCGCACCACGCGATAAGAGTTTCTCGCAGCACCCCTCCGCCCTCGGGTGGAGGGGTGCTGTGCATTTCTCGGCCCGTTCGCCGTGTCGACGGTGCCGCCGCACCACGGCCCTCTAGGCTCATCACGTGTCCCAACTGTCACTCTTCTCCGCCGAGCAGACCGAGCCGTCGCCCCGCGACCTCGCCGGCCTGCTCGCCTCGACGGGGCAGATCGTGCAGGTGGGTGGGAGCGCGCGGGTCTCGGTGGTCGTCGCCGATCCGTGGCGCGCCGAGGCGATCGCCGTGATGATCGAGGAGGCCGGCCTGCGGCCGCAGCTCGACACCTCCGAGGAGGGGAATCCGCTGGTCCGGACCCTCGCGGCGCCGGAACTGCAGCCGATGGCCGTCGCCTGGACGCGCGGCGCGGCCAAGACGGCACCGTCGACCTGGGTCCCCGGCCCGCGCGCGCTGCGGGCCTGGGCACTCGCGGGCGGCGACGTGGACGGCGTGCACTACCTCCTCGCGCTCGACCAGCACGCGCCGGAGAGCGCCCCCGTGCTGGCGACGGCCCTCATGCGGGCGGGCGTCGCGCCCACCCTGGTGGGCACGAGGGGGACGAAACCGGCGCTGCGGGTGTCCGGGCACCGTCGGCTCCTGCGACTGCGGGAGAGCATCGGCGACCCGCCCGCGCACCCCGAGGCGGCCGCCCACTGGCCGCAGCCCTGACGCCCCGATCGGACCCGTCCAGCGGAATCCATGAGGCGTGCAGCGGCCCCTGTATATAAGGTGGGGCCCGAGGTGCGGCAGAATGGGCACCGGAGTGGCCGCCTACGTCGCAAGTGACGCGAGGGGTCGAGGTGGTGACGCAGGTGCCACCGGAACAGATCAGGAGGGTCCATGGCGGCACGAGGGAAGGCAGCAGCTGGAGACGGCCTGCATCGTCTGGTGATCGTGGAGTCCCCCGCCAAGGGCAAGAAGATCGGCGACTTCCTCGGCCCGGACTACACAGTCCGCGCGTCGATGGGCCACATCCGCGACCTCCCCAGCCGCGACAACCCGCTGCCCGAGGCCGACCAGGGCAAGCCCTGGGCCCGCCTCGGCGTCGACGTGGACCACGACTTCGAGGCCCACTACGTCACCTCCGCCAGCAAGCGCTCCACCGTCTCCGAGCTGAAGTCCCTGCTCAAGCAGGCCGACGAGCTCTACCTCGCGACAGATGGTGACCGCGAGGGCGAGGCCATCGCGTGGCACCTGCAGGAGGTGCTCAAGCCCAAGGTCCCGGTCAAGCGGATGGTCTTCCACGAGATCACCCAGCAGGCCATCCAGGCCGCCGCGGAGGAGCCGCGCGAGCTCGACATGAACCTCGTCGACGCGCAGGAGACCCGCCGCATCCTCGACCGCCTCTACGGCTACGAGGTCAGCCCGGTGCTGTGGCGCAAGGTCAACCAGGGCCTGTCCGCCGGCCGCGTGCAGTCCGTCGCGACCCGCATCATCGTCGACCGGGAGCGCGAGCGCATCGCCTTCCGCACCGCCGGGTACTGGGACATCGCCGCGCAGCTCGACGCCGGCGCCGAGGCCACCCCGCGCACCTTCGGCGCGCGCCTCGTGACCGTCGACGGCGACCGCGTCGCCACCGGCCGCGACTTCGACGCGCAGGGGCAGCTCAAGAAGCCCACCGGGATCACTGTGCTCGACGGTGCCCGGGCGAACGCCCTGGTCGCCGGCCTGCAGGGTGCGAACCTGACGGTGACCTCCGTCGAGGAGAAGCCCTACACCCGCAAGCCCTACGCGCCGTTCATGACCTCGACGCTGCAGCAGGAGGCGAGCCGCAAGCTGCGGTTCAACACCGACCGCACCATGCAGATCGCGCAGCGCCTCTACGAGGGCGGCTACATCACCTACATGCGTACGGACTCGACCACGCTGTCGGAGACCGCGATCGCCGCGGCCCGCGAGCAGGCCGGACAGCTGTACGGCCCCGAGTTCGTGCACCCGACCCCGCGGCAGTACACCCGCAAGGTCAAGAACGCGCAGGAGGCGCACGAGGCGATCCGCCCCGCGGGCGAGACCTTCCAGACGCCGGGCGCGCTGGCGTCGGTGCTGAACTCGGACGAGTTCCGGCTCTACGAGCTGATCTGGCAGCGGACCGTCGCCTCGCAGATGGCCGACGTCAAGGGCACCACCCTGAGCCTGCGCATCGGCGGCGCCGCCTCGACCGGCGAGAGCGTCGAGTTCGCCGCCTCGGGCCGCACCATCACCTTCCCCGGCTTCCTCTCCGCGTACGTCGAGACCGTCGACGACCAGGCCGGCGGCGAGGCCGACGACGCCGAGTCGCGGCTCCCGCATCTGGTCAAGGGCCAGGCCATCACAGCCGCCGAGCTGGCCGCCGCCGACCACGTCACCAGCCCGCCCGCCCGCTACACCGAGGCCTCGCTGGTCAAGACCCTCGAAGAGCTGGGCATCGGCCGACCGTCGACCTACGCCTCGATCATCAAGACCATCCAGGACCGCGGCTACGTCGTGAAGAAGGGCAACGCCCTCGTCCCGCAGTGGGTGGCGTTCGCCGTGATCGGGCTGCTCGAGGGCCACTTCGGCGGCCTCGTCGACTACAACTTCACCGCGTCGATGGAGGACGATCTCGACGAGATCGCCGGCGGCCGCGAGGGCCGGGTCGACTGGCTCACCCGGTTCTACTTCGGCGACGGCGGGCCCGAGGGCGACGGTGCCGCGGTCGCCGGTGCCGACGGTCCCGGCCCGGACAGCCCCGGCCTGAAGAACCTCGTCGCCGCGAACCTCGACGCGATCGACGCCCGCGCGGTCAACTCGATCCCCCTCTACACCGACACGGACGGCAACGTCGTCTACGTGCGCGTGGGCCGCTACGGCCCGTACCTGGAGCGCACCGTCACCGGCGAGAAGGGCGAGCCGGAGGTCCAGCGCGCCAACATCCTGGCGGCGATGACCCCCGACGAGCTGACCGAGGAGGTCGCGGAGAAGCTGTTCGCGACCCCGCAGGACGGCCGCCCGCTGGGCATCGACCCGGCGACGGGCCACGAGATCGTCGCCAAGGAGGGCCGCTTCGGCCCGTACGTCACCGAGATCCTGCCGGAGCCCGAGAAGGACCCCGAGGCGGAGGACCTGGACGCCGAGGCTGCGAAGCCCAAGACCCGGAAGAAGAAGGCCGACGCGCCGAAGCCGCGCACCGGTTCGCTGCTCAAGACCATGGACATCGAGACCGTGACCCTCGAGGATGCGCTGCGGCTGCTGTCGCTGCCCCGCGTCGTGGGCGTCGATCCCGAGTCCAAGGAGGAGATCACCGCCCAGAACGGCCGCTACGGGCCGTACCTGAAGAAGGGCACCGACTCCCGCTCGCTGGCCACCGAGGACCAGATGTTCACGGTGACCCTCGAGGAGGCGCTCAAGCTGTACGCGGAGCCCAAGCGACGGGGCCGCGGCGCCGCCGCCGCGCCGCCGCTGCGCGAGCTCGGCAACGACCCCGTCTCCGGCACCGCGATGGTGATCAAGGATGGCCGGTTCGGCCCCTACGTGACCGACGGCGAGACCAACGCCTCGCTCCGCAAGGGCGACGAGGTCGCGACCATCACCGACGAGCGCGCCTCCGAGCTGCTCGCGGACCGTCGCGCCCGGGGGCCGGTGAAGAAGAAGGCCACCAAGAAGGCGGCGGCCAAGAAGGCGCCCGCGAAGAAGGCACCGGCCAAGAAGGCCGCGGCGAAGAAGACGGCGGCCAAGAAGACCACTGCGAAGAAGACGGTCGCCAAGAAGACCACGCCCGCGAAGAAGGCGCCCGCCGCGGCGCCCGCGGACGAGACCGTCTGATCAGTCGTCGACGGGGCGCGCCAGCCGCGTGAGCTGGCCGCGCCCGCGGAGCTCGATGGCCTCGCCGAGCACCCACAGGGCCTGCTCGGCGGGCGTCGCGGCCTCGACCGCGCGCCCGGCCGCGAGCAGCGACGAGGGCTCGGACTTCGCGATCTCGGTGATCCGCGCGGCCTCGTTCACTGGGTCGCCGATCACCGTGTACTCGAACCGGGCCTTCGCGCCGATGTGCCCGGCGACCACCTGACCGGCGGAGACGCCGATGCCGAAGCCGGTGCCGCCGAGCACGTCACCGAGCTGGATCCGCATCTCGCGGGCCGCGGCCAGCGCGGCGCCCGCGGCGTCCGGGTGGGGCAGCGGGGCGCCGAAGATGGCGAGCGCCGCGTCGCCCTGGAACTTGTTGACGAAGCCGCCGTGCAGGTCGACGAGGTCGACGACCACCTTGAAGAAGTCGTTGAGCAGGTCCACGACGGCGGCGGGCTCCTCGGTGACGGCGATCTTCGTCGAGCCCACGAGGTCGACGAACAGCACGCTGACCTCGTTGATCTCGCCACCCAGGTGCGTGCCGTGCTCGAGGGCCTGCCGCGCGACGTCCTGCCCGACGTACCGGCCGAACATGTCGCGCATCCGCTGCCGCTCGGCGAGGTCGTGCACCATGTCGTTGAAGCCGGCCTGCAGCAGCCCCAGCTCACTCGAGTCGTAGATCTTCACGGAGGCGGCGAAGTCGCCGTCGCGGACCTTGCGCTGCGCCTGGAAGAGGTCGCGGATCGGGTCGCCGATGGACTTCGCGGCCCGGACGGTGCCGAGCAGGCCCGCGCCGAGCGCCACCACGGACAGCAGCAGCACCGGGTTGATCAGGGTCGGGGCGTCGGGGTCGATGATGCCCGACTCCTGCGAGACGACGACCATGATGATGCCGACGATCGGCGTCGCCGTGCCGAGCACCCAGCTGAGCAGGATGCGGGTGGTCACGGACAGGCCCGCGGAGCCCTGCGGCTCCTGCGCCAGCGCCGCGACCGTGATGGGCCGCAGCACCCGCTCGGTCTGCATGTAGCTGAGCGCGCACGTCGTGGTGGCACCCAGCAGTACCGTCAGCGCGACGACGATCCGGATGCCGCCCGGCGAGTTGTAGTTGATGACCACGAAGATGCCGCCGCCGATGAGCCAGAAGATCGCCTGCATGAGGGCCATGCGCAGCGGAATGGCGAGGGCCCGGCGGGAGATCTCGGGGTCGTACGGGGCGCTGCGCCGGTGCCAGCGCAGCACCGGGAGCACCAGCTTGAGCCCGATCAGCATGCCGAGCACGCTCGCGACCACCAGGTAGGTGATGAAGACCAGCAGGTTGACGCCGCTGATCTCCTGAAGCTGCACGGACTGCTGCACGGGCAGCGCGAACCGGAGGAAACCGAAGACGAAGACCGCGCCCAGGATGTTCGACCGCAGGATGTCCAGCGCGAAGATCGGCCAGGGGGTCTTGGCGAGCCACCGCGCCAGTCGCATAGCGCGACTGAGTCTGCTCTTCGGTGCTGCCACCGCTCCAACTTAGCGTGCGCTCGGCGTCGGACGGGAGGGCTAGGGTGTGGGGGTGAGCTCAGTGTTCGATCGCCTGGTGGGGCAGGAAGCGGTGGTGGTGGGCCTGCGGGCCGCCGCCGAGGCCGCACGGGAGGTCGTCGCGAGCGGGGGCACCGTCGCCGATCTGGCGGGATCGTCCATGACGCACGCCTGGCTGTTCACGGGCCCGCCCGGCTCGGGGCGGTCCGTCGCCGCCCGCGCGCTCGCCGCCGCCCTGCAGTGCGACGATCCCGGGGAGCCCGGCTGCGGGCGCTGCCGCGCCTGCACGACGGTGCTGGCCGGCACCCACGCCGACGTGCGCGGCATCGCCCCCGACGGGCTCTCCATCGCCGTCAAGCAGATGCGCGAGGTGGTGGCCGACGCGTCGCGGCGGCCGTCCGTCGGGCACTGGCAGATCGTGCTCATCGAGGACGCCGACCGGCTCACCGAGCAGGCCGGCAATGCGCTGCTGAAGATGGTCGAGGAACCGCCCGCGCAGACGATCGTGCTGCTGTGCGCGCCGACCGTCGACCCGGAGGACATCTCGGTCACGCTGAAGTCCCGGTGCCGGCACGTGCCGCTCGTCACACCGTCGGCGCCCGCGATCGCGGCGGTGTTGGAGCGGGACGGCATCGACGCCGAGCGCGCGGCCTGGGCCGCGGGCGTTTCGGGCGGGCACGTCGGGCGGGCCAAGCGTCTCGCCACGGACCCGGAGGCGCAGAAGCAGCGCAAGCAGGCGCTGAGCCTGGCGCGGGCGGCCACGTCCGAGGGCGTCTACGGCGTCGTCGAGCAACTGCTGCGCGACGCGGAGAGCACCGCCAAGGAGCTCAACGCCGACCTCAACGAGCGGGAGACCGAGGAGCTCAAGACGGCGCTCGGCGCCGGCGGCGTGGGCCGCGGCACCGCGGGCGTGATGCGCGGGTCGGCCGGGCAGCTCAAGGACCTCGAGAAGCGGCAGAAGGCCCGCGGCACCCGCGCGGTGCGCGACGCGCTCGACCGCGCGCTCATCGACCTCGCCGCGCTCTTCCGCGACGCGCTGGTGCAGGGCTCGGGCGCGCAGGTCACGCTCATGCACCCCGACGAGGCCGAGCAGACCCGCCGGCTCGCCGGCTACGCCCGGCCCGAGGGGCTGCTGCGCTGCGTCGAGTCGGTGTTGGAGTGCCGTGAGGCGATCGACCTCAACGTCAAGCCCGTCGTCGCACTGGACGCGATGGCCGCGGGCGTCTCGTCGGCGCTCCGGGAGAACCGACGCTAGTCGCCCTTGAGCTGCACCTGCTCGAGGGTCGTCGACCACTTGCCGCCGTCGACCTTGACCAGCCCGGTGATCCACACCAGCACGTACCTCGACGACGGTGCGTCGCTCGCGGTGAACTCCGTGTCGCCGTTCGACAGGGTCCCGCTCCACACCCGCTGCGTGTCGTCGACCGAGCTCGGCGACGCGGAACCCGCGATCCGGATCTCCACCGTCGAGCCGGAGCTCGGCGACGTGATGGTGCCGGAGGTGATCCGCGTGGCCTTGTCGAGGGTGATCAGCAGGCCCGTGCCCTTCTTGAGGCCGCCGAAGCCGGGGCCGGAGAAGTAGTAGTCCGTACGCCACGAGGGCTTGTCGCCGGTGAGGACGTTCTCGGCGTAGTTCGAGCTCTCGGCCCCGCCCTGGAAGTACACCTGCTTGACCGAGGAGGCGGTCACCGTCGAACCTCCCCCGGACCCGCCCAGGTCGCCGATGGACGGCTTGACCAGGTAGAACACGCCCGCGGCGAGGGCGATGATCACGACGGCGGCGAGCGCGGCGACGGCCCGGCCCCACTTGCGGGGCGGCGCCGGAGGGGGCGCGACGGGCGCCTCCTGCCGGGCCGAGGCGGGCAGCTGCTCGGCGCGGGTGGGCGCCGGCTGGGCCGCGGTGTGCGGGCCGGGGTACTCGCCGGTCGGGACGTACTGCCCCGTCGGCGGCCCCGGGTAGGGCGCGGTGCCGGGCCCGGCGTGGGCGCCGGTGTGCTCGCCCGTGTACGCGGGCTGTTGGGCGGTGCCCGCCGGGATCGACTGTGGCGCGGTGCCCGACGGCATCGACGACGGTGCCTCCCCGCGCAGCCCGGCGACGAACTCGGCGCACGTGGCGTACCGGTCCTCGGGGCGCTTGGCGAGGGCCTTGCGGAAGACGGCGTCGAGGTGGCCCGGCAGCGACGGGTTGCGGGCGGTGATCTTCGGCGCGGGCTGGTTCAGGTGCGCCGCGATGACGGCGGCGGGGGAGTCGCCGGGGAAGGGCGGCTCGCCCGTGAGAAGTTCGAAGACGGTGCAGCCGAGCGAGTAGAGGTCGGCCCGGTTGTCGAGGATCTTGTTGTCGAAGGCCTCAGGCGACATGTACGCCATGGTCCCGACGGTGATCCCGGTCGACGTGACGCCCACCGCGTCGCCCGCGGCCTTGGCGATGCCGAAGTCCGCGAGCTTGACCTGCGGCGCACCGTCGGAGTCGAAGGCGACGAGGATGTTGGCGGGCTTGACGTCGCGGTGGGTGATGTTCGCGCGACGGTAGGCGTAATCGAGCGCTGCGCCGGCACCGTCGGCGATGTCGATCGCGAGCGACAGCGGCATCGGGCCCCGCTCGGCGACCATCCGCGCGGTGTCCGGCCCGGCGACGTACTCCATCGTGATCCACAGCCGACCGTCGACCTCGCCGCGGTCGTAGAGGTGGATGATGTTGCGGTGGTTGAGCTGTGCCAGCACGTAGGCCTCGCGGTCGAACCGCGCCTTGTACTGCGGGTTGCTGCTGACGGAGGTGTGCAGCAGCTTCAGCGCGTCCTGTCGGGGCAGGCGCGGGTGCTGGACCAGGTAGACCTCGCCCATTCCGCCGCCGCCGAGCTTGCGGACCACCCGGTAGCCCGCGATCTGCTGCTCGTTCATCCGCTCCCTCAAAAACGCGACCGCCCGTCGGCCGCACCGAGTCAACGGTAGCGGTAGACGGGCGGCAGCGGCGATCGTTGCAGGTCAGACGGTGACCTTGGCCTGCTTGCTGGAGCTCAGGCGCAGGCCGGACTCCTCGCCGAGCGACAGCTCGCTGTTCAGGCGCTTGGCGTCCTCGAAGTAGCTCATGGACATGCGCCAGTCGTCGGCCTCGCCCTGGCGGGGGAGCTCCTTGAGCGCGCGCTGGACGTAGCCGGCCTCGAAGTCGAGGGCCGGGCGGGTCGCCATGTCGGGATCGGCGACGGCGACCGCGGTGTCCAGGCCCTTCGCGTCCATCGTCGAGATGAGCTGGGTGATGTACTTCCACAGCATCCCGACCTTGAGCGTCCACGACGAGTTCGTGTAGCCGATGGCGAGAGCCGCGTTCGGGACGCCGGAGAGCATGGCGCCGCGGTGGATGACGGCGTTCGGCACGTCGACGTCGCGGCCGTCGACCGACAGGGTCACCCCGCCGAGCAGCTTCAGCTTGAGGCCGGTCGCGGTCACGATGATGTCGGCGTCGAGGTGCTCGCCGCTCGCCAGCTCGATGCCGGTCTCGTCGAAGGTCGCGATCTTGTCGGTCGCGACGTCCGCCTTGCCGGACCGGATGGCCTTGAACAGGTCGCCGTCGGGGACGGCGCACAGGCGCTGGTCCCACGGGTTGTACGGCGGGTTGAAGTGCACGTCCACCGGGTAGCCCTTGGGGAGGCGCTTGGCGTTCTCGTTGCGGATGATTTTGCGGGCGAGGTCCGGGAAGCGCTGGGCGAAGACGTACACGCCGCGCTGCTGCCAGATGAACCGCTTGCGGCTCAGGTCGTGACCGATCTTGTGGCCGAAGACCTTGTGCAGGGTGTTCGTGATCGGATCCTGCTTGGGCACCGGCATGATGTACGTCGGCGTGCGCTGCAGCATGGTGACGTGCCCGGCCGGCTTGTCGCTGGTCAGGAGCGACGGGACCAGGGTCACCGCGGTCGCGCCGGAGCCGATGACGACGACCTTCTTGCCGCTGTAGTCCAGGTCCTCGGGCCAGAACTGCGGGTGGACGATCTGCCCGGCGAACTTCTCGCGGCCCGCGAACTCGGGCGTGAAGCCCTGGTCGTAGTCGTAGTAGCCGCTGCCGAAGAGCACCCAGTTCGCGGTGAGCGCGATGCGCTCGCCGGCGTGGTCCACCTGCACGGTCCAGCGGCCGTCCTCGCTCGACCAGTCGGCGGAGACGACCTTGTGGTCGTAGCGGACCTTGTCGAGGAGGTTGTTCTCCTCCATGGTCTCGTGCAGGTAGTCGAGGATCTTGTGCGCGTCGGCGATCGAGTCCTTCGACTCCCACGGCTTGAACTCGTAGCCGAAGGTGTGCAGGTCGGAGTCCGAGCGGATGCCGGGGTACTTGAACAGGTCCCAGGTGCCGCCGAAGGTCGCGCGTCCCTCGAGGATCGCGAAGGACTTCCCGGGCAGCTCGGCGGTGATGTAGTGGCCGGCGCCGATGCCGGAGATGCCGGCGCCGATCACGATGATGTCGAGGTGCTCGGGCGTGGTGCTCGTCATGCTTGTCTCTCCTGGTCTCCGACGGATCGGCTGGGCTCAGTGATAGAACCGATGACTTACTCTCTCGCTCGACGGCCCGTCGCGGCCAGCGCAGAGTGCACCCGGTTGCCTCCCGGTCTGGTGCAGATCGTCACGCAGGGCCGTCGGGTCCGAGCCAGCGCAGCACGTCCAGGGCCACCGCCACCCCCGTGGGGTTGTCGGCCAGGGGGCGGGGCAGCAGCTCGTCGGCCCTTGTCAGGCGGCGGATCACGGTGTTGCGGTGGGTGTAGAGGCGCTCCGCCGTTCGCGAGGTGTTGAACTGCTCGTCGACGTACGCGGCGACGGTCTCCCGGGTCTCCTGATCGGCGTCCATCAGCGCGCCGAGGGTGTCGCGGACGAACTCGTCGGCCTTGCCCGTGTCGCTCGTGACCAGGGAGATCAGCGCGATGTCCTCGTACCGCGCGACGCGCCGTCGGGTGCGCAGCCGCGCCATCAGGCGCTGCGTCGTGCCGGCGTCGAGGTGACTGCGCCGGAAACCGTCCAGGTCCTCGCCCGGCCGCCCGATCGCGACCCGGACCTCGGGGTGGTCGGCCAGTTCTCGGGCGAGGTCGCCGGAATCGAGGTCGACGGTGCCCGGCAGCCACAGCCACAGGGCCGAGGCGCTCGCGACCACGGTCAGCGGCCGCGGGGTGCCCGCGCGGCGGGCCAGGGCGTGGGCGGCCGCGTCGAGGTCGCCGACGGTTCCGGTGGTCCAGATGACGGCCGCGGTGTGCGGTCCGGTGAGCCGGTAGCCGAGCTGCTGTTCGGCGCGGGGCCGGGTGATGGGGGCGCCCTCGAGGATCAGCGAGACCGCGGCCAGACGGTCCGCGTTGGTCCCGGTGGTCAGCTGCTCGCGTTCGCCGGCCATCCGGATCGTGATGGCGTCGATGGTGTCGTCGACGTAGGTCGACATCGACGCCCACGTCACCGCGAGGAGTTCCCGCAGCTCGGCGGGGTCGTCGGTGAGCTCGAAGCAGACGTTCATCCACAGCGTCCAGGCGGTGTTGAGGCCCTTGCGGTAGGTGTCGATGCCGTGCAGGTCGAGGCCCCGTCGGACCAGGTCGCGAGCGACGGCGAGGGCGTCGGCGGAGTCGATGTTCGGCGGCACCCGGCGGCCGGGCTGGGCCAGGTTGTGCGCCGCCCAGTGCAGCATGACGGCGGTGTCGGAGTTGCGGACCAGCTCGGCGAGGGTCGGGTCGGAGGCGATCGGCGAGAGGATGACGCCGGTCAGCGTCGCGTCCTGCAGCGCGGTCACCCACTCCTCGGGCGCGTTGCTCGCGAACTCCGCGGCGCGGCGGATCAGCTCCTTGACCCGGTCCGAGGGCTCGGGCCAGGTCTGTTCCGTCGGCGCACCCATGGGTGGAACCCTACTGACCCGCGGTCGGAACTAGGGTGTGCGCGTGACGGGAATGCGGTCGGCGGCCGGCTGGGCGGAGGCCCACCAGGTCCCGCTGTACGTCGCCGGGCTCGTTCTCGGGGCCGCCCTCGGGCTCGCGGTCCCGACGGTGGCGGGTCCCGCCGAGGCCGTCATCAACCCGGTGCTCGCGCTGCTGCTCTACGCGACCTTCCTCGGCATCCCGTTCGCGCGGATGGGGGAGGCGCTGCGGGACGTCCGGTTCCTCGGCACGGTGCTGGCGGTGAACTTCGTGGCGGTGCCGGTCGTGGTGCTCGCCCTGTCGCGGATCGTCGCGCACGACCGGGTGCTGCTCGTGGGCGTGCTGTTCGTGCTGCTCACGCCGTGCGTCGACTACGTGATCGTGTTCAGCGGCCTCGCTGGCGGCGCGCAGGACCGGCTCCTCGCCGCCGCGCCGCTGCTCATGCTCGTGCAGATGGTGCTGCTGCCGCTGTACCTGTGGCTGTTCGTCGGCGCCGACGTGGTGCGGACCGTCGAGTACGGGCCGTTCGCCGAGGCCTTCGTGTGGGTGATCGCGGTGCCGCTGCTGCTCGCGGGGGCGACCCAGTGGGCGGCGGCGCGGACCCGATGGGGCGCTGAGCTCGCGGCGGCGGTGGCCGGCGCGATGGTGCCGATCATGGTGCTGACGCTGGCCGTCGTGGTGGTCTCGCAGATCGCGGGCGTGCGCGACCAGCTCTCCTCGCTACTGCTCGCGGTCCCGGTGTACGTGCTGTTCGCCGCGGTGATGACGCCCGTCGGCGCGGCCGCGGGCCGGGCTGCGGGCCTGGACGTGCCGAGCCGCCGCAGCGTGGTCTTCAGCGGCGTCACGCGGAACTCGCTGGTGATCCTGCCGCTGGTCCTCGCCCTCCCCGCTGAGTACGCCCTGGCGCCGCTGGTGGTGGTCACGCAGACCCTCGTCGAGCTGGTGGTGATGGTCCTCTTCGTCCGCCTGATCCCGCGGTTGATCCGCTAGCCGAGATTCATCGATCGCTATCCTGACGTGATGGATGCGGATTCCGGTCAGGTCGTTGCTCGGCGGGCGACGCCCCTCGGCGTCGTCGGCGCGGTTCTGGCAGTCCTCGTCGTGGTCGAGGTGCTGGCCTGGCTGTGGGGTCAGACCGTCGGCACTGACCTGCTGTGGCAGGCGTTTTCTCTATTGGTCGGCGGCGTGCTCGTTGTGGTGTGGCTCATCTACCTCGCGACCTGGGCGGCCCGCCGCAAGCGGTTCGCCTGGCACCTGCTGATCATCCCGGCGATCGGCCTGCTCGGGATCGCCGCCGCGTTCACCGGTCTGCCGCACAAGGCGCGGTGGGCCTACGACGAACCCCGGCTCACCGCAGCAGCGCAAACAGTGCTGGCCGATCCGCGGACGGAGTTCTACGACCACGGCGACCGCCGGATCGGCACGCAGGAGGTGTACAACACCGCCAAGGTCGACGGAGTGGTCACCTTCTCCATCTTCGGCGGGGGTTTCAGCATCACGACGCTCGAGTACCGTCCCGACGGGAGTTCCCCGGATCGCTGCGGAACGAACCGCTGCCGACATCTGTCGGACGACTGGTGGCGCGTTCTGGTCGACTAAGCGGTCCGTTCATCTTCGCGACACGGACCGGCAGCGACGAGAGCCCGCGCACATTGAGCGAGTGCACCCGCTCGATGTTCTCGAAGTCCACCTCGTAGCCGCGCACCGTCGACACCACCTCGCCCAGCGCGATGTCCGCTTCCAGCTTCGCCAGGTGCGAACCGAGGCAGAAGTGGCTGCCGAAGCCGAAACTCAGTGAGGCGGAGGTGTCCCGCCCGATCCGGTAGGCGGCGGCATCGTCGAACACCCTCTCGTCGCGGTTCGCCGACGCCACTAGGAGCAGCACCCGATCTCCCTGGGGGATCACGGTTCCCGCGAACTCCACGTCGACGGCCGCGCGCCGTAACAGCATCTGCGTCGACGTGTCGTAGCGCAGGGTCTCCGCGGACCAATCCGGCACGGCCGACGGTGCGCCGAAGGGCTTCGCGCCCTCGTCGGGATGTCGTGCACCCCAGTACATGGCGTTGCCCAGCAGCTTCGTCGTGGTCTCGTTCCCGGCGACGATCATCAGGATGAGGATCCCGACGATCTCCGCGTCGGTGAGCGATTCCCTTGCGCCGCTGTCGTTCTCGACCTGGGCGGCGATCAGCGCGGAGATCAGGTCGTCGGCCGGCCGCGCGCGACGCGCGGCCACCAGGTCGACGTAGTACTGGTACAGCCCGAAGAACGCCTCGGCCGCCGGCTGGGGCACGTCGAAAACCCCGTCCTCGCGGTGGATCAGGACGTCGCCGAGGCGGCGCAGCTCGTCGCGGTCGGCGATCGGGACGCCCATCATCTCGGAGATCACCTCCATCGGGACGAGCGCGGCGAAGTCGGCGACGAAGTCGAATTCGGTCCGGTCCAGGCACGCCGCCCAGTGCTCGCGCACCCGCTGCTCGATCCACGGCCGCAGCGCGGCGACGCGCTTCGGGGTGAAGGCCTTGGCGACGAGCCGGCGGATCCGCAGGTGCCGCGGGTCGTCCATCGCGAGGAAGCTCATCGCGTACTCCGCGTCGGGGGTGTACGCCGCCGGCTCCAGCGTGACGCCCCACGCGCTGGAGAGGCGCTCGGTGTCGCGGAAGGCGGCGCGGACGTCGTCGTACCGCGACAGCGCCCAGAAGTCGCGCTCGGCGTTGTAGTACACGGGCTGCTCCGCGCGCAGCCGCTCGAAGACCGGGTACGGGTCGTCGTGGAAGGCGTAGGAGTACGGATCGAGAATTGAACTGGACATGTGTCCAGACAGTAGTCCAGAGATGTCCGGAAGGGAACAGGTTCTTGTTCGTCAGTGCGACATCATCAGGTCGACGGCGCGTGCCAGCGCGGCCTTCGAGGCCTCGAGGTCGAGGTACCCCATGCCGGCCTGGACGAGCACGCCGGAGTACGCGAGCTCGACCGACTCCACCAGGCCCGACGGTGCGCCGCACCCCAGGGCCTCCGTCAGCCGGGCGCGGATCAGCAGGCCGACCCGCAGCCGCGCGGACTGCGCGTCGGCCTCGTGGCCGAGGAGTGCGGTGTTCACCGCGGTCGCGAACTGCGGATCGATCAGCACCAGCTCGACGAGGCCGGTGAGCACCTGCAGGACCCGCTCCCGCGGCGCGGCCGCCGGGTCGGGCTCGACGAGCTCCGCCTCGACGCGACGCGCGAAGACCTCCGCGATCAGGTGGTTCTTCGACGAGAAGTACGTGTACGCCGTCGCGGGCGAGACGCCCGCGGCCCGCGCCGCCAGGCGCACGGTGAACCCGTCGACGCCGTGCTCGGCCAGCGTCGCCGGCACCGCGGCGCACAGCTTGGACACCGTCTCGGCCTGGGCGGGGGACAGTCGCCTGCGGGGGAGGTCGGTCGGGCTGGACATGCGTCCAGACGTTAGACCATGCGCCGTCTCGTCGGGTTCAGGCTCCGAAGGATTCGATCGCGATGCGAGCGCCGGCGATGAGGCGCGCGCGGGTGAACACCTCCGGCTGCGACAGCAGCAGTCTGCCGGACTCGATCACCAGGGCGACGATCATCCGGGCGTACAGCTCGTGATCGCGACGCGGGTCGTGCGTGGCCTCCTCGCCCGCGGTCATCGACAGCATGCGGGTCACCATCTCCGCGGCCTGGTCGCGCCCGCGGTCGACCGTCCTGCGGAACTCCGGGGTCGCGCTGTCGACGAGCTGCAGGATCGCGCTCCACAGGTCGGGCGAGGTGTCGAACATCTTCAGCAGATTCGCGTACAGCGCCATGGCGAGGTCCGCCCGGTTCTCCTGGGTCTTCGCCCGCGCCGCGGCGTCGTAGCACTGGGCGATCGCGCGGCGCTCCTCCCGCTCCAGCGATGCCCGAAGGAGCGCCGGGGAGTCGTCGAAGTGCTTGTAGACCACCGGACGCGATACCCCGGCGGCCTCGGCCACGGATTCGATCGACACCTTGTGCACGCCGCGCTCGACGACCACGCGGAGGACCGCGTCGAGCAGGTGCTCCCGGCGCTCCTCCGGCGTCATCCTCGGGGCGTACGGGCGCTTGGCCTCCGCCTTCGCCACATCTGTCATCACGCCGCCCCTCTCCTTCGGTCGTGTCGGGAATCCCGGGCAATCCTACGGCTTGTGTAGCTACAGCGATCGAAGCTACATTGTGTGTAGCTACAGTGAATGTAACTTTGGGAGATCGGTCGATATCACGACTCCCACGCCCGGATCCGCCGGATACGGCCGAACGGTGTTCGGCTCATCGAACGAGGAGTTGGTGCAGTGGACAACCGAAGTGATCGCGTCTGCGTGATCGGGGCCGGCTACGTCGGAAACGGTGTCGCCGGCGCCCTGAAGCGGGCCGGAGTGCCCTACGACCAGATCGAGGCCACCGACCGGATCGGCGGCAACTGGTCGCACGGGGTCTACGACTCGACGCACTTGATCAGCTCGAAGTCGTCGACCCAGTACGTCGAGTTCCCCATGCCCGCCGACTACCCGACCTTCCCCAGCCGGGCCCAGATGCTGGCCTACTTGCAGTCCTACGTCGATCACTACGGGCTCGCGGAGCACATCGAGTTCAGCACCGAGGTCGTCGACGTCCGTCCCGTGGGCGCCAACGGCATGGCGGGCTGGATCGTGCAGCTGGCCTCCGGCGAGGTGCGACGCTACCGCGCCGTGGTCGTGGCGAACGGCCACTACTGGGAGCGACACCTGCCGCAGTACCCCGGTGAGTTCACCGGGAAGCAGTTGCACTCGAAGGACTACAAGCGGCCCGCGGACTTCGCTGAGGGTGGAAGAGTCCTCGTGGTGGGGGCGGGCAACTCCGCCAGCGACATCGCCGTCGAGGCATCGGCGACCTTCGGCTCCGCCGACATCTCGATGCGGCGTGGTTACTGGTTCATCCCCAAGACGATGTTCGGTGTGCCCGCGTCCGAACTGGACCGGGTATGGATTCCGATGCCGCTGCAGCGCACGGCTTTCAAGGCCATGCTGCGCTTGAGTTACGGTGACTACGAGCGCTACGGCCTCAAGCGGCCCGACCACAAGCTGTTCACCCGCGACGTCACCGTCAACACCTCGCTGATGTACGCGCTCCAGCACGGCAAGGTGCGGCCGCGGCCCGAGATCGAACGGTTCGACGGTGCCACGGTGCACTTCACCGACGGCACCTCGGCCGACTACGACACCCTGGTCTGGGCTACCGGGTTCCGCACGCGATTCCCCATGCTCGACGAGTCGATGTTCGTCTGGGAGAACGGCGATCCGCTGCTGATCGAGCACGTGCTCGCGCCCCGGTTCGCCAACCTCTACCTGATGGGCCTCGTTGCCCCGCGTTCCGGCGCGGGACGGATCATCTCGCACGGCTCCGCCTTCCTCGCCGAGGCGATCCCGGCGCAGGCGCACTTCGCAGAGCCGCTCTCCGATGTCGTCGCTCGCTGGATTCCGGCGCGTTCGACGATGCTCGCCGGCTCGGCGGAGATCCTCGGCCGCGTCCGGCTGTTGCGCCAGGCGATACGACTGCTGGTGGCGAAGTCGGTGCTCCGCCCTCAGACTCCCGGGCTCCGGGCCCCTGCTCCGCGGTCGTCCGCGCCGCAGCCGTTCACCGCACTCGTCCCGCTCGATCCGACCCCACCGGCCGCCGCGCCCCAGCACGCCGCGCGTGTCGATTCCACACCCAAGGAGAGCATCCTGTCATGAGTCTTCCCACTCCCACACCGGATTCCCGGATCGTCGTCACCGGCGCCTCGAGCGGAATCGGTGAGGCGCTCGCCGAGTCCTTCGCCCGCCGCGGGTATTCCCTGATCCTCGTCGCGCGCCGTGAGGATCGGCTGCGGGCCCTCGCTGAGCGGCTCGCCGGCCGCTACGTGGTGCAGGTCGATGTCGAGCCCTGCGACCTGGCGGACGCGACCCAACGCGCCGAGCTGATCCGCCGCCTCAGCAACGTGGAGGTCAGCGGGCTCTGCCTGAACGCCGGCTTCGCCACCTACGGCAGCATCGTCGAGCTGGACGCCGACCGGGAGCGTGAGCAGGTCGAGCTGAACGTGGTAGCCGTCCACGACATCCTCGTCGGCCTCCTGCCCGCCCTGGTCGCCCGCGGCTCGGGAGTGGTCCTGGTGACGGGCTCGACCGCCGGCAACCAGCCCAGCCCGAACAACGCCACCTACGCGGCAAGCAAGGCCTTCGCGAACGCCCTCTCCGAATCGCTGCACGGCGAGCTCGCGGGCACCGGCGTCACCTGCACGCTGCTCGCCCCGGGGCCGGTGCGAACGGAGTTCGCCGAGGTCTCGAACCTCGGCGCCATCGAGCAGCGCCTCCCCGGGGTCGCCTGGGTCACCGCGGAAGTCGCGGCGGAGGCCGCCGTCCGCGGCGCCGGCGCCGGTCGCCGCCGGGTGGTTCCGGGCGCGACCGCGAAGCTGCAGGACTTCGGCGGCAAGTACGCGCCGCGCACCATCCTCAACCCGATCCTCCGCAAGGCCTACGGGGATCTCCGATGAGGGGCCGCGGATCGGAGTACGGCCTGCGCGGCAGCGTGCGGCAGGCGCTCGAGCTCGTGCCCCCGCGCGGCATGCTGTACCGGGACGCGCACTACTTCACCGCGACCGTCGAGGTCGACGTGCCGACGATGCAGTCCTGGCTCCCCGCGGGCGTCCACGCGGTGACCCCGGGGCGCGCGGACGTCTTCACCGCTTGGTTTCCGGACTGCACCTACGGCTCGGTGTATCACGAGGCCGGAATCTTCGTCCACATCAAGACGATCGGCGGGCGCACCGGTATCCACTGTCCGTGGATGATCCTCGACGACGACGTCGCCCTCATCCTCGGCCGCGAGCTGCTCGGCTATCCGAAGAAGCTCGGCGAGATCGAGTGGAACCTCGAGGAGCCCTGCATCTCCGCCAAGGCCGTCCGCCGGGGAACCGAGGTGATCGCCATGAGCGGCCGCCTCGGGGAGCTGATCGAGGACGCACCCCCGATCCTCGGCCGGCCGCACCGCAACGTGACCGGGACCCTCGGCGTGGCCGTGCCCCGGATCGTCGGATTCACACCGGGCGAGCATCCGATCGAGACCCGCGCGGTGCACCTCGACGAGTTCCGCATCGCCGGGTCGGATCGCGACCCCATCGACCGGATGGGCCTCGGCGAGGTCGTCGACGCCCGCCTGCATCGGGTGGATCTGTCGGCCGGGATCCCCCCGATCCCGCTGCGCCCCCTGACCCCTCTGTTCTCCCTGACCCGCCTGCGACCGAGAGTGCTGTGAGCATCATGACCGAATCCCTCCTGTCCGAACCCCTGGTCCTGCCCTGCGGGCAGATCCTCTCCAACCGCATCGCCAAGGCCGCCATGAGCGAACAGTTGGCCAAGCGCGACGGCACCGCGAGCGACGAGCTCCGCCGCCTGTACGCCGTCTGGGCCCGCGGCGGCGCCGGCCTGCTGCTCTCGGGGAACATCATGATCGATCGGGACGCCCTCACCGAGCCCGGCAACGTGATCCTCGACGACGCCCGCGGCCTGGAGGCGATCCGCGCCTGGACGGGCGTCACGTCGGGCACCGACGCCAAGATCTGGGCCCAGATCAACCACCCGGGCAAGGTCGCGGTCTCGCCGTTCGATCGTCGCCCCGTCGCCCCCTCGGCGCGACGCAGCACGGTGCCCGGCTACAACATCCGCAAGCCGCGGGAGCTCTCGTCGAGCGAGGTCGGCGACATGATCGCCAAGTACGCCCGGACCGCCGAGCTGGCCGTGGCAGGCGGTTTCGACGGAGTGCAGGTGCACGCCGCCCACGGCTACCTGCTTTCGCAGTTCCTCTCGCCGCTGTCCAACCAGCGCAACGACGAGTGGGGCGGCGACGAGACCCGGCGCATGCGGGCGCTCCTGGAGACCGTCGCGGCGGTGCGCGCCGCCGTCGGCAACGGCGTCCCCGTCTCGGTCAAGCTGAACTCGACCGACTTCCTGCGCGGTGGTTTCGATTCCGAGCAGGCGCTCGCCGTGGCGCTCACCCTGGGGGAGGCCGGTATCGACCTGCTCGAGATCAGCGGCGGGGGCTACGAACAGCCCGCCATGACGGGCGTCGCGGCGGGACAGGCCACGGGGGCGGATGGGCGCGGCTACTTCTTCGACTTCGCGCAGCGGATCCGCGCCGCCTCGACGGTGCCGATCATGCTCACGGGCGGCCTCCGCGACCCCGCCGTCATGGACGAGATCCTCGGCGCCGGCGTCGTCGACGTGATCGGCGTGGGACGACCGCTCACCTTCGTCCCGGATTACCCGCGACACCTGCTCGACGGTCACGCCCCCGCGCTCCCCAAGAGCGCGCCGCGCGTGGGGTATCGGCCCGCGAACGGATACCTCGAGTTGGCCTGGCACAACAACCAGCTGCACAAGATCGCCGCAGGCAAGACCCCGCAGCGCCGCCCCGGGATCCGGACGCTCGCCCAGTCGCTGACGCGCATCACGGTCGCCGCCGGCAAGCAGATGTCCATCCCGCGGTAGCCCGAGAAACCAGAAACGCCAGGCCGGACGTGTCGTCCGGCCTGGCGTTTCTCGTGAGCTGCCTGCGAGAATCGAACTCGCGACCTTTTCATTACGAGTGAAGCGCTCTACCGACTGAGCTAAGGCAGCGTGGCCCCGCACGGATGCGTGACCGAGGACCAAGTGTACTGACCGCCCCGTCGACCACCAAATGCACCGCTCAGCTGGTACGTCTCGCCAGTACCTGCTCCCGGAGGATGTCGGCGTGCCCGAGGTGCTGCGCCAGCTCGCGCAGGACGTGGAGGTAGGCCCACCGCAGCGGTAGAGGGCCGAGACGGTGTCCGGGGAGGACGTCGTCGAGCGCGAGGTCGGCGGTCGCCCTGCGCGATGCGGCGCACACGTCGGCGTAGGTGGCGCGCACCGACGCGATGTCGTCGGCGTCGATGAGGATGAACGACTCGTCGGGGGTCTCCGGGATGCCGATCTCTGCGCGCGTCCGGCCCGTGAGTGCGGAGTCGAACCACACCTTTTCGACGAACGCGCCGTGTTTCACCAGGCCCAGCAAGGTGGTGCGCGACGGCACGAGTGAGGCTCGCGCCTCCTCCTCCTCCGTGAGTCCGTCGAGCGTCGCGGCGAGCCTGGCGCGGTGCTCGTCGAGGAAGGTCTCGAACTGTTCGCGTATCTGCGCGTCGAGGGTCGTGCGCCCGATGGTCGGCTGCGTCATCGCACCCGCTCCCGCGGCGACGGTGACCAGGCGTCAGGAGGCGGTGCCAGTGGCGCAGGCGCCACAACTTGCCGGATCCCCCAGACGATGGGGCCGAGTACCGGGACCATCCAGGACGCCCTACTCCATGCCCGCTTCCGGCGGGGCGACATCGCGGTGGGCCGGATCGATGCCGTCGCGCTGCGAGCGGAGAGAATCCAGACGGCCATGGCGATGAGCAGAGCAGGCAGTCCGATGATCAGGAGGAACACCAGGAACATCTCGTCGTTGAGTTCCTTGCACATGGGGACCTCGGGCATCCGCGCGCATTCGCTCAAACCGGCTTCCGCGAGGATGGGCACCGTCGTCATGCCCTGATGCTACTGAGCGCCGGCCCCCTGGCGTCGCGCCGGAGAGTGCCGATGACCGGCCTGACGATGTCCGATCTGTCACGTGCGGTCACGATGTCATAGGCGCCGGGGCGGACCGTACGCCCGCCCCGGCGCCGTCGGGCTACTTGCCGGAGATCCAGGACGGGATCGCGGGCCCGGGCACGTCGAAGGCCTTCGCGATGTCCGCGAGGATGTGGTACGCGCCCTGCACGCTCACGGCGCTCATCCACTCGGCGTCCTTGACCTCGACGGTCCGCGGCTCGAGCGGCGCCCACAGCGGGTTCTGCCGGTAGGTGTTGAGCGAGTCGACGCCCTTGTCGCCGTTGGTGGTCACGAAGATCTTCGTGCCGTCGGCCTCGGGGATGCGCTCGGCGCTGATCTCGGTCATGAACTCGTCGATGTTCTGCGATGCGGGCCGCGCGAGGCCGGCGTCCTGCAGCACGATGCCGGAGAAGGACTTCTTCGCGTAGAGCCGGGTGGGGCCGTCGAGGAAGCGGACCACGGAGATCGTGGTGTCGGGTCCGGACTTGGCCTTCACCGCGTCACCGACGCGGCGTGCCTGCGCCTCGTACTCGGCGAGGCGCTGGTCGGCGAGGGTCTCCTTGCCGAGGGCCTTGGCCAGCAGCCGGATGTTGTCCTTCCACGTCGGGCCGGTGGTCTCGCTGAAGACCGTCGGCGCGATGCCGGTGAGCTGCGCGTACTCCTTGGCGTGCCGCACCTTGGCGCTCACGATGAGGTCGGGCTTGGTGGCGATGATCTTCTCGAGCGACGGCGCGGCCAGCTTGCCCACGCTCTGCGCCTCGGCCCCGTAGTTCGTCGCGGACGCCCCGAGGTAGTCCGGGAGCTTGCTGCCCAGCGTGTTGTACTCGGTGAACGCGACCACCTTGGTGTCGAGCATCAGCGTCGCGTCGGTGAAGGAGGCGTCCAGCGCGGCGACGCGCTGCGGCTGGCTCGGGATGGTCGTGCTGCCCATCGCGTGCTCGACGGTCCGCGGGAATCCGCCGGCGGCCGCGCTGCTGCCGGCCGCCGTGTCCGACGGTGCGCCGCTGCCGCACGCCGTGAGCGCGCCGATCGTGAGCGCGGCGAGCGTCACGCGCGCCAGGGAGAGCTTCATGGGTACGAGGTTTCCTTCCTCCCCGCGGGCATCGCGAGGATCGCGAGAAGGAAGGTTACGCTCGCCTTAGTGCTGGATACAACAGTGATTAGCGCTGGTCAGGGTTTGCAGGTGGCCGTCCGGGGCCGCGCATCGGCTGCGCCTTCCGCGGCATCCGGCCCGCGTCATCGAGCGCCCGGCGCAGGAGGAACTCGATCTGCGCGTTGACGCTGCGCAGATCGTCCGCGGCCCATTTCGCGAGCGCCTGATAGACGGCGGGATCGATCCGGAGCGGGACCGCCTTGCGGCCCCGCTCCGGTCGGTCGCCCGCGGCGGGGCGCTCGGGGGAGTCGGTCGAGCCCACTAGCTGTACAGGCTCCCCGTGTTCACGACGGGCGTGGTGCGGCTGTCGGAACACAGCACCACCAGCAGGTTCGAGACCATCGCCGCGCGTCGGTCGTCATCCAGCTCGACGGTGCCGTTGTCCTCGAGCCGGGTGAGCGCGTTCTCGACGATGCCGACGGCGCCCTCGACGATCTTCTCCCGCGCCGCGAGCAGCGCGGAGGCCTGCTGCCGCTGCAGCATGGCCTGCGCGATCTCCGGCGCGTAGGCCAGCGACGAGATGCGGGCCTCGAGGATCTCCAGGCCGGCGAGCTCGACGCGGGCGGCGACCTGCTCGGCCAGCTCCGCGGCCACCTGATCGGTGGACCCGCGCAGCGATGTCGCGCCGGCGACCGCGTCGTCGGCGTCGTACGGGTGACTCGTGGTCACGTGCCGCAGGGCCGATTCCGCCTGCGAGACGATGAACTCCTCGTAGTCCTCCACCGCGAACGTGGCGCGTGCCGTGTCCGCGACCTGCCACACGATGATCGACGCGATGTTCACCGGGTTGCCGGTCGAGTCGTTGACCTTGAGCTCGGCGGTCTCGAAGTTGTGCACGCGCACCGAGACCCGCTGCCGCGTGGTCAGCGGCAGCACGAGGCCGAGGCCCTGGGTGCGCACGGTGCCGACGTACCGGCCGAAGAGCTGCACCACCAGGGTGTGCCCGGGCGCGACCACGACGACCATGCTGATGAGCAGCAGTGCCGCGATGCCGAGCAGCACGCTGACCACGATGAGCGCCGGCGCCTTCGCCGAGATCGACAGCACGACGAGGCCGACGGCCCCCGCGATGAGCGCGAGGAAGCCGAAGAACGCGGCCACCGCGGCGCCGGCCCCGGCGTGCCACGCCGCCCGCTCCGTGATCGCCACCTGGGTGTCCTCGGGTTGAACGATGCCTGTCATCACCCCTCCTTATTCTGATATCACTTAAGTAAGTGATATCAGTTTTTCGTTCGCGACGTCAAGGACGCGTCAGGGTCCCGTCAACGACTCTTCCCGCCGGACGAGGTCGGCAATAGCGTTCCGAGCCATGACCTTCCTGCTGATCGTGACGGGCGTGCTGCTGCTCCTGCGCCTGGTCAACGAGCTGTACTACCGCCGCGTCGATCGTCTTCCGATCGAATCGCGCTGAACCGAAGGCTTGACCTCAACCGGGGTTGATAAGCGAGCCTGGAGGCATGGCTGACGACCTCTCGCGGAACCCTGCCCGCGACCTTCCGGACATCCTCGGCGACGGCGCGCCCGGCGACGCCACGGCGATCGTGGACTTCGTCTCCGAGGTGCTCGAGGCGCAGCGCGCGGGCAGCGTCCCGCGCGTGCGCTCGCTGTTCCGCGACGACGCGGTCTGGACCACGGCGCACGGACGCCGCCTGCACGGTCGCGCCGCGATCGACGCCTTCCTGGCGCGCACGGTCCACGGCTCGATGGCGCGCGGCGCCGCCGACTACGTCGTCGAGCGGGTCCTGTTCATCCGCCCGGACGTGGCCGCGGTCAGCGTCCGGGTCCGGCCGCTCGGGCCCGACGGTGCGCCGCACCCCGCGGTCCCGGACGCGGCGCCGCTGTACGTGCTGTCCAAGGACGACGGTGCCTGGCGCATCGCCGCCGCGCAGTCCACGGCCGTCTTCGACGATCCGGCGGCGCAGCACCGGCGCGCCGGGTAGCCTTCGCACCGCGTCCGGCGGTGATGTTCCCGCAATCGCGTGATCGACTCCCGCGAAAAATGGAACGTGTTACAGTTCTGCCCACGAGACCGTGAGCGTCGAGCTGTCCTGCCTGGGCTTTTCCGACGGCGCTGCGGGAGAGGGGTAGCACCATGGCGACATCACAGCCCGAAACCGACGACGTGACCGTCGAGTCCGTCGACGAGCCCGGCACCGGCGCGAACCAGCCCGAGGCGTCCGGGACGACCGCGTCCGAGACCACGGCGAAGATCTCCACCGCCAAGCCGCGGCCCGCCGCGAAGGCGCGACCGGCGGCGGAGAAGGCCGACGAGGCGCCGCGCGGCATCGTCGTCACGCCGCTCATGCTGGCGCTGTCCGCCGTCGTCGTGCTGCTCGCGGTCGCCGCCACGGCCTTCGGCTTCCTCTGGCAGTCGGCTGCGTCCGACCGGGACGACGCGCGCGATCAGCTCGCCGCCGTCACCGCGACGCAGGAGACGGACGCGCGCGCCGAGGACATCGCGAAGAAGTACGCGATCGGCGCCGCCACCATCGACTACCAGAACCTGGCCGCGTGGCGCACCGCGCTCACGGCCGGCACCACCGACGAGCTCGCGAACCAGCTCCGCGAGGCGTCCACGCAGTTCGAGCAGGTCGTCGTGCCGCTGCAGTGGCAGTCCACCGCGACGCCGCTCGGGACCATCGTCGCGTCCACCAAGGACGGCCTGATCACGGTCAACGTCTTCGTCAACATGATCACCAAGAGCACGCAGCGCCCCGAGGGCATCCCGTCGACGGCCACCTACACGCTGACGATCGACACCAAGCAGGACTGGAAGATCAGCGACGTGCGCGGCATGGACGCCGCCCTGTCCGGCAAGTAGCGGTTCCATACGAAACGGCGCGGACCTCAGGGTCCGCGCCGTTCGTCGTGTCAGGGATTGCGGGTCAGGGCTGGCCGGGCAGGAGCTGCACCATGAGGCCCTCGCCGTCGGCGAGCAGGGTGCCGTCCTCCTCGGTGAGCCGGGCGGTGATGAAGGTCTTCCGCCCGTCCACGCGGTCGACCTTGCCCTCGATGACGAGCGGCACGTCCAGCGGCGTCACCTTGCGGTAGTTCACGTGCAGGTACGCGGTGCGGCTGATGGGCCGCTTCGCGGCGTAGACCACGTTGCCGAAGTTGTCGTCGAAGATGAGCGGCAGCACGCCGCCGTGCGCGACCCCGCCGCCGCCCAGGTGGTACCGGCGCAGCACGCCGCGGGCGACCACGGACTCCTCGTCGAACTTCTCGACGTGGAAGGGCGGCATCAGCAGGCTGCCGCGCCCGGGCAGCGACATGCTGCGGTTCGCGGGCCCCTTGCCCTCCCGCGCCGCGTACGGCGCCAGCAGTTCGACGAGTTCGGCTGCTCTGTCCCGCGCGGCCGCGTACACCTCGTCGGGGGCGTCGACGCACACCGCGAGGTCCTGCAGGCGCCGCATGTTCTCGACGAAGTCGCCGAACGCGGGCGGCGGCGTGGCCTCTCGGAATCGCGGGATCTCGCTCCGCAGGTCCACCTTGTCCGAATCCGAGTCGCTCATCCGTCAGACCTTACTCAGGACCAAACCGCTGGTCGGAACCCCGGTCCCGGCGGTGACCACGGCCCGCTCCGCGCCGGCGACCTGATTGGCGGCCGTTCCGCGGAGCTGACGTACCGCCTCGGCGATGCCGTTCATCCCGTGGATGTACGCCTCGCCGAGCTGGCCGCCGTGCGGGTTCAGCGCTAGGGCCCCGTCGAGCTCGCCGGTCCCGGCCGCCAGGAACGACGGCGCCTCGCCCCGCCCGCAGAAGCCGAGCTCCTCGAGCTGCATGAGCACGTAGGGGGTGAAGTGGTCGTAGAGCACGGCCAGGTCCATGTCCGACGGTGCCATCCCCGCCTGCGCCCACAGCTGCCCGCCGACGACGCCCATCTCGGGCAGGCCGGTGAGCCCGTCGCGGTAGTAGCTGGTCATGACGTACTGGTCGGGTCCGCTGCCCTGTGCCGCGGCGGCGATCACCGCGGGAGTCTGCTTCAGGTCGCGGGCGCGTTCGGCGCTCGTGATCACTAGCGCCACACCGCCGTCCGACTCCTGGCAGCAGTCCAGCAGGTGCAGCGGCTCGGCGACGAACCGCGACGCCTGGTGCTCCTCCAGCGTGACCGGCTTGCCGAAGAACCAGGCCTTCGGGTTGGTCGCGGCCCGCGCCCGGTCGAGCACGGCGACCCGGCCGAAGTCCTCGCTGGTGGCGCCGAAGTCGTGCATGTAGCGGCGCGCCGCCATCGCGACCGTCGCCGCCGGGGTGGCGATCCCGGCGGGGTAGTGGAAGGCGTTGTCGATGCCGTTCGTGTTCACCTGCTGCGCGGCGGCGTTCGAGACCTGTCCGAAGCGGTGCCCGGACCTCTCGTTGAAGGCGCGGTAGGCCACCACCACGTCGGCGACGCCGGTCGCGACGGCCATCGCCGCCTGCTGCACGGTCGCAGCCGCGGCGCCGCCGCCGAAGTTGATGCGGCTGAAGAACTTCAGCTCGGGAATCCGCAGCTCGCGCGCCACGGCGATCTCGGAGTTGGTGTCCATCGTGAAGGTCACCAGGCCGTCGACGTCCTGCGGCGTGAGGCCGGCGTCGTCGAGCGCCGCCCGCACGCACTCCACCGCCAGGCGCAACTCGCTGCGGCCGGAGTCCTTGGAGAACTCGGTGGCGCCGATACCGGCGATCGCGGCCCTGCCGCTCAGCCCGCTCATGCCGGCAGCACCACGGTCGCGGTGCCCGAGATGTGGTCACCCAGGCTGTCCTTCGCGGTCACGGCGATGGTGACGGCGGCACCGTCGACCGCGGTGACCGCGCCCGAGAAGTGCAGTGTGTCGCCGGCGTAGCAGGGCGCGCCGAGCCGGATGGAGATGTTCCGCACGAAGGCCTCCGGGCCCGCCCAGTCGGTCACGTACTTCTGGACCAGGCCGTTGTCGGTGAGGATGTTGACGAAGATGTCCTTGCTACCGCGGGCGTGCGCCGCGTCGCGGTCGTGGTGCACGTCCTGGAAGTCGCGGGTCGCGATGGCCGTGGTCGCCACGAAGGTGGTGCTCGCGTGGATCGTCATGGGCGGCAGCGCGGTCCCGACGGTGACCGCGTCCGCGCGCAGGGTGGTGGGGTACGTCATCGTGCCTCCCAGGCGGGCAGGGTCAGGTCGTCGTCGACGCGCAGGAACACACTCCGCACGGGCATGCCGATCTCGACGGCGGCGGGATCCACGTCGATCAGCTCGCCGAGCACGCGCACGCCCTCGTCGAGCTCCACGAGCGCCACCACGAAGGGGAGGCGCTTGCCGGGGACCTTGGGGTGGTGGTGCACCACGAAGCTGAAGACGGTGCCGGTGCCGGGGGAGACCACGTAATCGGGGACGAGCCCCAGGTCGCCGCCCGGGTCCATCGGACCCGGCGGGTGGCGGAGCGTGTCGCCCCAGCGCTGGATCCGCAGCTCCCCGGCCTTGGCGCCCTCCCAGTAGAAGGCGGTGTCGCGCGAGATCACGGGCCGCAGTACGCCGCCCGCGTAGGCGGAGGCGTCCACGATCCGGCCGCTCGGCCCGGCATCGGGCACGGTGCCCTCCGACGGCGCGTCGGCCGACGGCGGGCGGAACTTCAGCATCCGGAAGGTCATCTCGGCGACGACCTCCTCGCCCACGCGCCACAGCGTCCGGGTGGTGAAGAACCAGCCCTCGCCGAGCCCGGTCTTCTTGGGGCCCACCACGTCCTCGAGCCGAGAAGAGGAGGTCATCACCTCGCCCGGCCGCACGTGCCGGTGGTACGTCTGGTCGGAATTGGTGGCGACGACGGAGGTGAAGCCGGCGTCGTCGAGTGCGGCGGACATCAGCCCCATCGGGTCGTCGTCGGCCCGCACCCCGTGCAGCCCGCGCATCGACCACACCTGCGCCATCGCGGGCGGCGCCACGGGCCCGCCGAACACCGACTGCTCCGCGAACGCGGGGTCCGAGTACAGCGGGTTGGCGTCGCCGATCGCCTCGGTCCAGTTGTTGATCATCGGCTGGTTCACGGGATCCCGGCCGGCGCGCGGCGCGGAATCGCCGAGCGCGCGAATGCGTTCCGCCGCGGCGAGCACGGCCGCGGTCGTGTCCGCCGTCGTGTCGGGCGCGGTCATCGCGGCACCCGCGGCAGCTGCAGGCCCATGAGGGCGATCAGTTCGCGCTGGATCTCGTTGACGCCGCCGCCGAAGGTGAGCACCAGGTGGCGCTTGGCCTGTACGTCGAGCCAGTGCAGCAGCTCGGCCGTGGCCGGCTCGGCCGGGTCGCCGTGCGTCCCGACGGTCTCCTCGAGCAGCGCGGTCAGGCCCTGGATCCGGTCGGAGCCGAAGACCTTGGTGGCGGAGGCGTCCGCCACGTCGACGGGGCCGCCGGCCTCCGCGGCCGCGACCTGCCAGTTGAGCAGCTCGTTGATGAGCTCCGCCGCCCGCACCCGGGCCAGCGCCTCCGCGACGTCGGGCACGCCCAACAGCTCCTGTTCGTGGGCCCAGGCGTCGACCCGGTCGTACAGCGCGCCGATCCGGCCCGACGGGCCCAGCATGACCCGCTCGTGGTTGAGCTGGGTGGTGATGAGCTTCCAGCCCTCGTTCTCCACCCCGACGAGCATGTCCACCGGGACGCGGACGTCGTTGTAATAGGTGGCGTTCACGTGGTGCGCGCCGTCGGCCGTGATGATCGGCGTCCAGCTGTAGCCCGGGTCCTTCGTGTCCAGGATGAGGATCGAGATGCCCTTGTGCTTGGGCGCATCCGGATCGGTGCGGACGGCCATCCACACGTAGTCGGCGTCGTGGCCGCCGGTGGTGAAGATCTTCTGCCCGTTGACCACGTAGTGGTCGCCGTCGCGGACCGCGGTGGTGCGCAGCGACGCGAGGTCGGTGCCCGCCTCCGGCTCGGTGTACCCGATCGCGAAATGCACCTCGCCCGAGAGGATCTTCGGCAGGAACCTCGCCTTCTGCTCCTCGGTGCCGAAGGCCTGCAGCGTCGGCCCGACGGTCTGCAGCGTCACCGAGGGCAGCTGCACGTCGGCGCGGGAGGCCTCGTTGACGAAGAGGTACTGCTCGATCGGCCCGAAGCCCTTGCCGCCGAACTCGGTGGGCCAGCCGACGCCCAGCCGGTCGTCGCGACCCATGCGCAGCACCACGTCCCGGAAGACGTCGCCGTGCCGCTGCACCAGCATCGCGGTGCGCTCCTCCGGCGTCATCAGAGTCGAGAAGTAGTCACGCAGCTCGGCCTGCAGGGCGCGCTGCGCGGTAGTGAGGGCGAGGAACCGGCCCGACTCGTCCGCGCTCGTCGCGTCGTCGCGGTGCGCGGTGGCCAGCGCTCGCACCGTCTGGGGGACGCCGCCCACGAACCGGGTGAGGTCCTTGATCGCCGAGTAGAACCGGTGCAGCGGGTACGTCGCGTCCACGCCGATGCCGCCGTGCAGGTGGTGGCAGGTCCGCACGGCCGACGGTGCCTCCGCGGCCAGCCAGTGCGCCGCGAGCGCGGTGGCCTCCTCGGCCGGCGAGCCCGTACCGATCCGCCAGGCGGCCGAGACCGCGGCGAGGTGCAGCGTGCGGGAGGCGATGTAGACGTCGGCGATCTGCTGCGCCACGGCCTGGAAGGCGCCCAGCGGGCGCCCGAACTGCTCGCGCTTGCGCAGGTGGTCGACGGTGAGCGCGAGGGCCCCGGCGAGCGCACCGTCGGCGACGGCGGCCGCGCCGGCCAGCCCGCACTCGCGCACGGCCTGCGCGACGGTCCCGTCGGTGGACCCGCCCAGCACCGCCTCGGCCGGCACCTCGACACCGGCGAGGTCGACGGTGCCCTCCGGCGTCCCGGCGGACGTGGGGCTGGGGGAGACGGTGACGCCGGGCGCGGACGCGGGCACCACGAAGACCGCGGCGCCGTCGTCGGTGGCGGCGCTGACCAGGAGGTGCGCGGCGTGCTGCGCATACCCGACGGCCACCTTCCGGCCGGTCAGCGCCCAGCCGCTCGCGGTGCGCACGGCGCGCGTGGACGGTGCCGACGGCACGGCGGCCCCGGCCTCGCCCAGCGCGCCCACGATCAGCTCGTCGCCGGTCAGGGCGGCGGGCAGGAGCCGCTCGCGCTGCTCGACGGTGCCGTGCGTCGCGACGGGCAGGATGCCTAGCGCGAGGGCGGGGAGCAGCGGGGCGGCGATCGCGAGCCGGCCGGCCTCGGTGAGCACGGCGGCCACCTCCTCGGCGCCGAGTCCGGCGCCGCCGAGGCTCTCGGGGGCGGGGAGGCCGAGGAGATCGGCCCGGGCGAGGTCCGCCCATGTCGCGCGCCAGGCGTCCCCGGTCTCGGCGCCTCCGCTCTCGCGCGCGGCGGCGTGCCCCAGCACGTCGGCCGCGAGGCCGGCGACGGCCACCTGGTTCTCGTCCGGACGGAAGTCCACGCGCACTCCTGATCTCGATACCGCGTACAAACGGTGAAACGTGTTCTATTTTTAGCAAGTGGAGTGAACGCTCGCAAGCAGTTCGACGAAAGGGTGACCCATGCGATTCACGTACGCCGAGGCGATGACGGATCCGTCGTACTACGTCCCGCTCGCGCAGGCGGCGGAGGAGGCCGGCTACCACAGCATGTGCGTCGCCGACAGCATCGCGTATCCCGAGGTCTCGGACTCGACGTACCCGTACACCCCCGACGGCAGCCGGGAGTTCCTCGACGGCAAGGAGTTCGTCGAGACCTTCGTGCTCGCCTCGGCACTCGCGGCGTCGACGAAGACCCTCCGCTTCACGCCCTTCGTCCTGAAGCTGCCGATCCGCCCGCCGGTGCTGGTCGCCAAGCAGGCAGCGTCGCTGGCCTCCCTCAGCGGCAACCGCTTCTCGCTCGGCGTGGGCATCAGCCCGTGGCCCGAGGACTTCGAGATCATGGGCGTGCCCTTCGAGCGCCGCGGTAAGCGCATGGACGAGTGCATCGAGATCATCAAGGGCCTCTCGACCGGTGAGTACTTCGAGTACCACGGCGAGTTCTTCGACATCCCGTCCATCAAGATCGCCCCCGTGCCCACGGAGCCGCTGCCCATCCTGGTCGGCGGCCACGCCGACGCTGCGCTGCGCCGCGCGGTGCGCCTCTGCGACGGCTGGATGCACGCCGGCGGCGACGGCGAGGAGCTCGACCGCATGCTCGCGCGGATCGACGAGCTGCGCGTCGAGCACGACAAGAAGGAGTTCGAGATCCATGTGATCTCCCTGGACGCCTACACCGTGGACGGCATCAAGCGGCTCGAGGACAAGGGCGTCACCGACGTGATCGTCGGCTTCCGGCTGCCCTACCAGCTGGGCCCGGATACCGAGCCGCTGCAGCCCAAGATCGACCACCTGCGCCGCTACGCCGATTCCGTCATCAGCAAGTTCTAGGAGGCCTCATGAAGGACGATCACCCCGCAGTGCTGGCCGGCCGCGCCTCCCAGTCCGCCGCGAGCGGCCACCGCAAGGAGGAGTGGCTCGACCTGTTCGCCGCCGACGGCGTGGTCGAGGACCCCGTCGGCCCCTCCGGCTTCGACCCGGAGGGTAAGGGGCACCACGGCCGCGAGGAGATCGCGGCCTTCTACGACAAGACCATCGGCGTCGCGGAGTCCTTGGAGTTCCTCTTCGACGACGGCTTCGCCTGCGGCAACGAGGTGGCCTTCACCGGCCTCATCCGCACCGTCATCGGCGGGCACGTCATCGACGCCGAGGGCGTCTTCACCTACAAGGTCGACGACGCGGGGAAGATCGTGGCGCTGCGCGCCTTCTGGGAGGTCGACCGCGCCATGGCCACCGCCCGCCCCGTCTGAACACCCGGTCGCCAGTCTGTGAATCCACGGCTCAGCTCGACAGGGGGCCGGATCTGGCCGTCTGTTCACCTCAGCCGTGGATTCACGGAGCAGGTCATCGCACGGGATGGAGCAGTCATGATGCCGGGCTGTCATCATCTCGCTGGTGGTGATCGTGATTCCGCCGCCGCGCATCGTCGAACTCCTGAACCCGGCGCTCTCGCTATCGCTTCCATCTCGTCATAACGTTGCAACGTTATGACGAGATGGAAACGATCGGTGGACTGCGTCGTGCGCATGGCTCGTCAACCACAACGCATTCCTGAGGTGGGTGCGCATCCGGCGGTTTCGCCTCGTCCGCAACCGCGGCCGGCACGCTCAGCGTGCGGTGAACACCGCGTCCGCGAGCACGGGGGCGGCGCGTTCCACCGACTCCGCGGTCACTAGGTGACGATCCCCGTCGTGCCAGATCCGCACGCGCAGCGTCTCGCCCGGCAGCATGATCCCGGCGAACTTCGCCGACCAGGAGCCCACCGCGGAGGCGTCGCCGTCCACCACCGCATCGGTCACGGCCTTGGCGACGATCCCGTACGTACACAGCCCGTGCAGGATCGGCGCGTCGAAGCCGGCGCCCTTCGCGAACGCGGGATCCGAGTGCAGCGGGTTGCGGTCGCCGCACAGCCGGTAGAGTAGGGCCTGCTGGGGCAGGGTCGGCACGTCGACGGTGACGTCGGCGTCCCGCTCGGGCAGCTCGACCCTCTCCGACGGCCCGCGTTCCCCGCCGAAACCGCCCTCGCCGCGGGCGAAGATCGACGACCGCGCGGTCCACAGCGGCTCTCCGGCCCCATCGACGACCTCGGTCTCCTGCCAGATGACCGCGGCCTTGCCCTTGTCGTGCACGTCGCTGATCCTGGTGCGGGCCACCGCGGTCCCGGAGGCGGGCAGCGGCCGGTGCGCGGTGACCGACTGGCTGCCGTGCACCACCTTGGCGAGGTCGATCTCGACGCCGGGGAACGAGACCTTCGGCGGCTCGGTGGTGTGGAAGTTCTGCGCCACGGTGGCGAAGGTCGGCAGCACGACGGTGTCCTGCTCCGTGGCGTAGCGCAGCTCGCGGGCCGAGAGCGGGTCCGCCCCCGCGCCGAGAGCCAGCTGGTAGAGCAGCACGTCGGAGGTGCTCCAGGAGAACTCGGCGGTGCCGAGCTCGGCACCGATCGCGACCGACGGGTCGATGGGCATGGATCTCCCTAGGCAGTAGGACGGTGACGGGCTATTCGTAGGTGATGTGCACGGACGGGGTGCGGCGCATCGACTGGCAGGCCAGGATGAGCCCGTCGTCGAGGTCCTCCTGGTCGAGCACCTCGTTGTGGGCCAGCTCGACCTCGCCCTCGACGATGCGGCAGGCGCAGGCGCTGCACGCGCCCTCGCGGCAGGAGTACGGCGCCTCGAGGCCGGCCTCGAGCATCACGTCCAGCAGCTTCTTCTCGGCGGGCCACGCGAGCTCGGTGGTCGTCCCGTCCAGCTCGACGGTGACGGTGCCCCCGTCGTCCGCGGGCGCCGGTGCGTCGTCGACCGGCAGATCCTCCGCCTCGGCGATCGCGGCCTTCTCCTCCGCCTCCTCCTGCGCGGCTTCCACCTCGAAGGGGTTGCGCGGCAGGGAGCGGAACTTCTCGATGTGCACCTCGCGGCGGCCCTTGCCGAGCGAGGTCATGGCCTCGGAGACGGCGTCCATGAACGGCCCGGGGCCGCACACGAAGACCTCGCGGGAGGCGTAGGGAGCGGCGAGCGCCGCGAGGTTCGCGGCGCTGGGCAGGCCCTGCACGGACTCCAGCCAGTGGACCACGACGAGGCGGTCGGGGTACGTGCGCGTCAGTTCGGCGAGCGCGGAGGCGAAGATCACCGACTGCGCATCGCGGTTCGCGTAGATCAGCGTCACGGAACCGGTGCCGGTCTCCAGCACCGACCGCAGGATCGACAGGATGGGCGTGACGCCGCTGCCGCCCGCGAAGAGCAGCATGTCCACGTCGACGGACTTCGGCGTGAAGATGCCCGCGGGCACCAGAACGTCGACCTCCATACCGGGGGTGGCGTTGTCGCACAGCCAGTTCGAGGCATAACCCTCCGCGGTGCGCTTGACGGCCACCCGCAGGGGGCCGCCGTCGTGGGGCGCGCTGCACAGGGAGTAGCAGCGCGCCACCGAGCCGGTCTCGTCGCTCGGCACGCGCAGCGTGAGGAACTGGCCCGGCTTGTAGGTGAACTGATCCGCCAGCTCGGCGGGCACCTCGAACTCGATGGAGTGCGCGTCGTGCGTCTCCGAGACCACCTTGGCGACGAGTAGTCGGTGGATGCTCACTTCTTCGTCACTCTCCTAGTCGGTGTCCGGCGGAGCGACGTCCGTCGGCACGGGTACCTCGCCGAGTTTCGCGGCGCGCGTGATCGATTCCATCAGGCGCGGGCAGGTGGCCCGCAGGGCGGACCCGGCACCGTCGGTGGCGAAGACCGTGCACTCGCGCGCGGAACCGCACCACTGGATCGACGTGTGTTCCCGGCTGTTCTTGCGGACCTGCACCGCGACGCCGCAGGTGCCGCAGTTCAGCGGGGTGAAACCGTCGGTGAGGAAGCCCTCCCGATCGGACACCGTCGACGGCAGCACGACCGGCTCGCCGAACATCGTCACCGTGGGGGACATGGGATCAGGCCCCTGCCCCGGATGCGTCCGCGGCGGCCTTCTCGGACTCCTGGCGCGCGATGTTCTGCGCGACCTCGGCCTCCCACGCCTCGACGGCGTGGGTGGTGTCGATCTCGAACTCGAAGCGCTGGGTCATGTCCTCGGAGACCTCGGCGGCGTCGACGTAGAACTGCTCGTACCACCGGCGCAGCTGGTAGACGGGGCCGTCCTCCTCGCACAGGAGCGGGTTGTCGATGCGGGTCTTGTTCTTCCAGATCTCCACGTCCTGCAGGAAGCCCAGACCCACGTTCTTGGCGAACTTGCCGGCCAGGTAGTCGGACTTCTCGTCGTCGAAACCGGGCAGCTTCTTGACCTTCACGCCGTACATCAGCTTGAACGAGTGCTGATCGATCGGGTAGTGGCAGTTGATCAAGATGTTCTCGATCTGGAAGCCCTTGTAGTCGTTGTGCAGGTAGTTGATCATGTACGACGGCCCGAAGTAGTGCGCCTCGGACTTGAGCAGCACGTCGTCGCCGCCGGAGAGCCCGATGTCGGTGACGTCGTTGCGGCCCTTGGTATCCAGGTACTGCGAGGCGATGTGCCCGTCGAAGACGTTCTTGAAGTACGTGGGCAGGCCGTAGTGGATGTAGAAGAAGTGCGGCATGTCGACCACGTTGTCGACGATCTCGCGGCAGTTGCTGCCCTCGATGATGATCTCGTTCCACACCCAGTTCGACCACTCGGGACCGTCGACGTCACCGTCGATCTTCGGAATGTCCAGTTCCGCAGGCGGCTTGGAGTTCTCCACGTCGTGCCAGATGAACAGCTGGTCGTTCTCGACCATGGTGGGCCACGTGCGGGTGCGGGCCCGCAGCGGCACGCGCTTGGCGTACGGGATGGCCTTGCACTTGCCGTCGCCGCCCCAGCGCCAGTCGTGGAACGGGCAGGCGATCTCGTTGCCCTTGACGGTGCCCTGCGTCAGGTCGCCGCCCATGTGCCGGCAATAGCCGTCGAGGACGTTGATCTTGCCGTCCTCGCCGGCGAAGACCACGAGCTTGGTGCCGAAGGCCTCGACGGAGTGGGGCTTCCCGTCGGCGAAGTCCTTCAGCAGGCCGACGCAGTGCCAGCCGCGGGCGTAGCGGGTGGGTGCCGTGCCGCTGTCGATGAGGCGGGCTGTCGCCTCGGTCTCAGTACTCATGCGATCTCCTCTTCCGCGCGGACGGGGGCTGCCGCCGCGGGGATCGATTCCTTACCCGCCATGTCCTCGACTGCGAGGTAGGCGAAGACCATGGCGGGGCCGATGGTGGCGCCGGGGCCCGCGTAGGTGTGGCCCATGACGGGCGAGCTGGTGTTGCCGGAGGCGTACAGACCGTCGATGACGGTGCCGTCGGCGCGCTGGACCCGGCCCGCGACGTCGGTGCGCAGGCCGCCCTTCGTGCCGAGATCGCCGGGGACCATACGTGCAGCGTAGAACGGCCCGGTGGTCAATTCGGCGAGACTGGGGTTCGGCTTGTTCCGGGGGTCGCCGTAGTAGTGGTCGTAGGCGCTCTCGCCGCGGTGGAAGTCCTCGTCGCGCCCGGCGCGGGCGAAGCCGTTGAACTTGTCGACGGTGGCGGTCAGCGCCTCCGCCGGGACGTCCATCTTCTCGGCCAGTTCGGCCAGGCTGTTCGCGCGGACCATGTTGCCGGACTCGTACCAGCGCTTGGGGAGCGGCTGACGCGGGGGCTGGCCGGCGAACATGTAGCGGTTGCGGTAGCGCTGGTCGAAGACCAGCCAGCACGGCACGTTCTCGCCCGGGCCCTCGCCCTGGCCGTACCGGCCGCCGTACATCGCGTGCACGGCCTCCACGTAGGGCGCGGACTCGTTGACGAAGCGCTCGCCCGCGGTGTTCACCATGACGCTGCCCGGCAGCGAGCGCTCGGACAGGGCGAACCAGGCCATCTTCGGCAGCTGGATGGAGGGGCCCCACCAGGCGTCGTCCATGAACTCGAGGGCGCCGCCCACGGCCGCGCCCGCGCGGATCGCGTCGCCGGTGTTGGCGGGGACGCCGTTGGTCCACTCGGTGCCGATGGGGGCGCGCTGGTACTGCGCGCGCATCTCCGCGCTGGACTCGAAGCCGCCGGCGGCCAGGATCACGCCGCGCCGGGCGGTGAGGTGCACCTGCGTGCCGTCGCGGTCGACGGTGACGCCGGTGACCCGGCCGTCCTCCTCGGTGAGCCCGACGAGGGAGGTGTTCAGCCACAGCGGCACGTTCGCGCGCTGCAGGCCGACGCGCAGCGCGGCGATCAGTGCCTGGCCGCGGCCGAGCAGGTGCTTGCCGCGAACCCGGGCACCGTAGTAGCGACCGGCCACCCGGAGCGCGCGCAGCGGCCCCTTGGGGTGGCGCATGATCAGGTTGAGCCACTTGAAGTCGGCCTGCGTGACCACCAGGTTCATGGGGGCCTTGGTGTAGTCGGGCTCGAGGTTCTTCAGCTCGTCGCCGAGCTGCTTGCCGTCGAAGGGTTTCGGCTCGCAGGAGCGGCCGTGCGCCCGGCCGCCCGGCGCCTCCGGGTAGTAGTCGGAGTAGCCCGGCACCCAGGTGAGCTCCAGCGGGCTCATGCGGTGCACCATCGAGATGACCTCGGGGCCGCGGTCGACGTAGGTGTCGATCCGCTCGGCCGGCACCACGTCGCCGATGATGGAGTGCAGGTACTTGCGCGCCTCATCGGGGGTGTCCTTGATCCCCGCCTTCACCAGCGACTCGTTGCCGGGTACCCAGACGCCGCCGCCGGAGCGGGCGGTGGACCCGCCGTAGTGCGCCGCCTTCTCCACGACCAGCACGCTGAGCCCGCTGTCCGCCGCCTTGAGCGCGGCGGTCATGCCCGCTGCGCCGCTACCCACCACGATCACGTCGTATTCGGTGGTCTCCGCCGTCATCGACTCTCCTCGCTGATGAAACAAGTTCTCTAGCCTCACCTGCGCCGATGGGCAGCAGGTACGCGCTACAACTGCAGCATAGACTAGAACACGTTTCACTCGCCAGGGTTCAGCGGTGATCGGCCCGCGGCGCCACGCGGGCGCCGCCGCCGAGGAGGTCGATCGTCAGGCGATCAGCAGGGGATGGTGATCCGCTCGTAGGTCCCGGCACTGGGACGGAAGACCCACTTGGGCTGGGGCGTGCACCGCGGCGTCGGGGCCGGAGTGGTGACCCGCGGCGCGGTCCGCACGGGCGCGGGCGCGGTGGTGACCGGCTCGGGCGGCGCGACGGTCGTCGGCGGAGGAGTGGGGCTCGGCGCCGACGGCGCGGTCGTGCTCGGGAGCGCCGGGCTCGACGGTGCCGTGGACGACGGGGAGGCGCTCGGCGCGATCTCGGTCGACCGGAGCGAACCCGACGGTGCCACGACGGGCCGCGGGTCGGTCGACGGGCCGCTGCACATGCTCACGCTGACGGCGATCGCCGCGACGCAGAGCGCCGTCGCGGCCGCGATCGCGAGCACCCGGCCGGTGAAGCCGCCGAGGCGTGCGGAGCCCGAGGTATTCACCCGGTGGGTCATCCCGCGCACCCGTTCCGGTCGATCGCGGGCGCGGCGGACGCTGTCGCAGTCATCGCACCATCTTCGCAGCCCGCGGCTTGTTTCGGGAGAGCCGGCACCAGTGCGAGTGTGGTTGGCGCACAGCGAATTCGATCCCGTGTCCGTGGTCCGCGAACGCGGATCGCCGAATTCGTTCGCGATCGCGACAACGTCCAGGTCGAAGGGCAACAGGAGACGCGGGTTACTGCAAAGCGAACAGCTATCCGGTTGCGGCGGCGATGCCCGCGCGACGACCGAAGAAGCTCCCGTCGCCGAGGCTCGTCCCGCTGGCGTACCCGCCCGCGCACACCCCCGACGTGCACCGCCCGGCCGCGAACAGGCCGGGGATCGGCGCACCGTCGACGTGCAGCACCCGCGCCTCCACGTCCGTGCGCAACCCGCCCAGGGTGAATCCGGCGGTGAAGCCGCGCATGTCCCAGGCGGCAACGGGGCCGGCGAGCGGCCGCACCCACTGCTCCTTCTTGTGCAGCAGGGGATCGGTGCCGTTCTCCGCGTGCCGGTTGTACGTGTCGACGGTGCCGGTCAGCGCACCGTCGGGGAGGCCCATGTCGGACTCGAGCTCCGCGACCGTCTCGGCGGCCCAGGTCGGCGGCTGCCGGAAGTAGGGCGTCGAGGTCTCGGTGGCGAGCGCCTCCTCGTGCGCGTCCATGTCCATGACCAGGTACGCCGCGTTGTCCTGCTGGATCAGCACGGCCTGGCCGATCCGCCCGCCGTAGGTGTCCTCGGCGATGAACCGCTGGCCGCGGCCGTTGACGAGGATCCCGCGGGCCATCATCTGGGGGTCGCCGAAGAAGGCGACCTCGGTCGCATCCATGTGGGCCAGCGCGGCGCCCGCGGCCTGCGCCATGAGGATCCCGGCCCCGTCGTGCTCCTCGATCGCCGCGGCCGGGCGCCCGATCAGCCGCGGCGCGTAGGTCTCGATCATCTCCGCGTTGTAGGCGAAGCTGCCGGTGGCGAGGACGACGCCCCGTCGGGCCCGCACGTGCAGGTCCGTGCCGAACCGGCGGGCGACGAGGCCCTCGACCCGGCCGTCCGGGCCCGTCACCAGTGCCCGCGCGCGGACGTCGTACTCGGCGCGCACCCCGAGCGCCTCCGCGGTCTCGACCAGCGGTTTCATCAGCATGTAGCCCGCCCCGCGCACGCCCGTCCGCTTGTCCGCCATCTGCGGGACGTGCCCGCGGGGCGCGGGCGCCGCGATCGTGCTGAAGGGCGCGGCGTTCTCCCCGCCGGAGAAGCCGAGCCCCTCGTCGTGCGGCACCTCCCAGCCCGGCTCGCCCCAGAACTCCTCCTTGAAGACCACGCCGCAGCCGGTCAGCCAGTCGTAGTGCTCGGTGCTGCCGTGGGCGTAGGCGTGGATCTTCGTCCCGTCGACGCCGGGCCCGAGCGCGGCGGTCAGGAAGGTCTCCATGTTCTCGGCGCTGTCCTCGAAGCCGAGCGCGCGCTGCAGCGGGGTGCCGCCGCCGAGATAGATCCACCCGCCGGACAGGGCGGCCGCCCCGCCCCAACCGCCGGTGCGGTCGAGGACGAGGACGTCGGCGCCGGCGCGGGCCGCCTCGATCGCGGCGCAGACGCCCGCGATGCCGTACCC
>NZ_JAIULG010000035.1 GCF_020169415.1 Tsukamurella sp. M9C
CGGCGTGCTCACCATGGCTGAAATTCAGGCGCGCAACGTCCATGCCCTCCTCGACGAGAGCAAGAACCTTCTCATCGGTTCCGACAGCGGGGCCCAGGGTGCAGACGATCTTGGTTCGACGAGTCACGGCGTCCACGTTAGTCCTCCTTATTCCGCTCTGTGGAGTCTCCCGCTAACCCGCCGGTATCCATCTGGCGAACATCAGCCTCCGCCTCGGCCTCCTCGTCGGCCTTTCCGAGGGCGACGGGCGCGTCGTCCTTCGCCGGTCCGTCCTGCTCGGGGCCGGTTTCCGACGGTGCCGTCGCCGGGTCGTCGACGAACACCGACTCCTCGCGCCCCTTCGGGGCGAGGAGGAAGTAGGCGATGGCGCCGGCGAAGACGAGCGCCGCGGTGAAGACATTGATCCGGACGCCGAAGATCAGGGTGGCGTGGTCGTCGCGCATCAGCTCGATGAAGAACCGGCCGAGGCAGTAGCCCGCGACGTACAGCGCGAAGAGGCGGCCGTGGCCGATGCGGAAGCGGCGGTCGACGATCACGAGGAAGGCCGCGACCAGCAGGTTCCAGATGAGCTCGTAGAGGAACGTGGGCTGCACGACCGCGAGGACGACGCCGGTGCTGTGCCCGTCGAGCACGTCGGGGCCGCGCTGGCCCACGTCGTTGGCGCGCTCGTAGATCTCCAGGCCCCAGGGCAGCGTGGTGGGGCCGCCGTAGAGCTCCTGGTTGAACCAGTTGCCGAGCCGGCCGATGGCCTGGGCCACGATGATCGCGGGTGCGATCGCGTCTGCGAACGGGCCGAGCTTGATGCCCATCTGCCGGCAGCCGATGGCGGCGCCGACGCCGCCGAGGGCGACCGCGCCCCAGATGCCGAGGCCGCCGTCCCAGATGCGGAAGACGGCGCCGAGGCCGCGGCCGTTCGGGCCGAAGTAGGTGCTGAAGTCGGTCAGCACGTGGTAGAGCCGGCCGCCGATGAGGCCGAACGGGACGGCCCAGACCGCCACGTCGAGGACCTGGCCGGGCTTGCCGCCGCGGGCCACCCAGCGGCGGTCGCCCCACCAGCAGGCGACGACGATGCCGATGATGATGCACAGCGCGTAGGCGCGGATCGGGACGGGCCCGAGGTGCCAGACGCCCTGCGGAGGACTCGGGATGCTCGCGAGGATCACGCCCGTCACCCTACTGACCGCCCGCGCGGGCCGTCACTGCGAGCGCAGCCGCTCCCACAGCTCGGGCCAGGCGACGGTCCGTCCGGTGTAGAGCTGCACCACCGGATCCCCCGTCTCGCCGGGGGCCGGCACGGCCCGACGGTGCGCGAAGGCCCCGTCGAGCACGGGCGACGGGTCGCCGATCCAGAGCACCGCGCGGGCGTCCTCGGGCGGGCTGCCGAAGTAGTAATACGCCCGGTGCCCGCTGTACGCGCGGGGAAGACCCTCGTCGCGGCCGAAGAAGTCGACGGCCGCGGCGAAGGGGTAGCTCTCGGCCACGATGACGGTGCCGTCGCGCTCCGCGGGCGGCAGCGTCCGGTACGCGGCGACGACGGTGTCGGACAGGCCGCGGAGCATCGTGTCCCCCTCGACGAGCATCGTCGCGGGCGCTCGCAGCGGGGGCGTGCCGATCCGCTCCGCGACTGCCGGCGACCACACCGGCGACGCCGCGATCCAGCTGGCGGTGGAGCCGAGGAGCGCGAGGACCGCGATGGCGCGGAGCACGCCGCCGGCCCGGCGCCCACGCCGTGCCAGCCATCGCTCGGCGACGACGGCGCCCGCGGCCATCGGCAGCGCGTACACCGAGGCCAGGTAGTACGAACGGCCGTGCGTCAGCACGATCGCGACCACGACCAACACCAGGGCGACGCCGAGGAAGCGGTACGGGCGCAGGTCGCGCGAGCGCAGCAGCGCGACGACGCCGGCGAGCAGCAGCGGCAGCCCGATGAGCAGGCCCGCGCCGAACAAACCGACGAGCGCGAACCCGGCGCCGCCCGGCCACTCCGCCCGCACGACGGCCCCCATCCGGGTGTACGCCCAATCGTGCCCGGCCTGCCACCACAGCGTCGGGGCGATCGCGACCACCGCGAGGGCGCCGCCCGCCCAGAGCGCGGGCCGGGTGAGCAGCCGACGGGGCCCGCAGGCGAGGGCGGCGAGCGCCACCGCGATCCACAGCGCGGGCACGAGGAACTTGGTGAGCAGGGAGAGCGCCGTGACGGCGCCCGCGAGGAGCAGGAGGCGGTCGTCGCGGGTGCGCACCCAGCGGACCAGCAGGTACAGGAGGAGCGTCCACCACAGCGGGTCGAGCGAGTAGGTCGCGAGCCAGTGTCCGACGGAGCTGACCAGCGACATCGCGACCGCCGCCGCGGCGAAGGCCTGCGCGCCCGCGCGGCCGCCGAGCTCGCGGGCGAGGAGCCCGGCGAGCAGGGTGATCGCCACGACCGCGAGCGTCGCGGGCAGGCGCAGCACGACGAGGTTCCCGTGCGCGAGGTGATCGAGGCCGGCGGCGAGGAGGGGCACGAGCGGCGGCTGGTCGAAGTACCCGGCGGCGGGATGGTCGCGCCCGGCGACGACGAAGTAGGCCTCGTCGAAGAAGTAGCCGTAGTTGCGGCTGCCGAGCAGCATGACGGCGAGCACGACGGCGCCCACGAGGGCGAGCGGCGGCCGCGCGATCGGCGGGAGCGCGCCGCGCGATCCGGCGGTCGGAGCGGTGTCGGTGGTGATGACCTGCGATGTCATGCCTTCGACCGTCGCCGATCGGGCGCGACGCCGGTAGCGCCGTTCGGCGGCCCGTCGACCGACGAAAGGAGGTACCGGCCCCGTCGGGCCCCTCCCTACGATGGCTGCATGCCCCTCGCACCCGACGTCCGCACGCGAACCGCCCACGCGGCGCTGCTCGTGGTGTCGGCGGCGGGCACCGTCGCGCTGGTGATGGCGCTGTTCCCCGCGCTGCGGGGCGCCGGCCTGTGGCTGGGCGCGGCGGCGATGCTCGCGGCGTCCGCGGCGGTCGGGCTACTGCGCCCCGTGCTCGCGGCGCCCGTCGTCGCAGCCGCCTGCTGCTACCTGGTGCTCGGGCCCTGGGCCGAGGCGACGGCGTCCGGCGCAGCGATCTGGGTCGCGGTGGCGGCCTCGCTCGTCTCCTCGGCGGCGGCGCAGACGGCCCGGAGCCGCCGCGAGGCGGTGATCGCCTTCGCCCCGTTCGTGGTCTTCGCGGCCGCGGTGGCGGCGTCCTCGCACTCCGTGTGGGGCGCGCTCGGCTCGCTGGCCCCGGTGTTCGGCGGCACGACCTTCGGGCTGGGGCTGCGGCTGCGCGACGCCCAGCGGGAGCGGCGGGCCCTCGCCGCGCGGCAGGCCCGCGCCGACGAGCGGCTCGCGCTGGCGGCCCAGCTGCACGACCTCGCGACGGCGCGGCTGACCCGGATCGTGCTCGCGGCGCGCGCGACGGGGCAGCCGGGGATCGAGGAGGACGCGCAGGCCGCGCTCGCCGACCTGCGCCGGGTGGTGGTCGGGCTGCAGACCGCCGACGCCCCGCCCGCCCCGCTGGCGGTCGGCGGGCTCGTCGCCCCGGCCGATCTCGACGGCACCATCACGGACGCGGTGGACCGGGCCCGGGACACGGGCCAGCGCGTCGACCTGAGCGGGAACGTCGCCGCGCCGCTCCCCCGCGCGAGCGCCGACTGCCTGGCCCGCGTCCTCGAGGAGGGCCTGGCGAACGCGCGCAAGCACGCGGCCGGCGCCCCGGTCGACGTCGAGGTCACGGACCGCGGTGTCCGCGTGCACAATCCGTCGGCCGCCCCCGATCCCGCGCTCGCCGCGACCGGGAGCGGAACGGGACTGCGGGGCCTCGCGGCCCGCACCGCGCTCGTCGGCGGCACACTCCGGCACGGCCCCTCGCCCGACGGCGGCTGGACCCTGCAGGCCGATTTCCCGGCGGCCGCCCGATGACGACGGTGCGCGTCCTGGTGGCCGACGACGACCCGCTCGTACGGGAGTACCTGCGCTCGACGCTGTCGGCGGAGCCGGACCTCGACGTGGTCGCGACCGCGGCCGACGGGGCCGCCGCGGTCGAGGCGGGCATCGCCCACGCGCCGCAGGTCGCGCTGCTCGACGTGCGGATGCCCGGCGTCGACGGGATCGTCGCGACCCGGGCGCTGCGGGACCTCGATCCGCCGATCGCGGTCGTGCTCATCACCACCCTCGACACCGACGCGGTGCTGGTCGACGGTCTGGCCGCGGGCGCGGCGGGCTTCGTGGTGAAGACCGCCGAGCCGGCGCTGCTGGCGTCGGCGGTGCGCACCGCGGCGGCGGGCGGCTCGCTGCTCTCCCCCGACGCCCTGGCGCGCCTCGTGCGCCTCGCCGGCGACCGGCCGCGCCGCGACCCGCGCATCGACGCGCTCGGCGAGCGGGACCGCGACGTGCTGCGCGAGCTGGCGACGGGCGCGTCGAACGCGGAGATCGCGGCGCGCCTGTTCCTCGCCGAGTCCACGGTGAAGGGCTACGTCTCCGCGCTGATGACGCGCCTGGACTGCGCGAACCGGACGCAGCTCGCGCTGCTCGGGGCGGCGCTGTGAGCGCGCCCGACCTGGTGGTGCTGGGCCTCGGGCCGGCGGGGCGCGCGGTCGCGCACCGCGCCGCGGCGGCGGGCCTCCGAGTGCGAGCCTTCGATCCCGCGCCGGACGCGCGCTGGCGGCGCACCTTCGGGCTGTGGGCCGACGAGCTGCCGGCGTGGCTCCCCGCCGACGTGGTCGCGGCGGTGTCGTCGCCGCAGGTGATCGCGCGGACCCGGCGCGACCTGCGGCGCGAGTACGCGATGCTCGACGTGGACGCGCTGCAGGGCGCGCTGCCGCTGGACGGGGTGGACGTCCGCGCCGAGCGCGCGGGCCGCGACGGGCACGGCGCGGCGTTCGTGATCGACGCGCGGGGGCCGGCACCGTCGACCTCCGCGGACGTGCCCCGGCAGACCGCGGCCGGGGTGCTCGTCCCGGCGGGCGCGCACGAGGAGCTGTGGATGGACTGGCGGCCGGCGCCCGGCGTGCCGGACGACGCACCGGCGTCGTTCCTCTACGCGGTCCGGGTCTCGCCCGATGCGGTGCTGCTGGAGGAGACCTGCCTCGCGGGCGCGCCGGCGATCACCGTCGACGGGCTGGAGGAACGGCTGCGGGCGCGGCTGGCGGCCCGCGGCGTCGCGGCGGGCGAGCTGCACGAGCGGGTGGACTTCCCGCTGCTGCACGCCGGGCCACGGCGCGGGCGCGGCTGGTGCGGGGCGGGCGTGCGCGGGACGACGCTGCACCCCGCGACGGGGTACTCGGTGGCGGGCTCGCTCGCCTTCGCCGATGACGCGGTCGCCGCGGTGCGGGACGGGAGGAACCCGGTGACCGCGGACGCGGTGGCGGCGCACCGCCTGCGGGCGGCCGCGCTGCGCGCGCTGCTGGGGATGTCCCCGGCGGAGCAGCGCGACTTCTTCGAGGTCTTCTTCGGGCTCCCGGACCCGCGGGTGCGGGCGTTCCTCTCGCCGCGCTCCCCGGCGACGACGAACGCCGCAGCGATGGCTGCGGCGTTCGCGGCGGCGCCGTGGGGGCTGCGCCGGCGCCTGGCGCGGGGGGTTGCTCCTGTGGTTACTCCGCGGGCTTCTCGCCGGCGGCGTTGACCTCGGCCTGCTCGATGTCGAGCGCCTTGGCCTGGCCGATCAGGTCCTCGAGCGCGGCGGGCGGGAGCGCGCCGGCCTCGTTGTAGACGAGGTTGCCCTTCTTGAAGACCATGAGGGTGGGGATCGACCGGATGTTCGCGGCGGCCGCCAGGCTCTGCTCGGCCTCGGTGTCCACCTTCGCGAAAACCACATCGGGATGGGTCTCCGATGCCTTCTCAAAGGTCGGCGCGAACGCGCGGCAGGGCCCGCACCAGGAGGCCCAGAAGTCGACCAGCACGATATCGTTGCCGGTCACGGTCTGATCGAACTTGTCTGCGGTCAATTCAACTGTCGCCATACCCCCTCCAACGATTTTGCCGACTCCATGATTCCCATTCGCCAAAATGTCGGATGGGATCGCTATTGTCTACTCGGGCGCGCACCCGCGCGCCGCATGTACACCGAGTACATCTACTAAGGGGATACACATGACCGACGTGCTTCGCGCAGGAAACCAGCTCGGCCTCGGGGAGACCCTGGACTCCGCCAACGGCGGCTACACGCTGACCCTGCAGAGCGATGGCAACCTCGTGCTCACCGAGGGCACCGGCACCGTGGTGTGGGCCAGCGCGACCGACGGCAAGGGCGTCGAGCGGGCCAACTTCCAGACCGACGGCAACTTCGTGCTGTACAACGGCGCCGGTGAGGGCGTCTGGTCGACCAACACCGAGGGCTCGGGCGCCGACCGCATCGTCCTGCAGGACGACCGCAACCTCGTCGTCTACGCCGGCGACGCCGACAAGTGGGCCTCCAACACCGCCACCGACCAGCCCGCCCCGGCTCGTCAGGCCGCCCCGGAGCCCGAGCCCGTCGCCGCCGAGGCGCCGGCCGCTCCCGCGCCGCGCACCCACACCGTCGCCTCCGGCGACACCCTGTGGGCCATCGCCGAGCAGTACCTGGGCGACGGCAACCGCTACACCGAGATCGCGCAGCTCAACGGCATCGCGAACCCGGACCTGATCAACGTGGGCCAGGTCATCACCATCCCCTGATCGCCGAAGATCACGCTCTGAATCACGAAACCGGCCTGCACTCGCCCAGCGAGTGCAGGCCGGTTTCGTCGTGTCGGGGCCGCGCGGCCGAGGTCAGCGGTGGCGGGGATGGCAGCCGAGGGACGCGGAGACGACGGCGAGCGGCGTGCTCGCCAGGCGGAGGTTGTGGCGCTCCTCCGGCGTCATCGTCCAACGGGCGTGCAGACGACGGGCGAATGCGTACATGGTGCGGTTCCTTCTCGGCGGATCGGTCAAACGTGATCCATCGAGTATCGAACCGAACCACCGAGCGGGGCAACGCTTGTCGCGTTAAGACCGCGTATCGGTCACGCTAACCGTCATTCGCCGCGCAACAGCCCCTTCGCCACGTGCGTCACCTGGATCTCGTTGCTGCCGGCGTAGATCATCAGCGACTTCGCGTCGCGCGCGAGCTGCTCCACCCGGTACTCCGCCATGTAGCCGTTGCCGCCGAAGAGCTGCACGGCCTCCATCGCCACCTCGGTCGCGGCGCGCGAGCTGTACAGCTTCATGGCCGAGGCCTGCGCCAGCGTCGGCGGCTTACCGGCGCGCGAGGCCTCGATGGCGGTGAACAGCATGTTCTGCACGTTGATCCGCGCGATCTCCATCTCCGCCAGCTTGAGTTGGATGAGCTGGAACTTCCCGATCTCCTGGCCCCACAGGGTGCGCGAGCGCGCGTAGTCGATCGACAGGCGCTGCGCCTCGTTGATGATGCCCAGGCTCAGCGCCGCGATGCCGATGCGCTCGGCGGTGAAGCCCGCCTTCGCGGACGCCCCGCCGCCGCCCGGCGTCTCCTCCGTCTCGCCGAGCAGCCGGTCGGAGCCGAGGCGCACGTCGTCGAAGAACAGCTCGCCGGTGGGCGAGCTCATCATGCCCATCTTCTTGAAGGCCTTGCCCTGCGTGAGCCCCTCCATGCCCGTGTCCAGCACGAACGTGAGTACCTTGCGGTCGCGGATCGGCGTGCCGTCGCCCTCGTCGAGCTTCGCGAAGACGACGATGGTGTCGGCGTGCGGGCCGTTGGTGATGAAGGTCTTCTGTCCCTTGAGGATGTACCCGCCGGAGCCGTCGCGGCGCACCGTCGTCTTCATGCCGCCGAGGGCGTCGGAGCCGCTGTCGGGCTCGGTGATCGCCCACGCGCCGACCTTCTCCATCGTGACCAACTCGGGCAGCCAGCGCTTCTTCTGCGCGAGCGTGCCGCGGGACTTGATGGTGGACACCGTCAGCCCCATGGAGACGCCCATCGAGCCGATGAGGCCGAGGCTGACGCCCGCCATCTCGACGTTGAGGATGAGGAACATCGACGAGCTGAGCGTGCTGGAGCCGCCGGCCTTGGGCTTCTCCCCCGCCTCCTCGGCGGCCAGCTCGGCCTCGAGGTTCTCGCGGTTGACCTGGTCGATGCCGAAGGTCTGGAGCATCTTGCGGGTGATGTCGTACGGCGGCAGCGCGCCGGTCTCCAGCTCGTCGACGTGCGGGCGCACCTCCTTGTCGATGAACGCCCGCAGGGCGTCCCGCACCATCAGGTCTTCGTCGGACCACTCGAACACCGCAACCTCCATCAATAGAACGTGTTCTACATGTTGGGGTCCATCCTCGCACCTCGCGCCGCCCGACGGTGCGCGACCCCCCGGGAAGGCCTTGACCTCAACCATCGTCGAGGAAATACCGTCGGGGCATGGAGAGCTACACGGACGCCCGCATCCTCACGCAGCCGATCGGGTACTGGGCCGGCACGGCGAGCCGCGCGGTGGTGACCCGTATCCGCGCGACGTTGGAGGGCCACGGGCTGACGCAGCCGCAGTGGTGGGCCCTCAACTACATCGCGGTCCGCCCCGACGGTGTGCCGCTCGACGAGGTGGTCGAGTTCCACCGCGGCTTCGTCGACACCGGCGATGCGCTGCGCCCCGACGTGGCGTGCCTGGTCGCGACGGGGCTGCTCGACGAGGCGGACGGCGCGCTCACCGTCAGCCCGGCCGGCGAGCGGCGGCGCGCGGAGACCTGGCCCGACGTCCACGCCACCCTCGCCGCGATCCGTGAGGGCGTCACCGACGAGGAGTTCATCACCACGATCCGCACCCTGCAGCGGATGATCGACAACGTCGGCGCGACCGCCTGGCACGCCTGAGTCAGTTCACCTTGCGCTCCAACGCGTCCCAGAACGGGGCGCGGAGCACGAACTTCTGGATCTTGCCGGTGGCGGTCCGCGGGAGGGACTCGACGAAGTCGATCCGCTTGGGACACTTGTAGCCGGCGAGGTGCTCGCGGGTGTGGGCGATGAGTTCCTCCGCGGTCACCCCGTCGGCCACGACGATCGCCGTGACCAGTTCGCCCCACTTCTCGTCGGGGATGCCGATCACCGCGACCTCGCGCACCGCGGGGTGCAGGGCCAGCGCGTCCTCGACCTCGATCGACGTGACGTTCTCGCCACCGGAGATGATCACGTCCTTCTTCCGGTCGGCGATGGTGAGGTAGCCGCCCTCGAAGGTCCCCCGATCGCCGGTGTGGAACCAGTCGTCCTCGAGCGCCGCAGCGGTCTCGACGGGCTTGTTCCAGTACGCCGTGAGCGCGTGATTGGTCCGGGTGAGGATCTCGCCGTCCTCGTCGATCCGCAGCTCCACGCCGAGGGCGGGTGCGCCGGCGCGACCGAGCCGGCGGGCAACCTCCATCGGGTCGTCGCCCGCCCACTCGGCGCGCTCGCGGTTCACCGTGATCAGCGGCGACGTCTCCGTGAGGCCGTAGATCTGGATGAACTCCCAGCCCAGCTCGAAGCGCACCCGGTGGATCACGCGCGTGGGCGGCGGCGCGCCCGCGCAGATCACGCGGACGGTGCCGGCGCCCGGGATGGGGCCGTCCCACTCGGCGGCGGCGTCCAGCGCCGCGGTCACCACGGCGGGCGCGGCGCACATGATCGTCACGCCCTGGTCGCGGACCCGGCGGAGGATCTCGGCACCGTCGACCTTGCGGAGGACGACGTGCTTGATCCCGACCCCCGTGGCGGCGAAGGGCATGCCCCAGCCGTTGGCGTGGAACATCGGCAGGGTGTGCAGCAGCACGTCGTTGTCCGTGAGGGCGACGTGCAGCCCGAAGACCGTGGCGTTGAGCCACAGGTTGCGGTGCGTGAGCTGCACGCCCTTGGGCCGGGCGGTGGTGCCGGAGGTGTAATTGATGGTGGCGGTGGCGGTCTCGTCGCCCGCCCACGGCTTCGGCTCCGACGGGGCGCCCGCCGGGCCGAAGATCCGCTCGTCGTCCCGGCCGAGGACGAAGACGTGCTTCGCGGTCACGGTCTCGGCGAGGTGCTCGACCTCGGGGTCGAGCAGCAGCACGTCGGCGCCCGAGTCCTCGACGATGTACTCGACCTCCGCGGGCGCGAGCCGGAAGTTGACCGGGACGAGGATCCGGCCCCACCCGGAGACGCCGAAGAACGAGGTCAGCAGCCGCGCGGCGTTCTGGGAGACGATCGCGACGCGGCCGCCCACGGGGATACCCAGCTCATCGAGGCGCGCAGCCTGCCCGCGGGCCAGGGCCGCCATCTCGGCGTAGGTCTTCTCGCCCCACGACGGTGCCGGCTGATCCGGCTCGTCGACCATGCCGATGCGGTCGGGATAGACGATCTCGGCCCGGTTCAGGAAGTCGCGTACACCCAGATTGACGAACATGCCGTCAGGCTACGTGCGGGCCCGACGGCGAGGGGTCAGAACGCGAAGGTGGTGTAGCCGGTGGGGCGGGCGGCGACGATCTCGTCGATCGCGGCGAGATCCTCGATCGTCGGTTCCCACTCGGAGGCCGCGACGTTCGCGGCGATCTGCTCGGCGCGGCTGACGCCGGAGATCACGGATCCGACGGCGGGCTGCGCCGCGAGGCCGCCGATCGCGACGTCGAGCAGCGAGACGCCGCGGTCGTCCGCGAACGCCTGGAGGCCCTCGATGATGTCGAAGTCGGCGCCCTCGAGCCGGTGCGTCTCCTGGGCGAGACGCGTTCCCGCGGGGGCGGCCTGGTCGCGCTTGTACTTGCCGGTGAGCAGGCCGTAGGCCAGGGGGAAGTAGGGCAGCAGGCTCATGCCCAGGCTGTCGAGCGCGGGCACGAGCTCCGTCTCGGCGCTGCGGTTGTAGAGCGAGTACTCGTTCTGGGCGGTGATGAAGTGGGGCGTCCCCAGGGTCTCGGCCAGCCAGTCGGCGCCCACGACCTCCCAGGCCGTGAAGTTCGAGCAGCCGATGTAGCGGACCTTGCCGGACGCCACCAGGCCGGAGAGCGTCTCGAGGGTCTCCTCGAGCGGCGTGACCCGGTCGGGCGTGTGCAGCTGGTAGAGGTCGATGTAGTCGGTGCCGAGGCGCCGCAGGCTGCCCTCGACCGCCTTGTGGATGTAGTTGCGGCTCGCGCGGACGCCGTGGTCCTCGCCGTAGAGGCCCTGGGTGTCCATGCCGAACTTGGTCGCGACGACCACCTGGTCGCGGCGCGATCCGAGGGCCCGCCCGAGCAGTTCCTCGCTGGCGCCGGAGCCGTAGCTGTCGGCGGTGTCGAACAGCGTGATGCCGGCGTCGATGGCCGCGCTCACCACCTCGTCGGTGGCGCGCTGGTCGATGCGGCGGCCGAAGGCGTTGCAGCCCACGCCGAGCGTCGAGACGATGAGGCCGCTGGTTCCGAGGGGTCGATAGCGCACGCCGACCACGGTACGCAGTTCCGGCCGGGCCGTTGCCGCCCCGTCATATCTCTGACTAGAGTCAGAGATATGACGGAGGACCTGGCGCAGGTACGACGGTTCAACCGGGCGGTCACGCAGCGGCTCGGCGTGCTGCAGGACCAGTACCTCGCGCGGGACCGCCCGCTGGGGCAGGCACGGCTCCTCTGGGAGATCGGCCGTGCCGACGGCGGCGTCGACATCCGGGACCTGCGCACCCGCCTCGACCTCGACTCCGGCTACCTCAGCCGTCTCCTGCGCGCGCTCGAGTCGGACGGGCTGGTCACCGTCGGGCAGGACGACGGTGACGGCCGCGTCCGGACCGCGCGGGTCACCCCCGCGGGCGCGGCGGAGTACGCCGAGCTCGAGTCCCGATCCGAGGACGCCGCGCACGCGCTGCTCGATCCGCTCTCGGCCGGCCAGCGGGGGCGGCTCGTCGCGGCGATGGCCGAGGTGGAGCGGCTGCTGGTCGCCTCGCTGGTGCGGGTCGACGAGGCCGACGCGATGTCGGCGGCGGCGCGATTCGCGGCCCGGGCGTACTACGCCGAGCTCGGCGAGCGGCTGCAGGACGGCTTCGATCCGGGCGTCGGCGGCGCGGTCCGGGACGCGGCGATCACGCCGCCCGCGGGTCTGCTGCTGGTGGCGACGCTGCGCGAGGAGACCGTCGGCTGCGGGGCCCTCGCCTTCCAGGACGGCGGCTTCGCCGAGGTCAAGCGCGTGTGGGCGGCACCGTCGGTGCGCGGCCTCGGACTCGGCCGGCGGATCATGGCCGACCTGGAGGACCGGGCCCGCGAGGCCGGCGTGCGGACCGTGCGGCTGGACACCAACGGCAACCTCACCGAGGCGATCGCGCTGTACCTCAAGCTCGGATACCGCGAGGTCGAGCGGTACAACGACAACCCGTACGCGCACCACTGGTTCGCCAAGGACCTGTGAACCGCGCTCGCAGACCCGCGACGGGCCGGGCACGAAACCAGTCGATCAGCGAGATTCAAATCCGCGAGGCTCCCGCGCGGGTCGCGCATTAGCCACCCGCGAGGACGAAACAGCAGGTGAGGAGGCCCGCGCGCGCGACCCGACCGGCGGAATGCGACGCCCGCCCCGGTCCTTCGCCGGGGCACACACCTGAGGACGGCCGACACGGCCCGACCTGTTCCTATCGTTGCCGCATGCCAGCGACCGAACGACCGATCCGCGCCGATTCCGCGCGCATCGTCGCCGACGTCCTGCGCCAGGCGATCCACGACGGCACCTACCGCGGGACCCTGCCCGGCGAGGACGACCTCGGCGACCAGTTCTCCGTCTCCCGGGGCACCGTGCGCGAGGCCCTGGCGATCCTGCGCTCCGAGGGCTGGATCCGGCGGGGCCCCCGGGTGGGCACCGAGGTGATCGCCCGCACCGTCGACCACGGGCTCGACAGCCTGCGCGGGCTCCGCGAGACCCTCTCGCTGCACGGCGAGATCCGCAACCGGGTGCGCGCGGCGACGCGGCTGGTCCCGCCACCGATCGTGGCGGAGAAGCTGGGGATCCCCGCGGGCGACGAGGCGGTGTACCTCGAGCGGCTGCGGTTCCTCAACGACGAGCCCGTGAGCCTCGACCTGACGTACCTCGTCGCCGACATCGGCGACCTGCTGCTGGAACAGGACCTGGAGAACGAGGACGTCTTCCCCCTGATCGAAGCGGTCACGGGCCGTCGCCTGGGCACCAGCGACTACTGCCTGACCGCCGCGGCGGCCGATCCGCACACCGCCGCGAACCTCGAGATCGCCACCGGCTCGCCGCTCCTGCTCTACGAGCGCCTCACCCACCTCGAGGGCGGACGCCCCGTCGACCTCGAGTACATCCGCATCCGATCCGACCGGATCACCCTGCGCGGCACCCTGCATCGCGACTGACCGCACCGACACGGAGGAACACACCCATGGCACAGGTCGAACAGCGCGTCGACGTCCCCGTCACCATCGACGCCTCCCTCTGCATCGAGGGCTGCAACATCTGCATCGAGGCCTGCCCCCTCGACTCGCTGGCCCTCGACCCGAGCACCAACCGCGCCCACATGTACGTCGACGAGTGCTGGTACTGCGGGCCCTGCGCCGCGCGCTGCCCGACGGGCGCCGTCACCGTCAACATGCCCTACCTCCTGCGATAGCCCGTCCCAGCCCGGAGAACCCAGCCATGACATCCACCCTGCGCGCGATCGCCGTCGTCGCCGCCACCGCCGCCCTCGCGTCCTGCTCCCTCGAGCCCGCGGCCGACGAGTCCACCCAGACCCTCGTGGTGGGCTATCAGTCCAAGACCATCAACACCGTGACCGCGGGAACCCTGCTGCGCGCCAAGGGCTTCCTCGAGAAGCGCCTCGCCGGGATCGGGAAGTTCCGCGTCGACTGGCAGGACTTCGACACCGGCGCCCCGATCACGAGCGGCATGCTCGCCGGCAAGATCCAGATCGGCTCCATGGGCGACTACCCGCTGCTGATCAACGGATCCCGCGCGCAGTCGAGCCCTGACACCGAGACCGCGATGCTCTCGGTGACCGGGTCGAGCGCGCGGGGCGCCCTCAACTCGGTGGTGGTCTCCCCCGGCTCGCCGCTGCGCTCGCTCGCGGACCTGCGGGGCAAGCAGGTCTCCGCGTCGGTCGGCTCCGCCGGGCACGGCACCCTCGTCGCCGCGCTGAGCCGCGCGGGCATCGCCGTCGGCGATGTCACCGTCGTGAACCAGCAGCCGCAGGTCGGGGCGAGCGCGCTCGAATCCGGCCAGGTCCAGGCGCTGGCGCAGTTCGTCGCCTGGCCCGGACTCCTCGTTCGCCAGGGTAGGGCCCGCCTCCTCTACGACGGCGGCGAGCTGAACACGCCCACGCTGCACGGGGTCGTCGCCAACAAGAAGTACGCGGCGTCGCACCCGGACGTGGTGCGCGCCTTCCTCGAGGCGCAGCTCGACGCCACCGACTTCCAGCGGGAGCACCCCCTGCAGGCCGCGCAGGACGTCGCGCAGGCCAGCGGCCTCCCGGCCGAGGTCGTCTACCAGTACAACGGCCCGGGCGGCACCGACCCCAACCCGACGCTCGCCGCCCCACTCCTCGGAGCGCTCAAGGGCGACATCGGGTACCTGCAGTCGATCGGCCAGTTCGGCACACCGCTCGACGTCGACCGGTTCGTCGACCCGAAGCCCCTGGCCGACGCGCAGGTGGCGCGCGGCGGATTCCAGTACGACGCGGGCACTCCCGCGCCGAAGCCCACCGCGGAGATCTGGTTCGACGGCGCCGACGCCACCGAGACGGTCCCCGACGCGACGGCGCTGATCCGCTCGCTCGCCACGACCGACCGGAAGGTCCGCGCCGCGTACGTCTCCGACGCGCTGACCGGAACCCGCTGGTACGCCGACCAATCACTGTGGCTGCGCGACGGCGCGACGCTCGTGCCCTTCGCCGGCCCCGACGCCCGTGACCGCTACCGCGCGGAGCACCCCGGCGCAGTCCCCGTCGAGTACCGCGCCCTCCTCGAGGAGGCCCGACGGTGACCGCCCTCGACTCGCTCCCCGCCGCGGCGCTCCGGCGACCGGCCGCCGCTCCCGCCCGCCGCGCCGTGCTCCCGGCGTGGCCGGTGCGGGTGGCCGTCGTCGCCGCGGCGATCGGCGTCTGGCAGCTGCTCACCACGCAGCACGTCGCGCTCGGCTGGATCCGGTTCGACACGCTCCCGTCGGCGAGCGCCGTCGCCGAGCGGTTCGCGCAGTCGGTCCGCACCGGCGAGTACTGGCTGGACCTCGCGCAGTCCCTGATCCGGATCGGCACCGGCTTCGCGGTCGCCGCGGCGCTCGGGATCGCCGCGGGCGTCGCGCTCGGCCGTTCCCGCGCCGCCGAGCTGACCTTCGGCACTCTCATCGAGCTCGTCCGGCCCATCCCCGCGATCGCGCTGGTCCCGGTGATGATCCTGCTGCTCCCGTCGTCCGAGGCGGGCATGGTCGCGATCACCGCGACGGCCGCGTTCTTCCCCATCGCGGTGAGCGTGCGGCACGCCGTCCGCGCCCTCCCGACCGTGTGGGAGGACTCCGTGCGCACCCAGGGCGGCGGCGACCTCGCCGTGCTGTGGCGCGTCGTGCTCCCCGGATCGCTGCCCGGCGTCTTCTCCGGGCTGTCGGTGGGCGTCGGCGTCGCGTGGATCTGCCTCGTCTCCGCCGAGATGATCTCCGGGCGCCTCGGAGTCGGCTACCGCACGTGGCAGTCGTACACGCTCGTCGACTACCCCGCGGTCTTCGTCGGCATGCTGACGATCGGCGTGCTCGGCTTCCTCACCTCCGCCGTCATCGAGCTGGCCGGCCGCCGGGTCACCCGCTGGCTGCCGCGGGGCGACCGATGAGCGCCCCGGCGGTCAGCCCGCCCGCGCAGCGCGACGGGCTGCGACTCAAACTCGACACCGTCGACCTCGGCTACCGCGGCGCGACCGCCGTGCGCGCGCTCGACCTCACCGTCGAGCCCGGCGAACGCCTGGTTCTGACGGGCCCGTCGGGCTGCGGCAAGTCGACCGTGCTGCGCGCGCTCGCCGGGCTGCTCCGCACCGACGCCGGTGTCGTCCTCGCCGACGGTGCCCCCGTGACCGGCCCGGATCGCGACCGCGCCATGGTCTTCCAGGAGGACGCCCTCCTGCCCTGGCGCACTGTCGAGAACAACGTGCGGCTCGCGCTCGCGCTGCGGGGCGTGGCCCGGCACCGTCGCGCCGACGAGGCCCGGCGGTGGCTCGCCGAGGTCGGGCTGACCGCCTACGCGAAGCACCTGCCCCGCGAGCTGTCCGGCGGCATGCGGCAGCGGGTCCAGCTCGCCCGCGGCCTCGCGGGTGCGCCCCGCGCCGTACTCATGGACGAGCCCTTCGGCGCGCTCGACGCGCAGACCCGCGGCGACATGCAGCGGCTGCTGCTGCGCACGCTCGACGCCCACCCCGCCACCGTAGTCTTCGTCACCCACGACGTGGACGAGGCGATCTTGCTCGGCGACCGCATCGTCGTCCTCGGCCGCCGCGGCGAACCCGTCCGCGCGTCCTTCGACGTGCGCCGCGCACCGTCGGCCTCCGCCCTGCGCGCGGGCGTCGTCGACGCCCTCACCGACCGCTGACCAGCATCAGGAGTTCCATGGACATCCCCGAGATCGCCGACCGCACCCGCCTGGACTGCGACGTGCTCGTGATCGGCGGCGGGACCGCCGGCACGATGGCGGCGCTCACCGCGGCCGAGGCCGGCGCCGACGTGCTGCTGCTCGACAAGTCGCACGTGCGGCACTCCGGCGCGCTGGCGATGGGCATGGACGGCGTGAACAACGCCGTCATCCCCGGCAAGGCCGCGCCCGAGGACTACGTCGCCGAGATCACCCGCGCCAACGACGGCATCGTCAACCAGAGCACCGTCTACCAGACGGCGACCCGTGGTTTCGCGATGATCCAGCGCCTCGAGCGGTACGGCGTGAAGTTCGAGAAGGACGAGTACGGCGAGTACGCCGTGCGTCGCGTGCACCGGTCCGGCTCGTACGTGCTGCCGATGCCCGAGGGCAAGGACGTGAAGAAGGCGCTGTACCGGGTGCTGCGGCAGAAGAAGATGCGCGAGCGCATCCGGATCGAGAACCGCGTGATGCCGGTGCGGGTGCTGACCACCGGCAGCGGGTCCGATCGGCGGGCCGTGGGCGCGGTCGCCTTCAACACGCGGACGGGCGAATTCGTCGAGATCCGTGCCGGCGCGGTCGTGCTGGCGACGGGGCCGTGCGGCCGGCTGGGCCTGCCCGCGTCGGGGTATCTCTACGGCACCTACGAGAACCCGGCGAACGCCGGCGACGGTTACGCGATGGCCTATCACGCGGGCGCCGAGCTCAGCGGCATCGAGTGCTTCCAGATCAATCCGCTGATCAAGGACTACAACGGGCCCGCGTGCGCCTACGTGGCGAACCCGTTCGGCGGCTACCAGGTGAACGCCCGGGGCGAGCGCTTCGTGGATTCGGATTACTGGTCCGGCCAGATGATCGCCGAGGTGAAGTCCGAGATCGATTCCGCCCGTGGGCCGATCTACCTCAAGGTCTCGCATCTGCCGGAGGAGACGCTCGGCGAGCTGGAGTCGATCCTGCACACCACCGAGCGACCGACGCGTGGCACCTTCCACGCGAACCGCGGCCACGACTACCGCACGCACGACATCGAGATGCACGTCTCCGAGATCGGGCTGTGCGGTGGGCATTCCGCATCCGGGGTGTGGGTCGACGAGAACGCCCGCACCACCGTGCCCGGCCTGTACGCGGCGGGCGACCTGGCGTGCGTGCCGCACAACTACATGATCGGCGCCTTCGTCTTCGGCGAGCTTGCCGGGGCTGACGCGGTGCGGCACGCGCGCACGACGACACCCGTGGCGGACGGCCTGGAGTCGCAGGTCGCCGCCGCGCACGAGCTGATCTACGGCCCGGCGCGCAGGCCCGACGGTCCGCCGCAGCCCCAGGTCGAGTACAAGCTGCGCCGCTTCGTCAACGACTACATCGCGCCGCCGAAGACCGCACCGAAGCTGACCATCGCGATCGAGACCTTCGAGCGGATGCGCGGCGAGGTGGACGGCCTCGGGGCGCGGACGCCGCACGAGCTGATGCGCTGCGTGGAGGTCTCGTTCATCCGCGACTGCGCGGAGATGGCGGCGAAGGCGTCGCTGGCGCGCACCGAATCCCGGTGGGGGCTCTACCACGACCGCCCGGATCTGCCGGAGCGCGACGACGAGCGGTGGGGCCGGCACCTGAACCTGAGGTTGGGCGCCGACGGCGAGATGGAGTTCCTGACCCGGCCCGTGGCGCCGTACCTGGTGGCCGTCGACGAGTTCGACCACATCCCGGGGTCGTCGGCCACCGTCGAGGTGCTGGGGCCGCTGGCGGTGGCGCCGATCGGCGCGATCCCCGCTGCGGCCGAACGGCCGGCATCGGTGCCCGCGGTATCGCCACGGCTGCGCGAGCTGCTCGTGCTGGACGGCCCCTCCGTCGCGGAACTCTCTCCGTTCCTGTCCGATCCGGACACGACGGTGCGGCGCAGCGCGGTGTCCTTCCTCGTCGAGGGCGCGCCCGACGGCTTCCTCGCTCCCCTCGTCGCTGCGCTCGGCGACGCGGACGCCGCGGTCCGGCGCGCGGCCGCCGCGGGTCTGATCGAGCTGGTGGAGGTGCTGCCGTCCGCGGACGGGCTCGCCGAGTTCCTCGGCTCGGCGGACGCCGTGGTGCGGGCGGCCGTCGGCAACCTCCTGCGCTCGCTCAAGGCCGGGACGGTGGAGCAGTTCGCCGCCCTGCTCGGCGACGGCGACCATCGCGTACGCGTGGTGGGCGTGAGCGGGCTGGTCTCCCACGACGATTGGGCCGCGCTGGCGCCCGCGACCGACGACGCCAACCGGGAGGTGCGGATCGCCGTGGCCGCGGGCCTGGCGACCGTGGGCCGCGGCGGTGTCGATGCGGTGCGCGGCCTCGCCGGTGACCACGACCCGCTGGTCCGAGCCGCGGCTTTCGAGGCCCTGGGCGTGCTCGGCGATGCCACTGACCTCGACCTGCTCGGTGCCGGCCTCGCCGATCGGGCGTGGCAGGTGCGGCAGGGGGCGGCGCGGGGCGCCGTCGCGCTGGGGCCCGACGGTGCCGTCGCCGCACTCGAGTCCGCCCTCGGCGACCCGCACCTGGACGTGCGCAAGGCGGCCGTCGTGACGCTCCGAACGTGGCCGGAGGTGCCGGCGGTCGCCGCCGCACTCACCGCCGCGCTGGAGGACTCCGACGCCGACGTCCGCGCGCACGCGCGGCTGGCACTCGCGGCAGTGTGACGCGCGCTCAGCCCGCAGAGGGGTGCGCGGTCACCGGCAGGCCGATCTCCAGCATGCGAACGATCGACGGCGGGGTGAGCAGGCGCAACTCCCCCGGCGGTGCGGCCGGGGTGTAGCCCTCGAAGCTCCAGCGCAGCCAGGCGTCGTGCCACCGGAGGTATGCGTGCGTGCCGTCGGTGACCACGGCACCGTCGGGCGGCGTCGCGGTGACGGGCTCGTTCCCGGCCCGGCGCTCGGCGCGCAGCGCCCGGTCCATCGCCTTCGGCGTGTTCTCGACGTCGGGGTTCGCGAGGGCCCAGAGCCGCTTGAACTCGCGGTAGTCGGCGTTGCGGCACTCGCCGCACGGGCGGTGGCCGGCGGCGTAGGCGGTGGCCTCGTCGAAGAGGAAGAGCTGTGTGTACTTGCGGGGCTCGGGTTCCCGCGGCGAGCGGTAGCGGCCGTTGAAGTCGAGCCGGCACGCGATCCACATGGCGTTCGCGTGCTCACGGACGACGGTGCCGGTCTCGTCGTGCAGGATCCCGCGGTTGCCCAGGAAAGCACCGCGGGCCGGATCGGCGACGATCCGGCCCCACGGGTCGATCCTGTTGCGCAGCGGCATCGCCGGCGGTCTCTAGACGGTGAAGCCCAGGGCGCGCAGCTGCTCGCGGCCGTCGTCGGTGATCTTGTCCGGGCCCCACGGCGGCATCCAGACCCAGTTGATCTTGGCGTCGGTGGCGAGGCCGGACGAGACCAGCGCGGCGCGGGTCTGGTCCTCGATGACGTCGGTCAGCGGGCACGCCGCCGAGGTCAGGGTCATGTCGATGGTGACCGCGGCGTCGTCGTCGACCCGCAGGTCGTAGACGAGGCCCAGGTCGACCACGTTGATGCCCAGCTCGGGGTCGACCACGTCACGCATGGCCTCCTCGACGTCGAACAGGGTGGGCAGGTTCAGCGGGTTGTCGCCGGCCTGCGCCGGGTCGGCCGCGGTGCCGGCGGCCTCAGCAGTGTTCTCGCTCATGCCGTCTTCTCCTCCGAGTCGATGATCTGGGACAGCGCGTCCTTGAACGCCATCCAGCCGAGCAGTGCGCACTTGACGCGCGCGGGGTACTTCGCGACGCCGGCGAAGGCGATGCCGTCACCGATGAGGTCCTCGTCGCCCTCGACCTGGCCCCGGGACTGCAGCATCTCCGTGTAGGACTGCAGCATCTTCAGAGCGTCGCCGACGGGCTCGCCGATCACCTGGTCGGTGAGGACCGAGGTGGAGGCCTGCGAGATCGAGCAGCCCTGGCCGTCGTAGGAGACGTCGACGACGGTCTCGTGGTCGTCGGACAGGTGCACCCGCAGGGTCACCTCGTCGCCGCAGGTGGGGTTGACGTGGTGGACCTCGGCCTCGAAGGGCTCGCGCAGCCCGCGGCCGTGCGGGTGCTTGTAGTGGTCCAGGATCACGTCCTGGTACATCTGCTCCATGCGCATCAGATCACCCCGAAGAACTTCTGAGCCTTGACGATCGCGTCCGCGAGCACGTCCACCTCGGCGGGCGTGTTGTAGACGCCGAAGGAGGCGCGGGCCGTGGCGGCCACGCCGAACCGGCGGTGCAGCGGCCACGCGCAGTGGTGGCCGACGCGGATGGCGACGCCCTCGTCGTCGAGCACCTGCCCGAGATCGTGCGCGTGGATGCCGTCGACCACGAAGGAGACGGCGCTCCCCCGGTCCCGGTTCTCGGTCGGGCCGACGATCCGCAGCCCCTCGATGGCGTCGAGTCGGTCGAGCGCGGCGCCCACGAGCGCGTGCTCGTGCGCGGCGACGTCGGCCATGCCGAGGCCTCCGAGGTACTTCACGGCGGCACCGAGGCCCACGACCTGCGAGGTCATCGGCACGCCCGCCTCGAAGCGCTGCGGCGGCGCGGCGTAGGTCGAGCCCTCCATGGTGACGGTCTCGATCATCGAGCCGCCGGTGATGAAGGGCGGCAGCTGCGCGAGCAGCTCGCGCTTGCCGTAGAGCACGCCGACGCCGGACGGGCCGTACATCTTGTGGCCCGAGAAGGCCGCGAAGTCCACGTCGAGGTCCGCGAAGTCGACGGGGCTGTGCGGCACCGACTGGCACGCGTCGAGCACCACGAGGGCGCCGACGGCGCGGGCGCGCGCCACCAGTTCCGGCACCGGCGCGATCGCGCCGGTCACGTTGGAGGCGTGCGTGAACGCGACGATCTTCACCGAGTCGTCGAGCTCCAGCGAGTCCAGGTCGATGCGGCCCTCGGCGGTGACGCCGTACCACTTGAGCGTGGCGCCGGTGCGGCGGCACAGCTCCTGCCAGGGCACGAGGTTCGCGTGGTGCTCCAGCTCGGTGACGACGACGGTGTCGCCCTCGCGCAGGCGGTGCCCGCCGAGGACGGCGGCCGAGCGGTCGTCGCCGAGCGTGTACGCCACCAGGTTCAGCGACTCGGTCGCGTTCTTGGTGAACACCAGCTCGTCCGGCGAGACCCGCACGAACTCCGCGATCGCGGCGCGCGCGTCCTCGTAGGCGTCGGTGGCCTCCTCCGCCAGCTGGTGCGCGCCGCGGTGCACGGCGGCGTTGTGCGTGGTGAGGAACTCCCACTCGGCGTCGAGCACCGGGCGCGGCCGCTGCGAGGTGGCACCGGAATCCAGGTAGACCAGCGGCTTCTCGTCGCGGACCGTGCGGGACAGGATCGGGAAGTCGGCGCGGATCGCGTCGATGTCCAGGGCGGACTTCACCGAGGCGGTCATGCTCCGACGGCCTCGGTGAACTTCACGTAGCCGTTCTCCTCCAGCTCGTCGGCCAGCTCGGAGCCGCCCGACTCCACGATCCGGCCGTTCACGAAGACGTGCACGAACTCGGGGTGGATGTACCGCAGGATGCGGGTGTAGTGCGTGATGAGCAGGACGCCGCCGTGCTCGCGCTCGGCGTAGCGGTTCACGCCCTCGGAGACGACGCGCAGGGCGTCGACGTCCAGGCCGGAGTCGGTCTCGTCGAGGATGGCGAACTTCGGCTTGAGCAGGCCCAGCTGCAGGATCTCGTGGCGCTTCTTCTCGCCGCCCGAGAAGCCCTCGTTGACCGAGCGCTCGCCGAACTGCGCGTCGATGGACAGCTCGCCCATCGCCTCCTTGACCTCCTTGACCCAGTGCCGCAGCTTGGGGGCCTCGCCGCGGACCGCGGTGGCGGCCGAGCGGAGGAAGTTCGACATGGAGACGCCGGGCACCTCGACGGGGTACTGCATGGCCAGGAACAGGCCGGCGCGGGCACGCTCGTCGACGGTCATCGCGAGGACGTCCTCGCCGTCGAGGGTGATGGAGCCCTTGGTCACCTCGTACTTCGGGTGGCCGGCGATGGCGTAGCTCAGCGTGGACTTGCCGGAGCCGTTGGGGCCCATGATCGCGTGGGTCTCGCCCGAGTTGATCGTCAGGTCGACGCCCTTGAGGATCTGGATCGGCTCGGCGTTCTCGTCGGCCTGCACGACGTTGACGTGCAGGTCACGGATTTCCAGAGTGGACAAAATGATTCCCTATCAGTCTTAGACGCCGGCGGTGGCGAGTTCGTTCTCGATGGCTGCGGAGAGCCGCTCACGCAGCTCGGGGACGGAGATCCGGTCGATCAGCTCCTGGAAGAAGCCGCGCACGACCAGGCGGCGGGCCTCGTCCTCGGGGATGCCGCGCGAGCGCAGGTAGAACAGCTGCTCGTCGTCGAACCGGCCGGTGGCGCTGGCGTGGCCCGCGCCCTCGATCTCGCCGGTCTCGATCTCCAGGTTCGGCACCGAGTCGGCGCGGGCACCGTCGGTGAGGACCAGGTTGCGGTTGAGCTCGAAGGTGTCGGTGCCCTCGGCCTCGGCGCGGATCAGCACGTCGCCGACCCACACGGTGTGCGCGTCGGGCCGCTTCGAGGACGGATCGCCCTGCAGCGCGCCCTTGTAGACCACGTTCGACTTGCAGTTCGGCACCGAGTGGTCGACCAGCAGGCGCTGCTCGAGGTGCTGCCCGTCGTCGGCGAAGTAGAGGCCGAACAGCTCGGCGTTGCCGCCGGGGGCGTCGAACTGCACTCGCGGAGTCATGCGGACGAGCTCGCCGCCGAGCTGCACCGCGAAGTGCCGGACGTGGGCGTCGCGGCCCACGCGCACGTGGTGCTGGGTGACCCACACGGCGTCGTCGGCGAAGTCCTGCGCGTCGATGATCTGCAGCGCCGCACCGTCGCCGAGGATGATCTCGATGTTCTCGGCGACCGTGCCCGAACCGGTGTGATCGAGCACGACCACGGCGCGGGCGTGCCGCTCGAGCCGCACCTGGACGTGGGTGAAGGCCGTCTTGCCCTCGCCCGGTCCGGCGATCCGCACGAAGACGGGCTCCGCGACCTCGGCCTCCTTGGCGACGGTCAGCACGAAGGCCTCCGTCATGGAGGTGAAGGCCTGCGCCGCGACGCGGTCGAAGGGCGTGCCGCCCTGGCCGAGGCGCTCGTCGCCCTTGGCGACGGTCTCGAAGGTCACGCCCTCGGGCGTGGCGTCGACGGTGGCGGTCACGGCCCCGTCGGCCTGGGCGGAACCGTCGTGCAGCCCCTTGAGGCGGCGCAGCGGCGTGAACCGCCAGGCCTCGTCGCGGTGGCTGGGGATCTCGAAGGCGGCCGCGTCGAAGGACGTGAACAGCTCGCCCTTGTTGGCGACGGGGTGGGCCTCGACGGCCTCGTTGAGAGTGTTGCTCACTAGCCCACGGACCCTTCCATCTGCAGTTCGATCAGGCGGTTCAGCTCGAGCGCGTACTCCATCGGCAGCTCCTTGGCGATGGGCTCGACGAAGCCGCGCACCACCATGGCCATGGCCTCGTCCTCGGTGAGGCCGCGGCTCATCAGGTAGAAGAGCTGGTCGTCGGAGACCTTCGAGACGGTGGCCTCGTGGCCCATCGTCACGTCGTCCTCGCGGATGTCGACGTACGGGTAGGTGTCCGAGCGGGAGATCGTGTCGACCAGCAGCGCGTCGCACTTCACGGTGGACTTGCTGCCGTGCGCGCCCTTGTTGATCTGGATCAGGCCGCGGTAGCTCGCCCGGCCGCCGCCGCGGGCGACCGACTTGCTGACGATGTTGCTCGACGTGTTCGGCGCGAAGTGCACCATCTTGGAGCCGGTGTCCTGGTGCTGGCCCTCGCCGGCGAAGGCCACGGAGAGCACCTCACCCTTGGCGTGCTCGCCCATCATCCACACGGCCGGGTACTTCATGGTGACCTTGGAGCCGATGTTGCCGTCGATCCACTCCATGGTGGCGCCGGCCTCGGCCTTGGCCCGCTTGGTGACCAGGTTGTAGACGTTGTTCGACCAGTTCTGGATGGTCGTGTAGCGGCAGCGGCCGCCCTTCTTGACGATGATCTCGACGACCGCGGAGTGCAGCGAGTCCGACTTGTAGATCGGCGCGGTGCAGCCCTCGACGTAGTGCACGTAGGCGTCCTCGTCGACGATGATCAGGGTGCGCTCGAACTGGCCCATGTTCTCGGTGTTGATCCGGAAGTAGGCCTGCAGCGGGATGTCCACGTGGACGCCCTTGGGCACGTAGATGAACGAGCCGCCCGACCACACGGCCGTGTTCAGCGCGGAGAACTTGTTGTCGCCCGCGGGGATCACCGAGCCGAAGTACTCCTCGAAGAGCTCCGGGTGCTCGCGCAGACCGGTGTCGGTGTCCATGAAGATGACACCCTTCTCCTCCAGGTCGGCGCGGATCGAGTGGTAGACGACCTCGGACTCGTACTGGGCGGCGACGCCGGCGACCAGGCGCTGCTTCTCCGCCTCGGGGATGCCGAGCTTGTCGTAGGTGTTCTTGATGTCCTCGGGCAGGTCCTCCCAGGACTCGGCCTGCTTCTCCGAGGAGCGCACGAAGTACTTGATGTTGTCGAAGTCGATGCCGTCGAGGTCACTGCCCCAGGAGGGCATCGGCTTCTTCTCGAAGATGCTCAGGGCCTTGAGGCGCTGGTTCAGCATCCACTCCGACTCGTTCTTCTTGCCGGAGATGTCGGCGACCACGGCCTCGGAGAGGCCGCGCTGCGCCGAGGCGCCGGCGGCGTCGGAATCGTGCCAGCCGTAGCCGTAGGTGCCCAGGGAGGCGATGGTCTCCTCCTGGGACAGCGGGCCGTTCTCGACCGTTGTCATCGAAGCTCCTTAGCGGGTTGCTCGCGGACCACGCGCTCAAGGGGCACGTGGGTGGTGCATGCGCGGTCACCATTGGCGATGGTGGCCAAACGCTGTACATGAGTTCCCAACGCCTGTTCGATCGCCGAAATTTCGGCCTCGCACAGTTCGGGGAACTCGGATGCGACCTCCGACACCGGGCAGTGGTGTTGGCAGATCTGGACGCCGTTGCCCACTTCTCGGGCATCGGCGGAGAATCCGGCGTCCGAGAGGGCCGCCGCGATCCTACGGGCACCGTCCACCGGGTCCGCGGACTCGGTGGGGCTGATGGTGCCGATGGCCTGCTCGGCCCGGCGCCGCGCGAAGGTGCGCACCGCCTCCTCGCCGCCGACCTCGCGCAGAGCGCGGAGGGCGTCGACCGCCAGGGCGTCGTAGCCCTGGCCGAGGCGACGCCGCCCGGAGGGCGTGAGCAGGAACTCCTTCGCCGGACGTCCCCGCCCCCGGCCGCCCAGGCCCGACGGTGGCGCGACCGTCACGTCGCCCGCCTCGAGCAGATTGTCGAGGTGGCGGCGCACGGCGGTGGTCGTGATCCCCAGGGCCTCGCCGATATCGGCCGCGGTGGCCTGGCCCCGGTTCATGAGCAGCCCGACCACGGCGTCACGGGTATCCCCGTCACGCTGGGCCGATGAGGCGTGCGCCTCGTGCTGCTCGTATTTCACAACACGATTGTTTCCTAATTCGCCCAGCACTTCCAGCAAGGTCAGGCTAAGCTCAGCCCTCGCCGACCGACCGGCCGTCGGGCGTCAGCCGCCTCCCGAGGTGCTTCGTTGTGCGCAGCACCAGCGACCGGTCGACGATCGCGACCTCCGCGTCCGACTGCTCGATCACCGCCTCCACCCGCGCCACGTCGTCGAGCCCCGGCAGCCACATCGCCAGCACGATGTTGCACGTCCCGATCGACGTGGCGAGCAGCCGCACGTCCCGCAGCGTCCCGAGGCGGCGCAGCACGCGGTCGGTGGACCGCGCCGGGGCCCGCAGGAAGAACCAGGCGTAGACCGGCCGCTCCGAATACCGTCGGGCCACCTCGGTACGGACCACGACGCCGTCCGCTGCCAGGACCGTGTTCAGAGCGGCCCGCGCCCGGTCCACGCCGATGCCGGCTCGCTCCGCGAGATCGGCGGCGCGGATCCGCCCGTCGGCGGCGAGCGCCGACAGCACACCGTCGAACTCCGCCCCCGACAGGCCCGCCCGCTGCCGTCCGTGCGACCGCGGTACCGCCTCGAGCGCGGCGAGTTCCTCGTCGGAGAGGGTGCGCAGCCGCCACGACCGGGCGTCGGAGGCGATCGTGGTGCAGACGTGGGTCCGCGAGCTCATCACCCCGCGCACGGCGCCGAGCCGGTCGAGCAGGTACTCGCCGAGGCGGTCGTCGCCCTCGACGGCGACGGTGATCACCAGGTCGCGGCCGCCCGCGGTGACGTCGATAGTGATCGCCTCGGCGTCCCCCGCCACCTCGGCGGCCACCTCGAGGGTCCGCCCGGGCTCGCACGAGAGCTCGACCAGCGCGAGCACGGTGCGCCGCGAGAACCGATAGGCCGTGACCCACGCGTAGCCGCCGTCGCGCAGGCGCGCCCACCGCCGCGCCGCGGTCACCGGGTCGCAGCCCAGAACGGCGCCGATCCGCGACCACGGAGCGCGCGGCACCACCTGCAGCGCGTGGATCAGCCGCAGGTCGTCGGTGTTCAGACCGTCCCGCCCCGCGGACGTGTCCTGGATCACTCCGCCGTCCGGAATCGGACCTCGGTCGGATGAAACTGCGTTCATGAACGAATTCTCGCCGCTTTCCTGCATCAGTGCGGTCGAACCATCCGAAAGCCGGATCATTCTTCACACCCAGCCCACCGCCCGAAAGACCTCACCCATGGCACAGCCGATCACCACGGCCCGCTCCGACCACCGCACCGGGTTCACCGCGCGCGACCTGTGGCTCCCCGCACTCGCGGCACTCGTCATCACCGCGGTCTTCCAGTTCATCGGACCGTGGACCATCAGCCTCGGATTCGCGAAGATGACCGTCTACCCGATGGTCTGGGGCCTGATCGCGGGCGCGATCGTCTCCGCGCAGCGGCTCGTCCCCTTCACCCCGCGCATGTGGAAGGTGGCCGACCGCCTCATGGCGACCGCCGTCGCCATGCTGGTCACCCTGCTGGGCTTCACCATCGGGCCGAACCTGCCGACGCTGGCCAAGGCCGGACCTGCCCTGCTGCTGCAGGAGGTCGGCCACCTCTTCGGCACCATCGCCCTGGCGCTGCCGATCGCGGTGTTGCTGCGCATGGGCCGCGCGACGGTCGGCGCGACGTTCGCCATCGACCGCGAGGCGAGCTTCGCGATCGTCGGCGGGAAGTACGGCACGGACTCCGAGGAGTACCGGGGCGTGATGTCGATGTACGTCTTCGGCACCATGTTCGGCGCCATCGTCGTCGCGCTCGCGGCGTCCACCGTGACCTCGCTGAACATCTTCGACCCGCAAGCGCTCGCGATGGGCGTCGGCGTCGGTTCCACCTCGATGATGGCGGCCGGCCTGGCCGCGATCACCTCCGCGCACCCGGAGATGGCCGATCAGGTCAAGGCGCTCGCCACCACGTCGAACATGATCACGATGATCCTGGGCACCTACGTCGGAGTGTGGATCGCGCTCCCGCTCGCCGACAAGGTGTACCGCTTCCTGACCCGCAAGCGCCCCGAGCACGCCGCGAAGGTGACCGCCGAGGTGGTCGCGGCCCGGGAAGCCGGAGCGCCCATCCAGGCGGAATCCACCGACGTCGCCGTGAACGTCCCGCTCAAGGTCGCGATGCCGATCGTCCTGGTGCTCGGCGTCGTCACCGCCACCATCGCCGCGAAGCGGTTCGACCCGTGGATCCTCCTCGGCTACGCCCTGGTCGCCGTGGTGACCCTCGCGGCGATCGGCCTCGGCCGGGCCGTACGGGACCGGATTCCGATGATCATCTGGGCCAGCGTCATCGGCACCGCCCTCTCGAGCCCGTGGTCCCCCGTGCAGGCGTCCATCGTCAAGGCCGGCGCGTCGATCAACTTCCTCTCGCTCTGCTGCGTCGTGCTGACGTGCGGCGGCCTTGCCATGGCCCAGAACCTGCCCGCCCTGCGCCGCATCGGCTGGCGGATCGTCCCCGTCGGGATCGTCGCCATCATCGCCTCGTTCCTCCTCGCCACCGTCATCGCCGAGTTCGCCCTCGGCCTGTGGCACTGACCTCCGACCGCACACCGAAGGAGAACCCCATGACCGTCACCGCCGGAACCGACCTGCACGCCGCCGTCGCGGCCGCCGTCGCCGAGGACGCAGCCACCCTCATCGTCCTGTCGCACGACCTGCACGAGCACCCCGAGCTCGCCTTCGAGGAGCAACACGCCGCCGAAGTCCTCGCCGACCTCTTCGAATCCCGCGGCTTCGCCGTCGAGCGGGGCGCGTACGGCCTGGACACGTCCTTCACCGCGACCACCGGCACCGGGGACCTGCACGCCGTCCTCTGCGCCGAGTACGACGCGCTCCCCGGCCTCGGCCACGCGTGCGGCCACAACGTCATCGCCGGGATCACCACGGGCGCGGCCCTCGCCCTCGCGCCGCTCGTCGACGAGCTCGGCCTCACCCTCACCGTGCTCGGCACGCCCGCCGAGGAGCACGGAGGAGGCAAGGTCGAGCTGCTCCGGGCCGGCGCCTTCGAATCGGCCGTGCTGTCGGCGATGGTGCACCCCATCAACGGCGACGCGGCCGCGGAGGTCTCCGCCGCGGACGTCACCATGCAGTCCGTCGACCGGTTCGACGTCGTCTTCCGCGGCCGGTCCGCGCACGCCGCGGCGGCTCCGGACCAGGCGATCAACGCCGAATCGGCGGCGGCCCTGGCCCAGGTCGCGATCGGCCTGCTCCGCCAGCACGTCCCCGACGGCATGCGCCTGTCGGTGGTGGGCAACGCCGCCGGCCGGGTCACCAACATCGTGCCCGCCGAGGCGCGCCTGTCGGCCGAGGTCCGGTCGGCGGACCTGGAGCAGATGCTCGCGATCAAGCAGCGGATGCTGGCCTGCTTCGAGGGCGCCGCCATCGCGACCGGCTGCACCTGGGAGCAGCACCGCGCCGAGCCGCGGTACCTCTCGATCACCCCCGACGCCGCCCTGGCGGCCGCCTGGGACGCGAACCTGACGCGCTCCGGGCGCGACGTCGCGCGACATCCCGCGGACGGCGGCGGGGGCTCCACCGACATGGGCAACGTCAGCCGCGTGGTGCCCAGCATCCACCCGGTGATCTCCATCGCCGACGCGGGCGGGCCGCCGCACACGATCGAGTTCGCCGCGGCGGCGCGCACCCCGCAGGCCGACGCCGCGGTGCTCGACGGAGCCACGATCCTGGCCGGCACCCTCGTCGACGTCGCGCGCGACCCGGAGGTGCGCGCCGACCTGCTCCGGCGCTTCGCCGCGCGGCCCGAAGGCGCGACGACGATCGACCAGAACATCGACTGACGCGGCGCACCGGGCCGCGCGGGCCCGGGCACCGTCTACTCTTGCGGACGTGCGCGCTACCCCCTCTCTCCCGGCTCCCGTGCGCACGTTCGCGGACTACCTCGGCCTGACCAAGCCCGGTGGGGCACCGTCGGGCATCGCGGCGAGCGGCCCCGGCGGCACGGTGAACCGCCTGCACACCGACGAGCAGCAGTACCCGGACCTCAACGCCCAGGAGAAGCGGACGGTCCGCACGATCGCGACCTTCGGCGGCGTCGGCGCCGTGCTCATCGCCTTCGGCGCGCTGGGCGTGGGCGCGTTCCCGGTGGTGCAGAACCCCATCGCCGGGCGCCGGCTCATCGGTCTCATGTTCCGCATGCAGTCGACGGCTTTGACGGTGACGATGGTCGGCACCGCGATGCTGATGATCGCGTGGGTGCTGCTTCGCAGGTACACGATCGGCTACCTCAACCCGAACGCGCACGCCGAGCCCGCTCCGCCGCGCCGGCTCACCCGCCGCGGCTTCGACCGGATCCTCGCGCTGTGGGTACTGCCGTTCCTGTTCGCGCCCCCGATGTTCAGCAAGGACGTCTACTCCTATCTGGCGCAGTCGGAGATCACCGCGCGCGGGCTGGACCCGTACAAGATCGGCCCCGCCGCGGCGCTGGGCATCGACCACGTCTTCACCCGCTCGGTGCCGAACATCTGGCGCGACACCCCGGCCCCGTACGGGCCGCTGTTCCTCTACCTCGGTCGCGGCATCACGTGGCTGACCGGCGAGAACGTGGTCGCCGGGGTGGTGCTGCACCGCGTGCTGGCCCTGGCCGGCGTGGCGATGATCGTGTGGGCGCTCCCCCGGCTGGCGCGCCGCTGCGGCGTGAACGAGGTGGCCGCGCTGTGGCTCGGCGCCGCGAATCCGCTGGTCATCTTCCATCTCATCGCGGGCATCCACAACGAGGCGCTCATGCTCGGCATGATGCTCGTCGGCATGGAGTGGGCGCTGCGCGCGATCGACTCCGGACTCCCGTTCCTGAACGGCTTCAGCCCCACCCGAGCGGGCGGCCTGCTCACGGCGGGCGCGGCGATGATCGCCCTGTCCGGGCTGATCAAGATCACGTCCGTGCTCGCGCTCGGCTTCATCGGCATGGCCCTCGCGCGACGCCTCGGCGGCAGCTTCCCCAACATCGGCGGCCGGCTGCGCGACTGGCGCACCGCCCTGGCGGAGTGGAGACCGAACGCCGGCCGCACCCTCGTCGCGCTCGCGACGTCCGCGGGCTTCCTGGTGGTCGTGCTGGTCGTCGTGGTGGTCGTGGTCTGCCAGGCGACGGGCCTCGGCTACGGCTGGCTCGACGCCGGCACCCTCGGCACGGCCAACAAGGTCCGCTCCTGGCTCTCCATCCCGACGGTGCTGGGCCTCGGGACCGGGCAGGTCGGGGTGCTCCTGGGCCTCGGCGACCACACCACGGCGATCCTCGCCATCACCCGGCCGATCGCCGCCGCGCTCGCCGCCGTGATCGTGCTGCGCATGCTCATCGCCACCCTGTCGGGCCGCATCCACCCCGTCGGCTCGCTCGGCATCTCGATGGCGGCGCTGGTCCTGCTCTTCCCCGTCGTGCAGCCCTGGTACCTGCTGTGGGCGATCGTGCCGCTCGCCGCGTGGGCCACCGCGCCCGGCTTCCGCCTGGCCGCCGTGATCGTCTCCAGCGTGATCTCGGTGATGCTCATGCCCAACGGCGGCGAGATCGAGCCCTACGTGATCGCCAAGGCGGGCATGTCGACGGTCGTCATCGTCGCGCTGGCCGTCTACCTGGCGTTCGAGCTGCCCCGCCACCGCGAACGGCGCCGCCGGCGCAGCCGGGTAGTCTGACTTCCCGTGCCCGCACTGTCCGCGACCTCCGTCACCAAGCGATTCGGCGACGTCGTCGCCGTCGACGGACTCGACCTCGCCGTGGAGCGCGGCAGCGTCCTCGCCCTGCTCGGGCCCAACGGCGCCGGCAAGACCACCACCGTCGAGATGTGCGAGGGCTTCGGCTCCCCCGACTCCGGCAGCATCGAGGTCCTCGGCCTCGACCCGGTGGCCGACGCCGCGCGCCTCAAGCCCCGGATCGGCGTCATGCTGCAGGGCGGCGGCGCCTACCCCGGCGCGAAGACCGGCGAGATGCTGCGGCTCGTGGCCGCCTACGCCGCCAATCCCCTCGATCCCGACTGGCTGCTCTCCACGCTCGGCCTGACCGACGTGGTGAACGTCAGCTACCGCCGGCTCTCCGGCGGCCAGCAGCAGCGGCTGTCCCTCGCGTGCGCGCTCGTCGGACGCCCCGAGCTGGTCTTCCTCGACGAGCCCACCGCCGGCCTCGACGCGCAGGCGCGGCTGCTCGTGTGGGACCTCGTCTCCGCGCTGCGGCGCGACGGCGTCACCGTCCTGCTCACGACGCACCTGCTCGACGAGGCGGAGGCCCTCGCCGACCGGGTCGTCATCATGGACCGCGGCCGCGCGGTGGCCGACGGTACGCCCGAGGAGCTCACGCGCCACGGCGCCGAGCACGAGCTGCGGGTGACGGCACCGTCGGGCCTGGACCCCGCGGCCCTGGCCGGCCGGCTGGGCACGGGCTTCACCGCGACGGTGGACAGCACCGACGCGCACGGCTCCGTCTACGTGGTGCGCGGCGCCGAGGTGACCCCCGCGGTGATCGCCGACGCGGCGGCGCACTTCGCGGCGCAGGGCGCCCTGCTGACGGACCTGCGGGTGGGCACGCGGACCCTGCAGGACGTCTTCCTCGATCTCACCGGCCGCGACCTGAGGGGATGACGTGACCCGAACCGAGCCCCGATTCGCCCCCGGCACCTTCCTGCCGAACCCCGAGGCGGCGCGCCCCACGGCGATGCTCGCCGCGCAGACGCGCATGGAGCTCACGCTCCTGCTGCGCAACGGCGAGCAGCTGCTGCTCACCATGTTCATCCCGATCGCGCTGCTCGTCGGCTTCGCCGTGCTGCCCATCGGCGGCGACGCCACCCGCATCGACTCCCTCGTCCCGGCCGTGATGGCCGTGGCGGTGATGTCGACCGCGTTCACCGGCCAGGCCATCGCCGTGGGCTTCGACCGGCGCTACGGCGCGCTCAAGCGGCTCGGCGCGACGCCGCTGCCGCGGTGGGGCGTCATCGGTGGCAAGACGCTCGCCGTGGTGATCGTGGTGATCCTGCAGGCCGTGATCCTGGGCGGGATCGGCCTCGCGCTGGGCTGGCGCCCGGAGCCCGTCGGGCTGCTGCTGTGGGTGCCGATCCTCGCGCTGGGCGTCTTCGCCTTCGCCTCGCTGGGCCTGCTGCTGGGCGGCACGCTCAAGGCCGAGGTCGTGCTCGCGCTGGCGAACCTGCTGTGGTTCGTCATGGGCGCGATCGCCTCGCTCGTCGTCGTGCGCGAGCACGTCCCGGACGCCGTGCTGCTCCTCGCCCGACTGTCCCCGTCGGGCGCGCTGACCGAGGCGCTGACCCGCGCGGCGACGCTCGGCGCCGTCGACTGGTTCGGCCTGGCGGTGCTCGCCGCGTGGGGCGTCGTCGGCTCCGCTCTGGCCGTCCGCCTGTTCCGCTTCACCGGTTAACCACTACAGGTCGTAGTAGCCGCGCGGCACCCACGTACGATGATCGGCGTGTACCAGCTCTTCCTGCGCCTCGTCGACCGCCTGCCGCTCCCCAGCGTGAAGGCGCAGCAGCGGATCGCGCTCGCCGCTCTGCTCGCCCAGGCGCTGATCGCCGTCACCGGATCGGTGGTGCGCGTGACCGGCTCCGGGCTGGGCTGCCCCACCTGGCCCAAGTGCTTCGACGATTCCCTGCTGCCGATCCCGCAGGACGAGGTCCCGTGGTGGCACCAGGCCATCGAGTTCGGCAACCGGCAGATCGCGGTGTGGATCGTGGTCACCACGTCGATCGCGATCGTGCTGGCCGTGACGAGGGCCCGGCGGCGCCGCGAGATCCTGGTCTACGCGTGGATCCTGCCCTTCTCGACGTTCGCCCAGGGCATCCTCGGCGGCGTCACCGTGCTCACCGGCCTGCGCTGGTGGGTCGTGGGTGCCCACATGCTGGTCTCCTGCGCGATGGTCTGGATCGCCGCGACGCTGTACGCCAAGGTCGGCGAACCCGATGACGGCGTCGAGATCGAGGCGGCACCCGCCGGCGCCCGGCGGCTGGTCGCCGTCTCCGCGGTGGTCATGTCCTTCGTGCTCGCGGCGGGCGTCGTGGTCACGGCCGCCGGCCCGCACGCGGGCGACCGCACCAATCCGAAGGCCATCGACCGCCTCGACGTGTCGATCCCGCTCCTGTCGCTGACCCACGGCCTGCTGGTGGCGGCGTACGTCGCGATCCTGATCTGGGCGGCCGTACTCGTCGTGCGCGGGCCGTCGAGCGAGGCCGTCCGGCGACGCCTGAAGATCGTCTTCGCGGTGGTCGCGGCGCAGTCGCTCATCGGCGTGGTCCAGTACTTCACCGGCGTCCCCGCGCTGCTGGTGGTGCTGCACGTGGCGGGCGCGATGTCGGTGATCACCGAGACCGCGATCCTCTACCGGCTGATGCGGGCGCGGGTGCTGCGCGCCTCCGACGGCACGCCCGATAAGCTGGCGGCATGACTGAGCAGGCCCCCGGCAACGTCGTCTCCCGCCTGAAGCGCTTCGCCGCCCAGCACGACGGGGCGACCGCCGTGCTGCAGAACATGGGCGAGGAGGGCGTGCGCATCACGCTCGTCGGCGGGGACGGGATCATGGGCGACCAGATCGTCGCGAACCCGGCGCAGGCGAAGGACGCGGCCGAGAAGGCCGGCCTCGACACCTCCGACTGGGACCGCGAGCTGGTCAGCAAGGCCACCACGGAGCCCGGCCACCACGAGCGGATGGCCGGCTACCGGGCTTCGTCCCGCTAGCACCCGCGCGATCCGGCCGCCGAGCGCGACTCAGGCGCGCTCGTACTGCGCCAGGATCACGCCGATGTCGAACGCGCGGTGCGAGACGAGCTTCCACTGCTGCGGCGCGAAGCCGCCCGCGAACAACGGGATGCCGTCGCCCGCGGTCACCGGGTAGATCTTCAGCGCCAGCCTGTCGACCTCGGGAGCGAGAGTCGCGGCCAGCTTTCCGCCGCCGCACAGCCAGATGTCGCCGCCGTCCTCCTGCTTGAGCGCCCGCATGTGTGCGACGGGGTCCTCGGCGACCACCTCGACCTCCGGGAAGTCCGCGGCGTCCAGCGACCGCGAGTAGACGATCGTGCGCAGGTGCGCGTACGGGTCGTTCACGCCCATGTCGGTGCCCAGCGCGTACGTCGCGCGCCCCATCACCACGGTGTCCCACTTGGTGAGCGGCGGCGTGATGCCCAGCGCCTCGTGCAGGCCCGTCGGCAGCCCGTCGCCCCACTCCTCGTTCATCTGCCGCGAGTACTCCTCGTCGACGGGGTAGAAGTCGTACTGGCCCTCGGGGCCGGCGATCCGGCCGTCGAGCGAGACGGCGACGTAGTACACGAGTGAACGCAAGCGAGGACTCCTCGATCGACGGGATGAGCGCGGGCCGGATTCTGCAGCCCCGTCGACCCTGCCACACCGCGTGCGGTAGAGATGAGTCATGCGCGCGATCACGGTGACAGAACACGGCGGCCCGGAAGTCCTGACCTACGGCGAGGTTCCGGACCCGGTGCCCGGACCGGGCCAGGTGCTGGTCCGCACGAGCGCCATCGGCGTCAACTTCATCGACACCTACTTCCGCGAGGGCATGTACCCCACCGCGCTGCCGTACGTCCCGGGCAGCGAGGGCTCCGGCACCGTCGTCGCGCTCGGCGAGGGCGTCACGAACCGCGCGGTGGGCGACGTGGTCGCGTGGTGCGACGGGCCCGGCTCCTACGCGGAGCTCGTGACGGTGCCGGCGGAGCGCACCGTCGCGGTGCCCGACGGGGTGGCGCCCGAGGTCGCGGCGTCGGTCCTGCTGCAGGGCATGACGGCCCACTACCTGGCCCACGACTCGCACCCCGTGCAGGCGGGCGACACCGTGCTGGTGCACGCCGGCGCGGGCGGCACCGGCCTGCTCGTGACCCAGATGGCGACGGCGCTGGGCGCCCGCGTGATCACGACGGTGTCGACCGACGAGAAGGAGCGCCTCTCGCGCGAGGCGGGCGCCTGGCAGGTGCTGCGCTACGACGAGGACGTCGCCGCCCGGGTGCGCGAGCTGACGGACGGCGCGGGCGTCGCCGCGGTGTACGACGGCGTGGGCAAGGACACCTTCGAGGCCTCGCTTCTCGCCACGCGACACAAAGGCATCGTCGTGCTGTTCGGCGCCGCGTCGGGCCCCGTGCCGCCCTTCGACCTGCAGCGCCTCAACCCGCTGGGTTCGCTGTTCGTGCAGCGCCCCACCCTGGCGCACCACGTCGCGACGCCGGAGGACTTCGCCCGGCGCAGCGGCGCGGTGCTCGACGGCCTGCGCGACGGCTCGCTGCGGTTCACCGTCGGCGCGACGTACCCGCTGGCGGAGGCCGGACGCGCCCACACGGACCTGCAGGCGCGCCGGACCACGGGCTCGGTGGCGCTACTCCCCTGACAGCGCGGCAGCGGTGAGCGCGGCACCGTCGGCCGGACGCGCGGCGAGCCAGCGGCGGTACCGCCCGAGGGCCCGTCGCACGACGGCGAGGTCGCGGACCAGCGCGAGCGCGGGCAGGACGCCGGGGCGCGGGTCCTTCCCGGCGGCCATGCGCCGCAGCTGGTGGCGGACCTGCGCCATCGAGGCCATGGACGCGAGGGGCTTGTTCTTCCACGTCACGGGCCGCAGGGCGCCGACGGTGCCGTCGCCCGCGCGCCACCGGGCGGGCAGGTCCGGGGTCACGGACAGCGCGGTCCCGATGCCCACGACGGCGACGTTCTCCGCGAGGACGGCCTCGGCGGTCTCGCGACGCGTGATGCCCCCGGTGAGCATGAGCGGGATCTCGCTGGTGACCGCGAGGTCGGCGGCGAGCTCGAGGAAGTAGGCCTCGCGCGCGACGCTGCGGGCGTCGCCGGGGCGGCCGTCGGCCGCGGGGCCGGTCGCGCGGCCGGTCATGGCGGGGCTCTCGTAGCTGCCGCCCGAGATCTCCACGAGGTCGACGCCGAGCGGCGCGAGCATGGCGATCACAGCCTGCGCGTCGGTGGCGTCGAAGCCGCCGCGCTGGAAGTCGGCGGAGTTGAGCTTCACGGCGACGGCGAAGCCCGGCGAGACCTCGGCCCGGATCGCCCGGACGACGTCGAGCAGGAGGCGGGCGCGGTTCTCGAGCGAGCCACCCCACTCATCGGTGCGGGTGTTGACCAGCGGCGAGAGGAACTGGGAGAGCAGGTAGCCGTGCGCGGCGTGCACCTCGACCCCGTCGAATCCGGCCTCTTCCGCGCGACGGGCGGTCGTGGCGAAGCGGGCGACGGTGGCGCGGATCTGCGCCTCGGTCATCGCGGTCGGCGTGGCGAACCGGCTCGAGAGGGCGCTGCCGAGGTCGACGGACTTCGCGGACGGCCCCCAGACGACGCCGGGCATGTCCTTCTGGATCTGCCGGCCCGGGTGGCTGATCTGCATCCAGATGCTCGCCCCGTTCTCCGTGGCGGCCGCGGCCCAGGCCCGGAACGGCGCGAGCGGCGAGCGCGCGTCGAGGACGATCGCGCCGGGCCCGGTGAGCGCCTCGGCGTGGACCATGACGTTGCCGGTGATGAGCAGGCCGGTGCCGCCGGCGCCCCAGCGGCGGTACAGCTCGACGGTGCGCCCGTCGGGCGCCTGCTCCGCGCCCGCGAGGCCCTCCTCCATCGCGGCCTTCGCGATGCGGTTGGGCAGGACGGCGCCGGAGCGGAGCGTGAGCGGGGAGAACAGGTCGGACATCGGGCGCCTTTCGCGACGGTGTAAGCATCGCTCACATCGTGTGAGCGGTGCTTACACTAGATCCACATGTAAGCGGTGTCAACACTGGGGTAGATTGATCAGCATGAGCACCACCTACCACCACGGCGACCTGCCCGGCGCGCTCGTCGGCGCCGCCGTCGAGATCCTCGACGAGGAGGGCGGCGCCACCGACCTGTCGCTGCGCGCCGTCGCCCGCCGGGCGGGGGTCTCGACCGCCGCGCCCTACCGCCACTTCCCCGACCGCGGCGCCCTGATCTCGGCCGTCGCGGCCGTCGGATACCGCGAGCTCGCGGCCGCCCTGACCGCCGCGTCGCCGGCACCGTCGGGCCCGGACGACCTGGCCGACATCGCGATCGCCTACGTCGACTTCGCGCTGCAGCGCACCGGCCTCTTCCGCGCGATGTTCGCCGAGCCCTGCGGCACGGACCCGGACCGCGTCGAGGCGGTGGACCTGATCAAGGCGTACCTGACGGGGCTGATCGGGCAGACCCTGCAGGGCGCCGCGTCGGATTCCGAGGACACCGCGACGGCGGTCTGGGCCCTCGTACACGGGCTGGCGTTCCTGCACCTGGACGGCAAACTCGACGCCTCGTCGCCGGAGGAGGTGCACCGGCGCGTCCGCGCGACGGTGACCGCCGCCCTCGGGATCGCGCAGGCCTGATCGCCGGGCGGCTCAGCGGGAGGCGAACTCCGCCAGGCCCGGGCCGCTCAGCTCGGCGAGGTAGTCGTCGCGCCCGGTGAGCGCCATGACCAGCGCGACGGTGGGCCCGGCGACCTCCGGGCCGTCACCGACGGCGAAGGCGCCGTCGGTCGCGCGCAGCCGCAGGCCGCGGGCCCGGGTCGCCGACGGCAGCATCAGGTCCGAGCCGGCGTAGAACGCCGCGACGCGCTCGAGCACGCCCGCCGGGTATTCGCGCACGATGCCGAGCGGGCGACGGATGTCCTCGCCGTGCACCACGATCTCCCCGAGCATCGCGGCGACGGGGATCGGCGCCTTCGTCCGGCTGGTGCACACGCCGCGGAACTGCCGCAGCGTGTCCGCGGGGGCGTCGCCCAGCCGTTTGGCGAGCCGCTGCGCGACGTTGGCGTCGAAGTCGAAGCGGTTGCGCAGGACGCCCGCGAACCAGACGACGGGATTGTCGGACGCCCCGGCGGTGAGGTGGGCCAGGACCTCGCGGACCGTCAGACCCGCGCAGAGCGACGGGGTGCCCCACCGCTCGTCCGTCAGGGCGCCGAGATCCTCGGCCAGCGCGGCGCGTTCGGCGAAGATCAGCGTCCAGAGGTCGCGGTCGGAGGCGGCCATCAGTGACCGAGCAGCTGCCAGACGGTGCTGTAGTTGAGGATCGAGTCCACCGAGAGCGCGCAGAACAGCACCGCGAGGTAGTTGTTGGACTGCAGGAAGACCTTGAGCGGCTTGATCTCCTGGCCCGCCTTGGTCTGCGAGTACAGCTTGTGGACCGCGTAGAGGAACCAGGCCCCGCACAGCGCCGCGGCGATCGCGTAGACCAGGCCGGCGGCGGGGATCAGCACCAGCGTCGTGATGACGGTGGCCCACGTGTACCAGACCATCTGCCGCGCGACGACGGTCTCCGGCGCGACGACGGGCAGCATCGGGACGCCGGCGGCCTTGTAGTCCTCCTTGTAGCGCATCGCGAGCGCCCAGGTGTGCGGCGGCGTCCAGAAGAAGATCACCAGGAACAGAACGATCGCCGGCCACTCGATGGTGCCGGTCGCGGCAGCCCAGCCGACGAGCGTGGGCATGCAGCCCGCGGCCCCGCCCCAGACCACGTTCTGGGAGGTGCGCCGCTTGAGCAGCATCGTGTACACGAACAGGTAGAACGCGATCGTGACCAGCACCAGCACCGCGGACAGCAGGTTCGCCATCTGCCACAGCCACACGAACGAGGCCGCGGCCAGGACGAGGCCGAAGATCAGCGCGTGCCGGACGGGCACCGCGTGCCGCGCGAGCGGGCGCCGCTCGGTGCGCTTCATCTTCTGATCGATGTCGGCGTCCGCGACCATGTTGAGCGTGTTCGCCGACGCGGCGCCGAGCCAGCCGCCGAACAGCGTCGACAGGATGAGCGGAAGGTTCACGTGGCCGCGGTCGGCCAGCAGCATCACGGGGATGGTGGCGACGAGCAGCAGCTCGATCACCTTCGGCTTGGTCAGCGCGATGTACGCGAGCACCGTCTGCCCGACGCGGCCGGCGAAGGACGCGGGGACCGGCGCGGCCGCCGAGCGAGCGTCTGGGGTGTTCGTCCCGTGCCCGCCCTTGAAAACCATCTGTGCCGCACTCTCTTCTGCCGTGTCCGGACGCGACCGGACGTGACGTTTCTTCCGCGGCCGGGGCTGACCGACCGCGGGCGGTGGGGCAGCTGCCCCGCCGCGGGCCCGCGACCGGCGCCGACCCCATCTACTACGAGCCATGGTAGTCCTCCGACTCCCCGGCGCCGAATCGGGATCGCCGCCGCGAACCGTGGCGGTGGCCACCCGTCGCCCTACCCGGTAGTTTCCGCAGACCGTGCGTCGCCGCCGAGTAGGGTTCACACTTGAGCACGCACGCCCCCACGACCAGGAGAGTCCGCCAGCCGTGACCAGCACCGCCGAGATCCACACCCTCACCACTCCGCATCACCCCGCCGACTGGACCGATCTCGACACGCGCGCGGTGGATACCGCCCGGGTGCTGGCGGCCGACGCGGTGCAGAAGGTCGGCAACGGCCACCCCGGCACCGCGATGAGCCTCGCTCCCCTGGCCTACACGTTGTTCCAGAAGCTCATGGTCCACGACCCGTCGGACACCCACTGGATCGGCCGCGACCGGTTCGTGCTGTCCTGCGGCCACTCGAGCCTCACGCTCTACACCCAGCTGTACCTGGGCGGCTTCGGCCTGGAGCTGGGCGACCTCGAGGCGCTGCGCACCGAGGGCTCGCTGACCCCCGGCCACCCCGAGTACCGGCACACCAAGGGCGTCGAGATCACCACCGGCCCGCTGGGCCAGGGCCTCGCGTCCGCGGTGGGCATGGCGATGGCCTCGCGCTACGAGCGCGGGCTGTTCGACCCGGAGGCCGCGCCGGGGCAGAGCCCGTTCGACCACTTCATCTACGTCATCGCCTCCGACGGCGACATCGAGGAGGGCGTCACCTCCGAGGCGTCCTCGCTCGCCGGCACCCAGCAACTGGGCAACCTCGTCCTCTTCTACGACGACAACAAGATCTCCATCGAGCACAACACCGACATCGCGCTCTCCGAGGACGTGGCGAAGCGGTACGAGGCCTACGGCTGGCACGTGCAGTACGTCGAGGGCGGCGAGAACGTCACGGCGATCGAGGAGGCCACCGCGGCCGCCAAGGCCGTCACCGACAAGCCGTCGATCATCATCGTGCGCACCGTCATCGGCTTCCCCGCCCCGAACAAGATGAACACGGGCGGCGTGCACGGCTCGGCGCTCGGCGGCGACGAGGTGGCCGCGGTCAAGGAGATCCTGGGCTTCGACCCGGCGAAGAGCTTCGACGTGGCCCCCGAGGTCATCGCGCACTCGCGCGAGCTGATCAAGCGCGGCCAGGCCGAGCACGAGGCGTGGAACGTGCGCTTCGACGCCTGGGCCGCCGCCAACCCGGAGCGCAAGGCGCTGCTCGACCGGCTCGAGGCCGGAACCCTGCCCGCGGGCTGGGACGCCGAGCTGCCGACCTGGTCGGTCGACGACAAGGCCATCGCGACCCGCGCCGCGTCCGGCGCCTTCCTCGCGGCCGCCGGCCAGACCCTGCCCGAGCTGTGGGGCGGCTCCGCCGACCTCGCGGGCTCGAACAACACCACGATCAAGGGCGCCGACTCCTTCGGTCCCCCGTCGATCTCGACCGAGGACTGGAACGCGCAGCCCTACGGCCGCACGCTGCACTTCGGCATCCGCGAGCACGCGATGGGCTCGATCCTCAACGGCATCGTGCTGCACGGGAAGACCCGTCCCTACGCCGGCACCTTCCTGCAGTTCGCGGACTACATGCGCCCCGCCGTCCGCCTCGCGGCCCTCATGGACATCGATCCGATCTACGTGTGGACGCACGACTCGGTCGGCCTCGGCGAGGACGGCCCCACGCACCAGCCGGTCGAGCACCTCGCCGCGCTGCGCGCCATCCCGGGCCTGAACGTGGTCCGCCCCGCCGACGCGAACGAGACCGTCGCGGCGTGGAAGGCCACCCTCGAGCGCACCGGCGGCAACGGCCCCACGGGCCTGATCCTCACCCGCCAGGGCGTGCCGATCCTGCCCGGCACGTCCGCCGAGGGCGTCGCGCGGGGCGGTTACGTCCTCAAGGAGGCCGACGGTGCCGCCCCCGACGTGATCATCATCGGGACCGGGTCCGAGGTGCAGCTGGCCCTGCAGGCCGCCGACCTGCTCGCGGCGAAGGGCATCAAGGCGCGCGTCGTCTCCATGCCGTCGGTCGAGTGGTTCCACGCCCAGGACCAGGCGTACCAGGACAGCGTCCTGCCGCCGTCGGTCAAGGCGCGCGTCGCCGTCGAGGCCGGCATCGCCCAGTCCTGGTGGCGCATCGTCGGCGGCTTCGGCGAGGTCGTCTCGCTCGAGCACTTCGGCGAGTCCGCCTCCGACAAGGTCCTGTTCGCTAAGTACGGATTCACCGGCGAGAACGTGGCCCAGAAGGCCGAGCAGTCCCTCGCCAACCTGAAGGGATAACCACACCATGGCTCAGAACCCGAATCTCGCCGCCCTGTACGAGGCCGGCGTCTCCGTCTGGCTCGACGACCTCTCGCGCGGCCTGATCCAGTCCGGCAAGCTCGCGGAGCTCCCGGAGACGGACTCCGTCACCGGCGTCACCACGAACCCGGCGATCTTCCAGGCGGCGCTGTCCAAGGGCACCGAGTACGCGGCGCAGGTCGCCGAGCTCGCCGCCCGCGGCGCCGGGGTGGACGAGACGATCCGCACCGTCACCACCGACGACGTGCGCGCGGCGTGCGACGTGCTCGCCCCCGTCTTCGAGAAGACCGGCGGCGTCGACGGCCGGGTCTCGATCGAGGTCGACCCGCGCCTCGCGCACGACACCGAGGGCACCGTCGCCCAGGCGATCGAGCTGCACAAGATCGTCGACCGGCCGAACGTGCTCATCAAGATCCCCGCGACGCTCGCCGGCCTGCCCGCGATCGCCCGCGTGATCGCCGAGGGCATCTCGGTGAACGTGACGCTGATCTTCTCGGTGGAGCGCCACCGCCAGGTCATGGACGCCTACCTCGACGGCATCGAGGCGGCGGCCGCGGCCGGCCGGAACGTGGCCGACATCTACTCGGTCGCCTCGTTCTTCGTCTCCCGCGTGGACACCGAGATCGACAAGCGGCTCGACGCGATCGGCACCGACGCGGCGCTCGCGCTGCGCGGCAAGGCCGGCCTCGCCAACGCGCGCCTGGCCTACGCCGCGTACGAGGAGATCTTCGGCGCGGCCCGGTTCGCCGCGATCGAGGGCGCGAACGTGCAGCGCCCGCTGTGGGCGTCGACGGGCGTGAAGAACCCGGCGTACAAGGACACCCTGTACGTCGCGGAGCTGATCGCCCCGAACACCGTCAACACCATGCCCGGCGCCACGATGGCGGCCTTCGCCGACCACGGCACGGTCACCGACGGCACGATCATCGGCCGCGCGGAGGAGTCGGCGCAGGTCTTCTCCGACCTGCAGGGCGCGGGCGTCGACCTGTCGGCCGTCTTCGAGCTCCTCGAGACCGAGGGCGTGGAGAAGTTCGAGCAGGCCTGGCAGCAGCTGCTCGACGCGACCGCCGAGCAGCTCAAGACCGGGGCCTAACACCCGGTGACCTGGACCAAGCGCGCTGCCGCGACCTCGGATCGAAACCGGACGGGTGGGGCCCGATGATGCCCGGCAATCCCCTGAGGGACCCGAAGGACCGTCGCCTGCCGAGGATCGCGGGGCCCTCGTCCCTGGTGATCTTCGGCGTCACCGGCGACCTGTCGCGGCGCAAGCTGATGCCCGCCGTATACGACCTCGCGAACCGCGGGCTGCTCCCGCCCGGCTTCTCGCTGGTGGGCTTCGGCCGCCGCCCGTGGACCGACGAGGACTTCGCGGCGACGGTCCGGGAGGCAGCGAAGGCCCACTCGCGCACCGAGTTCCGCGACGACGTCTGGGAGCGCCTGGCCGAGGGCATCCGGTTCGTCCAGGGCGCCTTCGACGACGACGACTCGTTCGACCGACTCTCGGCGGCGCTGGCCGACCTGGACGCCGAACGGGGCACGGGCGGCAACACCGCCTTCTACCTCTCCATCCCCCCGGACGCCTTCCCCACGGTGTGCGAGCAGCTCAAGCGCTCGGGCCTGGCGGACCAGTCCGAGGGCTGGCGGCGCGTGGTGATCGAGAAGCCCTTCGGGCACGACCTCGAGTCCGCGCAGAAGCTCAACGCCGTGGTCAACGACGTCTTCGCCGAACAGTCGGTCTTCCGGATCGATCACTACCTCGGAAAGGAGACGGTGCAGAACATCCTGGCTCTGCGCTTCGCGAACCAGCTGTTCGAGCCGACATGGAACAGCCACTACGTGGACAGCGTCCAGATCACCATGGCCGAGGACATCGGCCTCGGCGGCCGCGCCGGCTACTACGACGGCATCGGCGCCGCCCGCGACGTGATCCAGAACCACCTCCTGCAGCTGATGGCGCTCATCGCGATGGAGGAGCCCACCAGCTTCCACCCGGCGGAGCTGCAGGCCGAGAAGATCAAGGTGCTCTCGGCCACCTCCCCCGTGGAGCCGCTCGCGGAGACCTCCGCGCGCGGCCAGTACGGCCCGGGCTGGCAGGGCAGCGAGAAGGTCGTGGGCCTGCTCCAGGAGGAGGGCTTCAGCGAGACCTCCACCACGGAGACCTACGCCGCGATCACCGTCGAGATCGCCTCCCGGCGGTGGGCGGGCGTGCCCTTCTACCTGCGCACCGGCAAGCGACTGGGGCGCCGCGTCACGGAGATCGCGCTGATGTTCAAGCGCGCGCCGCACCTGCCCTTCGACGACACCATGACCGAGGAGCTGGGCCAGAACGCGCTCGTCATCCGCGTGCAGCCCGACGAGGGCGTGACCCTCCGGTTCGGTTCCAAGGTGCCGGGCAGTTCCATGGAGGTCCGCGACGTCAACATGGACTTCAGCTACGGCGAGGCCTTCACGGTGAGCTCCCCCGAGGCCTACGAGCGGCTGATCCTCGACGTGCTGCTCGGCGAGCCCTCGCTGTTCCCGGTGAACGCCGAGGTCGAGCTGTCGTGGAAGATCCTCGACCCGGTGCTCGCGCTGTGGGCCGAGGGCGGCCGGCCCGAGGAGTACGAGTCCGGGACGTGGGGCCCGGCGTCGGCCGACGCGATGCTCGACCGGACCGGAAGGACGTGGCGGCGCCCATGATTCTCGATCTGCCGGACACCTCCACCCAGGACGTCTCGAAGAAGCTCGTGCGCCTGCGCGAATCGGGCGGCGCGGTCACCCTGGGCCGCGTGCTCACGCTCATCATCTCCGCCGAGGAGGGCGAGCCCACCGAGAGCGCCATCGAGGCCACCAACGCCGCATCGCGCGAGCATCCGTGCCGCGTGATCGTCGTGGCCCGCGGTCCGCGCGCGGAGCGGACCCGGCTCGACGCGCAGATCCGCGTCGGCGGCGACGCCGGCGCGTCGGAGGTCGTGGTGCTGCGCCTGTTCGGCGAGCTGGCCGACCACGGCGCCTCGGTCATCGTGCCCTTCCTACTCCCGGACACGCCCGTCGTCGCCTGGTGGCCCGGCGCCGCGCCCGCGGTGCCCTCCGCCGACAAGGTGGGCGCGCTCGCGACCCGCCGCATCACCGATGCCACCGCGTCCGACGATTCCGTCGCCGTGCTCGCGCGGCGCCGCGACGGCTTCGCGCCGGGCGATTCGGACCTCGCGTGGTCGCGGATCACCCCGTGGCGTGCGCTCCTGGCATCGGCGTTGGACCAGCCGCCGTTCGAGCCGATCACGTCCGCGGTGGTGACGGGACCGTCGAACAGCCCCGGCATCGACCTGCTCGCGGGCTGGCTGCGGGCGCAGCTCGGCGTGCCCGTGCGGCGCCGGGCCGGCAGCTTCGAAGTGCAGCTCGACCGCGCGAGCGGGCCGCTGCGCCTGGAGTTCGACCAGAACTCCACCGCCGTCCTCGTACGGCCGGGCCAGCCCGACGGACGCGTCGCGATCCGCCGACGCGACGTGGCGGACTGCCTCGCGGAGGAACTGCGCCGCCTCGACGACGACGACATCTACTACACGGCGTTGGGCGGCGTGTCCGACGTGGATCGATCGGAGATGCCCTGATGACCGAGCCCACCGTCCGCACGTTCGACGATGCCGACGCTCTCGTCGCGGCCGCCGCCGACGACCTGGTTGCGGTGATCGAGCAGGCGCAGGCCGAGCGGGGCTTCGCCTCGATCGTGCTGACCGGCGGCACCAACGGCAACGCGCTGTCGGCGGCGCTGCGGGAGCGGGTGATCGACTGGTCGCGGATCGACGTCTTCTTCGGCGACGAGCGCTTCGTCGCGGGCGACGACCCCGACCGCAACGTGCTGCAGGCCGAGGACACGCTCCTCGCGCACGTGCCGATCCCCGACGCGAACGTCTACCGCTTCCCTGCATCGGACGAGTTCAGCGGCGACGGCGAGCTCGCCGCCCGCGTCTACGCGAAGCGCCTGGCCGACAACGCCGCCGCCCGCGGCAACGCCGTCACGGCGGGTGAGGGCACCGTGCCCCGCTTCGACGTGCACCTGCTCGGCATGGGCGGCGAGGGCCACATCAACTCGCTCTTCCCCGACACCGACGCGGTCCGCGAGACGGACGCCGTCGTGGTGTCGGTGCGCGACTCCCCCAAGCCGCCGCCGCGGCGCCTCACGCTGACGCTGCCGGCGGTCGCCGCCGCGCGCCGCGTGTGGCTGCTCGTCTCGGGCGCCGAGAAAGCCGAGGCCGTGGCCGCCGGGGTCGGCGGGGCGTCGCCCGAGGACTGGCCCTGCGCCGGCGCACACGGCTCCGAGGAGACCGTCTGGTACCTCGACGGTGCCGCCGCGTCCCGGCTCGGCTAGGACTGCTCCAGCACGATCGTCGGCACGCCCAGTGCGGGGTCCTTGACCGTCGCGACTCGTGTACCCGGCTTCGCGCCGCGCCGCACGTCGCTCACGGTGACCCCCTGCTCGGTCAGGCGGGCGTGCGTCGCATCAGCGTCGACGGTGCGCCAGGCGAGTCCCCACAGCGCGTCCGGGCCGGCGGGGTCGACGCCCTCTCCCTCCTGCAGGACCACCTCGACGAGCAGGTCGCCGCGGCGGAGGAACAGCTGGTGCACGCCCCACGACTGCACCCGGTCCAGGCGCAGGTCGAAGTCGAGCCGGCCGCACAGGGTGGCGATGATGCGGTCGCGGTTCGGCGAGGTGAGCACGACGTGGTCGACGCCGGTGATCTCCGCGCCGGGCGCGGCGCCGGGCACCGTCGGGCCGGCGTAACCGAGGGCGAGTCCGTCTGCGGGTCCGGCGAATCCGGTGCCGACATCCGTCAGGGGCAGTCCTCGTCGTTCGGCGAGCTTCGCGGCCATGGCGGCGTCGTCCGCCGCGACGAGGAGCCCCGAGGCGCCCGCCCACGACGGTGCGCCGACAGCGACGTCGATGGCGCCCGCGGTGTGGATCTCGGCCGGATCGGCGCCGAGGAGCCGCGCGTGGGCTGCCCGCGCCTCGGCCGGGACGTCGAGGATGACCAGGTCACGTGCAGCTGCGGAAGTCACCCCGTCATCCTGCCGCATGGGATTCACGCGGGCTGCGTGCCGGTCCAGGTGGTCCACCCGTCACCCATGGCCTTGATCCCGCTGGTGCCCGCCGACACGGCGACCTCACCGACCGAGGAGATCGGGCTGTTTCCCGCGAGAAGGAACGCTGTCTGGACGACTACACCGTCGTCGACGGCGCGCGTCGTCGCCGCGGCAACGTTGTCGATGCCGGTGCTCGTGCGGCGCAGCGCCCGCGCGGCCGTGCCGAGGGCGGCGAACTTGTCCGCGAGCCCCTCGAGCTTGGTGGTGAGCTTCCGAAGCACTCCGGCGAAGCGCTGGGCCAACGCTGCTCCGCGCAGCAGGATCGTGTTCGTTGCCGCGACCACGGAGGCACCGCCCGTGGGAATCGATGTCGCCGTGGCGGCCGCGTAGCTCGCCGCGGCCCACACGGCGAGGGATGCGAGCTCGTCGCGGATGAAGTTGCGAACCTCGACGACGAGGGCTCCCGCGATGCTCAAGCCGGTCGCGGTGGATCTCGCCGCGGTGCCGAGGGCTTCGCTGTGCTCGGCGAGAGCGGTCGTGGCCGTGCGATACGCATCAGCATCGACGCCCGACCACCCGGACGACGTGGCGGACGAGGCCGTCCGCACGGCGTCGGCCACAGCCGCGAGAGGAGTGGCGACCTTCTCGGTCCAGATTTCGCTCAGGTCCTCGATCTTGTCCGGATTTCCGGACACGGCGTCCAGAGAGGACTTCAGCGCCGGGATCGCCTCGATGACCCAGCCCACGCCGGAGGCGAAGAAGGTGCCGATCGGATCCTGCACCGCGCTGCTCACTTCGGAGCCGATGCTCACGACCGCGGCGAGCAGCCCCATCGCGCTCTGATCCTCGACCACGGCCTCCGCGGCGTCGACCACGGCTTCGGCGAGCGGTACACCGGCGACGGCGTCGCCGACGGTGCCGATCACGCCGTCGCCGCTCATCTTCGCCCGGTTTCCGTCAACGCGGTGGCGCCGCCCTGATCCGTCTCCTGGTTCACCGTGATGTTCCGCCGGAACTCGGTACGGTGCGTCTCGAGTTCGCCGCTATGCGTGGAGACCGATTCCGTGAGGTCGTCGAGAGCGGAGTTCACCCGGGTGGCCAGCCACCCGAAGAGGGCGCCGTAGTCACCGTCGCCCACACGGTTCGACGACGACGTCGTCCCGGCCGTACTCACGGTCGTCGCGATCGTCGTGAGCGCCTGCTCATGAGCGACAGCGGTGGCCGGCGTGATCACACAGTCCGTCACCGGTCCACCTCCCCCGTGTACTGATCCCAGAAGTCGAGCCCCGGATAGAACTCGGTGGCGATCGAGTGGACCTCCCTGGCCGCTGCCTTCTCGGCCAGGGAGGCCGCCGTCATGATCTCCGCGCTCAGAGCCTCCCCCGAGTACTCCATCGCGCGTCCCGCGATCACCACCCCCGTGAGTCGTCCCCCCATCCCGACGGTGACCCGCAC
>NZ_JAIULG010000036.1 GCF_020169415.1 Tsukamurella sp. M9C
CTCCCCCGACCGGCCGCCTCGGCAGCGGCCTCGCCCACGATTCCGCGCCCGAGCAGCGACCGGGCGCCTCGATCCCGACCACGAGCTGCTGCCCCGCACGTCCACGCGCCGCGCCCTCGTCGACTCCCGCCCCATCGGCGCGTGGATCCTCACCGGCCCCGCGCTCGTCGTCGCCCTGTGGGCCGCGGGCTCCGCGACCGGGATCATCCCGGACACCGTCCTGTCCGCGCCGTGGACGGTCGCGAACACCGCCTGGAACCTCGCGCTCGACGGCTCGCTGTGGTCCAACATCTGGGCCTCCGCGCAGCGCGCGATCATCGGCGGCGTCCTCGGCGTGACCCTGGCGGTCGTGCTCGCACTCCTCTCGGGCCTCACCCGCCCCGGCGAGGCTCTCATCGACGGAACCGTCACCATCTACCGCGCGATTCCCGCGCTCGCGCTGCTGCCCCTGTTCATCGTCTGGTTCGGCATCGGCGAGGAGATGAAGATCGTCCTCATCACCCTCGCGGTCGCCACGCCGGTGTACCTCAACACCCACGCGGGCCTGCGCGGCATCGACCGCAAGTACGTGGAGCTGGCGGAGACCGTCGGCCTCAGTCGCGCGAAGTTCGTGCGGTACATCGCGATCCCCGGTGCCCTGCCCGGCTTCTTCACGGGCCTGCGGCTCGGGGCGACGGTGGCCTGGCTCGCCCTGGTCGTCGTCGAGCAGGTCGGCGCCTCCGACGGCATCGGCTACCTCATGTACAAGGCCCGGCTCTACGGCCTGACCGACGTCATCGTCGTGGGCCTCGCCGTCTACGCGCTCCTCGGCTTCAGCACCGACCTCCTCGTCCGCTTCTCCGCACGAAAGGCCCTGTCATGGCAGAGCACCCTGGCCCACTGAGCACGCCGACCGCCACGCCGGAGAGCGACGGTCCGGTGATCGAGGCGCGGAACCTGGTGCGCGGCTTCGACGGCCGCGCGGTCCTCCGCGGCATCGACCTGACCATCCGGCGCGGCGAGTTCGTCGCGCTGCTCGGCCGGTCCGGCTCCGGCAAGTCGACGCTGCTGCGCGCCATCGCCGGACTGGACGACGGCGTCCCCGGATCCGGTGTGCTCGACGTCGATCCGCGGCGCGCCGTGGTCTTCCAGGACTCCCGGCTGCTCCCGTGGTCGCGCGTGCTCGACAACGTCATCCTCGGCCTCGGCGGCGCCGATGCCAAGGACGTGGGCCGCGAACTGCTGCGCGAGGTGGAGCTGGACGGGCGCGAGAAGGCTTGGCCGCGCGAGCTCTCCGGCGGACAGCAGCAGCGCGTCGCGCTCGCCCGCAGCCTGGTGCGCGAGCCGGCCGTTCTCCTGGCCGACGAGCCCTTCGGCGCGCTCGACGCCCTGACCAAGCTCAAGATGCATGACCTGCTGCGGCGCCTCGTCGCGCGGCACCGGCCGGGCGTCCTGCTCATCACGCACGACGTCGACGAGGCCATCGCGCTCGCCGACCGGATCCTCGTGCTGGACCACGGGATCCTCTCCGTGGACGTCACCCTCGCCGACGGTGCCGGGCGCCGGCCGGGCGAATCCGGGTTCGCGGAGCTGCGCGGCTCGCTGCTCGACGCCCTGGGCGTGGAGCAGGATTCGGCGGTGGCCGCCACCGCATGACGATCCCCGATCACGCCCGCGGGTACGACGGCTTCACGGGGCGTATCGGCCGCTCCGAGGCCGAATCGGAGCCGGCCTGGCCGGCGGAGGTGCGGGCCAGGCCCGGTGCGCCGAACATCATCGTCGTCCTCGTCGACGACATGGGCTTCTCGGACATCGGGCCCTACGGCTCGGAGATCCCCACCCCGCACCTGGACGCGCTCGCCGCCCGCGGCATCGTCTCGACCAACCACCACACCACCCCGGTGTGCTCGCCCGCCCGTGCGGCGCTGCTCACCGGGCTCAACCCGCACCGCGCTGGCTACGGCTCGGTCGCCAACTCCGATCCGGGCTTCCCCAACCTGCGCCTGAGCCTCGCCGACGACGTGCTCACCCTGCCGGAGATCCTCCGCGAATCCGGCTACGCCACCCACGCGGTCGGCAAGTGGCACCTGGCGAAGGACTCGCGGCTCGGCCCGGACGCCGACCGCTCGTCGTGGCCGCTGCAGCGCGGCTTCGACCACTACTACGGCTCCCTGGAGGGCCTGAACTCCTTCTTCCACCCGAACCAGCTGGTGCGGGACAACACCGTCGACCCCGTGACCGAGTACCCGGAGGACTTCTACGTCACCGACGCGCTCACCGACACGGCGGTCTCGTGGATCAAGGACCTGCGGGCGCACGACGCGGAGAAGCCCTTCTTCCTCTATTTCGCGCACATCGCGATGCACGGTCCGCTGCAGGTGCGCGGCGAGGATCTGCCGCGCGGCGACCTCGACTACGCCCGCGGCTGGGACGCGGTGCGCGCGCAGCGGTTCGCTCGGCAGCAGGAGCTCGGCCTGTTCGGCGCGGACGTCCGGCCGGCGCAGCGCAACAGCGAGCCCGGCTACGATGTGCCGCCGTGGGACGAGCTCGATCCCGAGCGGCAGCGGCGGTTCGCCCGGTACATGCAGGTGTACGCGGCGATGGTGCGCACCGTCGACGACAGCCTGGGCCGGCTGTTGGAGACGGTCGAGCAGCTGGGCGAGCTGGACGACACGATCGTCGTCTTCACCTCCGACAACGGTGGCACCGCCGAGGGCGGCCCGGAGGGCACCCGCAGCTACTTCGCCGAGTTCGTGAAGTTCGCCGACGGCATCGGGCCCGACGGCTGGGAGGGCGACGTCGACCATCCGGAGGAGCTCATCGGCACCGCGCGGCTCGGCGTGCACTACCCGCGCGGCTGGGGGCAGGTGTCCAACACGCCCTTCCGGTTCTACAAGGGCCAGACCTTCGCCGGCGGCGTGCGCGTGCCCCTCGTCCTGTCCTGGCCCGGGGGCCTGCCGGAGGCGCGCGGCGTGCGTGAGCAGTTCTCCTTCGTCACCGACGTGGCGCCCACGCTGCTGGACCTGGCGGGCGTGCCGACGCCCGCCGCGCGGCACGGGCTCCCCGCGCAGGAGCGCGACGGCCTCTCGCAGCGCGCCGCCTGGTCCGACGCGGCCGCCCCATCGGCCCGCAGGCGCCAGTACTCGGAGTTCCGCGGACACCGCGGCTACTACCGGGACGGCTGGAAGTTGCTGAGCCTGCACGGCCGGGGCGACGACCCGCTCGCGCCGCGCTGGCAGCTCTTCGACAACCGGGCGGACCCCGCCGAGACCACCGACCTCGCCGCGCAGCACCCCGACCTCGTCGCCGAACTGGCCGCCGAGTGGGAGCACGAGGCCTGGCGGAACACGGTGTTCCCCATCGTGATCGACGGGTCCACCCGCAATCCCGCGGAGCGGCGCCTCTCCGATCCCGTGCGCCTGCTGCCCGGCACGCCCGTGCTCGAGCGGTACCGCTCGGCGAAACTCGTGCAGTACCGGGACTTCCGCGTCGACATCGACGTCGAGTTCGCCGACGGCGCCGAGGGCGTCCTCGTCGCGCACGGCGACGCGCTGGGCGGCTATCTCGTGTACGTCGAGGACGAAGCGGTCGTCGTCGGCTACAACGCCTACGGCCGGTACGCCGAGGCCCGCTCGGGCCCCGTCGAGCCGGGACGCCGCACCGTCACGCTCACCGCCACGGTGCGCCCGAACCTGCGCTGGGACCTCGCGCTCGCGGTCGACGGCGCCGAGGCAACCGTGCTCCCGGACCGCGTCCAGCTCATCGGCATGGCGCCGTGGACCGGGATCTCCGTCGGCCTCGACGCCCGCGGGCCGGTCGCGTGGGAGCTGCGCGAGCGCCGCGGCACCTTCCCGTACTCCGGTGCGCTGCACGCGGTCACGTACACGCCGGGCCCCGTGGGCGTCCCGTCGGACGACATCGACCGCCTGCAGCAGGAGGCCGAGGAGGAGGCGGACTGAGCGGATTGCGCCCGCGTTGAACGCAACCCTGGCCCCGTCGGCCCGGATCGGGTGAGCTGGGTCTACCACGCACGCAACGCACCCCGGAGGCAGCCATGACCGCAACGCTCGAGCCCACCACCACCGCGCCCGAGATCACCGTGACCAAGCTGGGCGAGCACATCGGGGCGATCGTGCACGGGGTCCGGGTCGGCGGTGACATCGACGACGCGACCGCGGAGACGATCCTCGACCTGCTCGCCGAGCACGAGGTCATCTTCTTCCGCGGCCAGGACCACCTCGACGACGCCGGCCAGCACGCCTTCGCCGCGCGCCTCGGCGTGCCGACGACCCCGCACCCGACGGTCCGCTCGAACTCGGACCTGCTGCCCATCGAGGGCGCGGCGAACAGCTGGCACACCGACGTCTCCTTCGTCGACCGCGTGCCGAAGGCGTCGATCCTGCGGCCCGTCGAGCTGCCGCCGCACGGCGGGAACACGACGTGGGCGTCCACCACGCGCGCCTACGACCGGCTGCCGGAGCCGCTCAAGGCGCTCGCCGAGAACCTGCGCGCGCTGCACACCAACGACTACGACTACGCCGGCCACAACGCCACCTACCAGCGCGCCGAGTACCACAAGGAGTTCATCCGCAACATCTTCGAGGCCGAGCACCCCGTGGTGCGCGTGCACCCGGAGACGGGCCGCCGCTCGCTCCTGCTGGGCCACTTCGTGAAGTCCTTCGCGGGCCTGAGCACGCAGGACTCGGCGCCGATCCTCGCGCTGCTCCAGCGGCGGATCGAGAACCCGGACAACACCGTCCGCTGGGCGTGGCAGCCGGGCGACGTGGCGATCTGGGACAACCGCTCGACGCAGCACTTCGGCATCAACGACTACGGCGACCACAAGCGCCTGCTGCGCCGCGTGACGCTCGCGGGCGACCTGCCCGTCGGCGTCGACGGCCGGGAGGGCGTGGCGCTCAAGGGCGATGCCTCGGACTACGCGCCCGTGACCCCCGCGCGCTCGCGGGGCTGATCCAGCCAGCTCAGGATCCGCTCGTAGACGGCGTCCGAGCGGAGCAGGGTGAAGTGATGGGCTCCGCCGAGGTGCATCCCCGCCTCGGCGGTGAACCCGATGCGGCGGGCCTTTCCCCGGCCCGCCGCACTCGGCGCGAGCACGAGGCCGTCGCCCAGGAGGCGCCCCACCGGGTGCCGCGCGTCGCGGGTGAAGGTGGCGGCGACGAAGTAGTGCTCCGCGCCCTCCAGGAGCGGGATCTCCGCCGCGGCGGCGGCGCCGAGCGCGTCGGCCTCGCGGCCCCGCCAGTCCTCGTCGACGATCGAGCCCCCACGCAGGTCGCGGATCCCCGCGCTGCGGCGGCGCAGTAGCCGTCCGAAGGGCGCCGTCTCCGGGATCGCGGTCAGGGCCGCGCTGCCGTAGTGCGCGGCCTGCTCCAGCGGGGCACCCAGGTGCGGCGTCCCCAGGCTGACGGTGGCCGATACCGCTGCGGGCCACGCCATCACCTCCTCGTCGGCGAGGTGCGCCGCGCTGCGGGCGACGAGGCCGCCCATGGAGTGGCCGATGAGCACGAGATCCGTGACGGGGACCGGCCAGGCCGCGACGAGCCGCTCCATCAGCTCCGCCAGATCGCGCCCGTTGTCGCTGATGTGTCGCCCGCTGTTGTAGCGCACGTACACCGGGGTGGCGCCGAGGTCGACCGCCAGCCGCACGCCGTAGTCGTCGGCCTCCAGGCCGCCCACGCCCCACGCGTGCTCGGTCTCGGTGAGCCCGTGCAGGAGCACCACCACGCGGCCCGTCGCGCCGTCGAAGACCTCCGCCGGATCCAGCCGGCCGGGCGGGACGGGCCCCTCCCCCAGGTGGACGACGGCGCCGTCGATGCGGACCGTGACGGGGTCCGCGGCCAGCGGCGAGGCCCGGGTCTCGAGGTCGTCGCCGATGAGCCCGAGCACGGCGCCGATCAGCGTCGCCCCGCGCATCGTCTCCGACGGTGGCCGGTCCCCCGGCCAATCCGCGCCGACGGCCGCGACCCGCCCGACGGTCCGCGCGACGGTGCTGATGGTCGCGTAGACGCCGTCGGTGATGCCGTCGTGCAGGGCGCGCACCGGCGCGACCGCAGGGCCGACGCCCAGGCGGACGTAGCGGAAGACCCGGTCCGAGATCGCCCGGTGCACGCCGTGCACGCCGTCAGCGGCGCCCGCTATCTCGCTGCAGCCCAGCTCAGCGAGAGCACGCACCTCGGCGCGACGGCGATCTTCGACAACACTCACGAAGATCGAGTGTACGAGTGTGCACTCGAACTGTCCAGCAGCGACGTCAGGCGCGGTACTCCCAGCCGGCGGCGACCCACGCGGCGGACGGCATGCAGTTGCGGCCGTCGAGCAGCACGGGGTTGCGCACGACCGCGCCGACCACGGCCGGGTCCAGCTCGCGGAACTGGGTCCACTCGGTGAGCACCAGCACCACGTCGGCGCCCTCGCAGGCCTCGAGTGCGGTGGTGGCGTAGTCCAGCGTCGGGAAGACGCGGCGCGAGTTGTCCATGGCCTCGGGGTCGTACACCGAGACGGCCGCGCCCTGCAGCTGGATCTGGCCCGCGATGTTGAGCGCCGGCGAGTCGCGCACGTCGTCGGAGTCCGGCTTGAAGGCGGCGCCGAGCACGGCGACCTTCGCGCCGAGCAGCGAGCCGCCGCAGGCCTCCCGCGCCAGGTCCACCATGCGGGTGCGGCGGCTCATGTTGATCGCGTCGACCTCGCGGAGCAGGCCGTGCATGTGGCCGGCGCCGAGCTCGCCCGATCGGGCCATGAAGGCGCGGATGTCCTTCGGCAGGCAGCCGCCGCCGAAACCGATTCCGGCGCCGAGGAACTTGCGGCCGATGCGGGAGTCGACGCCGATCGCGTCGGCCAGGGCCACCACGTCGGCGCCCGCCGCCTCGCAGACCTCGGCGACGGCGTTGATGAACGAGATCTTGGTCGCCAGGAAGGCGTTCGCGGAGATCTTCACCAGCTCCGCAGTGGCGGTGTCGGTGACGAAGAACGGGGTGTCGCGGGCGAGGATCTCCGCGTAGACCTCGCGGGCGACCTCCTCGGCGCGGCCGCCGGGCTCGACGCCGAGCACCAGGCGATCGGGCTCGAGCGTGTCCTTGACGGCGTGGCCCTCGCGCAGGAACTCGGGGTTCCAGGCGAATTCGACGCTCACGCCGGCCGGCACCAGCTCGGCCGCGCGGGCCCGGAGCAGGTCGGTGGTGCCGACGGGGACCGTCGACTTGCCGAGGATCACCGCGTCGCGGCGCAGGTGCGGCACGAGCGAATCGATCACGGAGTTCACGTAGGTCATGTCGGCCGCGAACTCGCCCTTGCGCTGCGGCGTGCCCACGGCGATGAAGTGCACGTCGCCGAACGCGCCGGCCTCCTCGTAGGAGTCCGTGAAGCGCAGCCGGCCGGCCTCGATGTTCCGCTTGAGCACCGCGGGGAGCCCCGGCTCGTGGAAGGGCACCTTGCCCTCCGAGAGCGCGGCGATCTTGCTGAGGTTGACGTCGACACCGAGCACCTCGTGGCCCAGCTCCGCCATGCACGCCGCGTGCGTGGCTCCCAGGTACCCCGTACCCAGCACTGTGATCTTCATGCGCCGAAAGTAGGTCGGCACCAGGGCGACACGGAAGGGCCGCGCGCCGGAGTTGGGCAAGGGTTACGCGGAGATTCACGAGCGCGCCCGCCGCGATCCCCCGTGTTCGCCTCGGAGTGGCCGCGGGTTCGCCTCGGCGTTACTGGGGCGGAGCGGCGGGATCGTCCGCCCCGGGCGCAGCGGGACGGGGCGCGGGCGCGCTCGGTCGGGGCGCCTGTGCCGCCGCGCTCGCCGGGCCGGACGGGGCCGAGGGCGCACCGTCGTACGCGGACGAGCCGCGGCGGGGCTCCCGGCCCTCGCGGCCCTTGAGGATGCGCTTGGGCAGCCGGTTGACCAGGTCGCTCATCGGGTTCACCGCCGCGGTCATCAGCGCGACGGCCTCGTTGAGCTCGGCGACGACGTCGGGAAGCTGGGAGACGGCGTCCAGCGTGCCGCCGGGGGCGATGGCGCGCTCGATGGCGCCCTCCTGGCCGAGGAGCTGGTCGACGATGCCCCCGTCGGCGATCGCGCGGTCGATGACCCCGTTCGGCTCGGTGAGCTTGTCGATGAGGCCGTCCTGGCCGGTGAGCTTGTCGAGCACGCCGTCCTTGGCGGCCAGCTTGTCCAGCACGCCGCCCTTCTCGGTGAGCTTGTCGAGGACGCCGTCCTTGGACATGAGCTTCTCGAGCACGCCGTCGGGCGCGGTGAGCTTGTCGATGACGCCGCCCTCGGAGGTGAGGCGCTCGAGGACGCCCTCGGACTCCGTGATCTGGTCGACGACGCCGCCGGGGCGGGTGAGCCGGTCGAGCGGTCCGCCCTCCTGCGTCAGGCGGGTGACGGGGCTGTCCTCCTTGGTCGCCTGGTCGAGGAGGCCACCGGGGGCGGTGAGCTTCTCGAGCATGCCGCCGGGCTCGGTGAGCCGGTCGACGACGCCGCCGGACTTGAGCACGCGGTCGAGGGGCCCGCCGCGCGAGAGGATGATGCCGACGGGGCGGTCGGGTTCGAGCAGCGAGGCGAGGCGCTGCAGCAGCTGCATCGGCGTGGCGGAGGACATCCCCGCCTCGACGTGCAGCGCGTTGCTCACCTCCGTGTCGACGTTCTGCACGGCGAATCGGGTGACGGCGACGCCGCCCTCGATCGCCGACATCGCGGCGTCGGCGGTCGAGAAGGCGACGCGCAGCGGTGTGGTGACGATGCCCTTGAGGTCCATAGCCGCCCATCGTAGGGGTGCGATGAGAGGATCTGCGCCGAATCCACTCATTGTGGGCCACCTATGCGGGCCGGCGGACCGCCTCCACCGTCGCCGTCCAGCCCTCGGCGCCGTGCCCCTCCGCGATCGCCCGCTGCGCCACCTCGCCGACCGCCCGCAGCACGGAGACGTCCAGGCCGTGATGCGCGGCGGCGTGCCGCACGTGCTCGACGCCGGCGGCGTCCATGACCAGGTTGTCCTCGTCGCCCGGGTACTCGCCGGCGTCGACGTCCGCCGCCATGGCGGGGATGATCGAGGCCAGCAGTCCGCCGTTGCCGAGCAGGTGGGGCGCGAGGTCGGCGGCCGCGATCCCCTCGGCGCGGGCCAGCGCGAAGGCGTGCACGATCCCCGCCATGCTCGTCCAGAAGTAGTCGAGCACGGCGACGTCGTACGCGGCCGCGAGGGCGTGGTCCTCGCCGAGGTACGTGGTGGCGCCGCCGAGTGCCCGCAGGGTGCGCTCGTGCCGCTCGTACGCGGACCGCGGGCCCGCGTACAGGACCAGCGCGTCGTCGGCGCCCACCATCGGCACGTTGACGACGATGGTGCCGTCCAGGTAGTCGAGTCCCTCCTCCTTCGCCCACGCGGCGGCCTCCCGGGCGCGCTGCGGGACATCGGAACTCAGGTCCGCCAGCACCCGGCCCCGCAGGTCCGCGGCGAGCGGGCCGAGCACGGCCCGGGAGGCCGTCTGGTCGAGCAGGCACACCACGACGAGATCGGACGCGCGGACGGCCTCGGCCGCGGTGGCCGCCTCCCGCGCGCCGCGGGCGACGAGACGGTCCGCCCTCCCCCGGGTCCGGTTCCACACGGTGACGCGGTGCCCGGCGTCGACGAAGGCCGCTGCGATCGCGTGCCCCATGGCGCCGAGGCCGAGCACGGTGAGGTCGGCGGTCATGCGATCCACTCCTGCTGCTCGCCGCCGCGCGGGAAGCGCAGGCTCTCGTAGATCCGGGCGAAGCCCTCCCGCCCCCGGCCCGCGTCGACCTGACGCCGGATCAGGCCCTGCGCGGCCGCGATCGTCGACGAGTCGACCCCCGCTTCGTCGCTGGTCCGGACGATGTCGCCGAGGTCGGAGAAGTACAGGTCCTGCTGCCCGGCGACGGTGTAGTCCCCTTCGTCGATGATCGCCGCATCGGTCGCGAAGTGGTGGACGAGCGATTCGAGGAACGGGATCACCCGCTCGGCGAACGCCGAGGCCGGCATCCCCTGCGAGCCCACCATCGCCGCGCCGTGGAACATGCCGACGAACATCTGGTACATCGCGGAGAGCATCGCCAGGTCGATCAGCGACGCCGCCCCGACGTCGGGCCCGTCGTACACGCCCTCGGCCCACGCGGCCAGCGCATCCCGGTTGCTCTCGAACAGCTCCGACGGTCCGCTGTAGAGGATCCGAGCGCCCGGCGCGCCGATCTGGAAGGGCGTCGCCATGATCGCGCCGTTGAGGAAGCGGATCCCGTGCTCCGTGGCCCACCGCCCCAGCTCGCGCGCCTCGTCGGGCGTCGTGGTGGTGAGGTCGATGAGGGTGCGGCCGCGGAGCGATTCCGCGAAGGGGTCGAGGGTCTCCCGGACCGAGGCGTACCGGAGCAGGCAGGTGACGATCACCTCGCTCCGGCCCACCGCCTCGTCGATGGTGCCGGCGCGGTGCGCGCCGCGCTCGACGAGGCCGTCGCCGCGCCCGGGGCTGCGGTTCCAGACGGTGACGGGGTCGCCGCGGTCCAGGAGTGCGGCGGCGAGGGCGGTGCCCATGGCCCCCAGTCCGAGGATCGACAGGGTCTGCGGCTCATGTGCTCTTGCGTTCTGCGGTGTCATGCCTCGATCATCGAGAGGAACAATCGGTTCCGTAAGTACCCACTAATTACTGGGGTACTTACCTTCTGGTGAGTGAGGTGGTCATGGCGAGATCGACACGATCGGGCCCGTACATCTGCGGCATCGACGCCGCACTGGACGTGGTGAGCGGGAAGTGGAAGGGCCTCATCCTGTGGGAGCTGCAGGCCCACGGCGTGCGGCGGTTCGCGGAGCTGCGCCGAGGACTGCCGGGCGTGAGCGAGAAGATGCTCACCCAGCACCTGCGGGAGATGGAGGAGGACGGCCTCGTAATGCGCGAGGTGTACGCGCAGGTGCCGCCGAAGGTCGAGTACTCGCTGACCGCGTCCGGCCTGGCGCTGAACGCGGCGCTCGCGCCGCTCGGCGCCTGGGGGCGCGATCGCCTGCAGCGGGAGCGGATCGACACGGTGCCGCTCGCGCCCGGCCGAGAAGCGTCGGAGAAAGTTGACACGTCGGGAATCTCCGACATATCCTCGACGGCGTGACCACGGAGACGGAGAGCACCGATCGCGTCTTCCTCGCGCTCGCCAATCCCGTTCGCCGCGAACTCCTCCGGATCCTCGCCGAGGGGCCGCTCGCCGCGGGCGAGCTCAGCGAGCGGTTCACGCTGAGCCGCCCGGCCGTGGCGGAGCACCTCAAGGTGCTCCGCGACGCGGGGCTCGTCGCCGACTCCCCCGACGGCCGGCGCCGGATCTACCGGCTGACGGCCGAGCCGCTGGCGGACCTCGGCGAGTGGTTGCATCCGTTCGAGAAGTTCTGGCGCGCACGCCTGTCCGCGCTCGCCGACGTCGCAGAGGAGTTGTGAGATGGCCGTCATCACGCTGGATCAGTTCGTCGCCGCCGCGCCGGCTGCCGTGTGGCGCGCCCTCACCGAACCGGAGCTGGTGCGGCGATGGTGGGCCGAGGGCGACATCGGGCCCGAGGTCGGCCACGAGTTCACCCTGGACATGCCGGGTTTCGGCGCGCAGCCGTGCCGCGTCCTGGAGTCGGTCGCGCCCGAGCGCTTCGTCTACACCTTCACCCCCGCGTGGACCCTCGCGTGGACGCTGCGCCCGGAGGGGCGGGGCACCCGCGTCCTCCTGGAGCACAGCGGATTCGACCTGGACGACAAGCGGATGGCCGCCGCCTTCGACCGCATGGGTCCGGGCTGGCGCGACGTGGTGCTGCCGCGCCTCGCGGAGACCGCCGCCGCGCTCTGACGCCGGCACGTCTGCCATGATCGGCTGGTGACCGAGCGCACCGTTCTCGCCGACCCCGTCAACTCCGCCCTCTCCGGCCCGCACGCGCGGTTCCGGCAGGCCTCGGGACGGATCCAGCGGTACCACCCGGACGTCTCGGTGTTCTACGGCCACCCGCGCGAGCTCACCGACGAGGACTACGCGGACATCGCGCGCCTGACCGGCGCGGACCGGATCGCCCTCCTGCGCGACCGCTCGGCACCGCTCCCGGCGAGATGGACCGTGGTCGAGACGATCGGCCTGGTGCAGTACGACGGCAGCGCCGTCGAGACCGCGCCGGAGCCGGAGGCCGCGCGCCTCACCGCCGCCGACGTCCCGGAGATGACCGCGCTCGTCGAACGGACCAAGCCCGGCCCGTTCCTGCCGCGCACCATCGAGCTGGGCACGTACCTCGGCATCCGGGACGCCGACGGGGCCCTCATCGCCATGGCCGGCGAGCGGATGCACCCGCAGGGCTGGACCGAGATCAGCGCGGTGTGCACGGCGCCCGAGGCCCGGGGGCGGGGCCTGGCCTCCCGGCTGATCCGCGCCGTCGCCCACGGCATCCGCGAGCGCGGCGACGTCCCCTTCCTGCACACCTCGGACGACAACCCGGCGCAGAAGCTCTACGACGCCATGGGCTTCCTCCACACCAGCACGGTCCCCCTCGAGGTGATCCGCGTCCCCGCGGTTTAGGTACTAGGCCGCCGGGACGCCCGTGGCGCCGGACGAGCGCTCCGAGCCCAGCCGAACCGCGGCCGCACACGCGCCGATCAGCAGCACCACGAGCAGCGCGCCGATGCCGAAGGTCTCCCAGTCGAACGGGCCGGCGGCAGCACCGTCGGCCTGCTTGCGCGCGGAACCGGACAGGAAGGGCACGATCACCAGCACACCGACGCCGGCCACGGCCTCGGCCGCGACCACCCTCGGGAAGTGATGCAGGGCCAGCCGCACGACGGTGTCCTCGTCACCGGCGAGGCGCGCCCGCCGGATCGCCGGAATGAGGACGCGCACGTTGTAGACGCCCGCCGCCACCATGCCCACAACCAGGACCAGCTTGATCAGCAGGTACCGGCCGTACGGCGTGGTGACGAACTGCGTGAACGAGCCCACGTGCACCCACGTCAGCCACAGACCGCTCACGCCGACCGCGATGACGGCGCCCATCGCCCACGCGCTGAACCGGACCCACATGCGCTCGAAGGCGCCGGCACCGTCGACCCCGGAGCGCCGCGCCCGCAGGCCGGCGGCCGCGAGCACGAACAGCCCGCCGAGCCAGACGACGCAGGCCAGGATGTGCGCGAGCTTGAGGACGCGATTGGCCGCCGCGTCCATGCCCACCACCGCCGTGGTGAGGCTGGGCGCCGACGCGGCGAGCATCACGACGGCGAATCCCGCGGTCGCCACGACGGCCATCGAGCGGCCGTGCAGCCGCCGCAGGGCCAGCAGCAGCACGACCGCGAGCGCGAACAGGGCGAGCTGCACCGTGGCCATCGCGGCGCCCGAGATCCACGCGCCCTTCTCCTTCGGCAGGTCGAGGTACGCGCCGAATCGGGCCGGCGAGAGCGACTCGGCGAACGAGAGCCCCAGCTTGCTCCGCGCGATGCGCCCCGCGTACTGCGCGTAGGCGGCGACCACGATGAAGACCGCGACGTACGGCACCAGGCCGCGGAGGGCACGCTCGGCCGCGCCGCCCCGGGCAGTGGCCGGCAGCAGGAAGGCGAGTGCCAGGAACAGCCCGCCGGACAGCGACAGTGCGCCGAAGTAGCCCATCTGCGTGAGGATGCGCCACAGCGGAGGAGCGGCCGGTGCGGCCGCGGCGAGATGCAAGGTAAGGCTCGTCATAGTCGAGTGAGACTAGCCTTACTTATCCGGTGTGACCAATCGGACAAAACCCCTCTTTACCTGGGGTTTTATTAGTTTGGACAAGCTGTCCGGTTCTTGCACGCGCGCATCCTCGGCCGAGAATTGATAGGATGATTCGGCCGCGATGACACCGCGGCGACAGCTCCGTGTATCTACCTGGCACGGCCTCCGGGCACCCAAGGCGGCACGTCGACAACGATGGCGGCCGCGGCGCCGCGGAAAGGCCCGACGACGGTGACCGCCACCATGTCCCACGAGACGTCCCCCCAGGAGACCCCTTCCCCCGCACCGACATTGATGTCGGTCGCCGGGCGCAGCTACTTCCCGGTGGCCTTCGTCGCGCGGCTCCCCTTCGCCATGATGGTGGTCGGCGTCCTCACCCTGGTGGTCGCCGGCCGGGACTCGCTCGCCTTCGGCGGCCTGAGTTCCGCGATGGTGGGCATCGGCTCCGCCGCAGTCGGTCCGCTCGTCGGCGCGGCGGCGGACCGGTTCGGCCAGCGCCGGACGGTGCTCGCCGCGGGGATCGCGAACAGCCTTGCGCTGCTCCTCATGACGTGGGTCGTCTTCAGCCCGCTGCCCGGCTGGGCGGTGCTCGCCTCGGCCGCGCTGGTGGGCGCGAGCGCCCCGCAGGTCGGGCCGATGTCGCGCAGCCGCCTGGTCACCATGATCACCACGAAGCTCCCCGAGGGACGCCGGGTGCGCACGCTGCTCTCGGTGATGGCCTACGAATCCGCGGCCGACGAGGTGATCTTCGTCTTCGGCCCGGTCATCGTCGGCCTACTCGCGACCACGATGTCGCCCGCCGCCCCGATGATCGGCGCGGCCGTGCTCACGGTGCTCTTCGTCTCGGCCTTCGCCCTGCACCCCAGTGGCCGGGCGCCCGAGCAGCACGGCGACGGCGCCGTCATGCAGGCGCCGGCCCGCGAGCTCGCGAATCCCCTGCTGTTCACCGTGATCGCCGGCGTCTTCGGCATGGGCCTGTTCTTCGGCTCCACCCTCACCGGCCTCACGGCCTTCATGCGCGACGCCGGCAACGCGGAGTCCGCCGGGCTCTTCTACGGCGTCATGGGCGTCGGCTCCGCCGCGCTCGCCCTCGGCTCCGCGCTCCTCCCCGAGCGGTTCAGCATCGCCGCGCGGTGGGTGAGCTTCTCCACGGTGCTCGTCTTCGGCGCCGCCCTGATCGCCGCCGCGCCCTCGCTCCCGCTGCTGGTGGCGGGACTGGCCATCGCGGGCATCGGTGTGGGCCCGACCCTGGTGACCGAGTTCAGCCTGGGCGCCGAGCGCAGCCCGCTGGGCCGCTCCGCCACCGTCATGACCATCCTCGGCAGCAGCCTGATCCTGGGCCAGTCGCTGGCGTCGGCGGTGAACGGCGCGCTCGCGGAGAACGTCGGCACCGCGGCGGCGCAGTGCGCGCCGCTGGTCGCCGCCCTCGTCGTGCTGGGTGCGGGCGTCGCGAACGCCGTTCTCTCGCGGCGTCAGTCGGCCGACGCCGCCGCGGGCAGCGCGGGTGCGGCGGGCGACCAGCCCGGTCCCTTCGCCACGTAGCCCCATCGCTCGCGCCACGAGCGCGTACCCCGCACGTCCGCGACGATCGCGGTGTATTCGTGCGTCGCGACCTTGAGCGGGTTGTGCGTCTCGATGTTCTTCGTCAGCCCGAAGCGCACCCGCTCCCCCTCCGGCTCGAAGGTGCCGAACAGGCGGTCCCAGACGATGAGGATGCCGCCGTAGTTGCGGTCGAGGTACGCCGCGTTCGAGCCGTGGTGCACGCGGTGGTGCGACGGGGTGTTCATCACGAATTCGATCGGTCGCCACAGCTTCCCGACCCGCTCGGTGTGGATGAAGAACTGGTAGAGCAGGCTCACCGACTGTTGCAGCAGGATCATCCACGGCGGGATGCCGATGAGCGCCAGCGGGATCCAGTAGGGCAGCGCGGTGAACGGCGTCCAGGTCTGGCGGAGCGCGGTCGAGAGGTTGTAGAAGCGGCTCGAGTGGTGCACGACGTGGCTCGCCCAGAGCACGCGCACAGTGTGATGGGTGCGGTGGTACCAGTAGTAGGCCAGGTCGTCGGCGACGAAGAGCAGCACCCAGGTCAGCGGGTTCGTCGCCGGGAGGTGCACCGGCGCGATCAGGTACGCGCCGGCCAGCGCCGCCAGTACCACCAGCTTCCAGCCCAGGTTGATCACCACGTTGCCGATCCCCATGGTGAGGCTGGTGCGCGCGTCGCGCAGGTCGTAGCCGAGCACGTCGTCGTCCGGCCGGAACCGGAAGGACAGGTACTCCAGCGCGAGGCAGAGTACGAACACCGGGATGGCGGCGCGGATGAGGTCGAACACGGTGGCATCGGTGCTTTCTAGGAGGTCGCCGAGGCGGCGTCGAGGGCGGCGACGACGCCGGCCAGGAGGTCGGAGGTCGTCCGGTGGGCCGCATCGCCGTCACCGTCGGCGATGTGCCGGGCGAGGTCGAGGTGCGCCTGCCGGTCCAACAGCTCACCGTCGAGCCCGAGGGCGCCGAAGGTCTGCTCCCCCACGCCCCGCATGCCGGCGAGGAGGGTGTTGAGCGCGAGCCGATAGGCGAGGTTCCCGGAGCCGTCGATCACGGCCGTCCAGAAGGCGGCGTCGGCGGCGTATCCGCCGTCCGGATAGCCCTGCGCGAGCGCGACGATCGCAGCCTTCTGCTCCGCGGTAGCGCGCTCGGCGCACAGCCGCGCGGCGTCGGCGGCGATGGTGCGGCGCATCTCGGTGACGTCGCGCAGCACCCGCAGCGGTGGTACGACGCCCGCGGCGGCGACGGCGCTGAGCACGTCGAGGCCGGCGCTCTCCCGCCAGTCGAGCACACGGGTCTTGCCGCCCTGCGCGATGTGCACCAACCCCGCCTGCCGCACGCCCTTGAGGGCCTCGCGGATCGCGTGGCGGTTCACGCCGAAGCGCTCGGCGAGCTCGCGCTCCGCGGGCAGCGGGTCGCCCGGGGCGAGGCGCCCGGACAGGATCTCGTCGACGATGCGCGCGAGCACCTCGTCCGAGACCGCCGTCCTGGCGATGGGGGTGACGTCCATGGCGAGCAGCATGGCACGGCTCCAGGTTCTGGTCAACTGGTTGGACCAGTTGTGTGAGGTGCACACTGAGGACATGACCACGACCAGTGCCGGGCTCCTGCTGTTCCGCCGCACCGACGACGCTGTCGAAGTGCTGCTCGGCCACATGGGCGGCCCGTTCTGGAGCCGCAAGGACGCGCACGCCTGGTCGATCCCCAAGGGGCTGTACACCGACGAGGAGCCCCTGGCCGCCGCGGAGCGCGAGTTCGCCGAGGAGATGGGCTCCCCCGCGCCAACGGGCCCGACGGTGCCGCTGGGCTCCGTCCGGCAGTCCGGCGGCAAGACGGTGACGGTCTTCGCCCGCGAGGGCGACTTCGACGCGGAGACCATCCGCTCCAACGAGTTCGAGCTGGAGTGGCCCCGCGGCTCCGGCCGGATGCAGAGCTTCCCCGAGATCGACCGCGCCGGCTGGTTCAGCCCCGGGGAGGCCGCGGAGAAGCTGGTGAAGGCGCAGTCGGCGTTCCTCGATCGGCTGCGGGAGCACCTGTCCGGAGAGTGAGCGCCCAGGCGCCGACGGCGCAGGTGAGCGAGGCTCCGGCGGCGGCCAGCGCGATGTGGTTCCACCCGGCGACGGCGCCGGTGCCCGCCGCGAGGACACCGGCGATCGTGATTCCGAGCGCGGAGCCGACGTAGCGGGCGGTGTTGTTGACGCCGCTACCCATCGCGGCGTCGGCCGCGGGGACGCTCGCGATCGCCTCGCGCGCCAGTCCGGTGTTGAGCAGACCGGAGGCGATGCCCGCGACCAGGAGACCCGGGACGAGGCGGAGCGGGGAGGCACCGTCGGACAGCCCCGCGGTCAGGAGCAGGCCCAACCCCACGCCGGCGAGCCCGCCGACGAGGTGGACCCGACCGGAGAGGATCCCGGCGAGGCGCGAGAAGCCCAGCGCCGCCACGGCGCTCGTCCCCGCCCACAACGCGAGCAGCGCACCCGCCTGTAGCGTGCTCAGGCCGAGCCCGCGGACCACGAAGGTGCCGGCGACCGACATCGCGGAGATGACGCCGATGCCGGTGCCGAAGGCGGCGAGGGTCGCGGCGAGGAACCGGGGCCGCCGGAACAGGCCCGGGTCGACGAGGCGCGCGCGACCGTAGCGCTGGCTCGCGATGAGTGCGGCGGCGAGGACAACGGACACCACCCCGAGCGCAGCCGCCGGGGCGCCCGCCCCGGCGCGCGACTCGACGAGGGCCGCGACCGCGGCGGTGAGGGCGCCCGTGAGCAGTGCGAATCCGAGGACGTCGAGCGGGCGGTCCGGGTTGTGTGCCGGCCGCGCGGGAATCCGGCGAGCGGAGCCCCACAGCGCCGCGCCGCCCGCCGCGAGCAGGAGGTAGAACAGGCGCCAGGCGCCCGCGAGGTCGAGGAGGCCGGTGAGGATCGGCCCGAGGGCGATCCCCGCACCCATCGACGAGCTCCACCACACCGCGGTGCGGGCGCGGTGGCCGTCGTGTTCGCTCACCGCGGCGACGAGGCCCAGCCCGGTGGCGATCATCCCCGCCGCCCCGACTCCCGCGACGATCCGGGCGGCCACGAACAGCGGCGCCGAGGCCACCGCCGCGCACGCGAGGCTCGCCGCGACGAAGACGGCGGCGCCGGCGAGGAAGACCCGTCGGTGGCCGATGCGGTCGGCGACGACACCCGCGGTGACCAGGGCCGCCGCGAGCCCGACGCTCATCGACGCGAGGATCCACGTGGCCGCCGCCGGGCCTGCGCGCAGCGCGCCGTTGAGCGTGACGGCGTTGCCCAGCGGTCCCGCGTACGCGAGCATCGCCAGCAGCGTGCTCGCGGCCACGGTCGCGAGGACCCGCTCGTACCCGGACTCAAGTCTGGTCATGAGACTCATCATGGCCCATGACGAGTCCATTCACAAGACTCTTTCGACTATGCTGAAGGCATGGCTCTGGGGACCGGATACGAGGCGCAGCCCTGCTACTTGGCGCGCGCGCTCGAGGTGGTCGGCGAACGATGGACCCTGCTGATCCTGCGCGACCTCTTCTACGGCGTGCGGCACTTCAGCGACCTGCTCGAGCACCTCGACGTCTCCCGCGGCGTGCTCACCGAGCGGCTCGACACCCTGGTCGCCGCCGGAGTCGCGACCCGCCGCAAGGTCGGGCGGACCGTCGAATACGAGCTCACGCCCGCCGGGGAGGACCTGTGGCCCACCGTTTTCAGCCTGGTGCAGTGGGGCGAGCGGCACCTCGACGGCGACTTCCCCGCGCGGATCTTCGCGCACGCCACCTGCGGGACGGACCTGGCGGAGTCCGGCCTGTGCCCACGGTGCGGCATCGTCCCGACGGTGCGGGACATCGACACCCGTCCTGGCGAGGGGCCGAACCCGCGCCGGCGCGACGACCCGGTCGCCGTGGCGCTGCGCACCCGGCACCGGATGCTGACGCCGGTCCCCTGACGGCCGTCAGTTGCGGTAGTTCTCCACGGTGTTCGCCGACCGGGTCGCCGCGTCGTCCGGGTTCTCGCCGAACTCGCGCCGCGCGCGTCGCTGCCGGAGCAGATCCCACGCCTGGTCCAGCTGGGTCTCGAGCACCTGGAGCCGGGCATGCTCCTCGCTCTCGCTGATCTCGCCCGCGCCGAGCTTCTCCCGGAGCGTGTGCTCCTCCGCGATGAGGGCGTCGATCCGGGTGTGCACTGCGTCGTCGGTCATGATTCGATCCTGCCACCGATCGGCGGGGCGCGTGGGGACACAATCGAGGTGTCCCCGCCGAACCGTCGGCGCGATCGCGTCCGATCGCGGACAACCACTCCGAGCACAGGAGGCACCGTGGCCAAGGGCTACTGGGTCAGCAACTACCGCGCGATTCTCGATACCGACAAGCTCGAGGCCTACAACGTGCTGGCGGCCCGCGCCGTCGCCGCCGGCGGCGGGAGGTTGCTCTCCCGCGACGGCCGCGTCGCGGCCTACGAGGCCGGCATCGCCGAGCGCACCATCGTGATCGAGTTCGAGAGCTTCGAGCAGGCGATCGCCGCCCGCGAGAGCGCCGCCTACCAGGAGGCGCTGGCAGCGCTCGGGGACGGCGTGGAGCGCGACTTCCGCATCGTCGAGGGCCTCGACTGACCCCGCCATCACCGCGAGAACAAGAAATCCCCTCCGACCTGCGTCGGAGGGGATTTCTTCGGTGGAGCTAAGGGGACTCGAACCCCTGACCCCCACACTGCCAGTGTGGTGCGCTACCAGCTGCGCCATAGCCCCGTATTGCGTTGTTCACCTGCGGTTTCCCGCCCGGAGAACATTACAGGAGGCAGCTCTCGTGCACCAAATCGGCTGGTCAGTGCCGGTTTTACTTGAGGAGCGGGGTCAGCCAGTCGCCCTGCACGGTGATCTTCTCGCCGTTGTGCACGACGGTCGGCGTGCCGGTGCTGCCGATGTCCTGCATCAGCTGGCTGCCGGCGCCGGCGTTCTGCGCCGACTCGACGGTGTACTTGCCCTCGCTGATGGCGGTGACGACGTCGGCGGGCAGCTCCACGCCCTTGGCCTTCGAGCCCGCGGCGAGCATCGTGGCGATCTCGGCGTTGGTCTTGTCGCCCTTGCCCTCCTCGGGCTGGTTGGCGTACATCGCGGTGTGCGCGCCCAGCCACGCCTTCTGCTTCTGGTCGTCGGGCAGCGAGGACTTCGCGATGGCCAGGAGGCCGCCGGCGGCGCGGTCGGAGTAGTCGCCCGACGGGCTCTGGCGGTTCAGGAACGACAGCATGAAGAACTTGACCTGCAGCTTGCCGTCCTCGATCGCCTTGGTGACCTGCTCGCCGTACTGGCGCTCCATGTTGCCGCAGGCGGGGCAGTACGGGTCCTCGAAGAAGGTCAGCTTCGTCGGGGCGTCGGCCTTGCCGAGGACGAAGGCCGGGGTGGCCTTGTCGATGGCGGCCTGCGCCTTGTCGACGGGCGTGCCCTCCTTCTTGCTCAGCAGCAGGACGCCACCGATGACCACCACGATCACCACGAGCACGGCGATGCCGCCGAGCACGTAGGTCATGGTGTTGGACTGCTTCGCGGGAACGTACTTCGCGTTCTTACCCTTGCTCACGCCGACCACAATAGCGGCAGTCGGCGAGTGCGCAGGTCAGGCGGGGTCAGGCGCCCAATACACCGTCCACGAGAGCCTTCGCCTCGGCCTGCACCTGCGCGAGGTGCTCCGGCCCCCGGAAGGATTCGGCGTAGATCTTGTACACGTCCTCCGTGCCCGACGGCCGCGCCGCGAACCACGCGCTCTCGGTGGTCACCTTGAGACCGCCGATGGGCGCGCCGTTGCCCGGGGCGCGGGTGAGCTTGGCGGTGATCGACTCCCCCGCGAGCTCGTCCGCGGTGACCTGCTCGGGCGAGAGCTTCGCCAGGACGGCCTTCTGCTCGCGACCGGCTGGCGCGTCGGTGCGGGCGTAGGCGGGCACGCCGTACTGCTCCCCCAGCACCGCGAAGTGCTGCGACGGGCTCTTGCCGGTGACGGCGAGGATCTCGGAGGCCAGTAGCGCCAGGATGATGCCGTCCTTGTCCGTGGTCCACACGGAGCCGTCGTGCCGCAGGAAGGAGGCGCCGGCGGACTCCTCGCCGCCGAAGCCGACGCTCCCGTCGAGCAGGCCGGGCACGAACCACTTGAAGCCGACGGGGACCTCGAGGAGCTTGCGGCGCTGCTCGGCCACCACCCGATCGATCATGGACGAGCTGACCAGCGTCTTGCCGACCGCGGCGTCGTCGCGCCAGCCGCCCCGCGAGGCGAAGAGGTAGTCGATGGCGACGGCGAGGTAGTGGTTCGGGTTCATCAGCCCACCGTCGGGGGTGACGATGCCGTGCCGGTCGGAGTCCGCGTCGTTGCCGGTCGCGATGTCGTACTGGTCCTTGTTCGCGATGAGCGAGGCCATCGCGTTCGGCGAGCTGCAGTCCATGCGGATCTTGCCGTCGGTGTCCAGCGTCATGAAGGCGAACTGCGGGTCCACCGTCGGGTTGACCACCGTGAGATCGAGGTTGTAGCGGTCCCCGATCGCGCCCCAGTAGCCGACGGCGGCGCCGCCGAGCGGGTCCGCGCCGATCCGGATCCCGGCGTCGCGGATCTTGTCGAGGTGCAGCACGGAAGGCAGGTCGCCGACGTAGGAGTCGAGGAAGTCGAAGCGCTGGACCGCGTCCGAGGCGAGGGCCTGCGCGAGCGGGATCCGGCGCACGTCGCGCAGGCCGCCCTCGAGGATCTCGTTGGCGCGGGCCGCGATCGCCGAGGTCGCGTCGGTATCGGCGGGGCCGCCCGTGGGCGGGTTGTACTTGAAGCCGCCGTCGGCGGGCGGGTTGTGCGACGGGGTGACGACGATGCCGTCGGCCTCGATGCCGCCGCCGTGCCGGCGATTGAAGGTGAGGATCGCGTGGCTCAGGGCCGGCGTCGGCGTGTACCGGTCGTCGTGGTCGATGAGGGTGTCCACGCCGTTCGCGGCGAGCACCTCGACCGCCGTCTCCCACGCGGGCCCGGACAGCAAGTGCGTGTCCTTCGCGAGGTACAGCGGCCCGCGCACGCCCTCCGCCGCGCGGTATTCGACGATGGCCTGCGTGGTGGCCGCGATGTGGTTCTCGTTGAAGCTGCCGCTGCGCGACGTGCCGCGGTGCCCCGACGTGCCGAAGGCCACGCGCTGATCCGGATCGCCGGGGTCCGGCACGACCGAATAGTACGCAGCACGAACAGCTTCGACGTCGATCAAGTCCTCGGGAAGAGCCGGTTGACCGGCACGCGCATGAGCCATCTTCAGTCCACCTCGTCAGTGCGGGAACGCGGCCGCGGATCGCACGGCCGCTGTCGTCCAACGTATCGCCGAGTCGGGTTCCGCGCGCGGTAATCCGGCGCACCAGCAGGGGCCGGGGTGGTGGGACGGCGACGCGGCGTCGCGACGGCGGACCGTCGCGACGCCGCGATCGTCAGACGATCGCCCAGACGACGAGCACCATCGCGAAGCCGACCACCGACAGGATGGTCTCGAGGACCGACCAGGTCATGAGGGTCTGCTTGACCGTCATGTTGAAGTACTTCGCGACGATCCAGAAGCCGCCGTCGTTGACGTGGCTGAGGATGATCGAGCCGGCGGAGATCGCGATGACGATGAGCGCGATCTGCGCCTGCGAGAAGTTGCCCGCTGCCACGGACTCGCCGATGATGCCGGCGGTCGCGGTGATCGCCACCGTCGCCGAGCCCTGGGCGATGCGGAGCGCGCAGCTGACCAGGTACGCGGTCACGATGAGCGGCAGGCCCAGGTCCGACATCGAGTCGGTGAGCGCGGTGCCGACGCCCGTGGCGCGCAGTACCGCACCGAACAGCGCGCCCGCGCCGACCACGAGCAGGATCATGCCGATCGGCTTGAGCGCCGCACCCGTCATCTCGGCGAGTTGACCGGCGTTGATGCCGCGGCGGATGCCGAGCAGGTAGAAGGCCATCACCACGGCGATGGTCAGGGCGATCGCGGGCGTGCCGAGGAAGACCAGGATCGAGAAGGGCTTCGTGCCCGGCGTCAGCCACACGGACCCGAACGTGCCGCCCAGGATCAGCAGCATGGGCACCGCGATGATGAAGGCGATCAGCGCGAGCGGAGGCTTGTCCTTGCTCGCGTGCTCCTCCTCCGGCACGAACTCCTCCGGCACCTCCACGATGACGCGCTTGCCGATCCACGTGCCCCACACGATGCCCGAGGCGAACCACGCCGGGATGCCGCAGACGAGGCCCATGATGATGATCCAGCCGAGCGAGGTGTGCAGCAGGCCCGCGGCGGCAACGGGGCCGGGGTGCGGGGGCAGGAAGGCGTGCGTCATCGACAGGCCCGCGAGCATGGGCATCGCGTACATGACCAGCGACTTGCCGCCGCGCTTGGCGCAGACGTAGACCAGCGGCGCCAGGATGAAGATGCCGATGTCGAAGAACACCGGGATGCCCAGGATGAGGCCCGTGACGCCCATCGCGAGCGGCGCGCCCTTGGGCCCGAACAGCTTCAGGAGCCAGCTGGTGAGCACGTCGGCGCCGCCGGAGCGTTCCAGGATGGCGCCGAGCACCGTGCCGAGGCCGATGATCGGGGCGATGTGCCCGAGGATGCCGCCGAAGCCGGTCTCCAGGATCGATTGCGCCGCGCCCTTCTGCGGCGACCCGACGAGCTTCTCGACGGAGACGCCCGCGACCAGCGCGAGGCCCACCGAGACGATGATCAGGGCGATGAAGGGTTCGAGCTTGACCTTGATGATGAGGAGGAGCAGGACCGCGATCGACACCGCGGCGAGGGTCAGCAGACCCCCGGTGTCGTGCTGCAGCCAGTCGATGGCCGAGGACATGAGTGGTACTCCCGTTCTGGAAGGGGATCAGAGCGCGGCGACGAAACGCGCGGCGCGGATGGTGATGTCGGCCCAGTCGCCGGCGGCGACGGTGTCGGGGGGCACGACGGACGTGCCGGCGCAGACGGCGACCGCGCCGGCACCCAGGAACTCGCGGGCATTGGCCTCACTGACCCCGCCGGACGGCAGGAGCGGCAGGCCGGGGAACGGACCGTGCAGGTCCTTGAGGTAACCCGGCCCGAACGCGCGGGCGGGGAAGATCTTCACGGCCACCGAGCCGAGCGCGGCCGCGCGGGCCACCTCCGTGGGAGTGAGCGCGCCCAGGAAGACGGGCACGCCGAGGTCGCGAGCGGCCTGCGCCACCTCCTCGTTGACGTCGGGCGTGACGAGGAAGCGGGCGCCGGCGTTCACGGCGTCGCGGGCCTGGGCGGAGGAGCGCACGGTGCCCACGCCGAGGTTGGTGCCCTCGACGCCGGCGGCCCGCTCGAGGTGGCCGAGCACCCCGGGCGTGGTGAACGTCAGCTCCACGGTGCGGATCCCGCCCTCGGCGAGCGCGCGGCACAGGGCCGCCGCGTCGGGGAGTTCGGGGGCGCGCACCACGGTGAGCGCCCGGTCGGCGGCGAGCGCGTCGAGCAGGCCGGAATGGTCGGTCACGGTCACAGGACCCCTTCTTCGGTCAATCGCAGCGCGCCGCCCGCGAGCGCGCCGGTGAGGTTGCCGTCGTCGAGCGCGGGTACCCCGCGGACGAGGACGTGCGTGAATCCCGCTGCGGGCGTGCGCGGGGCGTCGTAGGTGGCGCGGTCGATGACCGCGTCGGGGTCGAAGAGCGCCAGGTCGGCGGCGTAGCCCTCGCGGACGAGGCCCCGTCGGACCAGCTTCAGGCGCCGGGCCGCGCGGCCCGTGAGGTGGCCCACGCACTCCTCGAGGCTCATCAGGCCCAGGTCGCGGCTGTAGTGGCCGAGGTAGCGGGCGAAGGTGCCCCAGGCTCGCGGGTGCGGCTTGCCGCCGACGAGCAGGCCGTCGCTGCCGCCCGTGTGCGTGGGGTGGCCCATGATGGCGCGCACGTTCTCCTCGTGCCCGACGTGCTGCAGGATGCCGGTGGCGAGGCGGTCGTCGAGGAGGATCCCGATGCACACGTCGAACGGGTCGCGGCGCTCGTCGGCGGCGATCTGCTCGATGGTGCGGCCCACGTAGCCCGCCAGGTCGTCGCTGCCGACGCCGCTGATCTCGATGGTGTTCCATTCGGCGATCACGCCGTGGCAGCCGTCGGATCCGGTGTGCTCCAGGTGTTCCCGGATGCGGGCGAGGTCCCGCGGGTCGCGCAGGCGCGCGAGCGTGGCGTCGGCGCCGCCGGCCGCGGCCCAGCTCGGGAGGATCGCGGCGAGCGTCGTGGCGCCCGGCAGGTAGGGGTAGGTGTCGAGGGAGACGTCCGCGCCCGCCGCGACCGCCTCGTCGAGCAGCGCCAGGAGCTCCGGCGCGCGACCCTTGTTGGGCCCGAAGTTGAGGGTGGCGTGCGCGAGGTGCAGCGGGCAGCCGGTGCGCCGCGACAGGTCGATCATCTCGGCGTAGGCCTCCATCGCGCCCGCGCCGTAGCTGCGGTGGTGCGGCGAGAAGTAGCCGCCGAGCTCGCCCGTGGTGCGCATGAGCGCGGCCAGCTCGGCGTCGTCGGCGTACATGGCCGGGGTGTAGGTGAGGCCGGTGGACAGGCCGACAGCGCCCTCCCGCAGGCCCTGCGCCAGGATCTCCTGCATCCGGGCCACCTCGGCCGGGGACGCGACACCGTCGCCGAAGCCGACCGTGAGGGCCCGGAGCAGGCCGTGCGGCACGAGGTACGCGAGGTTGGTGGCGGTGCCGGCGGCGTCGAGCCGGTCCAGGTACTCGCCGACGGTGCGCCACGAGAAGTCGAAGTCCTCGGGATCGGTGTTCCACCCGGCGATCTGGCGCCGCACGACGGCGAGCGTCTCGTCGGACACGGGGGCGTAGCTCAGCCCGTCCTGGCCGATCACCTCGCACGTGACGCCCTGCGTGATCCGCGAGGGGTGCTCGGGATTGAGGAGGACCTGCAGGTCGGAGTGCGCGTGCATGTCGATGAAGCCCGGGCTCAGGACGAGACCGTCGGCGTCGATGACGCGGTACGCAGGCCCGAGGTCGGTGCCGATCGCGGTGATGACACCGTCGGTGATCGCGACGTCCGCCGTGTAGCGCGGCGCCTCGGTGCCGTCGACGACGGCGGCGGCGCGGATCAGTGTGTCGTGCATGATGACTCCGCTCTAGAAGTACGTCGAGATCATGTCGACGACCTGCGGGTTCTCGCTGTCGTCGGCCACGACGGGGATGACGCGCCACTTGTCGAAGACGGTGCACGGGTGGCTCAGGCCGAGCCGCACGACGTCGCCGACGGCGAGCGGGTCGTCGGCGGGCAGGCGCAGGAAGGCGTGCTGGTCGTTGACCGCGGAGATCTCGGCCTCCAGGGGGCGGGCGGACTCGCCGAGTCCCGGTGCGGCGACCTGCGGTTCGGGCAGGCCCTCGTCGAAGGAGACGTCGCGGCGGCCCACGTCGAGGAGCGCCAGGCCGGGCTCGGGCCGCGAGATGACGCGGGCCCAGACGTGCATCGCCGACCGCAGCCGGGGTGCGTCGGCCTCGCGGCCGGACGGCGTGATGCCGCGGTAGAAGCCGTCGTCGTGGATGATGTACGCCCCCGAGCGGACGACGATCCGCGCGTCGTCGATGTCGCCCAGGACGGCGGCGACGCGGTCGAAATAGGCGCTGCCCCCGGCGGAGACGACGATGCGACCCTCCGGGTACAGCGGACGCAGCCGGACGTGCAGGTCCTTCAGCGTGCGGAGGTAGTCGTCGACGGTGCCGAGCGCCGCGGCCGAGGTGTCGTGCGCGAACGCGCCCTCGTACCCGGTGACGCCGCCGAGGCGCAGCCGCGGAGAGGCGGCGACGCGCTCGCCGATCGCGAAGGCCTCGTCGACGGTGCGCGCGCCGGTGCGGCCGCCGGGGCCGCCCAGCTCGACGAGCACGGTGGGCTGCCGGGTCGCTTCGGCGAGGCCGCGGTCGAGCACGTCGACGGTGCCGAGCCCGTCCGCCCACAGGGTGACCTCGAGCGCGGGGTCGGCGTCGAGCGCCTCGCCGAGCCAGCGGATGCCGGCCGGGTCGGCGATCGCGTTGGCCACGTGCAGGTTCCGGAAGCCGGTGGCGACCGCGGCCTGCAACTGCGGGAGATTCGCGACGGTGATGGCGGTGGACCCCGCATCGAGCTGGTCCTGCCAGAGCGCGGGCGCCATCGTGGTCTTGCCGTGCGGCTCGAGGTCGAAGCCGTGAGCGGCGGTCCACCGCGCGAACTCGGCGACGTTGTCGGACATCGCCGCGCGGTCGAGCACCAGCACCGGCGTCGAGAGCTCCGCGAGGCGCGGCGCGCGGGCGAGGAAATCGGCCGTCGTCATGCCGTTCGCCCACGCGGGCACCGCCTTGTCGAGCACACTCAGCTCCGCCGGCCGCGCTCCGTTCCCGTTGGCCATCATGCTTCCCAATCTGCTACGTTGCGTATATTGCAATCACCGTTGCGTGATGCGTGTCACAGACGCTAGCATTGCGGCGAGGACCTGCACAACCACGAGATGAAAGAACGGTGCGAGACGGTGACGGAAGCTTGGATCGCGTGCCTCGGGGAACCGCTGGCGCTGGTCGCCGCGGCGGACCTGGACGCGCCCGCTCCCGCCATGCACGCCGGCGGCGCCGAGGCCAACGTCGCCGCCGGCACCGCGGTCCTGGGCACCCCCACGGCCTTCCTCAGCCGGGTCGGCGGGGACGCCGAGGGGCGACGGATCGTCGAGCACCTGCGCGCGCACGGCGTGCTCACCGACGGCATCGAGGTCGACGGCAGCGGGTTCACCGGCCGGTACGCCAAGACCGAGGGCGTCGATGCGGACGGCGAGCCCGCAACCGCCAGCACCTACCGTCGCGCGGGCAGCGCGGCCGCGGCGATGGGCCCCGACTTCCTCACGCGCCCCGCGGTCGCGGCCGCCCTCGACACCGCGCGGATCGTGCACACCAGCGGCATCACGCCCGCCCTCTCCCCGTCGTGCGCGGCCCTCACCCGCGCCCTGCTCCGCGACCGGACTGGCATCACCGGCACCGTCACCTTCGACGTCAACTGGCGCGAGCAGCTCTGGCCCGACGGCGACCCGTCGCTGGTCATCGAGCTGGCCCGCTGCGCGGACGTCGTCCTGGTCGGATCCGACGAGGCCGAGCGCGTGCTCGGCACCGGCTCCCCCAGCGAGGTCCGGGCGCTCCTGCCCGAACCGCGCACCGTCGTCGTCAAGGACGGTGCCGTGCGGGCGATCGCCGTCGACCGCGCGGGCGCGCAGATCACGGTTCCCGCGCTGTCCGTCGACGTGATCGAGCCCGTGGGCGCCGGCGACTCCTTCGCTGCCGGCTTCCTGCACGGGCTCGCGCACGACGAGGACATGCGCACCTGCCTGCGCCGCGGGCACGCGGGAGCCGCGGCGACCCTGACGGTGCGCGCCGACTTCGCCACCCTGCCGCCCGAGGCGATGACGGCGTTACTGACCTGCGACGACGACGCCTGGTCCGCCGCGCACATCGGCCCGGACGGGATCCGCGTGGGCGGTGCGGACTTCCCGCCGCCCCGCGAGAGCGGAGCACCATGAGCCAGAGCCTGACCCGCGCGCTGGAGATCCTCCGCCTGCTGGGCGAGGGCCCCGCCTCGCTCGACGAGCTGGCCGACGAGCTCGGCGTGCACAAGACCACCGTGCTGCGCCTGCTGCGGCCGCTCACCGAGGCGCGCTTCGCGTACCACGACGAGGCGCACCGCTACCACCTCGGATCGCGCGTCTTCGACCTGGCCGCCCGGGCCTCGGAACAGCGCGGGATCCGCGAGATCGCCGCGCCCCACCTGGTCGCGTTCAACCGCGAGTACGGCCGCACCACGCACCTCGCGGCCCGCGAGGGCGACGCCGTCGTCTACATCGACAAGCTGGAGTCGCGGGACCTCATCCGCATGTACTCGCGGGTGGGCATGGAGGTCAATCTCAACTCCAGCGCCGTCGGCAAGCTCATGCTGTCGACGCTGCCCGACGACGAACTGCGACGGTTCGTCGCCGGGATGGACTTCACCCGGCGCACGCCGAACACCATCGTGACCCCCGAGGACTACCTCGCCGAGATCGAGCGCGTCCGCGCACAGGACTGGGCCGTGGACCGCGAGGAGAACGAGCCCACGATCAACTGCATCGGCGCGCCCGTCCGCGACGCGAGCGGCACCGTCGTCGCCGCGGTGTCCGTGTCGGTGCCCGACGTGGTCCTGCCCTTCGACGAGTTGCTGGACCTGCTGGAGCCGCTGCGCGCGACGTGCGCCGCCATCTCCCGCGACTGCGGGTACCGCCCGCGCTGAACCTCCCGGACACCCCGGGGAACACCGAAACACTCACGAGAGCAAAGGAATCACCACCATGACCGCGACCGCCGTCTCCACCACCGACGCGCCCGCTCCCGCCCACTTCTTCTCCCAGGGCGTGCGCCGCGGCAACATGCTGCAGGTCTCGGGCCAGGGCCCGATGGACCCGGCGACGAACCAGTACATCGCCGAGGGCGACGTCAAGGAGCAGACCCGGCGCACCCTGGAGAACGTCAAGGCGATCCTCGAGGCCGGCGGCGCCTCGGTGGCCGACGTGCTCATGTTCCGCGTCTACCTCACCACGCGCGACGACTTCGCCCCGATGAACGAGGTCTACGGTGCGTTCATCGCCGAGAACGTGCCCGAGGGCGCCGCGCTCCCCTGCCGCACGACGGTCTTCGTCGACCTCCCGCACGAGGTCATGCTCGTGGAGATCGACGCGCTCGCCGTGCTCGACTGATCGTCGCCGCGCTCCGCCCATTGATACATGCGCATACAGCCATGTATGTTCGTCCGGTGATCTCATCGGACGAGGGGCGGAGCTGAGATGAGCGGACACGCGGGACACGACCACGGGGTGTCGGCGGACGCCGACAAGCGCTGGCTGAGCCTGGCCCTGGCGCTCATCGTCGGCTTCATGGCGATCGAGGTGACGATCGGCATCATCGCGAGCTCGCTCGCGCTGATCACCGATGCCGCGCACATGCTGACCGACGCCGCGGCGATCGTGCTCGCGCTGGTCGCGATCAAGATCGCCGCGAAGCCGGCGAAGGGCGGATACACCTGGGGCCTCAAGCGGGTGGAGATCCTGTCGGCGCAGGCCAACGGGATCACCCTCCTGCTCCTCGCGGCGTTCTTCGTCTACGAGGGGATCTCGCGGCTGATCACGCCGCCCGACGTCGACGGCCGGCTGGTCTTCTTCACCGCCCTCGCCGGCTGCGCCGTGAACCTCGCCGCCACTTGGTGCATCCGGCGCGCCAACCGCACCAGCCTCAACGTCGAGGGCGCCTACCAGCACATCCTCAACGACCTGTACGCCTTCATCACCACCGCCATCGCGGGCGCGATCATCTGGGCCACGGGGTGGGGCCAGGCGGACGCGATCGCCGCCCTGGTCGTTGCGGCGCTCATGCTCAAGGCCGGCTGGGGGCTGGTCAAGGCGTCGGGGCGGATCTTCCTCGAGGCCGCGCCCGAGGGCATCGACCCCGCCGAGGTCGGGCGCGACGTCGCGGCCGTCCCGTCCGTGACCGAGGTGCACGACCTGCACATCTGGGAGATCACCTCGGGGCAGCCTGCACTCTCCGCGCACGTCCTCGTCGACGCGGCGTCGGACTGCCACGCCGTCCGCTCGAAGATCAGCGGCATGCTGCACGACGAGTACGACATCGAGCACGCGACGCTGCAGGTCGATCACGACGGCGCCGAGGACCACTGCGACGAGCCTCACGGGGAGGCGTACCGCTCGGAGTGAGCCGCGACACGATCCTTCTCAACCCTGGTTGTTTAGGTTAGGCTCCCCTGCATGAATGCAGGACGCTCCCTCCTCGCCCTGGCTGCGGCCGTCGCCGCGACCGGCGCCCTCGCGGCACCCGCTGCCGCCGCGCCCGCGCAGGGCACCGTCGTCATCGTTCCCGGCCAGTACATCGGCTCGCTGCCCTACCAGCCGATGAAGGCCGCCCTCGAGCGGTCCGGGTCGCGGGTCGAGGTGCTGAACCTGCGGGGCCTCGACCTGCGCTCCGACGCCGCCGCGATCGGCGCGGCCGTCGACCGGGCGAAGGCCGGCGGCGGCCCCGTCTCCCTGGTCGGTCACAGCGTGGGCGGCCTCAGCGCCCGCTACTACCTCAAGGCGCTGGGCGGAGCCCCGAAGGTGACCCACTACGTCGCGATCGGCACCGCGCAGTACGGCAGTCCCGCCGCCTGCTCGCAGTCCGGCACCGCCCGCGAGGTGTGCCCCGGTTCGAGCTTCCTCGCCACGCTGAACAGCGGCGTCGGGGCCGTCGGACCCACGCAGTACTTCTCGATCCGGAGCGCCAAGGAGTGGGCCGACGGCCGCATCACCGGACCGCAGTGCCGGATGACGCCCGTCCCGTCGGCCACCGGGAACGGCGGATTCGACCACACCGTCGAGCCCGTGAACCCGCGCGTGATCGCGCAGGTCCAGGCCGCGGTCGCCGGACGGTGCGAGGGCGTGCGCGCCGACGAGGCCGCCGGCTCGATCCAGGCGGCGAACACCCTGTACCCGGCGGGCCGGGCCGCCAGCGGAGGCTAGCGGGTCAGGACCCCGTGAACGGCGGCACCACGTAACAGGGCACCGGCCGCGGATGCTGCGGATCGAGGGCGTTGAGCGCGAAATACGCCGCGCGCCGGGAACCCGCGATGGCCAGATGGTCGGAGAAGTCCTGGCCGCAGGTGTCCTGCACGACGATGTTGGTGACCTTGATTCCGGGCGGGCCGTCGAGCTGGCCGCTCGTGTACGGCAGCACCAGCTCGTCGAAGCGGGTGGAGATGTTCGTGTACTCGACGCCGCGCGCATAGGGCGTACCGTCGGCCCAGATCTTGTCGAGGAAGCGCGATCCCGGCAGCATGTCGCCGATCGACTCGAAAACCGGGAAGTACGGATCGCGGATGTTCAGGCCGCGCACGAAGACCGAGGCCGCGCGCCCGAGGTCGCCACCGGTGCCGCGCCAGAGCGGCGCGAGCGAGACGTACTTGCCCACCTTGTCGGCGCCGCCCAGGTACTTCACGAAGTACGACGGCATGAGCGTGCCCTGCGAGTGGCCGATGAGATCGACCTTCTTCGCGCCGGTCGATACGAGAACGCGTTCCACCGTCTGCTTGAGCTGCTGCGCGCTGGTCGCGAGCGGGCGGGTCCCGCCGATCTGATTCACCGGCCACGGCGCACCGGGCAGCGCGCCGTAGGTGAAGGAGAAGACGCAGTAGCCGTTGTTCTTGAGGAGCGGCGCGTAGGCGCCCCAGTTCGTCTGCGAGCCGCCGCCGGTGCCGTGCACCAGCACGACGGGGTTGGGGTGGCGGACTGTGGGCCTGCAGGAGTAGTCGTTCGTCCCCGGCAGCGAACCGTTCGCGTTCGTCAGTTCCGACGGTATGCCGCCGAAGAAGTTGAAGTTCTCGGGCAGCGGAGCCGCGGTCGACGGTGCCGCCACCAGGAGCGCGATGCCGGCCGCAGCGACGGCCGCCCGTCGCCATACGGAACGCAGGTTCATGCTCACGGACGATAGCCCAACCCACGTCGTACTGAGAGACGTTTCTAGAACTTGTTTCACTCACAGTCGTCCGGCCCGGACACTCCACCATCGCCGCCGAATCGTGCGATGCGGTCACTTTCCCGGCTAATTACCCATATCCGGCAATCAGCTTGCCGCCGCAAAGGCGTACACCGTAAGAACCGCGGGAGAGGGACCGTCCCGCGGTCGTCGCTTCCCCCGGTCTGCAGGAGTACCCATGTCCCCCACCTTCACCCGCGTCGTCGTCGCCGCGTTCTCGATCGCGGCCCTCGCCGCCCCCGCCGCCGTGTCGCACGCCGACCCGTACTACAAGAACTGCACCGAGGTACGCAAGGCCGGCAAGGCCCCACTGCTCAAGGGCGATCCCGGGTACGCGAGCCACCTCGACCGCGACGGCGACGGGATCGCCTGCGAGGTGAAGAAGTAGCAGCGGACACGAAAGCGCCCCCGGCCGATGGCCGGGGGCGCTTCGCTGTGGAGCCGCCGGGAATTGAACCCGGGTCCTCCGTCATTTCTACGGGGCTTCTCCGTGCGCAGTCCGCTCTGTCTCTACTCGGATCTCCCGGTCTCACGGACGAGCCGGGATGACGATCCCAGTCGCTGTTTGATGTCCCCCGCGATACCGCGACCGCACCGCGGGGTGAATCCCTCTAGCTGATGCCAGTACCCGGGCCGAGGGCGAACCCGGACTGACAGACTCGCCTGGCTGCTTAGGCAGCGAGAGCGAAGTCGCGCTGATTGGAATCGGCGCTTATAGGGTTGCTGCGACGCTTACGGTGGTCTCCAGCCTGCACCGGCACGCTTCCCCCGCGTCAACAAACGAAGTCGAAACCGATCGGCCCCTCATCGTCCGCTCTGCGGAAGCCCACCCCTTGCGGAGTGGAAGTTCCATACTACCGCACCGGCATCGGCGACTGTCCAGCGAATATCAGACGGTGCGCAGCCGCACGCCGGCGGCGGAGGCGTTCATGTTCATCAGCACGGTGAGCAGCACCGCTCCGATGCGATGCGCCAGCGAAACGACCTTGGCCTTGTTCTCGACACTCATGGATCCGCTCCTCACTTGAGTCCCACGAGTCACATCAGTAACTCGTATCTCAAGTGAACGCCCGCCAAGACCGGAACTCAACGTGCCACGCCGGGCACCGTCGGAATGAAATCAGCCGCGCATGCCCTTGACGCGCCGGCCGAGCTCCTTGACGAGCTCGCGCTCGGCGGTGCGGCGGGCGATGTCCTGCCGCTTGTCGTAGTCCTGCTTGCCCTTGGCGAGCGCCAGCTCGACCTTGACCCGGCCCTCGTTGAAGTACATCGACAGCGGCACCAGGGTCTGGTTGCCCTCGCGGATCTTGCCGGTCAGCGAGTCGATCTCACGCCGGTGCATGAGCAGCTTCCGCGTGCGGCGCGGCGTGTGGTTGGTCCACGAGCCGTTGCCGTACTCGGGGATGTGCAGACCGCGCAGCCAGACCTCGCCGTCGTCGATCGTGGCGTACGCGTCCACGAGCGAGGCCTTGCCCTCGCGGAGCGCCTTGACCTCGGTGCCCACGAGCACCACGCCGGCCTCGAAGGTGTCGAGGATGGCGTAGTTGTGGCGCGCCTTGCGGTTGCTCGCGATCACCGAGCGCCCCTTCTCCTTCGCCATCGTCCCCATCCCTTCCGTACGCCGTAACCGGGTGCCGGTCACGCTGGACAACCACTCCATCGTACGGGGATGCGACGGTGCGCGGAAAGCGACTTATCGGCGGGGCTACTCCCGGACGTAGAAGCGCAGCGTGACGTACGCGGTGATGGCGGCGAAGCCGGCGCCCACGAGGAGCAGCCACGGGGAGACCAGCAGCACGTCGGTGTTCGTGATCCGCGCCAGGATGTTCACGCCGTACATCTCGCGCAGGGCCCGGTCGAAGAACAGGGCCTTGCCCGCGAACAGGCCGGCGATCGCGAGGACCGCGCCGATGACGGCGCCGATCACCGCCTCCAGCAGGAAGGGCAGCTGGGTGTACCAGCGGGAGGCACCCACCAGGCGCATGATCGAGACCTCGGTGCGCCGCGTGTACGCGGCCACCTGCACCATGTTCGCGATCAGCAGCACCGCGGCGACGGCCTGGATCAGGGCGACGAAGAAGGCGGCGTTCCGCGCGCCGTTGAGCACGGAGAAGACGCGCTCCACCAGCTCGCGCTGGTCCTGGACCCCGGCCACGCCGGGCTGCCCCTTCACCGCGTCGATCACCGCGGAGAACTTCGTCTCGTCGCCCACGCGCACCTTGAAGGACGCGGGCAACACGCCGGGCCGCACCAGCTCGGCGAGCTCGGGCTGGTCGGCGAAGGTCTTGGTCTTCGCGGTCTCGAGCGCCTTGTCCTGCGAGATGTAGTCGATCGAGTCGACGCCCGGCTGCGCCTTGATCTTCGACTCGATCGCCTGGCACACGGCCTTCTGGCAGTCGGGATCGTCGGCGGCGACCTTGTCGTCGACGAACACCTGGATCTCGACGCGCTGCAGGAAAATGTCCTGGCTCTTGTCCGCCATCCGCACCACGAGCAGGCCGCCGCCGAACAGGCCGAGCGAGATCGCGGTGGTGAGGATCATGGCGATCGTCATGCTCACGTTCCGGCGGAGGCCCGTGAAGACCTCGCTGGTGATGAAACTGGCTCGCACTGGAAATTCAGTCCTTCGGTTCGTCGTCGTCGGCGGGGGGCGGCGGGCGCCGTCAGCGGCCCAGCCCGTACACGCCGGTGGCGTCGTCGCGCACCATCTCGCCCATGCGGAACTCGATGACGCGGCGGCGCATCGAGTCCACGATGTGGCGGTCGTGCGTGGCCATGACCACGGTGGTCCCGGCCCGGTTGATCCGGTCGAGCACGTCCACGATCTCCGCGGAGGTGTCGGGGTCGAGGTTGCCGGTCGGCTCGTCGGCGAGCAGCAGCAGCGGCCGGTTGGCGATGGCGCGGGCGATGGCCACGCGCTGCTTCTCGCCGCCCGACAGCTCGCTGGGCATGCGGTTCGCCTTGCCGCCGAGGCCCACGTAGTCGAGCACCTGCGGGACCGTCCGGTCGATGACGTTGCGCGGCTTGCCGATGACCTCGAGGGCGAAGGCCACGTTCTCGGCCACCGTCTTCTGCTGGAGCAGGCGGAAGTCCTGGAAGACGCACCCCAGCGACTGCCGCAGCTGCGGCACGCGGCGCCCGGAGAGCTTGTTCACGTGGTAATCGCCCACGTAGACGTCGCCGCTCGTCGGCTTGTCCTCCTTGAGCAGGAGCCGGAAGAACGTCGACTTCCCGGAACCCGAGGGCCCGATCAGGAAGGCGAACTCACCCTTGCCGATCTCGAGCGACAGGTCGTGGAGCGCCGGCCGGGCCGACGCCTTGTACATCATCGTGACGTTCTGGAGCGTGATCACGAGCGCCCAGTCTACTGACGCCGCGCACTAGCCCGGCGGAACCACCGTCGTCGGTGCGCCGCCGGTGGTGGGCGGCTCGGTCGTCGCGCCCGGAATCCCCGGCAGCGTGACCCCGCCCGGCAGCACGATCCCGCCCGGCGCGGAGGTGGTCGTCGCGCCTCCCGTGGTGGTGGCGGTCCCCGGCTCACCCGAGCGGCCCGGCACCGTCGACGACGGTGCGCCGGACTCCCCCGGCCCACCGCTCGACGGGACCGCGCTCGACGGTGCCCGCGGGGGCGTGGTCGTGACCGGCGCGTCGTACGTGGGCTCCTCCTGCGCGGGCGCCGTCGTGGTGGCGACCGGCGTCTGCCCGGTGCGGCGCTGCTCCTCGGGGACGAACTGCGCGTACAGGTCGAGGTACCACCACATCAGCCCCAGGAACAGCAGCCCCAGGACGACGGTGCTGGTGCGCGCGCGGGTGTGCGGGATCGTCTTCGGGATGCGCTCCCACGCGGCCGGGAGCGCCCGGGTGGGCTCGGACGGCGCGGGAGGCGGCTCGGGCGGCGCGGCCTGGGCGCGGATCTCCGTCGTGGCGTCGGCGTCGTTCTCGGGCTCGTCCGGCGACCCCTTCGAGATGTCGCTCACTGCGGCGTCACCTCCTCCTCGTCCTCGACGGTGTCGGTGACGGGCGCGACGTCGATGCCGGCCGTCGCCAGGCTGCGGACGATGCGCTCGCGCAGGTTGCGACCCACCTCGAACTGCTTGCCGGGCAGGGTGCGGGCGACCATCCGCAGGTTCACCCGGTCGAGGTCGATCGACTCGATGCCCATGAGGGTGGGCTCGTCGAGCAGCAGCGTCGACATCTTCGGGTCGTGATAGGCCCGCTCGCCGACGCGGTGCAGCAGCGTGTTGACCTTCCCCATGTCGACGGTCTTCGGCAACGGGATGTCGACCACGGCGCGCGCCCAGTCCTTCGACAGGTTGGTGGCCTTGACGATCTGCCCGTTCGGCACGGTGATGACCTCGCCGTCGGTGTTGCGGAGCTTGGTGACCCGCAGCGTGACGTCGGAGACGGTGCCCTCGGCCTCCGAGCCGCCGGTCAGCGAGAGGTTCACCACATCACCGAAGCCGTACTGCCGCTCGGTGATGAGGAAGAAGCCGGCCAGCAGGTCCTGCACCACCCGCTGGGCGCCGAAACCGAGGGCCGCGCCGATGACGGTGGCCGGCGCGACGAGGGCGTTGATCGGCACGCCGAGCGCCTTGACGATCTGATAGGCGGCGAACAGGTAGATCGCGGCGATCGCGACCCAGCTGATCACCTGGATGAGCGCGTGCTGGTGCTTCGCGGACTCCGAGCGCACCAGCGAGTCGCTGTTCTTGAACTGGGCGTCGATCCGCATGGTGACCCGCGCCGAGAACCAGTTCACGAACCGGTTCGCCAGGACCGCGGCGATGATCCACAGCATGATCGGCAGGACCCGCTCGAACATGAGGAGGCGCCACCCCGTGACGTCGGGGAGGATCGAGTTCGCGAGCAGCGCGCTACTCGTCATCGCCGCGCATCCGCCAGCGGATACCCGCCTCGATGAAGCCGTCCAGATCGCCGTCGAGCACGGCCGACGGGTTGTTCACCTCGTACTCGGTGCGCAGGTCCTTCACCATCTGGTACGGGTGCAGCACGTAGGAGCGCATCTGGTTGCCCCAGGAGGCGCCCTCGTTCGTCTTGAGCGCGTCCATCTGCGCGCGCTCCTCCTGCCGCTTGCGCTCGAGCAGCTTGGCCTGCAGGACCTTCATGGCCGAGACCTTGTTCTGCAGCTGGCTCTTCTCGTTCTGGCAGGTGACGACGATGCCGGTGGGGATGTGCGTGAGCCGCACCGCGGAGTCGGTGGTGTTGACCGACTGGCCGCCCGGGCCCGACGAGCGGTACACGTCGACGCGCACCTCGTTCTCGTCGACGTCGATGTGGTCGGTGGTCTCCACCACCGGCAGCACCTCGACCTCGGCGAAGGAGGTCTGGCGGCGGCCCTGGTTGTCGAAGGGGCTGATCCGCACGAGGCGGTGGGTGCCCATCTCGACCGAGAGGGTGCCGTAGGCGTAGTCCGTCTTGACCGCGAAGGTGGCGGACTTCAGGCCCGCCTCCTCGGCGTAGCTGGTGTCGTAGACCTCGACGCCGTAGCCGTGCTTCTCGGCCCAGCGGATGTACATGCGCATGAGCATCTCGGCCCAGTCCGCGGCGTCGACGCCGCCGGCGCCGGCGCGGATGTTGACCAGCGCGTCGCGGGCGTCGTACTCGCCCGAGAGCATGGTCTTGACCTCCATGGCCTCGATCTCGGTGCGCAGCTGGGCGCGGTCGCCGTCGGCGTCCTCGAGCGCCGCCGCCTTGTCGTCGCCCTCCTCCGCGTCGGCCAGCTCGTAGAGCACGGGCAGGTCGTCGAGCCGCTGCCGCAGGTCGGTGACGCGGCGCAGCTCCGCCTGGGCGTAGGACAGCTCGCTCGTGACCTGCTGGGCGTTGGCCTGGTCGTTCCACAGCTCGGGGTCGGACGCCTTGTGTTCCAGCTCGTCGACGCGCCGGCGCAGCTCGTCGAGGTCGATCACCTTCTCCACCGTCTGCAGGGTGGTGTCGAGGCTGTCGATGTCTGCGGCTACGTCAGGATGCACAGTCACCCAGGATACTGGGCCGCCGCGATGGCCGAGGCCGACGGCGCACTATGGTCGCGTCATGGACGGATGGGAGCTGCTGATCGTCCTCGCGGCCGGTGTCGGGGCCGGTTTCATCAACTCCCTCGTCGGCAGCGGCACCCTCATCACCTTCCCCACGCTCGTCGCCTTCGGCGTCCCGCCGGTCACCGCGACGATCAGCAACGCGATCGGCCTCGTCGCGGGCGGGATCTCCGGCACCTGGGGGTACCGCCGCGAGCTCTCCGGGCAGTTCGACCGGCTGCGCTGGCAGATGCCGGCGTCGGTGGCGGGGGCGGTGGTCGGCGCGTTCCTCCTGCTGCACCTGCCGGAGACGGTGTTCGAGACGATCGTCCCGATCCTCCTGGTCCTGGCGCTGGCGCTCGTGGTCCTGCAGCCCCGCATCCAGCGGTGGACCGCCCCGCACGACGATGCCGACACACCGCCCTCGACGGGCCGGCTCGCCGCGCTCGTCGCCGCCACGTTCGCGATCGGCATCTACGGCGGCTACTTCACCGCCGCGCAGGGCATCCTGCTGGTCGCCGCGATGGGCGTCCTGGTGCACGACGACCTGCAGCGCATCAACGCGGCGAAGAACCTGCTCTCCCTGCTGGTCAACGTGGTCGCGGCGGTGTTCTACCTGGTGTTCGCCTTCGACCGGATCGCCTGGCCTGTGGCCGGGGTCATCGCGGTGGGTTCCCTGATCGGCGGAGCGCTCGGCGCGCGCTTCGGCCGAGGCCTCTCCCCCACCGCGCTACGCACGATCATCGTGGTGGTCGGCACCATCGGGCTGTGGCGGCTCCTCACCACCTAGGCCCTGCGATCAGATGGCGGGCGGCTGCAGCGAGCCGAGCTGCCAGGAGCTGTCGACCTTGCCCACCTTGTAGTAGACGGGCAGACGGTCCCCGACCTCCGGCCAGCGCTCAGTGAAGTCCACGATCAGCCGCCGGTAGACGTGCGTCGGCGGGGTGGTCGGGCCCTCGACGGTGCCGGAGACCGTGACGAAGGCCTGCCCCTTCTGATCGGGTTCGACCGGGCGCGGGCTCACGCCGCTGAGCGTGAGCATCCCGTCCTCCATGCCCGGGCCCGCCGGCGCGGTCCCGAGCGTGCCCCGCTTGGAGCGCTGCCACATGACGACGAGCGCGCCCAGCATCGCGGCGAGCATGAGCACCCAGATCCATTCCATATGTCCAGATTACCGACGGGGACCGCCCCGCGCCCGTGACCGGCCTCGGCTACCGTTCTCGCATGTCGAGCGCACCGTCGAACCCCGTGAACCCCGACCTCGCCCTGGCCCTCGCCCTCGCGGACGCGGCCGACGAGCTGACCATGGCGCGGTTCGGCGCGCTGGACCTGAAGGTCGACGCCAAGCCCGACCTCACGCCCGTCTCCGACGCCGACCTCGCCACCGAGACGCTCATCCGCGAGCGGCTCGCCGCGGAACGCCCCGGCGACGCGGTGCTCGGCGAGGAGTTCGGGGGCGAGGCCGTCTTCGAGGGCCGGCAGTGGGTGATCGATCCCATCGACGGCACGAAGAACTACGTCCGCGCGGTGCCGGTCTGGTGCACGCTGATCGCGCTCCTCGAGGACGGCGTGCCCGTGGTGGGCGTGGTCTCGGCCCCCGCGCTCAAGCGCCGCTGGTTCGCCGGCGCGGGCGTCGGCTCGTTCGTCTCCTTCGACGGTGCCGAGCCGCGCCGGATCGCGGTCTCGGGCGTGCAGGAGATCGCGGACTCGTCGATCTCCTTCTCCGACCTGTCGTACTTCCCCGACGCCGGATCGCGCGAGCGCTTCCTGGCGCTGGCCGCCGACGCGTGGCGCCTGCGCGGCTACGGCGACTTCTGGAGCTACTGCCTGGTCGCGGAGGGCGCGGTGGACATCGCGGTGGAACCCGAAGTGTCCCTGTGGGATCTGGCCGCTGTCGAGATCGTGGTGCGCGAGGCCGGGGGCGTGTTCACCGGCACCGACGGGACGCCGGGCCCGCACGCGGGCTCGGCCGTGGCCGCGAACCCGGCGCTGCACCCCCAGGTGCTGGCACGTCTCACTCCCTGACACGCCGACACGGTTTTCGTCCCATCTCTTGGCACTTAACTTACCGAGGAGTAAGGTCTCATCTGACTGATGAGTAAGTTGGCGGCCAGGACGCCGGGATCACCCCCGCGACCAGCGCCGCCACGACGACGAGATGGTGGAGATGAGCACGTCAACCGATCCCCGGGACACCAGCGCCATCGGGAAGAACCCGATCCGGCGGAACCCCACGGGCCAGCTGATCCGCGCCCTGATGGCCGTGGTGCAGACGCCCTTCGTCCAGAACCGCGGCCTGCAGGACGTGGTGAACCGCGTCGCCTACGAGGGCACCAAGCACGGATTCAAGGCGCTCGGCGCCGCGAACCGGACCTTCAAGGTGGTCGCCGGCACCGGTAAGCCGAAGCGGCTGAGCTCGAGCACGAAGTCGAACTACGACCTCACCCCGGACGACGAGCAGCAGATGATCGTCGACACGGTGCGGGACTTCGCAGCCGAGATCGTCCGTCCGGCGGCCTTCGACGCCGACGCGGCGACCGCGGCCCCGGCGTCGCTGCTCGAGCGCGCGACCGAGCTCGGCATCACCATGATCAACGTGCCCGAGGAGCTCGACGGTGCCGGCAGCGACCGCGGCGCGGTGACCAACGCCCTCGTCGCCGCGGCCCTCGCCCACGGCGACATGGGCCTCGCGCTGCCGATCCTCGCCCCCAGCGGCGTCGCGGTGACGCTGTCGCAGTTCGGCTCCGACGGCCAGCAGCAGACCTACCTCAAGGAGTACGCCGGCGAGTCCGTGCCGCAGTCCTCCGTGGTGATCGCCGAGCCCGGCGCGCTGTTCAACCCGTTCGCGCTGTCCACCAAGGCCACGCGCACCACGGGCGGCTACGTCCTGAGCGGCGTGAAGTCGATGGTGCCACAGGCCGGTTCGGCCGAACTGTTCGTGGTCGGCGCCGAGCTGGACGGCAAGCCCGCCCTGTTCATCGTCGAGTCCGGCACCGACGGCGTGATCGTCGAGGGCGACCCCAGCATGGGCCTGCGCGCCGCCGCGCTCGGCCGCCTGAACCTCAACAACGTCAAGGTTCCCGCGACCGCGCTGCTGGGCGAGGTCGACCTCGACACCGCTACCCAGAACTACACCGACGTGGTGCGCCTGGCCCGCCTCGGCTGGTCGGCGCTCGCGCTCGGCACGTCGCGCGCCGTGCTCGACTACGTCACCCCGTACGTCAAGGAGCGCGAGGCCTTCGGCGAGCCGATCGCGCACCGGCAGGCGGTGGCCTTCGCCGTGGCCGACATGGCGACCGAGGTCGAGGGCCTGGAGCTGCTCGTATGGCGCGGCGCCGCGCGCGCCGACCAGGGCCTGTCCTTCGGCCGCGAGGCCGCGCTCGCGCGGAAGTTCGCCACCGACAAGGGCATGCGGATCGGCCTGGACGGCGTCCAGCTGCTCGGCGGGCACGGCTTCACGAAGGAGCACCCCGTGGAGCGCTGGTACCGCGACCTGCGCGCCGTCGGCATCGCCGAGGGCGTCGTCGTCCTCTAGGCCCCTTCGACTTCAGAGCAGAAGAAAGAACCCTCATGGCAATCAATCTGGAACTCCCCAAGAAGCTGAAGGCGTCGGCCGAGATGTCGCACCAGGGTGCGGCCGAGATCTTCCGCCCCATCTCGCGCAAGTACGACCTCGCCGAGCACGAGTACCCCAAGGAACTCGACACCATCGCGGCCCTCTACGACGGGCTCGCGGACGCGGGCCAGGCCCCGTCGGCCGCCACGGGCGACCGCAAGAAGGGCGAGGGCGAGGAGAAGCCCAAGCCCAAGCCGGCCGATGTCACCGCGGGCAGCCGCAACGGCGGCACCATGGAGTCGATCATCAACGCGATCGAGATGTGCTGGGGCGACGCGGGCCTCATGCTCGCCTTCCCCTACCAGGGCCTCGGTAACGCCGCGATCGCCGCCGTCGCGACCGACGAGCAGCTCGAGCGCTTCGGCAAGGTGTGGGCGTCCATGGCGATCACCGAGCCGTCGTTCGGCTCGGACTCGGCCGCCGTCACCGCGACAGCGACCCGCGACGGCGACGAGTGGGTCCTCAACGGCACCAAGATCTTCGTGACCTCGGGCTCGCGCGCCGACCACATCGTGGTGTGGGCGACCGTGGACAAGAGCGCCGGCCGCGCCGCGATCAAGTCCTTCGTGGTGCCCCGCGAGCACCCGGGCGTCACCGTTGCCCGGCTCGAGCACAAGCTCGGCATCCGCGCCTCGGACACCGCGGAGATCCGCTTCGAGGACTGCCGCATCCCCTTCGAGAACATCCTCGGCAGCCCCGAGGTGAACGTCGAGAAGGGCTTCGCCGGGGTCATGCAGACCTTCGACAACACCCGTCCGCTGGTGGCCGCCATGGCCATCGGCGTCGCACGGGCGTCGCTGGAGGAGCTGCGCACCGTCCTCGAGAACGCGGGCATCGTCATCGACTACGACGCGCCGGTGAACACCCTGCCGCACGCCGCGGCAGAGTTCATCCGCCTCGAGTCCGACTGGGAAGCCGCCTACCAGCTGACGCTGAAGTCGGGCTGGATGGCCGACAACAAGCTCCCGAACTCGATGAACGCGTCGATGGCGAAGGCCAAGGCGGGCCGGGTGGGCTCGGACGTCACGCTCAAGGCCGTGGAACTGGCCGGTGCGCTGGGTTACTCGGAGCGCACGCTGCTCGAGAAGTGGGCACGCGACTCGAAGATCCTCGACATCTTCGAGGGCACGCAGCAGATCCAGCAGCTGATCATCGCGCGCCGTCACCTGGACCTCACGAGCTCGCAGCTCAAGTAAGCCAGGGGAGGTACGACGGGGCGTCGGCGCGGTGGACCGCGGCGGCGCCCCGTTCGCGTGCGCGACCCGACCGCGACGAAAGTCGTAGTCGCGCGGGCCCGCGCCGCGACCTTCGGCGGCTCCCCGCCGCTGCGCCTCGCCAGTACCGTGGACGCATGGATTCGAGCGTCGACGGGCCGCGGTGGCAGCGGTGGTGGACCGCCCCGCGCCTCCGCGACGGCGCATGCGTCGTGCTCTCGGTCCTCCTCGCGGTCGCCACCGCAGCGGTGGAGTGGCGCGGCGGGTCCACCGCCTACGGCAATCTCGCGCTCGTGGTCGGCCTCGCCGGTTCGCCGCTCCTGTGGTGGCGTCGCAGGTGGCCGCTCGAAGTCACCGTGATCGGCGGGATCCTCACCGCGGCCGTCGGATTCCCCGGCGTGGCCCTCCTCGGCCTGTTCACCCTCGCCGTGCGGCGGCGCGACCGCGTCCTGGTGATCGCGACCGCCTTCGTCGCCGCCTGCCTCGCCGTGCCACGCCCGTGGTCGAGCGTTCCGTGGCAGCTCGGCGACACCCTCACCAGCGTGGCGCTCGCCGCGGCCTTCGCGCTCTGGGGCTCGTACGTCGGCGCGCGCCGGGACCTCATCGAGTCGCTGCGCGAGCGCGCCGTGCGAGCCGAGGCCGAACGCGAGCTGCGCGCCGTCCAGGCCCGCACCGCCGAGCGCTCCCGCATCGCGCGGGAGATGCACGACGTCCTGGCGCACCGGGTCTCGCTCATCGCGCTGCAGGCCGGCGCGCTCGAGGTCAACGCCGGCGCGGCGTCCGGCACCGTCGAACGGGCGGCGGCGGAGATCCGCACCACGGCGCACGAGACCCTCGAGGACCTGCGGGGCGTGCTCGGCGTGCTGCGCGGGTCCGACGCCGAGCCGCTCGCGCCGCAGCCGGATCTCGCCGACCTCGCCCGCCTGGTCGAGGAGTCCCGGGTGGGCGGCGCCACCGTCGAGCTGCTGATCGACGAGGCCTCCGCGGCGCCGCACGCCGTGCCGGAGGCCCTGGGCCGCACCGCCTACCGCATCGTCCAGGAGAGCCTGACGAACGTGCGCAAGCACGCCGGCCCGGCGGCCGTCCGGGTCGCGGTGCGGCTGCACGCGCATCGGCTCTCCATCGAGGTGGTCAACGACCGCCCGCACTCTCCCGCGTCTCCCCTGCCCGGCTCGGGCTCCGGCCTGATCGGCCTGGCCGAGCGGGTGCAGCTCGCCGGCGGCGAGATCACCTCCGCCGCCACCGCTGCCGGCGGGTGGCGCGTCTACGCCGAGCTGCCCGTCCCCGTCGAGCGGGCCTGACCCGCCGGGGGCCGTGGCAGGATGGTCACGACCCCAGGAGGACCCGTGACCCGCATCGTCATCATCGACGACGACCCGCTGGTGCGGTCCGGCCTGCGCATGATCATCGAATCCGCCGAGGACCTGACGATCGTCGGCGAGGGCGGCGACGGCGCCGAGGCCGTGGACCTGGTCCGCGAATGCCGTCCCGACGTGGTGCTCATGGACATCCGCATGCCGTCCGTCGACGGTCTCGCCGCCACCGCGCTGGTGCGCGCGGAGCCCGAACCGCCGCAGGTCATCGTGCTCACCACGTTCGACCTCGACGACTACGTGCTGCGCGCCCTGCAGGCGGGCGCCGCCGGCTTCATGCTCAAGGACACCCCGCCGCGCCAGCTGCTCGACGGCGTCCGCGTGGTCGCCTCGGGCGAGGCGATGCTCTCCCCCAGCGTGACCCGCAAGCTCATCGCCCGCTTCGCCGACGATCCGCGCGAGGACCGCCGCCGCGTCGCGCTCGCCCGGGTCGCGGTGCTCACGGACCGCGAGCACGAGGTCTTCCTCGGCATCGCCGGGGGCGGATCCAATGCCCAGATCGGCCGGGAGCTGTTCATGAGCGAGGCCACGGTGAAGACCCACGTCTCGCGGCTGCTGGACAAGCTCGACGTGGCCAACCGGGTGCAGCTCGCGATCCTCGCGCACGACGCCGGTCTCACGCCCCGTTAGGCCGACGGTGCCACCCGTACGACTTTCGTAGGGGGTCGCCGGCGCCCCGGTCCGACCATCGTCTACGAAGTGGACATCGGTCGTCCACAAGGGCTTTCGAGGCCTACCGTGCGTCGCTCCCGGTGGCCACACTGGATGGCATGGCATCATTCCTCTACAAGGTCGGACGGTTCTGCTACCGGAAATGGTGGCTCGTCCTCGTGCTCTGGATTGTCGCCTTCCTCGCGATCGGAGCCGCGGGATCGTCGCTGTCCAAGCCCTTCAAGGACGACTTCAACCTCCCCGGCAGCCGCGCCGTCGAGGCGCAGAACGTGTTGCAGGAGAAGTTCCCCGAGACCGCGAAGACGCAGGCGCCCACCGCCACTGTCGTGCTGCAGTCGACCAACGGGCAGCGGCTGGACCAGGGCGGCAACGCCACGGCCGTGAACGCCGTGGTCGACAAGCTGCGCCAGGTGCCGCAACTCACCGCCGCCGACAAGGCCGCCGTCATCAACCCCACCGTGGGGGCGGCCGCCGCCGAGAACCTCAGCAGCGACGGCCGGACCGCGCAGATCCACTTCTCCTTCGGCGACGTCAAGGAGGTCTCGGAGGAGTCGATCGAGGCCGTGGCGGCGGCGAAGAAGGCGGGCACCGACGCGGGCCTGAAGGTCGAGAGCGCCGGCTCCGCCAACGAGACCGAGGCCGAACCGCCGGCGGAGATGATCGGCATCGTGGTGGCGGTGATCGTCATGATCATCACCTTCGCGGCACTGCTCGCGGCGCTGATGCCGCTGGGGGCGGCGCTGATCGGCATCGGGCTCTCGACGTCGATCATCGCGATCGGCACCTCCTTCCTCACGCTCGGCACCTCCACGACCGGCCTGTCGATGATGATCGGGCTCGCGGTGGGCATCGACTACTCGCTGTTCGTGATCTCGCGGTACCGCCAGGAGTTGATGACCACGTCGGACCGGTCGCACGCCGCGGGCCTCGCGGTCGGCACCGCGGGCAGCGCCGTGGTCTTCGCCGGTGCCACGGTGATCATCGCGCTGTGCGGGCTGTCGATCACGGGTATGTCGTTCCTGTCCCAGATGGGCCTCGGTGCCGCGGTCACCGTCGCGCTCGCCGTCCTTGTGGCGCTGACGGTGCTCCCCGCCCTCCTGGGCATGTTCAAGTCGACCGTGTTCAAGCCTCGGCTGCCGCTGCTCTGGACGCCCGAGCAGACCGAGCGCCGCCCGATGGGTCAGCGCATCGGCGACCTCCTCACCCGCAAGCCGCTCCCCTTCCTCGTGGGTGCCGTCGCGATCCTCGCGCTCGCGGCCATCCCCATCGGGAAGATCGAGCTCGGCCTGGACTTCGCCGCGCCGTCGGACAAGGCGGCGGTGCAGATGCAGAGCGACGCTTTCGGCGCCGGCAAGTCGTCGCCGCTCGTCGCCGTCGTCGACACCCAGGGCAAGGGGGACCTGAAGGCGGCGACGCAGCGGTTCGCCGATCAGGCCCGCACGCTGCCGGGAATCGCCCACGACGGCGTGATCGGTCCCGTGCCCAACGCGACCGGCGACGCGGCGCAGTTCATCATCGTCCCGGAGTCGGGGCCGTCGACGAAGCAGACCGCGACCCTGCTCGACGAGCTGCGGGACCGCGCGGAGACCGTGGGCGGCGCCACGTCGACCTACATCGGCATCGGCGGCGCCGCGGCGATCAACGCCGACTTCTCCGAGACGCTCACCTCGAAGCTGCCGCTGTACCTGATCGTGGTCGTGGGCCTGGCGATCCTGTTGCTGATGATCGTCTTCCGCTCGGTGATCATCCCCGTGATCGCGTCGCTGGGCTTCCTGCTCTCCATCGCCGCCACCTTCGGCGTCACCGTCGGCGTCTTCCAGGAGGGCTGGTTGGGCTGGATCGCGCCCGAGGAGCGCGGCCCGATCCTGGTGTTCATGCCGATCTTCCTCATCGGCATCGTCTTCGGGCTCGCGATGGACTACCAGGTGTTCCTGGTGAGCCGGATGCGGGAGGAGCACCATCACGGAGCGCCGGCTCTGGAGGCGATCCGGATCGGCTACCGGTCGGGGGCCCGCGTCGTGACCGCGGCCGCGATCATCATGATCTCCGTCTTCGCCGGATTCACGCTCTCCTCCATGACCTTCCTGAAGCTGATGGGCTTCTCGATGGCGGCGGCCATCGTCTTCGACGCCTTCCTCGTGCGGATGATCATCATGCCCACGGCGATGGCGGTGCTCGGCGATCGCGCGTGGTGGATCCCGCGCTGGCTCGACAAGGCGCTCCCCCGCATCGACGTGGAGGGCGACGGGCTGCGGGCGATGGACGCCGGCGCGGACGCGGACACCGCACCCGTGCAGCAGAACCCGGCGATCGCGGCCGCCGCGCCGACGGTGGCTTCGACTCGCGTTCCGGCACCGCACCCGATCGCGGCGCCGCCGGTCACCCCGACGCTGATTCCCGCACGGACTCCCGCCGGTGCGGGAGTCCGTGCGGG